>JAEWVF010000042.1 GCA_023459215.1 Chloroflexota bacterium
ATTTATAACTTGACTTTAGAGTTCGTTTTTACGAGTCTGGCAAAGCAGGAATCTTGGCTCAATGGGCGCTTAAAAACCAAAATCTGGACACGGATTACGCGGATTGGACGGACTGCCCTACGGGCGCGCGGATTTTTCAAGAAAAACCCGTGAGATTCCGCGTAATCCGTGCAATCCGTGTACCAAAAGGTTTTAACCCAAATTGAACTCTAAACTCAAGCGGTTACGATTTCCACACAAAAAGCAAAACCTGTTTGTAAGAGAGTTATTAAAGGATGAGCAGATAGTTTGACATCAAACTATCTCGATTGTATAATCTGGACAATTCAAATCCGAATTCAACCGTAAGGGCGACCCGTTCGGATAGATTGTGGCTTATGAGTGTCTGGGCGGGTCGCCCCTACCAATTTACAAACGAAAATTAAGGGTACAACCATGAAAGAATATCGCAAAATTGCTGAGATTATCGAACCGCAGTATGTGATCGAGGGCGCAGGCGTTTTGCTGCGGCGCTCGTTTGGGCCAAAAGTCTCGAACCTGTTCGACCCCTTCCTGCTCTTCGACCATTTTGCCTTCAACGACCCGCTCGAAGGGCCGATTCGCGGTTTCCCGACCCATCCGCACCGCGGAATCGAGACCGTGACCTATATGCTCGATGGCCAGGTGCGTCACCGCGACAGCCTGGGCAATGCGGGCGAAATCGGTCCCGGCGCAGTACAGTGGATGACCAGCGGACGCGGGATTTTGCACGAGGAAATGCCCCAGCGCGGGCCGAACGGCGTCATTTACGGCTTCCAGTTGTGGGTCAACCTACCGGCGCGCTTGAAGATGTCGCAGCCGCGCTACCAGGAAATCAGCGGCGGGACGATTCCGAGCCTGGAAAAGGACGGGGTCACGGTGCGGGTTGTGGCCGGGGAATATGAAGGGGTTGGCGGCCCGGCGACCGAAATCGCGGCCCAGCCAGTTTACATGGATGTGCGCGTCGAGGCCGGGCGCGAGTTCGAGATCGAGGTTCCGCGCGGGCACACCGCCCTGGCGTATGTTTTCGAGGGGCTGGGTTTCATCCATGACGGCAACAGCGGCGACGGGACGCCCGTTCCAGGCGTGCATATGGTCAAGTTTACAGACGGCGAGCGGATCAAGGTCAGCGCGGCCGAGGACCAGCACGTCCGCTTTATGCTGATTGCGGGCGCGCCCTTCAAGGAGCCGATTGCGCCTTACGGGCCGTTCGTGATGAACACCCAGGAGGAAATCCGCCAGGCGCTGGTTGACCTGCGCAGCGGGAATTTCGTCAGCTAAAACAAAGCCCAGGAGAAATCCTGGGCTTATAATTTGGGCATGAAAACCCAAATTTTATACGGCGACCGGCTGGGCAGACAGGGCGAAGTGCGCCTGGGCTGCTCGGCCATTTTCTTTGACGAACGGCGCGAGAAGGTCTTCCTGACCCGGCGCACGGATAATGGCATGTGGTGCCTGCCCGGCGGGCGGGTGGACCCCGGTGAGAGCGTGGAGGAGGCGGTTCTGCGCGAATTGTGGGAGGAAACCGGCCTGCGCGGACGGGTGACGCGCTTCCTGGGCGTGTACAGCGACCCGAACCGGTTGGTCATCTACCCGGACGGCAACAAAGTCCATATCGTCGCCCTGAGTTTCGAGGTCGAAGTGACCGGCGGCGAGCCGGGCTTGAGCAACGAAACAACCGATTTCGGCTTCTTCACCCTGGCCGAGGCGGCGCAGATGGGGATTATTTCAAATCATTTTGAACGCGTGCTGGACGCGTTGAAGAATGAGGGGGTTCCGGTGGTGAAATAAATTATAGGGGCGAGCCGGCGGCTCGCCACTGTGCTAAAATTAAGCAGGCTGAGGCAAGTGTGTTGGCCGAAAGGAAATAGATGGAGGCAGGTTATCCGTAGTTGGGTGCCACCTTGCACAACAGCGTTAATGGCTTAGAGTAAAATAATGACGGAGAGATTGAAAAATGAAAATCCCGCACCCAATTCCCTATCAAGGCAGTAAGCGTAATTTGGCAAAATATATCTTGCCATTTTTTCCGCTTGAAATCAAAACTCTTTTTGAGCCGTTTTCAGGTTCAGCAGCGATTTCAATTGCTGCGGCGGGTCATGGCAAAGCAACACATTTTCACCTAAACGATGTAAACCAACCCTTAATTGCTCTTTGGAATGAGATTATCAATCATCCAAAAGAAATTTCCGCGCAATATGAAAATTTATGGACGGAGCAAAAAGGAAACGAGCGAAAATACTATGATATTGTTCGTGACAATTTCAATAAAACAAAACGTCCCGATTATCTAATTTATTTACTTGCCCGTTGTGTCAAAGCGTCGGTAAGATACAATGCAAACGGGGATTTCAACCAAAGCCCCGACAACCGAAGATTAGGCCGCAATCCGCAGCAAATGAAAGATGATATTTTCGCAGTTTCGAGTCTTTTGAAAAATAAAACGACTTTGACCAGCGCAGATTATAAGGAAGTTTTGAAAAAGGCTACTTCAAAAGATTTAGTCTATATGGATCCGCCGTATCAGGGTGTTTGCGCCACAGGCGACCCTCGTTATTTTAGCGGAATTGATTTTGATGAGTTCATGCAAGAATTGAAAAAATTGAACAGAAAGAATGTCCCCTTTATTCTTAGTTACGATGGGCGCACAGGTAAAAAATCTTATGGGCAAAACTTGCCTGAAGAATTAGGCATGTATCGTCTTGAAGTGGAAGCGGGACGCTCTACGCAAGCGACTCTACTTGGCAGAGATGATGTAACTTTTGAATCGGTCTATCTTTCCAACAACTTGGTTCAAAAATTGCACATCGCGCCAACGGAAGTAATTGCCAATCACGTTATCCGCCAGCCCGCACTTTTTGAATTCTAAACAACGAGCCTTTCACCATGCCCCAATCAGCCGAACACAAAAAGATAAGAAAACTTCTCGAAAATATCACGAACAAACGCGCCCGCATTGTTATTGAACATATCCTTGAAAATGGTTTTGTCACTACTGAGCAACTCGAAAAAGAATATGGTTACAACCATCCGCCCAGAGCCGCCCGTGACGTAAGAGAGTTTGGTATTCCGCTGGAAACGTTTCGAGTGAAAGGTAGCGAAGGACGTTCAATAGCGGCTTACCGTTTTGGCAACATAAACAACATTCAAAAAGGCAGATTGGAAGGCAGACAGACTTTCCCAAAGCAGTTTCGAGACAAACTGTACGTCCAAAGCGGAGGAAAATGTTCAATCTGTAATGGCTCTTTCGAGCAACGCTATTTACAAGTTGACCACCGAGTCCCCTATGAAGTTGCGGGAGATACGCAAGACAACTTAAAGCCAACAGACTTTATGCTGGTTTGTGGTTCTTGCAATCGGGCAAAGTCTTGGTCATGTGAGCATTGCGCCAACTGGCAAAACGAAAAATCTGCGCAAGTTTGTTTGAAATGTTATTGGGCAAATCCTGAAAACTATGTTCATGTTGCACTCAGAGAAGTAAGGCGCACAGATATTTTGTGGGATGAAAACGAAGTGGAGTTATATGAAAAACTCAAGGAATCGGCGGTTCAAAATCAATTTCCTATTCCCGAGTATGTTAAGAAAGTTATAAAAAAGCACTTTGGTAAAACGAAAGACGGCATCGATTAACACTGGATGAATTGCAAAATAAATGAAAAAAGGCCGCACATCTGGAAAAAGATACCTGGCCTTTTTCATTGTAAAATGGTGAATATGATTACAGAGCCAAAAATCAGTTTTCGTAATGCGCAGCATTCTATCGGGATTCGGCTAAAAACGCCATTTAAAGGCATGTTCGCAATCGTCGACAGGCTGCTGAAAGAACTGCGCGCCTGGGTAAAGGCGCATGGGATTGCCGATGAAGGCCCGTACTTTCTGCGCTATCATGTCATTGACATGGACGGCATGATGGATATTGAATTGGGATTTATCGTCCAGCAGCCGCTCGAAGGCGATGAACGAGTCAAACCGAACGTTCTGCCAGAAGGACGCTATGCAAGTCTGACCTATTCACGATACGCATTGCGCGGAAACAAAGCATTGCTCGGGTGGATTAAAGAGAACAATATCAGCGTTGAACGCTGGAACCACGAAGAAGGGGATGCGTTTGCCTGTCGTTATGAGGCCTACCTGACAGATTATCGCATTCAGCCGCGTAAAAGCGCCTGGGAAGTTGACCTTGCCATCAAGGTCGTAGACAATCAGGATTGACTGAGATGTCTGTCTGAAAGCTGAGCAGCAAGATGTCTCGACAGAAAGTCTCGACAGGCTCGACCACTAGCGGCTCGCCATGACAAATGACAAACCAGGTTTCTTCCTTCCTCCTCCTATTCCATTGTTGTTGAGCGCAAATCGTTGAAATAAAAATCGACCCGTAGGGGCGAGCCGGCGGCTCGCCCCTACGGGTATATGTTCATCGAATACAAGATATACGGGCCTTGGTCATCATAACCTTCCTTCTCGAAGGCCATGCCGATTTTTTCGGCCACGCGGATCGAGGCGGCGTTGTCGTGGTCGATCAGGCAGATCAGGCGGGTGAGGCCGAGGGTTTCATGGGCATATTTGGCAATGCCGCGCGCGGCTTCGGTGGCAAGCCCCTGACCCCAGTGTTCCTTTGCCAGCATGTAGGCAATTTCGACTTCAAACTGGCCGTCAATCGTCCAGGGTAACAGCCCACAGCGACCGATAAACTGGCCGTTTTCTTTGAGAATTGTGGCCCACAGTCCCAACTCGGGGTGGCGCGGATGGCCGTTCAGGAACCATTCCAGTTCTGTGCGAGTCTGCTCGAGGTTCAGCGTACCTTCGGGGAAGTAACGGCGCACAACAGGGTCGCTGTAGAGGGCATAGAGCGCGTCCAGGTCGGAGGGAACCAGGCGGCGCAGGAGCAGGCGGTCGGTTTCGAGGATGTTCATTTTATGAGTCCGTTTGTAGTAGGGGCGAGCCGACGGCTCGCCCCTACGCAATAAATTCCAATAAATGACGATTGAAGGTTTCGACCTGGTCGATGGCAGCGGCGTGCCCGGCATTGGGGATGACCACCTGGCGGGCATTGGGGATGGATTTTGCCAGCAAGGTCTGGGCCGCCGGGGGGACGGTGGAATCGTCCGCGCCGGTGATGACCAGGGTCGGGATATTGATTTCAGCCAGGCGTTTGCGCGAGTCGAACAGTCCCAGGCTGCGCATGGCAGCCCGGTAGGCGCGCGGATCGGCGCTGGCGATCAGGGTCTCGGCCATGCGGCGCAATTCAGCATGTTCGGGGTTGGGAAAGACGCGCCGGGCAACGATTTTGGCCTGCTGTTCAAGGCCGAGGGTATGAACCACCAGCAGTCGCTGTAAAAAATAAAACCACTGCGAGAAGTTCTTGGGGCGCAAAACGCTAAACGTGCTGACCAGCACCAGCTTGCGAACGTGCCGGGGATAATCGAGGGCAAATTGCTGGGCAATGACTCCGCCCATCGAGAGACCGACCAGATGCAGCGGGGCAATCCCCAAATCGCTGACGAGTTCCGCCAGCAGGACCGCCATGCGCTTGAAGTTCCAGCCGCGCCCATCGTAGGCCGAGCGACCAAAGCCGGGCAGGTCCGGGGCGATCGGGCGGTAACCGGCTGAGGTCAGGGCATCCAGTTGCAGGGTCCAGGAGGTCGAGTCTGCGCCCAGGCCGTGCAGGAGCAAAACGCCGGGAGCATCCGGCGAGCCAGGGTCGAGGTAGTGCATCGTCTTTATCCTTGTAAAAAAGAGTAGGACAAGATGTTCTCTTGTCCTACATGTTTATTTTGGTTCGATGTTGCCCTGGTCATCCTGGGCCTGCTCATCCTTCTTTTCGGTCAGGCTGTCACGGAAGGATTTCAGCCCGGAACCAAGCTCGCCAAGGATTTTCCCGAAGCGGCCGGGGCCAAACAGGATGATGATAATCACCAGGATAATCAGAAGTTCAGGGACGCCAAGTCCAAATACGCGCATTTTTTACTCCTTCACAGTAGATAACCCGATTATACCCGTCACAGCCGTAAATAACACTCTTTTGGGCCGATTTCGGGCAGCGCGTTATCAGGCCCGGCGGCCAAAAATGATGCCTTCGATGACGCGACCGATGCGGCGCAGGAAGGAGCGGATGGGCGCGACCCAGGGGAACCATTCGGGCTTGACGACGCGGCGGGTGGCCTGCAACGGGCCGGTCCACTCGGCGGCCAGCGCGCCCCAGGTCAGGCCAGCGCCGAAACCGACGAAAACCACTTTGTCGCCGGGACGCAGTTTGCCCTGCTGGACGGCTTCCACCGTGGCAATCGGAATGGAGGCGGTCGAGGTGTTGCCGTAGCGGTCAAGGTTGACCATGAACTTGTCCATCGGCATTTTCAGGCCGCGCGCGGCGGCTTCGATGATGCGCTGGTTGGCCTGGTGCGGGACAACAATCGCCAGGTCATCGAGTTTCCAGCCAGATTTCTCGACCGCTTCGATGGTAGCCCCGGCCATAACCCGCGTGGCAAAGCGGAAAACTTCCTTGCCATCCATGTGGATGTAGTGCAGCCCGGTGCGCAGGGTCAGTTCGCTGGTCGGGGTGTGTGAGCCGCCAGCGGGGATGGAAAGCAAATCGCCGCCGGAACCGTCCGAGTGCATGACCGAGCCATACGCGCCGCCCGGCTTTTCGCTGGCTTGCAGGACAAACGCCCCGGCCCCGTCGCCAAACAGGATGCAGGTGTTGCGATCCTGCCAGTTGACAAAGCGCGAGAGGGTTTCGGTGCCGATGACGAGCACATTTTTGTTGGCCCCGGCGCGGATGGCCTGGGAACCCATGTTGAGTGCGTAGATAAAGCCCGAACAGGCCGCAGACAGGTCAAACGCCCCTGCTTTGGTCGCGCCAATCTTGTCCTGGATCAGGCAGGCCGTGGCCGGGAAGATGTGTTCCGGGGTGGAGGTCGAGCAAATAATCAGATCGAGGTCAGTCGGCAGCAGCCCGGCAACCTTCAGGGCGGCAATCGCCGCCTCCGCGCCCAGGCTGGCCGAGGACTGGCGTTCGTCGGCCACGCGGCGTTCGCGGATGCCAGTGCGTTCACGAATCCACTCGTCGTTGGTCTCGACCATTTTGGCTATGTCGTCATTGGTCAGCACCTTCGAAGGTACCGACATCCCCCATCCGGTGATATGTGCGTAAGGCATAAAAACTCCAATGTTGGCTCAGGAGCGCAAAATCTCCTGATTTTATTCCAGGTTATTCTTCAAACCGGCTGAAAACCAGGGTGGCGTTGTGGCCGCCAAAGCCGAAAGAATTCGACATGACATGCCGGGGGTTGGCCCGACGCGGCTTATTGGGGATGATATCCAGGTCGCAATCCGGGTCGGGATTGGCGTAGTTGATGGTCGACGGCAGGATGTTGTGCTTGAAGGTTAGCGTGCAGATCAGGGCTTCCATCGCACCGGCAGCGCCAATCATGTGGCCAGTCATCGATTTGGTCGAAGAAACCGCCACTTTATAAGCCTGCTCGCCAAAGACTGTTTTGATGGCCGCCGTTTCGGATTTGTCGTTGAGCGGCGTGGATGTGCCGTGGGCGTTAATGTAATCAATATCGGTCACGTTCAGCCCGGCATCGGCAATGGCAATCTGCATACATTTGGCCGCGCCAGAACCGTTCTCGGCTGGAGCCGAAACATGATAGGCGTCATCGGTGGTGCCATAGCCCGTAATCTCAGCCAGGATAGTCGCCCCGCGCGCGCGGGCATGTTCGAGCGATTCAATCACCAGCATGACGCCGCCTTCGCCCATCACAAATCCGTCGCGGGTTTTGTCGAAGGGCCGCGAGGCGGTCAGCGGGTCGTCGTTGCGGGTCGAGAGCGCGCCCATGACGTTCATCCCGGCGATGGTGATTGGGGTGATGGCCGCTTCCGCGCCGCCGGCCAACATCACATCCGCCGCGCCGCGCCGAATCATCTCGGTGGCTTCGCCGATGGCGTTGTTGCCGCTAGCGCAGGCCGTTACAACAGCCATGTTCGGGCCGCGCAGTCCAAGGTGGATGGCGGTCATCCCGGCAGCCGTATCGGTAATCATCATCGGCACCAGGAAGGGGCTGACCCGATCCGGGCCTTTCTCGGCCAAAACCGCAACCTGCTCGGCTAGCGTGCCGATGCCGCCAATGCCCGAACCGACCACCACCCCAATCCGGTCGCGG
>JAEWVF010000043.1 GCA_023459215.1 Chloroflexota bacterium
CGAGGTCGGCGGATTGCCGGGTAGAAAGTGGAAAGTAGAAAGCCCACTTTCTACTTTCTATGCTGCCTATGAACCCGATTACCCTGCCAACTCACATCGCCAATTTACCGCCCTATACGCCGATTGAGCCGTTTGAAGTGCTCTCGGAGCGGGTCGGCCGCCACCCTGAGGACATCATCAAACTCGATGCCAACGAGAACCCCTACGGCATGTCACCGCGCGCCCGTGAGGCCCTGGCAACCCTGGCCTACGGCCACATTTACCCAGACCCCGAATCCCGTGCCCTGCGCGCCGCCCTCAGCCGCTTCACCGGCGCACCCGCCGAAAACCTGCTCACTGGCGCGGGCGCAGATGAACTGATCGACCTGATCCTGCGCGTTACGCTCAACCCCGGCGATACCATCCTCAACTGTCCGCCCACTTTCGGCATGTACGCCTTCGACGCCGACCTGAACAATGCCAAAGTCATCAGCGTCCCGCGCAACAGCGATTTTTCTTTGGATTTAAATGGGATTTTGGATGCCGCTGAAAAGTTTTCTCCCAAGCTGATTTTTCTCACCTCCCCCAACAATCCCGACGGATCGCTCATCCCGCAGCCTGTCTTGCAAAAACTACTGGCATTACCCGCGCTGATTGTGCTCGACGAAGCCTATATCGAATTCTCCGGTGTGCTCTCTCAAATCACCAACGTCTCCAGCCTTGATAACCTGATCGTCCTGCGCACCTTCAGCAAACTGGCCGGGCTAGCTGGCCTACGCGTTGGCTACGGCGCTTTCCCCTCCTGGCTGATGCCCACACTCTGGAAGGCCAAACAGCCCTATAATGTCAATGTCGCTGCCAGTGTGGCCGCCATCGCCGCCCTCGATGACCCGGATTATCTGGCCTGGACGGTCAAAACCCTCGTCGCCGAAAGAAACCGCCTCGCCGCCGCTCTTGCCTCTTTCCACTTTCTAACTGTTTACCCCTCTGCCGCCAACTTCCTGCTCTGCCGTGTCAAAGGGATCGATGCCGCCCAACTCAAAGCGGATCTGGCCCAAAAGCACGGCATCTTCATCCGCTACTTCAACAAACCCGGCCTGACGGACTGCATCCGCATCAGCGTGGGCAAACCGGAGCAAACGGACGCGTTAATTGCGGCCCTCCGTGAACTTGTATGATTGCCACTTTCTACTTTCCGCATTTCGCGGAGGGTAGAAAGTAGAAAGTAGACCCATGCGCACCGCTTCCATCTCTCGTAAAACCAACGAAACCGACATCACCATCGAACTCAACCTCGATGGCTCCGGCCAGCACAACATCGCCACCGGCGTCGGCTTCCTCGACCACATGCTGACCCATATCGCCGTACATGGTTTATTTGACCTGACCGTCAAAGCCACCGGCGACCTGCACATCGATGTCCATCACACGGTCGAGGACGTGGCCCTCGTGCTCGGCTCGGCCTTCGACCAGGCGCTCGGCGACCGGAAAGGGATTGTCCGTATGGCCAGTTTTTACACCCCAATGGACGAAACACTGGCCTTTGTCGCCCTCGATTTATCGGGTCGCCCTTACAGCGTCATTGACGCTGAATGGGGCAGCGCCCTGGTTGGGCAGATTCCTACCAGCCTGTTCCCGCACTTTTTCGAAAGTTTCGCCGTCACCAGCCGCAGCAACCTCCACGCCCGTGTGCTCTATGGCCGCGACGATCATCACAAAGCCGAAGCCTTATTCAAAGCCCTGGCAAGGGCGTTGGATGCAGCCACGATGATGGATGAAAGACGGCAAACCGTGCCAAGCACAAAGGGTACTTTAACAAAGTAAAAGGTGATGAGAAAGGAGTAATGAGAAATAAGGCCAACTCGTCAACTTATTTCTTATTTCTTATGACTGCATTTACAATCTTCCCTGCCATAGATTTAAGAAACGGCAAAATCGTCCGCCTCGTGCAGGGCGACCCGAACCAACAGACCATCTATGGCGACAACCCGCGCGCGCAGGCCGAGAAATTCAAAGCCGAGGGCGCTGAATGGATTCACGTCATCAACCTGAGCGGCGCATTTGGCGAGGAAGCCTCGGCCAACTTAAAAGCCCTCGAGGCGATCCTTGCTGTCGGCTTAAAAGTGGAATTTGGCGGCGGCATCCGCGACGAAGCCACCATCCGCATCCCGCTCGAAATGGGCGCGGAACGGGTTTTCCTCGGCACCGCCGCCATCCAGAACCGGGCCCTGGTCGATTGGGCGATTGCCCGCTACGGTTCGGCCCGCATCGCCGCCGACATTGGCGTCCGCGATGGGCTAGTGATGGTCAAAGGCTGGCAGGAATCCACCCCGCAAACCATGCTCGAAGCCGGGAAACGCTTCAAAGCCCAGGGGCTGGAATGGTGCGTCTTAACCGATGTCCGCCGCGATGGAGCCGGGGCCGGCGTCAGCGTGGAGTCTGCTGTGGAATTGCAAACCGCTACCGGGTTGAAAGTGGTCGCATCGGGCGGCGTCTCCAGCCTGGAAGATGTCCGGCGCGTCAAAAAGGCCGGCCTGGCAGGCGTGATTATCGGGCGGGCGCTATATGAAGGCAAACTTACTTTTTCGCAATGCAGAATGATGAAGGATGAATAATAAGTTAATTCCGCATTTTGCATTCACCATTCATCCTTGGAGTTTTTATGATTACATTAGTTGACTACAAAGCTGGCAACCTGACCTCTGTCCGACGGGCGCTGACTCACCTTGGCATTCCCTGTCGGGTCTCCGCCGACCCGGAAACGGTGCGCCGCGCCGACAAAATCATCTTCCCTGGGGTTGGGGCCGCTGGCGCGGCGATGAGCGTGCTCCAGGAACGCGGGCTGGATGCGGCCCTGAAAGAATCTTTCGCCGCCGGAACGCCCACTCTGGGTATCTGTATCGGCTGCCAGATTATCCTTGACGCATCCGATGAGGATTACGCCACTTGCCTGGGATTGCTGCCCGGCAAGACCATTCGTTTCGGACGTGGCGCGGGATGGAATCCCGCGTTACTCAAGATTCCCCACATGGGCTGGAATGCCGTCAGCGTCACCCGACCGCATCCGCTGTTGGCTCATCTCCGCCCCGGCGATGAGTTCTACTTTGTCCATTCCTACTATCCCAAACCGGTAGACAAATCCCAAATCTACGCCGTCAGCGATTATGGCGGCGAATTCCCGGTGGCGATTGGCAAGGATAACCTGTTCGCAGTCCAGTTCCACGCCGAGAAAAGCGGCCCGGTGGGTCTAAAATTATTGGAAAATTTTGCAGCTTGGCGCGCGTAGGGGCGAAGCAATGCTTCGCCCCTACAGAATGGATTTTTTATGCTCTCAAAACGCATTATCTCTTGTCTCGATGTCCGTGACGGCAAACTTGCCAAATCGGTCAAATTTGTGGATACCAAGGACATTGGCGACCCGGTGGCGAAGGCCAAAGAGTATTACGCCCAGGGCCTCGACGAACTGGTTTTTTATGACATCACTGCCTCCAGCGACAACCGCGGCATCATGCTCGACGTGGTCAACCGCGTGGCGGAACAGGTGTTTATCCCCTTTTCGGTGGGTGGCGGCCTTCGAACGGTGGACGATTGCAGCCGCGTGCTGCTGGCCGGGGCCGAAAAGGTCAACGTCAACAGTGCGGCAGTCAAAAATCCGGGCTTGATTGCCGAAGCGGCGAAAGCCTTCGGAGCGCAGGCTGTCGTCCTTTCGATGGATGTGCTCAAAGTACCAAAATCCGCCCAAATCCCCAGCGGTTATGAGATTGTGATCAATGGCGGACGCACGCCGATGGGCCTGGACGCCATCGCCTGGGCCAGACGCGGCGTGGACCTGGGCGCAGGCGAGTTGGTGGTCAATTCCATCGATGCCGATGGCACAAAAGAAGGCTACGAACTGACCCTGACGCGCCTGATCGCCGAGGCGGTCTCGGTCCCGGTCATTGCCAGCGGCGGCGGTGGCAAGCCCGAACACCTGTATGATGTGCTGACCGAGGGCAAAGCCGATGCGGCCCTGGTCGCTTCGATGCTGCATTATGGCGAATACACCGTCAGCCAGATTAAAGAATATTTGGCGCGCAGAGGACTAAAAATTCGCATGGTTGATCCTGCGAAGGAAAGATGAAAGAAAATGAGCGAAAATCCCCTTCTTTCTTCTTTGGTCTTTCATGATAGCTTGATTCCCGCTGTCATCCAAGACGCGGCCACCAAAGAAGTGCTGATGGTGGCCTGGATGAACGCCGAGTCGCTGCAAAAAACGCTCGAAAGCGGCGAAACCTGGTTCTGGAGCCGCTCGCGCCAGGAATTGTGGCACAAAGGCGGGACGAGCGGCAACACTCAACGGGTGGTTGAAATCCGCTACGATTGCGATGGCGACACCCTGCTCGTGCTGGTTAACCCAAACGGCCCGGCCTGTCATACCGGGGCGACATCCTGTTTTTATCGCAGCCTGTCATTTTAATTTTGGGACTGGTAGAATCGTTTTTCGACAGCAACTATTTTTGTTTTTTCGCATCGAAACAGAACAAGGAGAAAAAAATTATGGCAAAAAAATCCAAAAGCGCAACATCTGGCCAGCGCCAGCTTCGCCAGGAAAAGAAAAAACTGCAAACGGGCCTGGTGGTTCTGATTGTCGCCGCCGTACTGATGGTGGCAGTCTTCCTATTCAGTTCCATCGGGCAAACAGGATCAAGCCTGCCTGCCACCATCAGCACCGAGGAAGGATACAAACTCTACCAACAGGACGGGGTCTTTGTCCTTGACGTGCGCGAGCAGTACGAATGGGATGAATTCCATGTCCCGAACACAACCTTAATCCCGCTGGGCGAACTGGCGGCCAGAGTCAACGAAGTGCCCAAGGATGCGAAAATCGTTGTAATCTGCAACTCGGGCAATCGCTCTGATCAGGGCCGCGATATTTTGAAACAAGCCGGCTTTAGCAATGTCACCAGCATGGATGGCGGCGTGCAAGCCTGGCGCTCACTCGGCTATCCGACTGTCCCGTAAACAACAAAAAACGCGGCTTATCTGTTCACAAAACCAGATAAGCCGCGTTTTGTATTTAAGAACTAGCGATCTCGATCACCGCGCGGGTTGACCGGGCGGGTTGGAGCCGGGAAAGGCGAGGCCGCCGAATCCGGTTCGACCTTCAGCAGGACAGCCCGCACTGCCAGGCGATAGTTATAGGTATCAAGCCAGGGCACATAGCCTTCGCAAGTCAACAGCGTTAGCCAGGTATAACCGTCCTTCTTGAAGACTGACAGGTCACGCGGCAACACCGAACGATTCTCGCGCACCTCAAAGGTGTAGCGATAACCATCGACGTGAAGGATGACTTTGTTGCCCCAGTACAGCCGCTTCAGGTTGTGGAATGGGCCGGGAGTACCGTCGGCCAGGGTGACGTGGGCCGTCAGGCCGGTGGTACCAACATCGCCGGGCAGGGTGGTCCCGTTGAGGTAGCCGGCCTGGTTCGAGAGCCAGGTCAAATCCCAGCCTTCGCCCGAGAGCGGCACGCCAACAATCGGCAAGACTACGCCCAGGTCAGGGATTTCCAGCCACATATTGTCCATGGCATTGTAGGACTTTTCGGCAGGCTGGGATGGAAGAACCGAGACACGGCCAGGAGCAAACCCGGTGGCGGGCAATTCGGGAATCGTGATGGTAGTCGAGGACGACACGCCGTAGTTGTTGACACCAGAGGCAGCCGGCGGATCGTACCAGCGTTCCGTCGAGTAATCGTTGTAATCCGACTGTTGAACCGGTTCGCCGTCCAAGCCGGGATCAATCGGCAGACTTGTCCAGGCCAGGTCTGCGGTATTCGTTACCGGCGCCGGGCCAACGAAAGTCGCCTGGAAGCTAAGCACGGCCGTTTCTCCCAGCGGGAAGACATTCCAGACAAAGGTCAGGGTAGTGCCCGAGTAATCAATCACATCCGGGGCCAGACCGGTGGTCGTCACCGTGCCAGGCACAAAGGCCAGGCCAGGCGGCAGGATGTCGGTCACAACCACGTCAAACGCGTCAGTGGTGCTCTCGACCGTGTGGGCAATGTCGAGGGTAAAGGTGATTGTTGAGCCATACGGCGCGACTGAAGGAGTTGCATCCTTTTCAATCGACATATCCGGCTCAACCACCTCGAGCGGCGGCGCGGAAGAATTCAAGGAACCGCCGTCCCAAGTCCAGGTAACGTTGTTATTCAAGCCCGAAACGCCATCTTCATTGCCAGGAACGTTGAGCAAAACCGCTTCGTATTCGACAATCAGGGTTGCCATCATGGCATCGGGATTGGTGACAGAACCCAAATCAAACTGGACTCGCCGCCCCTGGTTGACCAGACCGGGATCGCCAACAGGCTCGGCCAGGACAACCGGGTTGAGCGGCGCGTTACAGGCGTCAGGGAAGCCGCCAGGCAGGGTCGTGGTCAGCGCTCCGGCATCGATGCGGATGCAGCGGACAAAAGCCAAACCGCTGTCGAGCACATCCAGCGCGCGCAAGTTGGAGAAGGTTGCGCCCGCGGGCACATCCAGGCGAATCTGGTAGGTGACGATTTCGCCAATCGCGGTCTGCGGGGCAACCGTGCTGGGCTCATTGGTGGCGATAATCGATTTACCGTTGTTGGCAGCCACAATATCAACATCATCGGCGGTATCGGTCAGGCCGGTGTTGGCATCGGTCACGGTGACGGCGTTGATCAGGTTAGCGGCAAGCGGCTCGGCGTTCACCTGGGCTGTAACCGTGATAGTTGTGCTGGCGCCCGCCAGGAGGCTAAGCGGCGTCCAGGTCAGAGTATTGCCAGCCACCGAGGTGGGAGCCGGGTTTGCGCTCTGGTAGGTCAAATCTGAGGGGAGAACATCCTCGACCGTGAGGCTGGTCAGATCGACCGCACCATTGTTGGTCACTTCAATGTTGTATGTAATGACGGAACCGGGCGCGACCACAGTCAAGCCGTCATCCTTGGTGATATCCAGTGAGGCGGGTTGGTCGACATCGTCGTCATCATCGTTGGACGGATTGTTATCGACAACACCGGACGGCGGTGTAACCGAGACCGTGTTGGTAAGGGTGCCCGTAGCGGCCGCATCCACATTGGCGGTGACGGTGTAGGTCACACTGGCGCCGACCGGTAAATCGAGGTTGTCGGTGAACGGCGAGGGATTGGTCGCGTCAGCGGTACAGTCATATGTGGCCGGAGCCGGATTCGGGGCGCTGGAAGTACAAGCCCAGTTCCAGGAAGTGATTTGCGTTGGGCGGGTGTCGCTGACCGCCAGGCCGGTCACATCAATCGGGCCGTTATTGACCACCGTTACCGTGTAGGTGAGGGTTCCGCCAGCAAGGTAGTAGGTTGTGCCGTCATCCTTGGTCACACCCAGGTCAACCTGCGGGTTGTTGTAAAAACCGAAGTCCGCGGTAAAGTTGACATCGTTATCGCCCAGGCCGCCGGTATAGTTCGGCTGGGGTTCGCCAGTCGGCTCACCGTTGGGTTGCAGGCTGTACACAGTGCTGGTGATGCCATTTGTCCACGGAGCTGCGTTGTCGATGCCGTTCTCGTCCACATCCTGGTCGAGCAGTTCGCTCGCGCCATTGCCAGTGCTGGAGGTGTAACCAGCCAGCGTGGCCGTCCCCTGAAACTCAGCCGCGGGGATGAAGATGAAGTAATCGCCAGGCAGCAGGTTGTCGAAGAAGTAGTAGCCGCCCGCGTCAGTGGTGGTTGTGTCCACCGGAATATCGGTGCCGGGAACATCGCCAACCTGGTAGAGCTGCAAGTCCACACCGGGGATGCCGGGTTCGGTTCCGTCGAGGATGCCGTTGTTGGCAATGCCGCCGCCCGCACCGGAATCTTCCCAAACGATATTGCCGATGGCCACCAATTGCAGGAAACCGAAGTCAGCGGTGAAGTTGACATTGGCGTTATCGAGATAGCCGGTGTAGGTGGTTTCGTCATCGGTGGTGGTTTCGCCACTAACCGTCAGGGTATAGGGCGTGCTGCTGATGCCATCCACCGCCATGGTAGCCGAATCGATGCCGTTCTCGTCCGCATCCTGATCGCTGGTTTCATCTGCGCCATTGCCAACACTGGAGAAGAGTCCTTCGAGCGGGCCGCCCGCCTGGAATTCGCTGGCAGGGATGTGAACAAAGTAATCGCCGGGATTGAGCAGGTCAAACTCGTAGTTGCCATTGGCGTCGGTGGTATCGGTGGCAACCGGCGTATCGGTGGCGGGATTTTGCCCAACCCGGAAGAGTTGGATATCGACGCCGCCGATGCCCTGTTCGCCGCCATCCTGGCGGCCACTGTTGGGGGTTCCACCCAACAGCCCGGCATCAAGCCAGACGCGGTTGCCAATCGCCACCAGGCGGACGAAGCTGAAGTCGGCGGTGAAGTTGACGTTGTCATCATCCAATACACCGGTGTAGTTTGCCTGATCATCCGTAATGGTTTCAGTGTTCGGCTGCAGGTCATAAACCTGGGTGCGGATGCCGGTGGTCGTCAGGGTGGCCACATTGATACCGTTCTCGTCGGCATCGTTATCGCTGACTTCATCAGCGCCGGTAACCGTTGTTGAAACATAACCTTCGAGCGGGCTGGGCGCAGTCGCATCGAACATGCTGGCAGGAATCTGAACATAGTACTGGCCGGGCAACAGCATATCAAACTCGTAGTATCCACCACCAGACGTGGTAGTCGTTTCGACCAGCACGCCAGTTGCAGTGTATAGCTCAACCGTCACACCATCGACCGGGGTTTCGCCCACGTTCAGGATGCCGTTGTTATAGAACGCGCCCGCGCCAGTGTCTAACCAGACTCGGTTGCCAATGGCCACGAATTGCAAGAAGCCAAAGTCGGCGGTCAGGTTAACGTTGTCGTCGTCAAGGTAGCCGGTATAGCCGGCATCGTTGTCCGCCGCTGACGGTTCAGTTTCCGGGGCCAGGGTGTAATCCGGAGTGCGGATGCCGTTGGCAGCCAGGGCAGGCTCATCGATGCCATTCTCATCCACATCCTGGTCGAGCAGTTCACTCGTACCGTTGCCGGTCGAGGAAATATAGCCTTCGAGATCACCGCCAGACTGGAATTCTGCCGCCGGTATATGCACGAAGTAGTTGCCAGGGTTGAGCAGGTCGAAGTAGTAATCGCCATTCGCATCGGTAACATCGGTAGCCACAGGCGCATCCACGCCGGGAGTATCGCCGCTGCGGTAGAGTTCGACCGTCACATCCTCAACCCCCGCTTCACTGCCGTTCTGGATGCCATCGTCGGCAGTTCCTCCGCCTGCACCGGTATCGAGCCAGACGCGATTGCCAAGCGCAACCAGGCGGGTAAAGGCAAAGTCAGCAGTGAAATTGACGTTGTCGTCATCCAGCGTGCCAGTATAGTTGGCTTGATCTTCAGTAATGAGTTCGCTGTTCGGCTGGAGATCATAATCCGGGGTGCGGATGCCGGTCGTGGCCAAGGTGGCAACATCGATACCGTTTTCATCGGCATCGTTGTCATCATCATCGCCTGCCAGGCCATTGCCCAGCGAGGAGACATAGCCCAGCAGGTCGCCGCCCGACTGGAACTCTGCCGCCGGGATTTGAACATAGTACTGGCCTGGCAGCAGCATGTCGAACTGATAGTACCCGCCGCCAGATGTGATGGTCGTGTCAACCAGCACGCCAGCCGAGGTGTATAACTCAACCGTCACATCGTCTACCGGGGTTTCGCCCACATTCAGGATGCCGTTATTGTAGAACGCACCCGCGCCAGTATCGAGCCAGACGCGGTTGCCGAGGGCAACCAATTCGGTGAAGCCGAAATCCGCTGTAAAGTTAACGTTGTCATCATCCAGCGCACCGGTGTAGTTCGGTTGGGGTTCGCCCATCTGCTCGGAATCTGGCTGGAGGTCAAAGACAGTGCTGGTAATGCCCGTCGTCGCGGGTGTGGCGCTGTCGATGCCGTTTTCGTCGCCGGTTTCGTTGGTGATTTCGTCCACGCCGTTGCCGCTGCTCGAGAGCAGGTTTTCCAGGTCGCCGCCAGCTTGGAATTCAGTGGCCGGGATGACCAGGTAGTACGAACCCGGCAGCAGGTTGTCGAAAACGTAGTAGCCATTCGCATCGGTCACAGTCGAAGCAACAAGATTATTGGCCGAGTCGTACAACTGCACCGAGACAAATTCGATGCCCGCTTCGCCGCCATCCAACTGACCGTTGTTGGCCGTACCGCCGCCTGCGCCGTTATCTAGCCAGACGCGGTTGCCAATGGCCACCTTTTGCAGGAAGCCAAAGTCGGCGGTCAGGTTGACGTTGTCATCGTCGAGGTAGCCGGTGTAGCCGGTGTCGTTATCCGTCACCGACGGCTCAGCATCCGGGGCCAGGGTGTAATTCGGGGTGCGGATACCGTTGGCAGACAGATTCACCTCGTCGATACCGTTTTCGTCCAGGTTCTGGTCGTCATCATCGTTTACGCCGCCGTTGCCGGTCGAGGAAACGTAGCCATAGAGCGCATCACCCGCATCATCGAACTGGTTGGCCGGGATGGAGACATAGTATGCGCCAGGGTTGAGCAAGTCAAAGTAGTAGTCGCCATTCGCATCAGTGGTGTCAAAGTCCACAAAGACGCCGCCAGATGTGTATAGCTCAACGCGCACGCCATTGACACCCAGCTCGCCGCCGCTCTGGATGCCGTCATCGGCTGTGCCGCCGCCCGCGCCGGTATCGAACCAGACGCGGTTACCAATCGCTACCAGGCGGGTAAAGGCAAAGTCGGCGGTGAAGTTGACGTTATTGTCATCCAGCGAACCGGTATAGTTGGACTGATCTTCGAGGGTAGGTTCGGTGTTTGGCTGGAGATCGTAATCCGGGGTGCGGATACCGGTTGTCGCCAAGGTAGCGACATCGATACCGTTTTCGTCGGCATTGTTGTCATCATCGTTACCCGCCAGGCCGTTACCAAGCGAGGAAACATAACCCGCCAGCGGACTGGGCGCAACCGCATCGAACATGCTGGCCGGGATTTGAACGTAATACTGTCCGGGCAGCAGCATATCAAATTCGTAGTATCCACCGCCAGTTGTGGTGGTGGTTGCCACCAGCGCACCCGCCGAAGTGTACAACTCAACCGTCACGCCATCAACCGGGGTTTCACCCACGTCAAGAACGCCGTTGTTGTAGAACGGGCCAGCACCGGTATCGAGCCAGACGCGATTGCCGATAGCTACAAATTGCAGGAAGCCAAAATCGGCGGTCAGGTTGACATTGTCGTCATCCAGCGGGCCGGTGTAACCGGCGTCATTGTCGCCAAGAGGTTCAGTATTTGGCTCAAGGGTATAGACCGGGGTGCGGATGCCATTGGCGGGCAGGTTCGCCTCGTCGATGCCGTTCTCGTCCAGGTCCTGGTCGTCATCATCGTCCACAGGGCCGTTGCCGGTCGAGGAGACATAGCCATAGAGCGCATCGCCCGCATCATCGAACTGATTGGCCGGGATGAAGACATAATACGCACCAGGGTATAGCAGATCAAAATAGTAGTCGCCATTGACGTCAGTGGTGGTGAAGTCCACAAACGTACCCGTCGAGGTATATAGCTCAACGCGCACATCTTCAACGCCCGGTTCCGTGCCATTTTGGATGCCGTCATCGGCAACGCCGCCTACGCCCGCGCCGGTATCGAGCCAGACGCGGTTACCGAGCGCCACCATCTCAACGAAGCCAAAGTCAACGGTCAGGTCGGTGGTGGTGCCGGTCGGATCGTCAACGGAGATGTTCGTAGCGCTTTCGGCGGCGTCCATCGTCAGCACCGCTGACGCAACTTGGCCGGGAGCGGTTCCATCGCCGTTGTCGTTGTCATCCGTGTTCACATCCGGGTCATCGTTGTCAGCCTGGTCGAAGGCGTCGGTTGTGCTGGTAACGCCAGTCGAGGCGGGTGTTGCGCGGATAACGTAGTCGCCTTCGGGCAGGCCGGAGAAGAGATACAGACCGCCGCCAGAGGTGGTGACGCCACCCGCCGCATCGTCAGAAGTACCCAGGATGCCATCGGGGCCAACCGGGATTTCAAACAGATTATCGGCTGCGTACAAGCGCACGTTTGCGCCATCCATGGCCGTGTCGCCATCCAAAACATCGTAAGTGCCGTCCCGATTGGCGTCAAAGTAAACCAGGTTGCCGATCTCGATGCGATAGAAGCCGAAGTCGACCGCCATATTGGCGCGGCCATCCGGCTGGAGGCCCTGATTGTCCACGCCGGGAGCGAGGCCGTTCACATCGCTTTCACCGGTCAGTTCGCTCAAGCCGGTCGGCCCAAGCGTGACCGCGCGGGAGGCAACTGCGCCAGGCAGCGAGCCGAACAGGTTGAGTTGGCCGTTGTCATCAGAGTCGACATCCGCCGGGCTGCCATCAGGGTCGGGCGCGGCGGTTTCAGAGATTACACCGACGCCATCCATGCTGCTGTCGGAGGACCAGTAGCCTTCCAATACCGCGCCAGCACCAAAATTGCTGGCCGGCAGAACGACAACATAATCGCCAGCCGTCAGGTTGTCGAACAGGTAGTAGCCGCCGTTGATGGTTGTGTCCGTTGCCAGGACAGCCCCGGTCGGGTTGCCGCTGCTGTCGGCACGGTACAACTGGACGGTGACATCATCCACACCAACTTCTGCGCCGTTGATGTCTGCGCTGTTATCGGTGTCAAACCAGACGCGGTTGCCGAGGGCGTAGGCGTAGGTGAAGCCGAAATCCAAACCATTATCACGTGTGGTTCCAGTAGACTGGGTAACACTCAAGGTGCCACCCGCTTCGCCGGCGTCCATCGTCAATTGGCCGGAGGTGACGTTTGTCACCGTCGCCGGGCCGATGCCAATCCCGTTGTCGTTGTTGTCCACTTCGCCATCGGGATCGGTGGTGTCGGCAGAGTTGGCGGTGTCGATTGTGCTGACGTGTCCGCTGGGGGTGGTGACACGGACGCGGTAATCGCCTTCGGGCCAGCCAACAAATTCATATTCGCCGCTGGCATTGGTGGTGGTGCTGTCCAACACGGTCAGGCCGTCGCCGGAGAGCAGTTCAACCGTTACGTTTTCAAGCGGGGTGTCGATACCGCTATTGAAAGTGCCGTTGGCATTTTCATCGCGGTAGACCAGGTTGCCAATCTCGACGCGATAGAAGCCGAAGTCGACGGTCAGATTGGCGCGGCCATCGGGCTGCGCGCCCTGGTCACCAAGCACACCCGATTCGAGTTGCGCGGCGACTTCGCCAGTGGGTTCGGTCAGGCCGCTGGGGCCAAGGGTAACAGCCTGGGCAACCACAGCCCCATTGAGCGGGGCCAGGCTTTCGAGAGTACCATTATCGTCGGCATCGGTGGCGACAACCTCAGCATCGGGAGCAAGGATTTCAGAGATGCCCCCCACGCCACTGATGGTGGTGCCAGAAGACCAATAGCCAACCAGGGCCGTGTAGAGGTCTCCCACGCCGCCATCAACAAAGTTGTCGGCAGCGACGGCAACCACATAGTCGCCGGGGACAAGGTAATCGAAGAGGTAGAAACCGCCCACGGTGGTGACATCGCTGACCAGCACGGTAGTCAGGTCACTGGCCGAATACAACTGCACCAGGACATCTGCAACTGTCTGTTCGCCAGCATCCATCACGCCGTTGTTGTCGGTATCGAACCAGACGCGGTTGCCGAGGGAATAGTAATCAACCAGTTCGCCGGTATGCTGGGCGCTGTCACTGTAATCGTTGACACCGCCTGAGCCGTCCCGCTCGCCATCCGAGTCGCCGCTGCCGCCGGGAGTATCGGAGCCAGTCGGGTTGCCGGTCGTGCCGGTACCAGGCAGGGAGGTCCAAGTCAGGTTGGCGGTGTTGACGGCAGTGTCATCGCCCTCAAGGTGCGGGGTGGTGAACTGGTCATTGACCGTGACCGTGTAGGTCAGGCCGACCGGGCCACCCGCCAAAGGCATGGAGCAAGCCGGGGAGTTGCAGGCCCAGATCAGGGCCGGAGCAGCGGAGTCATCCGTCACCCAACCCGCCGGGGCAGTGATGGAGCCGGGGTTGTAGGTTAGCCCAGCCGGGATGGTATCGGTCACGATAACATTGAAGGCATCGGCATTGCTCGCGCCGGTGTGTTCAACGGTGATGGTGTAGGTGACCGGCGTCTGGCCGTAAACCCACAGCCCGTCGGCGTCGTCATCAGCCTTGGCGACGTTCAACTGCGGCTCGACAACCTCGGCAACCACCTCGTTGGATGCCGCCGGAGTGCCGCTATTGATGGTCACATCAAAGTCATTAGCGAAGATAGCGCCCAAGGTGTTTTCGGTAACGTTGGTGACCAAAACATTGAATTCGATGTAGATAGATTCAACATCCGCATCGGGATTTGTATCCAGGTTGACAATATCGCCCAGATTAAAGGTAATCAGATTGGTCGCCGGGTCGTACTGCACCAAATCAAAGGCAGGCAAAGTGATAGAAGTAAGTTGCGCCGTTCCGCCCGCATCATACAAATCTACCGGAGAACCATTGGCAGCCTCGAGGTCTGGACCAAAGTCCACGCTGTCAAAGTTGCCCGCGCCAAAGTGGACGGCGGTAATGGTCATGGTATCGTCCAAGAAAGGTGTGACGAGAGCCACGCCACCACTGACCGAAAGCTGGTCAGAAATAACAACGTTATCACTCGTACCTTCGGGAATAGCCACTTCCAGGCGATAGCGCAGGATTTCGCCGACGGCGACATCCGCTGCGCCGGGCAGGGTTTCGCCGGTGTGGGCTTCGGAACTGGCAAGTATGGATTTAACCGGTTCGATATTGTCAGCAGTCAGGTCGCCAGTATCCGAATCATGGTAATCGTTGGGCGGGTTGGTTCCGTCGCCGTCACGCTCACCATCCACATCGCCGGGGTTGTTATCGCCTGGCTGGGAAGTCCAATAGACATCGCCCGTGTTTTGAATCAACTGGTTGGGGTTGAGCGCGCTGGTCAGGATGGCTTCGTACGTGATGGTGACGGTGCTGCCAATCGGGATGTCGCTGATGGTGATTTCGATGGTATTGCTGACATCATCCGACAAGTCGGTCACGGTAGCCGTTCCCGCGCCAGAGACGTTAACCGTGCCAATCTGCAAGTCGGCGTAGGCGGGCAGGATATCTTCAAAACGGACATCGTAGGCAGTGGCGGTTGACGTAGCGTCATGCTCCAGGGTGATCGTGTATGTGACGGTGTCGCCGGCATCCGGGTTGACGGCAATCGAAGCAGCATCCTTGGTGATGTTCAGGACAGGTTCGATGAGCGTAATGTCGCCGGGCGTGGTCGGGTCGGTGACAGTGGAATCAGTTCCGTCATCTTCATAGACCAGTTGGGCAGTATTAGCCAGGGCGGTGCCGTCCTGGTTGGAATTAACGTTCAGAACGCGCAAGACCACGTTGAGCGTGAAGGTATTATTGGCCGGGTTGTTGTCGTCGGTGGTGGTAATGTTGTCGAAATCGAAGGTGACATCATCGCCATCAGAAGCCCCGCCGCTGACGGTGGGCGTTGTGTTGACGGTTCCCACAAAGCCGGTGGTATCCACGCTATAACTGACATATTGCAGGCCAGTCGCCACAAAATCGGTCACGCGCACATTGGTGCTGACGCCTTCGGGCAGGGTGATGAGAATCGGATACGTTACCGTTTCGCCGATGGTGTAGATGGTATCGATGGGGGTTTGTTTGTCGATGGCCGGGGTGTCAAGGTCAAAATTGACGCCTGCGCTGTCGGCATAATTGTTCAAGGGCGTGGCAGCGGTTGTCGGCAAGCCATTATCGCCGTTGCGTTCGCCGGTTTGGGCGCCACTGGCACCGGGCGTGTCAGAACCGGTCGGGTTGCCGGTGGTGCCGGTTCCGGGCAGGGATGTGTAAGTCAGTTCCAGCAACGCCAAGTCAACATCATCGCCATTGAGGATGTTTTCGCCAGCCGGAGCAGTTGGGCGCACATCGCCAGAGATACGCACGACAACGTTTTGACCAGGATCAAGACAGGAAATGTTGACTGTCACGTTTTGCCCGCTAAAATAAGGGGGCGCTGTTGTGGCAAACAATGTTCCACCATTACAGGTTGCGGCCTGAGTAAAACTCTGAATGACGACCGAAGAAATCTCCAGGTTGGCGTCAACAGCATCGGTCAGCACCAGGTCAAAGGCGGTGGCGCTGTTGTTCCCGGAGGATGTGTTGGTAATCGTCAGGTCGTAGGCAAACGGGTCACCCGCATCCACCGGGGTGGCAGAGAGTGACTTGGCTACCGTGACGGTCGGCTCGGCGACTGTGACACGTACCGAATTGGAATTCAGGGCCGGGCTGGCTGCCGAACCACCAGGATAGTAGGAGAAAGTATTGTCGCGACTCGTGTTAGACTGGTTGCTTGGATTGCCGGTAACATTTAAGACCAGGACATTAAATTCGATAACGATATACTCGAGGTTACTATCGTCATCCGTGTTCGACATGTTGCCCAGTTTGAAATAGACATCCGTACTGCTGCCGTAAGTATCGTTATCCGAGCCGGTAGCACTGGACATGGCCCCGTCTGGAAGCAGAAAAGTGGGGGTGATGCTGTTAACTGTGGTGTCATCGCCGCTGACCACCAGGCCGGCGCCTGAGATGATTGTCGAGGTCATGCAAGCCGTCCCGCCATCACAAACAAACGCAATGGTGGCATCCGTCAAATCGTCGATCACCTGCAAACCAGCAGGAATATTGTCCAAGAACATCAGGTTGGGCAAACTTGCGCCTTCAGGAATGCGAATCTGCAAGCGGTAGCGGACAATTTCGCCAATCGCAACCCGGTGGTTGCCACCAACAATGGTGGTATGGGCCTCCGATGTGGCGACAATCGACTTCACCAGGTTGGGGCTGTCAATCGTCACATCCTGGGCGTCGTTATCGAAGTAGTCGTTGGGTTGGACAACCGGGTCGGTGCCGTTGCGTTCGCCGTCCTCGTCGCCGGAGCCGCCGGGGGTATCGGAGCCGGTCGGGTTGCCGGTCGTGCCCGTGCCAGGCAGGGAGGTGTAGAAAACCTCGCCGATATTGGTCAAAACCTGGCGCGGTGTAACCGTGTAAAGAATATCGGCAGTGTAAACAACACGGACCTGGCAGCCGGGCGCAACACGATCGAAGGTAATACTGACGTTATTGCCAACGCCAGTATTAGAGTTATCCGTCGCGACAGGGTCGGGCGTGCAAGAAGCATAGGGCAGCACAGAAACAGAGACAAGATCGAGGGCAGGATGCAGGCTGTCGCTCAGCACCACATCAAATGCATCGGTCGTGCCGGTATTCGAATAGGCCACGGTGAAGGAAACCGCATCGCCAGCGTCGAAGCTGGTCGGAACCGGAGCGGTCAGGGATTTGTCAACATCATTGATTTCCGGCTCGCGCACTATCAGCGTGACAGTATTGCTGGGGTCACCGGAGCTGTCATTGCCCACAAAACCCTCAAAAAAATTATCTAGTTCATCCCCGTCATCATTACTACCAAAAGACGCATCGTATTCATTATCAACCAGGGCATTAAACTCAATAACAACATATTCCGTGTTCAGGTCGTTATCGTTGTTTTCTACAGTATCAAGACGGAAAAAAACCGGTGTGCCGGTAGAGAATGGGCCGGGATTATTGAAATTACCAGTATTTGAAACCACCGACTGAGGTACAACAAACGATGGCGCAACACTGTTGATAGTGGTTTCATCTCCCGCCACAACCAAGCCAGCGCCACTCAAATCGCTATTTGACGAAATCATACATCCCGGCGCACCTGTGCACACAAAGGCAATCGTTGCGCTGCTGTCATTCAGAAAGGTTAAGCCACGCGGCAAAGTATCTTCAAATTTCAGGTCAATATTGGTGCCTTCCGGAATTTCAATCAACAACCGATAGCGGACAATTTCGCCAATAGCAACATCTGCCGCTCCGGGCAGGGTTTCCGCGGTATGGTCTTCAGATGTAAAAATAATCGATTTTGCCAAGACGAGCGGGGTTGTAACCGTTGTGACAACAAACGATTCACCATGATAATCATTCAGCACGCCTGCCCCGGGCAGGCCATCTACGCCTGTGCGCTCGTCATCTGGAGCAATAGGGTCAAGATAATAATCTGAACGATTGGTAATATCCCCATCCAGGCTGGTCCATTCGACAATGGCGGTATTTTCCAAGGTAGCACTGGCCGGGGTATCGATGGAAATGGTGCCATCCAAGGTGATGGTGATCGTTTCGCCAGGCGCAAGATCAATATCAGCACCAGAAACGGTTTGAAGCGTGTAAGCTCCGGGCGCGCCAACAATCTGAAAATCGGCAAGCGTTGCAACACCGGCTGGGCTAGAAACAACCGCAAGACCGCCAACATCGGGAATGAAATATTGCGGCAAGGGGTCTGAGAAGGTCAGATCATAGGCCATGGTGACGCCACCAGTGATGTCGAAGGTGTAGGTCAGCGGGTCGCCGGCGTCGTAAGCGAGTGTATCGATAGCCTGCTTGTCAATCGTCACAACCGGTTCGACAACGGTTACATTCTCTGCCGAGACGGTCTGACTACCGTTGATCGGGTCGCTGGCGTTGATCCAGGTCAGGTTGGCCGAGTTGTTGAGTTGGGTTCCCTGCTGGTTGCCGGTCACATTGGTGACAACCGCGCGATAGGTGATCGTGACGGTTTCAGCAACCAGGTTATTGGTATCGGTATTGTTGACCACGTTGCCAAAATCAAGCGTAATCGTGCCGCCGTTATTACTGATGACCGGATTATGAAGCGCCGGGTCAGTTCCGGCAAAACAACCATCGGCAATATCTGAAATGTCACATTCCCCGGTTCCTGGATCAAAGGTCATGGTCGGAATGGACAAAGTCGCCGGGTTCGAGTTAACCACCGAAACCAAATCGACAAAGGCCAGGCCGGGGTCGAGGGTATCGACCAGCAAGGCATCGGGGGTTTCGAGTTCGAAAAACTTGACTTCGACTTCGTAGGTGATGATTTCACCAATCACGGCCTGGGTGTGGTCATTGCCAACGACATCGAGTTCGGTCGTTACCAGGGTTTTGGTATGTCCGGGCAGGCGATTGGTGATGATTTCGGCATCATCGTCGAGCGGATCAGGCAGGTAGTTGGGACCGCCCTCTGTGCCGCTATAACCGATCAAGCTGGCAGTGTTAACAATAGATTTGCCAGCCGTATCAGCGTCAGCCAACAGCAGATCATAGGTGATGATAACAACGTTTTTGCCGGCACCGATATTGTGTACCTGACAAGCGCCTTCCACATTTGCGCCCACGGTCGGGTCGACCACACGGATACCCAAAGCAGGAGCAAAAATGCTAGAAGCATTTCCTGCCAAACCAGGAACGCCAGGAACAGTAACATCATCCCCGCCGCCAGGTTGACCATCAACCCCGTAACTGGTAATCACCTCAAAATTCAGGAGCGTGCCATCGCCGCGATAAATTTGCAGGTTTAATCCTTGCCCGGTGGCAGGAATCATCATACCGGGCGGCAGGATATCCTGAATGGCAATGTCGTAAGCGCCATTTGGGCTATTGCCCTGGTTTTGAATAACAATGGCATACTTAACCAAATCGTTATTGTCGACGCCTTCCAGAACTGCATCAAAAAGATCGAACGCAAAATCAGGATCGTCTGGATCAGTGCCCAGGTCGGTGTCGGCAATGGTCGGCGTAAATGGCGCAGCAGCCAAACCGGGCAGAGAAAATTGATCAAAAATTGTCTGGTCGGGTGTAAAGACAATATCCGTATCCGGGACATGGTCGGTTGATACGGCTGTTTTGCCAATGCGCAGCACCGGCTGGCCAAGGCGAATCTGGACAATATCATCCAGTTCCTGGTCGCCGGCGTTGGTGGTGCCTTCCGCGGCATTGACCTGATTGGTCAGGAACATGCCATCGGCAAAGGGGTCATCGGTCACCGTAACAGAAAAGAGAATGTCGATTGTCGATGAGATGTTATAAACGCTATCATACTCGGGATAGGTGATCGTCAGTCGGTTGGACGGTCCATCAACGGCATAGGTAGGATTAACAACCGGGTTGCCCGCCGGGACAGCGGGAGGCAGGTTTTCTCCGCGCGAGTTCAGGTTATGATAATTATCAGATGGGCCAAGACAGATTGTCCCGGCGGCGGGAATTCCACAAACCGAGTTGTTCAGCGTACCCAGTTCGGTCACATCGAAAACTGGCAGGGGCAGGTAATCGGTAAAGGTGGTCACCTCGAAATCGCTGGCAGGCTGGGTGTAGGTCAGCCGATATGTGACCACATCCAGCGGGCTGAGATATTCGGGAATGCTGGTGTTGCCGTTAACCGCATAAATGGATTTGGTCAAACCGCCAAAGGCAATGGTCACACCCGCAGCGCTGTCATCACTGACCGGAGGCTGGCCGGTGGCGGAAAACTGCCCGGACACCGGGGCAACCGAAATATTCAGAACCGAACCGCCGAATGTAACATTGTTACCCAGGAGGTCGCCATGGTCGACTGATTGGTCGCCGGATGGAAAATCATCAGAAAATTCATCCTGGATGACGGTGCGGAAAGTGATCGTGCCGGTTGTCGGGCCGTTGTTGTACGAGCTGCAGTTTGGAGGATTGTTCGCGCTGGCAGGATTGACACAGCCGCCAAGCAACTGCGGGTTTGAGAATTGGGCATTCAACTCATCAGACAGGTTGAAAGTGATGGTTGTCTGGCCATTGTTTGCCGCCGGGTCAAGGCTGTCGCAGCCTGCGCCAAGGGCCGCCCCCGTGTAATTACACGAAATATCCACACTCCCGGCTGCCAGCGAAACTGCCGCCAGGTTATTTGGGTTGCCATTTAAGGTCAGGCGCGGCGCGTAAGATGGATCAAAGCGCTGGCCATCGCTGAAGGTATCGGTCAGGTTCAGGTTCTGGAAACCGAAGAAATCGGAGATTTGAAAATTCAACGTATATTGCAACACGTCGCCAGGGCTGTTGCTGCCATCGGTGATATTCGCCACAGATTTCTGGATTGCAAGCGACTGGTCGGAGATGGTGACGCAGGGCACACCGCATGTCGCAGTCGGGCTGGAGTCGGTATCGCGCGGGTCGACTGGATTCCAGTCGCCCACCACATCGGCTGTATTGTCCGAATCGACAAAAACGCCGGTATTGGGGTTGATGATTGGCGTTCCGGAAACCGCCCGGTCTACAAAAAAGGTGAAGGTCAGGCTGGCATCCGTCTCACCCGCCCCGCCAGTAACGCTGGCAATCGTCGCGCTCAAGGTGCCGCCCGGCGCAGAGGTGGAAGGCAGGCTGGTTGAGGCCGCCGCCGGGACGACCGAATCCAGGCTGACAAACTGAATGTTGCCAGGCAGGGTATCGGTAATCACCATATCGGTGATAGTCTGGCCTTCGGCAACATCCACGGTGATGGTAAACTGACGCGGGAAATTGGGGCCGGTAGCCGTTTCATCTTCAGGGCCGACATATTCCTTGGCCAGGGTCATAATGATCGGGGTTACATTCTGGCGCGGGAAAGCTACAGGATTGGTCGTGTCATAAATGCCCCCCGGCTGCACAGGAATAGTTGCATCATAAGGTGAACAGCAAAAATCATTCAGCGGGGTATAACCAAAACGGAAACCCGCCTGGCCGGTAATACCAAGCGGTGCGCCAAGATCGGCCAGGTTGCTCATCTGGGCATCGATGGTCACCACCGCCGGAGGCTGGTCAGGCACAAAAGAGCCGAACGGCAGAATAATGGTCACAAACTGGTCGCCGGCGGTTCCGCAAACCTGATAGTAGCGCGGCAGAGACGGGTTAGAAGGCAAGGGCGGATCGTTGGCCGGGCGAACCGCGATGGGGTGCTGAACACAACCGGTTGTGCCGGGACCTGCGCCATCGTCATCGGGGAAAGTCTGGATAAAAAGCTGATCGGCCGGGATGGCCGCGCCCAGATAGCTCGCGCCGACAAAAGTCACGCCATCATCGCCGTCCACCCCGGTGGCCGGGAACACCAGATCGATGAATGGTCCGTAGCCGACTTCGTTGGGCGGCGCGCCAGTGTTATCAAAGGTTGCCGTGAAAGAAAATGCTGAGCCGATCATGGTTGTCGCCGGTACGCCAAGAGTCAAAGTCGGCGTGGCAACCAACAACGGCGCAGGCTCAGAGCGGGCCGGTTCGGCAATTTCGCCGACAGGAGCCGCCAGGGCTGCTTCAAGCGGCAGGTTAACCACCGGCAGGGCCGCCAGGAATAAAATAACGATTACGCGAAAAATTATTCCAGCAAAACGGGAAAAAACAGGTGAAAAACTCATAGATAACCTCCTGGCGCTCTTAATTCAAAAACCGACCGCGGTAAAAAAAAACGCGGGCCGGTTTCGCAGTGGCTCCCCACCTGACCTAGTCTCATAACAACAAGACAGCGACCAATTCAGTCAAGCGCATCATCGCCTCCCAATAGATATGGCCAAACCATTACAACTTCATAGCAAATGCGTGATAATATCTTAATGATATTATCACAAAAGCCCCCCCGGAAATGCCAGGAACTTAATAAATTTGCAAAGTCACGCAAACCGAATGGCTATAGCCATTCGGCGCTAGCCTTTATTCGGCAAGTATGTTTGCAGCGCCGTCAAAACCCCCTGGGCGATTTTCGCCGGGCGCTCGCCAATGCCGGAGACCTGCGCCGCCGACCCGCGCGGATCGACTTCGACCACCTTGAAACCGGCCTCCACCGGAACGCCATCCCTGGTCAGGCCGCGCAGGACGCCATCCAACGGAGCAAGGAGCGGCTGATCGCCAATACGAGCAACCACCTGCCCCTGGCGCACCGGGTCTGCGATTTGCAGGGCCGTGCGAAAAACACCGGCCACAGGCGCATAGACGTAGCGCTCGCGGGCGTGACCGGCCAGCGAAACCGGCTCCCCGGTCAGCGGGGCGGCAGCGCCGGAGCGAATGACCCGCCCTAAATCGGGGCCGCGCCCGGTCTCGATGGCAATGTCGACGGTTTGAGCGGCCACGAAACCAGGCCCCAGGCCGAGGGTCAGCCGCGCGAGTCCGAGCTGCGCTTCGGGCTGGGAGTGTTTGCGCATGCGCGCATCCACCAAAACCGCCGGAGATACTTCCTTTAATATCCACGCGAACCCGGCCACCGTCAGCGGGATAAATTGATGCGCGTCAAACGCCGCCAGCAGGCCGGGCAGGTCATCGATGCGGCGGCTTTCAAGCCCTTCGAGCCAGGCCGAACCGTCAAAAACAGCATCAGTAAAGGCCATCTTGCGCCGGGTGGCGCCCGGTTGGGGCGATTCGTGCATCAGGACGGCATAGCCGCAGCGAAAGAGCAGGTGGGCCACCGCCGAAGCGACATCGCCGCTGCCGCGCACAAGGATTTTTGGGGAAGGGGGCATGGTTTCGATTTATAATACAAAAACCGAGGGTCGAGTAGGGCGCAGCCCGTATCGAGACCCGGAATTAGCAGAAGAATACTGGCCTCGATACGGCAATATCAGCCTTGTTTCGACAGGCTCAACACAGGACTCGACCAACACAACTGGAGCATCCATGAAAGCGCTCAAATTTTTCATTCTCGAAGAAACTTTTAGCATCCACCGGTTCAAACCCGGCACAGCCATCCCCAAGCAGGTGTTTGCCAGCCCGTTCTACGCGATTGCGAAAAGCGAGAACGAGCTTTCGATTGTCGCCGCCGAGGGGATCGCGCTGGAAAGCGAGCGCAGCGAACCCGGCTGGAGCGCCCTGCGCGTGGAGGCCACGCTTGACTTCGGCGAAACCGGCATCCTGGCCGGGATCGCCGCCAGCCTGGCGAAGGCCGGGATTTCGATTTTCGCCATTTCAACCTTCGACACCGATTACATCCTGCTCAAAAGCGCACAACTCAAAGAGGCCAAAGCCGCGCTGACGGCGGACGGGCATAAATTTGCGCGCCCGCGCAAACTGCCGGAAGATGAAAAACCGGCGGCATCCTGGGCAGTTTCAGCCTACCGCGAAGTGCTGGAGAAGCACCTGCCAGCCATCCGCAGCCTGCTGACCGAAAAAATCGGCCCGGCAGCCCTGACAACCCTGCGCGGAAAAGCCGCCCTGGGAACGGCGGTCGGCTCGGCCTACGAGTTCCTGCCAACCGCCGTGCGCATCGTTGTCCCGCGCCAGGTTTTTGTCGATTTTGTGGTGGAAAACCTGGATCGGATTCTGCCAAAAGTGGACAGCAAAACGCCAAAATCCAGCCCGAAAAAAGCCAAAGGACAGGCCTAAAACGTGAAGCACATCTTCTGGTTATGGACCCTGCAAGGTCTGTTGGCGTTCTTCTGGCTGCTCTTCCTGCCCTCCGATGCGGGCATTTCGCCCGCGCGCCTGGCGCTGCTGGCTGTTTTGATGCTTATAACGGTTTTTTCTGCCGGGTTTGCGCTGGCGCACTCACAGAATAGACTGGCTACACGATTTTCGTTCTTAAAACGCTTCGAGTCGTTCCTGCCCGCCTTAACCTTGTTCGGGCTGTTCGCCGCCCCGCTGACCATGTTGAGCCTGAATGCGCTGTCCGTGCATGACAGCGGCTACTTTACCAGCGCCCTCGCGGCCCGCCTGGCGCCCATCGCTGCCTGGCTGACGCTCTCTTCTGCCGAGTTCCTGCTATTTAACGCCTGGCAAAGCGGACAACTCAAGCAGATAATCAACCGTCCGAGTCTGATCGCCCTGGGCCTGCTGGCGGCCAGCGCCGCGCTGATGATTTTTACCCGCCTCGGCCTGACCCCGCTCAAGGACGGCTCCTTCGGCCAGCCAGCCCTGCCGGCGCTCGAATGGCAGATTGTCCTGGCCCTGGCGATTGCCATAGCGATCCCAGGTATCCTCCGGTCTCGATACGCCGCAAAAATCGCGGCTGCCCGACCTTCGCTTTCCACACTTCTACCCGTAATCAGCCTCTACCTCGCCACCCTTGTACTCTGGCTGGCCACCCCCATCAATCCCGGCTGGTTCGCCACCCCGCCGCGCGCGCCGAGCTTCGAGATTTACCCGTTTTCAGACGCGCTAATCTACGCCCAATACGTTCAATCGGCCCTGGCCGGGTACGGATTTATGTGGCCGGAAGTGCCCACCCGCCCGTTCTACATCGTCCTGCTCACCTGGCTGCACGCCCTGGGCGGCCAGGACTACGGCGTCGTCATCGCCCTGCAAACCATCCTGCTGGCCGCCTTCCCGGCGGCGCTGTACCTGGTCGGCAGGGAAATCGGCGGCAAACCGCTCGGAATCGGTCTGGCCGTCCTGGCCATCCTGCGCGACATCAGCCAAAACCAGGCGGCCACCTTTTCCTACAACTACACCTATTCCAAGCTCTACTTTTCAGAGATTCCCGCCGCCCTGCTGATGACGCTCTCGCTCTGGCTGGCCATCCGCTGGCTGCGCCAAAACGCCAGCCCCGGCTGGCTGCCGCTATTGATTGGCGGCCTGGCCGGGCTGGCCTCCCTGATTCGCCTGCAAAGCGCCATCCTGCTGGCCGCAGTCGTCATCACCGCTTTTTTTGCGCTGCCCCAGCGCCGCAAAGCGTGGATTCAGGGTACGCTGCTGATGGCGCTCGGCCTGGCCCTGGCGCTGACGCCCTGGCTGGTGCGCAACGCGCGAGCCGCAGGCGGGCTGGTTTTCGACAACCCGATCTCGCAGACGATGGTTTTCGCCCGCCGCTGGAGCGGCAGCGCCGGCAACGAAATGATTCCCCGGCTGACCGGCGAAAACGACGCCCAATACTCCAGCCGCATGACCCGCCTGGCGCTCGATTCCTTCCGCCGCGAGCCGGGCCGCATCCTGCTCGGCGCAGCCAACCACTTCTTCAACAACCAGTACGCCCTGCTGCTGACCTTCCCCCTGCGCGATAAGCTGACCCACCCGGCGGAACTCATCCGCCCGGCGCACGCCTTCTGGCAAAGCGAAGCGCGCTTTGCGGCCAGCAACCTGCCCATCGTCGCCTTTTATGGCCTGCTGGCCGCGGTCGGCCTGGGTGCGGCTTGGCGGCGCGCGCGCTGGATCGGCCTGCTGCCGCTGCTGCTGGCCAGCCTCTACAATGCCTGGACGGCGCTCTTCCTCAGTTCGGGCGACCGCTTCATGCTGCCGATCGATTGGGCCGGGCAGCTCTACCTGCTGTTGGGATTATTGACCTTCATCAATGCTCTCGTCGGGCGGGATGATATCCCGCCGCACAAGCCGGATTCTGCGCGGGATGCCATCCCGCGCCACGGAAATCCGCGCCATTCAGGGCGGGGACTCGTTCTCACCGCCGCCTGCATCCTGTTGCTCGGACTCTCGCTGCCGCTGACGGAGTTTGCCTTCCCCAAAGCCGAACCGTTAAACGCCGCCGGGCTTGCGCCGTTGACCCGGGAAACCATCCGCTATGGGCGCGCCATTTACCCGCGCTACTACGCCGCCGGGGAGGGTGAACCCGGCAGCGCCAAAGCCGGCTACGGGGTCAGCGACCAGCCCCGGCTGGTCTTCTTCCTGGCCGGCCCGCAGCCCGGACTGGTCATCCTGCCCAGCGACGCAGCCCCGGCCGCCTTCCCGCACGGCGCGGACGTGGTCGTGGTTGGCCAGGCCGAAGAGAGCGCATTCCTGGCGCGCAGCATCCTTTTGCAAAAAGACGATCTGAGCGCGCAATATCCCTGAACTTCGCCCTAGCCGTCATCACGGCGAGCAGGCGGAATCGGCCACCTGGGCCTGGGGCGAAACTCCATCGGCGCTCAAGGCCTCCACAGCGTAAGTGTACGGACCGCCAAAGGGCGGTTGATCCGGGTAGGCATTCGTGTTCGGGCCGAGCGTGGCAATCAGCGTCCCATTGCGATAGACCCGGTAGCCGCTCGCGCTGCCAGCCCAAGCCAGATTGAGCGAGTACCCGTTCGGACTGCAAAAACGCTGTTCGATGCGCAACTGGGCCGGCACAGCCGGCAGGAGCGGATAGTCAGCCAGCGGTAAGACCTCCGAATCGACCGACAGGGAACCGGTAACAGCCGAAACCCAGCAAACAGCCCAGGTATCGGGAATCGGCAATTGCAGCCAGGTCGCATCCGGGTTGCGGCCGGTCACAGGCAGTTGCTGGTCCTGGGGGAAGGAGGTCGTCACCTTGTAAGCAGTGCCCGGACCGCGACGACAGTTGGCATTTTGTGTGAAAGTAAAAAGCGGCAGGCTGGCCTGCGGAGTGGGCGTATCGGCCAGGGTTGGAACCTCCTGCGGGGCAGGCGTCTCCGTCTGGAGCGGAATCACCTGCGGGGTCTCAGCAATGATCGGCTCGGAGGCCGAACCGCAAGGGTCGCCGGGACGGCCCCAGTAAACCCAGCCCAGCCCGGGGTCATCGCGTTTGTCGCGCAGGCGGGCCTCGATGGCCGCGGCAGCGCTCACTTCCCAATCGTTGAAACAGGCATAAATGTCATAGCCCTTCTGGTGGAAAAAGGCCAGCTCACCGACATTCCGAAAAGTATTTCCACCCGGACTGCCCAGCGGACCGCCGCCAAAATCGAGGCTTGGGTCGGCTTTGTCGCGGTGCTGCGTCAGGCCATCGTGAATCTTGACCAGGTGGGTGATAGCTGAAATGTCATTGCCAGCCAGCAGAACCGGCTTGCCACCCATGTTGACGGCGATGCCGCTGTCGAAACCGGAAATGGTATTGTTGAGGATGCGGACGCTGCCCCTGGCCCGGCCCTCGCGCTCGAAGAGCAGGTCGATGCCAGCCGCGGCCCCTTCGGAGGTGCCTTCGCGCCAGGGTTCGGCGGACTCGTGCTCACGCACAATCCGTGAGTTGCGGATGATTGCGCTGGCATCAGAAACAACCCGAATGCCGTCGGCATAAAAAACATTCGAGCCGTGAATGGTGACACCATCGACCAAAACGCTGGTCAGCAAGCCGCGGTAGCGGTAGCCATCAGCGCTGTAGCTTTCAGGGGTGTCGGCAAAAAATTGGGTAATGTGGATGGAGTGATCAAAATGCTGGCCGAAATAGCCGCCGCGGATTTCGCCGATCGAGCTGATGATTTCAAGGGCGTAATCGGCATAGGTGTTGACCGGGGTGCGGAATTCGCAGTCCGTAAAGGAAAAGTAGCCCACATCCCGCAGCCGCAGCGCGTAACGGCGGGAAACGCCGAAGAACCAGACGTTGTCGAGGTACAACGAACCGCCGGTGACCTGCATCCGTCCGTACTGAAAAACCAGGTCGGCCAGCTCGACCCTGGCCGCAGCGGAAACGGTCTGATACGGACTGGGCGAGGCGGGATCGCGCAGCGCCGGTTCGATGACCGTCACACCGGGGGTATTAAAAGGATCGCCCGCCCCGGCGCCGACAATCCGCACCCGGCGGGTGATGTTCAGGTTTTCGCGATAGCGCCCGGCGGCAACCCGGATGAGCGGCATGGATTCCGTCTCGGGCAGGTTATCGAGGGCATGCTGGATTGTGCGCCAGGGCCGTTCGGGCGAACCGTTCCCAGTCAGGTCGCTGCCGTCCAGGCTGACGTGAACCTCGGCAAACGGGCCGGGACTGGGGCCGCAGCCGTTCAGGAGGAACAGGCACAGCAAGAGAATCAACGCAAAAAACGGATACCGGTAAAGGGTTTGGGCGGGCAACATCTGCGACTCCTTGCAAGTAAATACCGCTAAAGATTACGCGAAAGAGTATAGCCAGACAGGTAGTCCGGGCCAATGGCCCATTTTGGGGAGGCGCGGCCCGCTCAGCCGATTTCGAGCTGCAGGTCGACCCAATCTTCCAGCGCCAGGTTTTCGGCCCGCTGCACGCTGACCCGGATCGGCACCAGGTAGCGCCCATCCTTGGGAAACAGGGAGGTTTTCCATTCGGTTGCCCCCAGCCGGGCGCGGACGGGGATGCAGCCCCAGCCATAGCTGACCTGGCTCGCCAGCAGTTTGATGGCTTCGCTCTGCTCGGGCGGCACGGCCACAAACCAGTACGGCGACGGCCCACGCCAGTAGAAAATTGGACCATTAAAGTCGAGAATCATAAGCCGCAGTATACCAAAGATGGGGCGGGGCGTTCCTTATCAACGTGCTAACGAACAAACCGCAAAGTATCGACAAGATCACGCATGTGAATTGTATCTGCGCTAAAGAATAACAGGCGAGGCGGCCCATCTTCCAATTGTGGATACTCGACAACCAGCAATGAGACGCCACGCCCGCTTTCCGGCAAGACCAAACAGGCAGGCTGGTTATCCACCTTCAAAATTTCCATTGTGGGGTTTTCACCATATCTGTAAACACCTGTTTTATCCGGGTTGTGCTGTATTTCCAATTCGCACCATTCTTTTGCACTTAAACCCGCTATGCTGCTTGCTGTTATTCGAAAAAAACCATCTTTGCCAATAAAACCATCATATTCATCATCGTCAGGCTCCCAATCAGATGGATATTGCAACGTAACAAGAAGCGATTGGCTTGTGTATGTGGCCCAAGCAGAGGTCGGTGCGGCAAGCGGTGTGGCAGTCATCTCTATTGGCGCGGCCCTGGTCGCGGGTATGCAGGAGACCACAAAGAAGGGAATCAATAAGGCCATTACTATATTTTTGATTTTCATTTGCAACGCTCGGTTTCTTGCGCGGGGCCTTGGGAATGAAGTTTTTTGGCTCTCTCGTTTTTAACGGGAAGAAGCTTTAAATTATTGAAAGATAACCACGGGTTCAGCCATCTGCCGGGCAAGTTATTTGATCCATTGAAGCACGGTGCCCTGAATATCCAAAGTTCGCAGGATGTTTCCTGCTAAATCGGCTATGACCGTATACTGATAAATATTATCTTGCTCGACACGAACATAATAACAGCAGCTATCACTGCTCCAGACCGAATTTACAAGAGATGCATCCGGCAATTGCTTTAATTGCAAAGGGGTTATGCTGAGGTTTTCCATGTTCAAAACATAAACTTTAAATAGGGAATCTCCGCTGATACCACTAAGCAGTAATGTTTTGTTATCCGGGGAAATATTTACCTGCCTGATCTGAAAAATGATGTCCTGGTTATTCCCATCAAGAACGAGTTGAGTGATTCCAGAAAGCGTATCGTAGAAATAAATTGAAAAATCTTGTTTCTGTCCTTTTTCGGAGGGAGCATAATACAAAAAGATAATCTTTGAACCGTCCCTGCTCCAATCCTGCATTTCAATAAAATAATCCGGGCTTATTTTTGTACCAGAAACATCCTCTTTTTTGACCAAATACTCGATATTCCCGTTTTCATCAACCAAGCAAAGCGAGGTTGTTGGCTGATCAGGCGTGGAACATGCTAAAGCAATTTCAGCGCCATCCGGCGACCACCTTAACTGTCCGCCAATACTTCCCATCATTTCGCGATTCCAGGTACTCACCCTGCCAGTGAGCACATCTTTCACGTACAAAAAATTGCCATCAAAATATGCAAATTCCGCGCCATCTGGCGACAAGGCTATCATGGGCAAAGGCGATTCGAGCGTGTAAATCAAAACAGGGGAAGTTCCGTCTGAATTTGAAAGCTGAACACTCTTTGGCGTATGAACCAATATTTTGCCGCTCAAATCAATATCGGAAAAGATCGGAGTAATCTCTGCCGTGACAACAGTTTGCATTGTCGGCCCGGGAGTATTGGTTTCCGAAATCTGGATAGCAGGCGCGACAGGAACTTGGGAGCAAGAGGTCAGCAAAACCACAACTAGCAAAAAGTAATAATTTTTCATATTAAATTCTCCAGTTTTGAGAATATAGACACTCCCTCCCTTAGCAACGGGAGGGAGTGTCTATATGATTCGTTTTTAATTTGATTACGGGCTTGTAAGGTATCTCATCTCGTCCCAATAAACCCGTAACCCACCGCACCAATAACCAGAGACACATTGATTGCTCAAGCGAAGTTCGCCATAATCATTTGGCAAGTAATCAGAGTATCCCAAGTATGCCCATGTTCCTTTACTGACCGCCTGGTTTACATTTACAAACCAACTATCCTTAACCCCATTTCGGTAAGTAATCCACCAGTAACGGGCCGCTGCTTCGCCAGCATTCGGGCGGTATACATACCACTGATATATGTTTGCATAGGTTCTTGCCCACCGCCAGGTTGCGGGGTTGCCCGTATCTTGATACATATACTTGCAAGTACCGCTATAACAGGATGAAGTAGAAACCGACGTCGGAGTTCCCGAACCAGCTAACCAGGTAAGCGGAGCCTCACTAATGTAGTATGGGCCTCCAGCCTGGGCAACTATTACATTTGCAAAAACCATCAAACAAGCAACAACAAAGGAAACAAACAGCCTCTTAATAGTAGTTTTCATGTCTTTTCTCCTCTATGTTACAACCATCATTCTTGTCCAACCGGGCGATAATCCGAAGGAATTCTAAAGGTATCGGCAACAACAGGCATGTCAACTTCCAAAGATGTAAAATTCACCTCAACATATTTCTGGCCGTTCTCCTCTTGAACATACTTTAGGATCATTCCCGTTTCCTGGTCAACCCAAGCAGTTGTCAGTCCTGTTTTATATTGCAGATTTACTATCCATGTTTTTCTTCCCAGAATTTTTTCTTCTCCGAGCAAAGAATAGGCGGTAGACAGGTTGCCTTGCGCAAACCACTCAGGATAGATGTATTCTTTTACTGGCGCAGGGATCAGGAGAGAGAAAGGGTGACTATAAACCACATCATCTTTTGTCTGCGACAGGTCGCTTGGTAAAACCGAAAGATCGTTGGCAAAGTTTGGTATCTTCCCCTGGGTGTAAGACTTGCTCTCTTTGTCCAAGTTGTAGATATTTTCACCATCGCTAACCCACAGGCCTTCATTAAAGCCAGGCTTTTCTTTGTTGGTCACATCAACGAAAGCCGAAAGCGGTTGATAGATCACAAACGTATTAATGTAAGATTGTGTTTCTCCCTTCGGCCCGTACCAGACAACCTCTGCCTCCCCCTTGACAGTCGTCCACTTGGTGTGGGAATTGAGAATTAATGAGAGAACTTCATCCTTCTGACCAGAAGCCATTGCAGACGGAGACTCCATTAACATGCGCGGTATACCTACCCCTATTGCAAGCAGCCCTAGAAGGAACCCTGCAATTGTGGAAACAAACCAGTCTTGCCGTTTCATTGGCGTTCTCCTTTTCATGAAAGAAAATTTGCGCCATTTTAGTAGGGGTTCTTTTTTCGCGCCATGAGGGAAATCCCTATTTTCTACATTATGAGGGAAATCCCTACCATCACTTTTAAGAGTCATAGCCAATACAATGGCTTCTGAACGACTACGAACGCCTAATTTCTGATAAAGGTTCGTAACATGTTTCTCTACGGTTTTCTCGGATAAGCAAAACTCAGCAGCAATCTGCTTATTCGACATTCCCTGAACAAGCAAATCAAGTACCTCCTTTTCTCGCTTTGATAGGAGAGACTTCTTATTTTGGAATAACTGTGTCATCTCTACTCCTTATTTATCTGCGATGTCAAAATCTTATCAAGTCGCGCAGGAGTATATTCCAACCCTTCTCATCTCATCATCTTTATTTCATCATATGGAGATTGGTAAGATATACAACCTCGTTCAAACAATCCCCTATACTATAACAAAAAACAACTTCCCCACTATAACAAAAAACGAATCGTGCGGGCTACTGATGTTTGTCACCAAAAACGGCATGATTCTGGCTAGGATTGGCGCGCGGTTGCCCATTTCGCAGCGCATCCGTTCAGCGCTGGGGCGGCCACTATGGTCAATCTTCGGCTACAAACCCGAAAAGATAATCCTCCAGCTCCGGGGAAAGCAATTCTTCTCTGGAAATCGTTATTTCAGCGGGTGTCGTGGCGCGATAGCCCTGGGGCGGCGTTGCCCGCAGGACGAGTTCATACCCGGCAAGAGATTCACAAGTATTCGGGAAAATACTCAAAAAGAATTCCCCATTTTCAGCGCTGATCGGCTCGTACAGGTAATCGCGCTGCCCATCGCTTAACTCGAACACAACTCCGGCAAGCGGGCTTTCGGTATCATCCCAGAGACCGTTGGCGTTCTCGTCGATCCAGGCTTTGGCGTAGCCAAGATAGCAGCCATCTTTAAAAGCAGGCAAGCGGCTGAAAAGTGAACAGGCCAGCACTTGAGAAGCAATAACCAACACAGGCAGCAGCGCCCAGGATGCTCTTCTATACATGGTCAGTTGAGTATTAGCAGCAAGGCCGTCATCAAAACCAGCGCAGCGGCGACAATGGCAATCAAGGTCACCACGGCCACCCGCCGCAGGGCCGGCCCGGCTGAAACCAGCAGCGGCTGTCCGCCCTGCCAGTCGAGGCTGTTTTTACAAACACTGCAAACCGGGCTGTCCTTTTCAAGGGAAGCGCCGCATTGCGGACAAATAAATGGGTTCATCACTGACTCCCTTCCACAAATCATCAGTCAGAATCATTATACGTTGGCGCGCAAGGCCTGGGTCAGATGAGTTCAACGTTGCAGATTTCACGCCAAAACATGATAACGATGTCCCCCACTCACAACGCAAGCAAACAATAAGACCCCGAAGTTTCCTGACTTCAGGGGCTTATCCTAATCTGGCACCAACTTTTCCAGCTCTTTTAGCAAAACCGGGATGCTGTTCGTTGCTGCGGCCCAAATTCGGTCAACTTTAATATCTCCATATTCATGCGCCAGCACATTCCGCTGGCCAATGATTTGCCGCCAGGCAATTTCGGGGTGCGCATCCTGAAACTCGTCTGAAACATGGTTGGCAGCTTCGCCGATAATCATCAACGAGCGCTCGACAGCATACCGCACCAGATTGTTTGTCGCAAATTTGGCATACGGAATGCCTTTCAGAAATACCGCGATTTGGCGGGCTTCCTCGCGCATGTCCCAGAGATAAGCCATGTCCCGCTCTTTAGGCCGCATAAATCACCTGCGCTGTGCCTAAAATCTCCCGTTTGCGATACGGGTTACGCAAAGCATCTCTTTCAAGGATGTCCACCGGGCGATTGAAAATAGATTGCAGCTCGATCTGCATTTGCGCCATATCAAACAGGCTGATTTCCGCACCTGGTGCAAACGTTAACAACACATCCACATCGCTTTCAGGGGTATAGTCCGCACGCAAAACCGACCCAAACAACGCAAATTCAACCACTTTCCAGCGCTGGCAGAAAGCGGCTATTTCCTTTTTGGGAATATGAATATGGGTCGTAAGCATAAATTAATTATAGCATACCGAAAAATCACACTCCGCAATCGCCAGCGGCCCATCAAGGCAATCATGTTGTCCATTTCGCGCCGGAACGGGTATACTATCCGGGTTCGTGATTGAAAAACTTCATCCCCAACAGGAGTTTCCCCCAATGAGCGAAGAAAAACAGGAAGAAAAGAAAGCCGAAAACCCCAAAGTCGAAGCCAAGGATGTGCTGGTTGAAAGCAAGCACACCATCACCGTCGGCGGCAAGGAACTGGCTTATACCGTCACCACCGGCACGATTGTATTAAAGGAAGAAGGCGACCGCGAGAAAGAAGCCGAGGGCCACAAACCCAAGGCCGCCATGTTCTTCACCGCCTACAGCCTGGATGGCGTCGAGGACAAATCCCGCCGCCCGCTGACCTTCTCGTTTAACGGCGGCCCTGGCTCCTCGTCCGTTTGGCTGCACATGGGCGTACTCGGCCCGCGCCGGGTGGTGATGGAATACGAAGGCGGGCTGCCCAAGCCGCCCTTCCAGTTGACCGACAACGAATACACCCTGCTCGACCAGACCGACCTGGTCTTCATCGACCCGATCAGCACCGGCTTCAGCCGCCCGGTCGAGGGTGAAAAGGCCAAACAATTCCACGGTTTCAAGAAAGACATCGAGAGCGTTGCCGAATTCATCCGCCTGTACACCACCCGCTACCAGCGCTGGCTCTCGCCCAAATTCCTGATTGGCGAAAGCTACGGCACCACCCGCGCTTCGGCCCTCTCCAGCCACCTGCTGCAGCGCCATGGCCTGTACCTGAACGGGATCATGCTCGTCTCAGCCGTGCTCGACTTCTCGACGCTCGACTTCCCGCCCGGCCACGACCTGCCCTACATGCTGTTCCTGCCCTCCTACGCCGCCACCGCCTGGTATCACCGCAAACTACGCGTGCGCCGCACCCTGCAAAACCTGCTCGAAGAAGTGCGCGAGTTCGCCCTGACCGAGTACGCCAGCGCCCTGATGAAAGGCGATGCCCTGCCCAAGCGCGAACGCGCGGCCGTGGTCGAGAAACTCGTCCGCTATACCGGCCTTTCGGCGGATTACATCGAGCGCAGCAACCTGCGCATCAGCGATATGCGTTTCTTCAAGGAATTCCTGCGCGGCGAGGGCAAAACCGTCGGGCGCTTCGACAGCCGCCTGACCGGCCTCGACCGCGACACGGTTGGCGAGCACGCCGATTACGACCCCTCCTACGCCAACGTCGCCGGGCCGTACACCGCCGCCTTCAACCACTACATCCGCGCCGAACTCAACTTCGAGAGCGACCTGCCCTATCACATTCTCAACTTCCAGGTCTGGCCCTGGTCGTATGCCGAGCACGAGAACGAATATGTGCGCGTTTACGAAAGCCTGCGCCAGGCCATGACCCAGAATCCGCACATGAAGGTCTTCGTTGGCAACGGCTATTACGACCTGGCCACGCCCTTCTTCGCCACCGAATACACCTTCAACCACATGGGCCTGCACGAAAGCCTGCGCCAGAACGTCAGCATGGGCTACTACGAAGCCGGGCACATGATGTATGCCCTGCTGCCCGCCCTCGAAGCACTCAAAAACGACCTGGCCGAGTTCATCCAGAAGGCCAAGTAAAACCTGCCCAGCCTCCAAAACCGCAAGATTTTGGAGGCTCGCTTTTTTTCAGACAACGTACGTGCCTAACCAGAAAAATAGAACGCGGATAACGCAGATTTGGTGGATTCTCGCGGATTCTTTTAAAAATTCCGTGTGAATCTGCCAAATCTGTGAAATCCGCGTCCCATTGCTCTTAAACCATGAAAGTCTTCCACTCCCCTGCCCATACCCAGCACGCCCCGCCCTTCGAGATTTTCGACGGTGGCGAGAAAATCACCAATTTCGAAACCCCCGAGCGGATGAAACGGATTCTGACCGCGCTGCGGGCCGATGGCCGCTACGAGATACTCCCACCCGAGAACTTTGGCCTCGACCCGATTCGGGCAGTCCACGACCCGGCCTATCTCGACTTCCTGCGGACAGCCTTCGCCGAATGGCTGGCCGAGCCGACCGACTATGAGCGCACCGCCCTGTTACCGGCCACCTTCCCCCTGCCCGGTCCACGCGGACACGTTCCGCGCTCGCTGCTGGGCCGCGCCGGAACCTACATCACCGACCTCTCCGCTCCCATCGTCGCCGGGACGTACCCCGCCGCCCTGGCCTCGGCCCATTGCGCATTGAGCGGCGCAAAATTCATCGCCGAGGCAACCTCACCTGGACGGCACTCTGCCTTTGCCCTCTGCCGTCCTCCCGGCCACCATGCCGGACGCGCCAACTGCGCCGGATACTGCTACCTCAACAACGCCGCCATCGCCGCCCACTGGCTGACCCAATTCGGCCCGGTCGCCGTGCTCGATATCGATTACCACGCCGGCAACGGCACCCAGGACATCTTCTACGAACGCGCCGATGTGCTGAGCATCTCCATCCACGCCGACCCCGATTTTGAGTATCCCTACTACGCCGGTTACGCCGACCAAACCGGCTCCGGCCCCGGGCTGGGATTTCACCAAAACCACCCGCTGCCCTTCGGCGCGGACGATTCGGCTTACCTGCAAACGCTCGAAAAAGCCCTGGAACGCATCTCCGCCTACAGGCCAAAAACCCTGGTTGTCTCAGCCGGCATGGACATCTACGGTGAAGACCCGCTCGGCAAAATCCGCATCACCCGCGAGGGCATCCGCCAAATCGGAGCCGCCATTTCCGGGTTAAAACTCCCGACGCTGGTCGTCATGGAAGGCGGCTACAATAACGAAGCCCTCGGGCTGAATGTCTGCGCGTTTTTGGATGCGCTTCATTAATAAAACTTGTGGGGCGGGATGTTATCCCGCCATTCTTATCTATCAAAAAGCGGGATAGCATCCCGCTCCACCTACACCTTAACTTATGAAAAACAAAAAATTGCTCATCGCTTCCGGCATCCTGGATACCATCATCCTGGCCCTGGTCGCGCTTTATTTCCTGGCCAAACCGGCCCCCGAGCACCCCTACTATGCCGACCGGCCCGAGGTGATGGTCATCGCTCACCAGGGCGGCAATCACCTGTGGCCGGATAACACCCTGTTCGCTTTTGAGAATGCCCTCGAGCTGGGCGTGGATGTGCTTGAAATGGATTTGCACATCACCCGCGACGATGTGCTGGTCATCATCCACGATGAAACGGTGGATCGAACCACGAACGGCAGCGGCGAAGTGGAGCAAATGACCCTGGCTGAACTCAAGACCCTGGACGCCGGCTACGACTGGAGCCGCGATGAGGGCGCAACCACCCCCTATCGCGGGCAGGGCATCACGATCCCGACCCTTGAGGAAGTTTTCCAGGCTTTTCCCGGCCAGCGCATGACGATTGAAATCAAGAAAACCGAGCGCTCGATGGCCGCGCCCTTCTGCGCCATGATTCGCAAATACAACATGCAGGAGCGCGTGCTGGTGGCTTCCTTCCACGATGAGCGCATGGCCGAATTCCGCGCCGAATGTCCCGAAGTGGCAACATCCTCGGCCCGCCAGGAGACAACGATATTTGTGCTGCTGAGCAAGGTCTGGCTGGGCGGGCTGTTCTCGCCGCAGTTCCACAGCTTGCAGGTGCCGAAAGAATCGAGCGGGATCACCGTCATGACGCCCGGCTTCGTGCAGGCGGCCCACGCCCGCAACCTGAAGGTTGAACCGTGGACGATTAACGACCCGGAGCAGATGGCGCTGTACATCGGCTGGGGCGTGGATGGCATTATGACCGACCGCCCCGACCTGCTGCTGGAAGTGCTCGGAAGGAAAAAATGATTTTATGAAAAAACTCGCCTTGTTCCTCGCGCTCATCGCTCTTTCAGCCTGCAACCTGCCGCTAAACGGGAATCCGGCCCCGGCGGCGGGCGAGACGCGCGGCCCCGTTGAAACGGAGACCGTTCCACCGGCCCCTTCGGCCACTTTGACGGAAACCTCCACCCCCGAACCCTCCGCGACATCCAGCTTAACCCCAACCATCACCTTCACCCCGACCGAAACCGAAACGCCGACCATCACCCCAACGGCAACTTTTGCCTTCCCGGTGGTGACGGTCAACAAGCAGGCCCACTGCCGCTACGGGCCTTCGACTGCCTACCTGCACGCCGCCGACCTGTATGCCGGGGATGTCGGCACGGTGCGCGGGCGCTTCCAGTACAGCCGCTGGTTGTATATCAAGTTCGATAAGCTGAATTATTTTTGCTGGGTGGCGCCCTCGGTCGTGGATGTGGTTGGCGACATCAACACCATCCTGCTGACCGATGTGCGCCTGCCGGGGCCGAGCGTTTTATATGGGCCGCCGCAGGGCGTTTACGCCGAGCGGGTTGGCGATAAAAAGGTAAAAATTAGCTGGAACCAGGTCAAGATGACCCAGGACGATGACCGTGGTTACATGCTTGAATTGTTTGTCTGCCAGAATGGGGCCTACATCTGGTTTACCGCCTCGATCCCCGACCAGTACACCACCAGTTATGTGGTCGAAGACGAAGCAGGCTGCGGAGCGTCCTCGACCGGTGTGGTTTACGCAGTCGAAAAACACGGCTACACGACGGCGACAAAAATCAACTGGCCGTAAGCGAAACAGAATACAAAGTGCTCGATTTGTGCCATAATTAATCCATGCTGTTCTGCGAAAATTCCCAAAGGAGACTCAAGAGATGGCAAAGATTTCAATTACCCGTGAAGATGCGCTCGAGTACCACCGTCTGAAAGGCAAACCCGGCAAGGTGGCGATTGTCCCAACCAAGCCGATGGATACCCAGCGCGACCTGAGCCTGGCCTATTCGCCGGGCGTGGCCCACCCCGTGCTGGAAATTGAAAAAGACCAGGACCTGGCTTACGAATACACATCCAAGGGCAATCTCGTTGCGGTGATTTCCAACGGGACGGCCATCCTCGGGCTGGGAGATCGCGGCGCGCTAGCCGGGAAGCCCGTTATGGAAGGCAAAGGCGTGCTCTTCAAGAAGTTCGCCGATGTGGATGTGTTCGACATCGAGGTCAACAGCCACGACCCGGAGGAAATCATCAAGGTGGTGGCGGCCATCGCGCCGACCTTCGGCGGGATCAACCTGGAGGACATCAAAGCCCCCGAATGCTTCCACATCGAGGAAACCTTGAAAGCGATGCTTGATATTCCGGTCTTCCACGACGACCAGCACGGCACAGCCATCATTTCCTCCGCCGGACTGGCCAGCGCGCTGGAGGTTGTCGGCAAAAAACACTCGGAAATTCGGATTGTCATCTCCGGCGCGGGCGCATCGGCCATCTCGTGCGCCGAGCTGGCCATCCGCTGGGGGGTAAAGCGCGAAAACATCATGCTGGTCGATACCAAAGGCGTGGTCTACAAAGGCCGTGCCGAGGGCATGAACAAGTACAAGGAACGCCTGGCGGTCGAGGACAAAGGTCATCGCACCTTGGCCGATGCCGTGACCGGGGCGGATGTCTTCTACGGTCTTTCGGTAGCCGATGTTTTGAAACCGGAAATGGTTAAAACCATGGCCGAGCGCCCAATCATCTTTGCCATGGCCAACCCCGACCCCGAAATCAAGTACGAATTGGCCAAGGAAACCCGGCCCGATTCGATTGTCGCCACCGGGCGCTCGGATTATCCCAACCAGGTCAACAACGTGCTCGGCTTCCCGTTCATCTTCCGCGGCGCGCTGGATGTCCGCGCCCGGGCCATCAACGAGGAAATGAAATTTGCCGCATCGCAGGCGCTCTACAATCTGACCAAGGAGGATGTGCCCGATTCCGTCCTGCGCGCTTACGGCGTCGAGAGCATGAAATTTGGCTCCGAGTACATCATCCCCAAGCCGCTCGATCCGCGCGTTTTGCTCTGGGAAGCCCCGGCAGTCGCCAAGATGGCCATGGAAACCGGCGTGGCGCGCAAGAAAATCGACATCGACGAGTACCGCGAGCAACTAGCCTTCCGCCAGGGACAGGGCCAACGCGTGCGCTACTTCATCATGAACAAGGCACGCGCCAGTAAGGCCACCAAACGCCTGGTCTTCGGTGAAGGCGAGGAGACCAAAATCATCCGCGCTGCCGCCCAGGTGCTCGACGAAGGCATTGCCCGCCCGATCCTGATTGGCCGCCCGGACATTATCAGCGAGAAAATCAAGCTGCTCAGCCTGAACTTCAAACCCGAGGTGGTCGACCCCGAGCGCTTCGACAAGCTCGAAAAATACAGCGAAGCCTATTACCAGTTCCGCCAGCGCAAAGGCCTGACCCTGGCTCACGCCAACAAGATGATTCACGACCCGAACGTGCTCGGCCCGATGATGGTCAAGATGGGCGATGCTGATGCCTTTGTCTCCGGTTTAACCTATGAATACCCCGAGGTCATCCGCCCGGCCTTGCAAATCCACAAGACCGCGCCGGGAACGAGTAAAGCCGCCGGGGTCTATATCATGATCGTCGGCGACCGCACCTTCCTGTTCACCGATGCGACCGTCAACATCGATCCCAGCGCCGAAGACTTGAGCGAAATCGCCTGCCTGGCTGCCGGTTTCGCCAAAAAACTGGAACTGGAGCCGCGGGTGGCTTTCCTGTCGTTCTCGAACTTCGGCTCGACCCCGCACCCGCTCTCCGACAAGGTGCGCAAGGCGGTCGAACTGACCAAGGCGCGCTGCGACTTTGTGGTGGATGGTGAGATGCAGGCCGATACCGCCGTGGTGGCCGACATCATCGAGAACCGCTTCCCCTTCAGCGCAGTCAGGGACGCCAACGTGCTGGTCTTTCCCTCGCTCGAAAGCGCCAATATCGCCTACAAGCTGCTGGCGCGGCTGGGTAACGCCAAAGCGATTGGCCCGATCCTGCTCGGTATGGGCGCGCCGATTCACGTTCTGCAAACCGGCGACGAGGTCAACGACATCGTCCAGATGGCGGCGGTGGCGGTGATGGACGCCATGAACCGCAAGTAGTCTTGTTATCAGCAGGCCCGTCGAGAACTCTCGGCGGGCCTTTCCATTTAAGTGCAGGTTTTCGGGTAGAATCGCTTGCAAGAAAGGAGAAATCACAATGATCTCTGTAGAATTCAAGCATGACGGCCAGTTGGTGGGGTTGATGACCGCCGACCCGAAAGAGTTTAAAACCGGATCGAAAGGGTATTACAGCAACGGGAAAATCACCATCGGCGAAAAACGCTACCAGGTGCAAATCCAGTTGGTCGAGATTGGCTCGAAACCAAAAAGCGAAGAGCAGAAGTAGGCTTGGAAAAATCATATTAAACAGAAACAGGCCGCACGGCTTTCGAGCCGCGCGGCCTGTTTCATGCCAATCATTCACTCATAAAACCGGCTGGCGGCACACCCAGCGCCTGGATCAGGCGCGCCCAATAATTGACCTGGGCTGCCGTCGAAGCCAGGATGACGATTTCGCGTTCGTTGAAAGTTTCCTTTAATTGCGCAATCAAATCGGGATGGAATTTAAGCGGGGTTTGCGAAACCAGGCGGGCATATTGAATGGCCAGGCGCTCGAGCTGCGAAAAACTTTCCACACTCTCCAGCCCCACCTGGCCGCGCAGGGCAGCAACCTCGACAGGAGTAACGCCCAGAGCCGCGTAGTTGTACGAGTTCATGTCCACGCAAAAGGGACATTCGACTGCATACGAGGCCGCCATGCGCACCAGTTTGAGAATCCGCTCATTCAGGCGGCCATCCTGGTGCGCAACAAGGGCTTCCAGGACGCCCGAACCAAGCGCCGCGCGCGGATACCAGGCCAACAGCCGCGCCGGGAGCATCCTGCGCCCGGTCATCTTCTCGGCCAGCGCAATGCCCAGCCGCAACAAGAACGGGATTTTGGCAGGTGGATCGATATGGGCGTTCATCGCGCCAGCCTGTTGCGCCGGGAAAAAACCCAGGCCAGCGGAAGCAGGAGCAGCGCCGCGCCGCCGCAAACCGGGAGGCGCGTTCCGGCAGGCTCAGGAGCCTGGGTCGCCTCGGCGCCCGGCGCGGGAACGAGGCTGGCTGTCGGCTCAGCGGTCGGCTCGACAGGCGGCAGCGGCGTGGAAGTCGGTTGCACATCGACAGTAGGAGTGGACGGAACGATTGGCGCTCTCTTAGTCGGAGTAGCGGTCAGGCCGGGAAAATTGTAACCGATTTCCGCTCGCACAATCATTCCCGGGTAGGTATTTGCGACCCAATCGGCCAGACGAAGCGCATCCTGATTGTTCGGATCGAGCGCCAGGGATTGGTTCAGTTCCTCAAGCATGCGCACCAGGGTTGGGACAGCCTGGGAATCGTCAAAATACGATGGCTGAGAATTATAGCTCCACAGCAGTTCGGCAAAACCATAGTGCCAGAGCGCATCCCGCGGCAGGAGCGTGACCGAACGCTCATAAGCCGCCACGGCTTCATCGTACAAGGGCGCAGCCGCCTGGTCGTTGCGCAAATAACCCTTGCCATAACGAATCACTTCCTTAATCGCCTTGCCCAGGCGACCCCAGGCCTCGCCATCGTTCGGATTGCTGGCGGTATTCTCGCGCTCGCGCAGGACTTTCTGCCAGGCAAAAGGCTCGATCAGCGTCAGGGAAAAATTATCGTCATACTCCGGTTCCAGGTTTTCGAAGCGCCAACTGACCTGGTTGGCAGAGAAAGACAAATCTTCGGTCATGCGCCCATAACCGCTCGACTCGTCCAGAACGACATTCTGCAGACTGGCTTCATACGGCAAAATAACCCGCACCTCGCCGCTGCCGATGGCTCCCTTCCAACCCGCGCCGGTTTCGAGGATGTAGCGGAAAACAATGAACGGTTCATAGCCGAACCCAATGGTGGTGTAACTGACCTGGATGGTTACATCCTGCCCCGGCGGGAACGTGACCGGGAAACTCGCCCAGGGAATGCGTTCGCCATCCGGTTCGAGCGGCGCATCCGTGCGAAAAGTGGAAACCGCATTCCCATCCACCCGAACCTGAATATCCTGAATTTCGGGGAACATATCCCTGTAATCGGCAGATTCGTTATAGTTCAGCGGAAAACGGACATCCATCTGCTCTTCGACGGTTCCCAGGTTGCGCATCAAGAAGATGGCCTCGGTTTGGGCGCGGGGCTTCTCGTCCTCGCGATTCATCGCCACGGTCAGCGTGACCTGCTCGGACACCATCTGTACCTGGGTCGTTTGTTGGCCCGGCACAATGCCCGAACCGGGCGGAGATTCGGGCGGGGCAACGTCCGCCAGGGCGGGCGTTGTTATCGTCAGCAAAAAGAACAGGGCAAGGAAAACAATCCTTGCCCTTGCATCCAAAGAAATGGTGCGAAATGCGTTCAACATGTTGGCGCTCCTGTCAAATCGATGCCGGCGAACCCGCGGTCAGGTTCAATCAGGAGATTATACCTACTCCGGGAACGGTAAATGCATTTTCTTGACGGCCAACCCTGGCACATAAGTACTAAAAGCTCAAGCCAAAACCAAACGGGTAAAGCGGATTTTCCGAATCGCAGGGCAGGTCTTCCTTTTGCCGGCGGACAGCTTCCATCGAAGCCGGGATTTCGAAGGGCAGTTTCCCGTTCGGCTGGAAGCGGCCAAAAAGCACATCCAACACAGCCGCATCGTTGGCGCCAAAGTTGCCGAGCAGGGCAACGCATTTTTCGTTGATCTCGGGGATCACCGCCGGGCGCTCAAAGTAAAAGTCGACAATTGTTGGCGTCTTCTCGAGGATGGCCAGGATGCGCTCCTTCTCCGGGCTTTTGAAATCCAGGTCGCCGGCATGGAAGAGTGAATCCAGGAAACCTTTGCGTTTCTCATAGGGTGCGCTCAAACGCAAAATGGCAAAATCCGCCTGGGCAGGATCGGCCACCACCTCGCCATACTGGCCCGCAACGGCAGCATCCATGTTTTCGATGTAAATTTTCGGCCTGCCGGACAGCGGCAAAACCGGTTTCTCGCGGCCGTTTTTCAATAGAACCAGCGATTTGCGCTGGGCCAACTCACCCTTGGCCTTGAAATCGGCCCGCCCGATGGTCTGCTCGGCGTGATCCGGATCGAGATAGGGGTTGTCGAACAGGCCCAGGATGAATTTTTCGCGCAGCAAGCGCCGCACCGACTGGTCGATACGCGCTTCGGACACTTTCCCGCTGCGCACCAGTTCGACAATCAGCTCGGGGCAGGTTTCGCCGCCAAACTGGTCGACCCCGGCATCCAGCGCAACCTGGGCCCGCTCGAGCGGAGTCAGGTGTTCCACACCCCAGGCCTTGGCCTCGATCAACTGCTTGCCAAACATCGACAAACCGTTCAGCAGCAGCCAATCGGTGCAGACGATCCCGTCGAAGCCGTATTTTTCACGCAGCAAGTTGGTAATGACCGCCTTGTTGAAGCCGAAACCCTTTTCCTCCAGCTCCGTCCCGACCGGCATTCCATAATAAGGCATGATCTGGGATGTCCCGGCGGCAAAAGCAGCTTCGAAAGGTTTCAGGTGATACTCGAAATTATTCCCTGGGTAAACCTGCTCACGGCCATACGAAAAATGAGCATCTTCGCCGTTCATCTGCGGCCCACCGCCGGGGAAGTGCTTGGTCATGCAGGCGATGCTATCTTTTCCCAGAGTTTCACCCTGGAAGCCGCGGATGTAGGCGGATACCATCTGGGCCGAAAGCTCGGCATCCTCGCCAAAGGTGCCATTCACCCGGCACCAGCGCGGCTCGGTAGCCAGATCGGCCATCGGATGCAAAGCGACGCGCATCCCGGCGGCGAGATATTCCTGGCGGGCAATATCGCCGAATTCCCGCACCAGGGCCTCGTCGCGGATCGCTGCCAGCCCGGTCGGCTCGGGCCACTGCGAGAAGGCTCCCGCCGGCAGGTTGGCGCCGATGTTGTTCGAGAAGGCATGCCGCGGATCGGATGAAATCGTAACCGGGATGCCCAGGCGGGTGCGCTCGGCCATTTTTTGCAGGCGGTTGTGCCAGGTTACGATTGCTCGCGGCTCAAAGACATTCAGGATGTTGAAATGGTTGAGCAATTTGACCGCCACAACCTGCGAAGTGATGGTTGGGCCGCCATCGCGGTTGAACGTTTCCACCAGACTGCCATCGCGGTTCATGCCAATCATGGCATGGAACATCAGGCCGGCCTTCTCCTCGAGCGTCATCTGGGCCAGCAGGTCGGCCACCCGCGCTTCAAGCGGCTGGCGCGCATCTTCGTAAACATCCAGGCGGCCATTCTTGTTCAAATCGCGGAAGGTGAACCCGTCCACGGTCAGAATCGGGGCTTCCGGGCCGAGGCGGGACAGGTTGCGGCGCGTCTGGAGGCTTGGCCAAACTTTCAGCAAGCCATAGACCAGGGCAGCCAGGGCGAACAAAACCAGGAAAACGATGAAAACGGTCATGGAGACTCCTCTCACGGGTTGCAGCTTGCAAGGATTCGGCGCTAAATACGCAGGGTGACTTTTAACAAATCGGCGTCGCGGGAAGAAGGCCCGACCAGGATTTCAAACTCGCCCGGTTCGACCACGTTGCGGCCTTGTACGTCCACTATCTGGAAGGATTGCCAGGGCAGTTCAAACTGGACGGTTTTCTTTTCACCCGGCTCCAGATGTACGCGGGCAAAACCTTTGAGAGCCTTGTTAACCCAGGTGGCCGAGGTAACCAGATCGCTAACATAAACCTGGACAATCTCGACCCCGGCGCGCGGCCCGCTATTTTCCACATCGACAGAGAGCAAAGCCGTCTGGCCCTGCGCCAGGGTCGGTGTGGCAAGCTGCAAGTTGCTGTAGCGATATTCGCTGTAGCTCAAGCCGTGGCCGAAGGGGAAAAGCGACTCCTGGGTCAGGTCGGCATAGCGGTCGCCGTGCTGGCCGCGCACCTGGCTGTAAAAAACCGGCTGCTGGCCAACATGCACAGGGAACGAAATGGCGAGTTTCCCGGCAGGATTAATCTGCCCGAAGATGGCTTCGACAATGGCGCGGCCGCCCTCCATACCCGGGTTGAACGCCTCCAGAATCGCAGCCGCGCGTTTGAGTACAGGCGGCAGCACGAGCGGCTTGCTGTTAATCAGCACCACCACCAGCGGCTTGCCGGTCTTCTCCAGGGCCTCGAGCAGGGAAATCTGCCCACCCTGCAATTCGAGGGTAGCCGTGCTGCGAGTCTCGCCGATGTATTGCAGATGGTCGCCAACCACGGCCACCACCACATCCGCGGCTTCGGCGGCAGCCACAGCCGCCGGGATGGCGGACAGGTTATCGTCAATAATCGAGCAGCCGCGCTCGTAGTGGAGCGCAACCCCATCCGGCAACAGCGCGCGCAGGCCATCCAACACGGTGGTGGTTTTCTCGCGCGGATGCTTGCCAGCTTCCTTGGGGTGCTGGGACGAACCTAACGACCAGTCGCCCAACTGCTGCAGGTCATCGTCCGCATTCGGGCCGACCAGGGCAATCGATTTCAGTTTGGCCGGGTCGAGCGGCAGCAAACCGTTGTTTTGCAGCAAGACCAGGCTCTGGCGGGTGGCTTCCAGGTTCGCAGCGCGATGCTCCGGGCGGTCAATTTCAATGGCGGCGCGTTCCAGGTCGGCGCGGCGCGGATTCTCGAAAAGTCCCATGCGGAATTTCAGCGCCAGCAGACGCGCGCAAGGTCCGTCGATCTCGGATTCAGCCAAAAGTCCGCTGCGAACGGCCTCGAGCGCACCCTCGTAAAACTGGGGCGTGGTCATGATGATGTCATTGCCGGCTCGCAGCGCAACCGCCGCGGCCTCGGCGTAGGTGGCGCAAACCCGCTGGCCCTTGACCAACGCGCCGACGTTGTCCCAGTCGGTGACAACCACCCCGCGGAAACCCCACTCATCCTTGAGTACCTCGGTCAGCAGCCAGCGATTGGCGGTCGAAGGCTGGCCCTCGATGGACTGATAACCGGTCATAAAGGTCATCGCCCCGGCCCGAGCCGCGCGCTCAAAAGGCGGCAGGAAGTAACTGCGCAGCTTGCGGCGCGAAAGGTCGGCTTCGGACGAATCGCGTCCGCCCTGGGTTTCGGAATAACCGGCATAATGCTTGGCCGTCGCCAGGATGCCCTGCGGATCATCCAGGCCGCGCCCCTGGTAGCCGCGAATCATCGCCGCAGCCAGTTCGCCAATCAGGTAAGGGTCTTCGCCAAAGGTCTCGCCGGTGCGGCCCCAGCGCAAATCGCGCGTCAGGCAAAGCACAGGGGAGAAGGTCCAGTGGATGCCCGTCGGGGTGACCTCCTCGGCAGTCACGCGGGCAACCTGCTCGAGCAAATCCGGATTCCAGCTTCCCGCCAGCGCCAGTTGGGTGGGGAAAATATTGGCGCCCTTCCAGAAGGAATGGCCGTGAATGGCGTCCTCGCCAATCAACAGCGGAATACCCAGGCGGTTCTGCGCAGCCAGCTCGATGGCGCGGTTGATTTTCTCGCCCAGGATGTGCAGCAGCGAGCCGGGATAGCGGGTATTAATGAAGGAAAGGTCATCGCCGCGCGCATCCCAGAGCATTAACTGGCCGACCTTTTCTTCAAGGGTCATGCGCCCAAGCAAGTCAGTGACCCGCTCCTCGACGCTCAGGGCAGGGTTTTGATAAGCGGGAATGGTTTGTGACATAAAAACTCCTGGAAATACAAAAATTTAGGTTGAAAAATTGGAACCCTGCCCAAGCAGGCCAGGTTTCCCGGCAGCTTTATTCCGGCGCCTTTTCCCCCTTGAGCAGGCGGACAAATTGCCCAAAAACACGGGCCATATCAACCTTATCCGGCTCGAGCAGCCATTGCACCTGCAAGCCGTCCATCAAGGCAAAAATCAAGACCGCCAGGTCTTCCGCCGGGATATCGGAACGCACCTCGCCGCGCGCCTGGCCCAGTTTCAGGATTCCGATCTCCTGTTCGCGCACAGCCCGATAACGGCGCATGAAAAAGTCATGGCCGGGATGATTTTCGTCAACGCTCTCAGCGACCAGGGTCGCAAAAAGCTGCACCAGGCCGGGAACGGTCTGATTGTACTCAACCAACTGGTGCAGAGAATCCAGGGTGTTGCCGGCCTCCTTGCGCGAGTCGGGATTAAAGCGCTCACGGTCGACGCGGTCCCGCTCGGCCAACACCTCCATCAGCAGATGGGCCTTGCTCGGGAAGTGATGCAGCAAACCCGGCTCGGTAACTCCGGCAGCGGCAGCAATCGCGGATAGTTTTGCGCCGCGATAACCCTGCTGGGAAAAAAAATCAATAGCCGCCCGGATGATTTGTTCGCGGCGGGCGCGCGTCCGTTCTGCCTGGGTGCGGCGAATGGGTGTGGATTTTGTCATAACATCAATTATACGTCAAAACGGCCAACTTACCTACCTTGTTTAAGGTAAGTAAGTGATGTAAAATGACGCCATAGATGTTAAGAAAATGAAATTGCAGATATCGGCCCTTCGACTACGCTGAAAAGCGCTCCGCTCTGGGCCTGCGTATCAAAATGATTATCCTAATTTCTATACTATCGCTTCATCAAGGAAAAAACATGAACTACTGGGAAAAAATCAGGGATTACCCCAAAATTGGTCTGGTCCTCCTGGCCTATATCGCCTTCATCGCGCTGGGGATGCCGGATGGCTTGCTGGGCGTGGCCTGGCCCTCCATCCGCCACAGCTTTTCCATCCCCTTGGACGCCATCGGGATGCTGCTCGCCGCAGGCACGGCAGGCTACATGACCTCCAGCTTTTTGAGCGGGCCGATTGTCACCCGCTTCGGTGTGGGCAAGGTTCTGGCGGCAAGCTGCGCCCTGACCGGCATCGCGCTATTAGGCTACACGCTCGTCCCGACCTGGTGGTTCATGGTTTTGCTGGGCATTATCGCCGGCCTGGGAGCAGGCGCAATCGACGCCGGCTTGAACACCTACGTGGCCACCCATTTCAGCGAAGGCTTGATGCAGTGGCTACACGCCAGTTGGGGGATCGGAATCACCCTCGGCCCGATCATCATGACCGTCGGCCTGAGCAGCACCGATTCGTGGCATCCCGGTTATCGCATCGTTGCCGGTTTCCAGCTTGCCCTGGCCGCCTGCTTTTTGCTGACCCTGCCCATGTGGAACCGGGATGAAAAGCCCGCCCAGGCAGGCGGCGAAAAGCAAAAACTAACCGATTACAAGACCCCGCTCGCGGAAACCTTGCGCCAGCCGCAGGTGTGGTTAAGCATCCTGCTGTTTTTCATCTATGTCGGCGGCGAAACCGCCCTCGGCACCTGGATCTACACGCTGTTGACCGAATCGCGCGGCATCGACACAACCCTGGCCGGATTTTGGGCCGGCAGCTATTGGGCAACCTTCAGCGTCGGGCGGATCGTGGCGGGCCTGTTCGCGAAACGGGCCGGCGTCAACCTGCTGGTGACGGGCGGTCTGGCCGGGGCGCTGGTCGGCGCGATCCTGCTGGTCTGGAATCCGTCCCAGGCCATCAACCTGCTGGCGGTGGCCGTGATCGGTTTCTCGATTGCGCCCATTTTCCCGGCCCTGATGTCGGGAACCAGCCAGCGGGTAGGCGATCACTTCGCCGCCAACACCATCGGGATGCAGATGACCGCGACCGGCCTGGGCACGGCTGTCATCCCCGGCCTGATGGGCGTTTTCGCCCGCCAGGTTTCGCTGGAAATCATTCCCATCTGCCTGGTGGTCGTATACATCAGCCTGTTTGGGTTGTACCTGCTGGCCAGCAAGGCCGGCAAAAAAGCATAACCGTTCTCGATCATATAAAGGAAAAGGAAGCTCGCCATGAAAGATGTCCAGTCGATTCTCGCGCAAATGACCCTTGAAGAAAAAGCCGCCCTGTGCACCGGCGCCAGCAAATGGACAACGACCCCAATTGAACGGCTGGGCGTGCCGGAAATGATTGTTTCCGACGGCCCGCACGGCGTCCGGCGGGTAACAGACCTGCATGCGATTGCCAAAGACAGCCTGCCGGCCACCTGCTTCCCGACCGCTTCCTGCCTGGCCTCCACCTGGGATGTGGACTTGCTGCACAAAATGGGCCAGGCCCTGGCGGAAGAGTGCATCGCCCTGAATGTGGATGTGCTGCTCGGCCCCGGCGTCAACATGAAGCGCTCGCCGCTGGGCGGCCGCAACTTCGAATATTTTTCCGAAGACCCCTTCCTGGCCGGGGAAATGGCCGCCAGTTTCGTCAACGGCGTCCAATCGAAGGGCGTTGGCACCTCGCTCAAGCATTATGCCGCCAACAACCAGGAATTCCAGCGCTTCAGCATCAGCGCCGAAATCGACGAACGCACCCTGCGCGAAATCTACCTGCCCGCCTTCGAGAAAGTAGTCAAGCAGGCCCAGCCCTGGACGGTGATGTGCTCCTACAACAAGGTCAACGGCACCTTTGCCTCGGAGCATCACTACTTATTAAATGAAATTCTCAAAGACGAGTGGGGGTTCGAGGGTCTGGTCGTCTCCGACTGGGGCGCGGTCCGCAACCGGGTGGCGGCGCTCAAAGCCGGCCTGGACTGGGAAATGCCCGGCCCGCAGGAACGGCGCGTCCGGGAGGTTGTCGAGGCGGTGCGCTCCGGCGAACTCGACGAAGCCGTCCTGGACGAATCCGTTCGGCGCATCCTGGGCATCGTCTTCAAAGCCAGCCAAACGCTAAAAAAAGGCAGCTTCGACGCTGAGGCCCATCACAACCTGGCCCGCCAGATTGCCGCCGAAGGCATGGTCTTGCTGAAAAATAACGGCTTGCTGCCACTGAAAGAGCAACAGCATATCGCCGTCATTGGCCGCTCGGCAGAAAACGCCCACTTCCAGGGCGGCGGCAGTTCGCACATCAATCCCACCAGGGTGGCGATGCCGTTCCGGGAACTGCAAGCACGGGCCGGGAATGCCGAACTGACCTACGCCGAGGGCTATCCGGGCGATAACACCTTCCGCCAGGAGCTGATCGACCAGGCGGCAACCCTGGCCCAGGCAGCCGAGGTCGCCCTGCTTTACATCGCCCTGCCGACCTACAAAGAATCCGAAGGCTACGACCGCAAAGACCTCGACCTGACCGAACAGCAGGTGGCCCTGATCCAGGCAGTTGCCAGCGTCCAGCCCAACACGGTCGTCGTGCTCAACAACGGCGCGCCGGTGGCGATGAGCGCCTGGATCGATTCAGTCGCAGCCGTGCTCGAAGGCTGGATGATGGGTCAGGCCGGCGGCGCAGCCCTGGCCGATATCCTCTTTGGGCGGGTCAACCCGAGCGGCAAACTGGCCGAAACCTTCCCACTTAAGCTGGCAGATACCCCGGCCCATCTCAATTGGCCGGGAGAGGCCGGCCAGGTGCGCTACGGCGAGGGCCTGTTCATCGGCTACCGCTACTACGACGCCAAGCAAATGCCGGTGCTGTTCCCCTTCGGCTACGGGCTGAGCTACACATCGTTCGCCTATAGCAACCCCAAAGTCTCGGCGCAACCCTTCAAGGATGTCGACGGCCTGACCGTTATGGTGGATGTGACCAACACCGGCCGCCTGGCGGGCAAGGAAATCGTCCAGGTGTATGTCCACGACAAAAGCGCCGGGCTGGTGCGCCCCGAAAAAGAACTGAAAGGTTTTGCCAAAGTCGAACTCGCGCCAGGGGAAACCAAAACCGTTTCGATCCCGCTCGACTTCCGCGCCTTTGCCTTTTACCACCCCAAGCACAAGCGCTGGATCAGCGAGGCCGGGGATTTTGAACTGTTCATCGGCGCATCCGCCGCCGACATCCGCTGCCGTTTAACCGCCACGCTCGAATCGACCCTGGAGCTGGCCTGCATCCTGGACGAGGAATCGACCGTCCGCGAGTGGCTGGCCGATCCGCGCGGTCGGCAGGCGGCCGGGGCGCTCTTCGACCAAATCGAGACCCAGTCGCGCAGAACCTTCGGCGAAGCCGACCGCTACAGCAACGAGGGCGTGATCGGCATGGACATCATGGATATGATGATGGATATGCCCCTGGTCAGCGTGCTCATGTTCCAACAAGACTCCCTGCCCATGCATCCCGAAGACCTGGTGGCGCAACTACTCGAACAGGCGCGGAGCCTGTAAGGCCCAGACTAAAAGGAATTGATTGTCTTCTTTGGTGGATGTAAAAACAAGAGCCGCAGCCTATTGGTTGCGGCTCTTCAATTGCTAGGGCTGGGTATCGCCAAGGCCAGAATAACAAGCCAAGATTGCCACAGCCTGCCTGGAATTGTATAATGATTTTAATACGCCGGACAGTTTTTCCGTAACCGAACGGAAGCAAAGTGGGTCATCATGATTGTCAATGCGCGTGAACTCAGCAGAACCTACCAGCGCGGACAGGAAAGAATCGCCGCTCTGCAAAGTATTAATCTGGAAATTGAAACGGGGGAATTTGTCTTTGTTGTCGGCCCCAGCGGAGGCGGGAAGTCAACCCTGCTGCACCTGCTGGGCGGCATGGATCGCCCGAGCAGCGGTCATCTATCCGTAAACGGCATCAACCTGGCGGCGGCCAGCGAAACGCAGTTGAATCGCTTTCGGCGCGAGCAGGTCGGGTTTGTCTTCCAGTTTTACAACCTGCTGGGCACGCTCAGCGCGCTGGATAACGTCTGCCTGCCCTTGCTGGCCCAGGGCAAAAACGCAAAAACCGCCCGCACCCAGGCGCTCGAAATGCTCTCGCTGGTTGGGCTGGAACAGCGCCAAAAGCACCTGCCCGCCGAACTTTCAGGGGGCGAACAGCAGCGGGTTGCCATTGCCCGCGCAATTGTCGCCAAACCGGGGCTTATCCTGGCAGATGAACCCACCGGCGATTTGGACAGCGCCAACGCGGAAGCGATCATGAATCTCATGCGCTCGCTCAACCGGCAAATCGGGAGCACGTTTATTATCGCCACCCACAACGAAAAAATAACCAGGCTGGGAGAACGCACCTTTGAACTGGTCAACGGCATAATCGAGGAGCGCTGAATGTTCCCGGCGCTCCGTTTTGTCTGGCTGGACCTGTTCCGCGACCGCAAGCGCGCCTACTTGAGCGTTCTCGTGCTGGCGGTGGTTGTTTTCAGCTTCAACATCCTGTCTGCGCTGGCCGAATCGATTAGCAGCAACCTCGATCAGGTTGCCCAAACCTACAACCTCATCATCGTCCGCGCCGACATTTTTGACCCCGCCGAAGATAGCCTCGATCCCCAGGTCATCCAGGCAGCCCGGGAATTACTCGGCCCACAGGTCGAGCGCGTCTCGCCCATCGTTTTCCGGCATACCCGCCTGAACGGGCGCATCGCGCAACTGCGCTCCGCCAGGATGGAAGATTGGCAGCCGGTCTTCCACCTGCGCCTGGTCAGCGGCACATGGCCTTCCCAACCCACCGAAATTATGCTGGGCGAGGGGCTTGCCCAAGCCAACGACCTCCAGGCTGGGGATTCGGTCGAGATTTTCGGACGAAATTTCACTATCGCGGGGGTTGTCCGCGCCCCCGGCGCTGTCTTCGCTTCCATCTGGCTGCCGCTCGAAACCGCCTGGGAGCTTTTCGGAACCGGGCGCGGATACCAGGCCGTCTTTGTGCAGGTTGCCCCAGACGCCGACCTGTTCGCCGTCAAAAGCCGCCTGGAAAACGACCCAAGGCTGAAAGGCAACTACGCCGTTTACCTGGAAAGCACCCACACCCGCCAATCTTTCGAACGCACAAAAGGATTCCGCGATTTGATGAAAATTGCCAGCCTGTTCTCGCTGGTCGGGATCATCTTCGGGGTTGGCAACACCACCATGCTCGGCATCCTCGAACGCAGCCGCGATTTGGGCATCCTGCGCGCCATCGGCTTTTCTCCGCGCGCCATCATCGGCCTGATTTGGGCGCGCAGCCTGCTCATCAGCCTGTTTGCGTTTGGCCTTGGGCTTGGGCTGGCGGCCGCATATGTCAGCGTCCAACAAGCCTTCACCTCGTTCTCCGTTCTCGGCATTCCCCTGACCCTGAGAATCACCCCCGTTATCGCGCTTTCAGGCCTGGCCTGGGTGGTTGTTTTATCCATTGCGGGCAGTTGGATCGCCACCTGGGATTTTTCAAAACAGCCGATTGTGACCTTGATAGGAGCGAGATGACCACGTTCCGGCTGGGATTGGGCGTTTTACGCAAGCACGTCCGCCTGAGCCTCCTGATGGCGCTGGCGGTGGGAATCCCCGTAATGATTTTGCTGGGGCTGCAATCCTACCAGGCCGGGCTGCGCGTGCTCTATGAAACCAGCCAAAGCGATTTCCTGGTTGTACAGATCAGCGGCAGCCTGGGAGAGTTCTACGGCAGCCGCGTCCCCGCCAGCCTGGAGACCGATTTGCGCAACCTGGGCGCCAGCCAGGCGGTCCCGTTCATCCACACCATCACCGGAACCACCCAGCAAGAGGCAATCCTGCTGCGCGGCATCCCCCTGGGCGACTATCAACGCCTGGAAACCTTCACCATGCTCGCGGGCCGTCCGCTGCAACCCGGCGACCCACAGCGCCTGGCCATGCTCGGGATGCGCCTGGCCGATGAGCGCAGCCTGCTGCCCGGCGATACAATTTCCATTCGCGGCCGTGATTTTGAGATTGTCGGCATCTTTGAATCAGAGACCTACGCTGGAAATGAGGCCTGGATCTCGCTCCAAGACGCCCAGGCCCTGCTCGGCTGGGGCGATGATGTCTCCGTCTTTCGGATTCCAGCCGGAGAAACCCTACAGGCCGGCGACATACTGCCGGACGGCATCGCGGTGGTTCAGCAGGGGGATAGCGGAGCAACCATGCTCTCAGAGTGGGAACCTTTCTTTGACCTTTTCCGGCTGATTGTCCAGGCCCTGGGACTTTCCGCCGCCCTGAGCCTGGCCAGCATTCTCTGGCGATTGGCCTGGCTGCAGCGCCGCGAACTGGCAATTTTGCGCAGCCTGGGCTTTTCCCAGGCCAACCTGATGGGCTACCTGCTGGCCCAGGGAAGTAGCATCGCCACACTGGGCATGGGCCTGGGCCTGGCCGGGGCCTGGACAGTCAGCCTGCTCACCCGGCTCGAAACCGCCGGGATATTCGTCCGCCCGGTGATGGCCGCGCAAACAATTTTGGCCGGTCTGGCGTTTGGCGCAGTCATCACCCTGGTTGGTTCTGCCATCCCGGTTGTATGGTTCAACCGGATAAACCTGGCCGAACTATTGCGCACAGAATGAGATACCAAAGGAGTTCACCATGAAACGCAAACCTGGATTGTTGATTCTGCTAAGTATCCTCATGCTGGCCTGCAACCTGATCAGTATCAGCACCGGTCAGCCCGAACAGGCGAGCGATCCCGCCCCGGATAAACCGCTGCTGCCATTGAACGCCAGCGCCACGCCTGTCCCGACCAGCATCCCCAGCCAACCGGTTGGCCTGCGGCAGGGACTGGCCAGCCTGAACAGTTACCGGCTGGAAATTCGCACCATCAACAACGGCCCGACCGCAGACGACAAGAACGAAGTTACCATGCGCTACGAATCCGGCTCAGATGGGGAAAGCTGGCACGTCAGCAATGCCGTCCTGGCCAGCACAGCCGAAGAACCGGGCACCGTTGAAACAAGCCAGACCGACCAGTACAAGGTCGGGGATAGCATGTGCGAAGTTTCCGAGGATGGCAGCGAGGCTGAAGAAACACCGGTAGACCCCCAGGCGCAAGAAATCGCGGATATTTGGTATGGCTTGTTCGACCTGCTGCCAATGATTAACGAGCCAACGTTCATCGGCGTCGAAACCCTGAACGGGGTGCAAGTCAATCATTTTCGATTTAACGTCAGCGGGTTGGGGGCGACATCGGGCGCGGAGGTGGTCGCCTCCGAAGGCGAGTACTGGCTGGCCGTCGATGGCCAATATATCGTCAAATACATCCTGCGCCTGGAAACGCGCAACGGCCCGGCTGGGGATGCCAACACCCACACCATGCGCTCCGAATTTTATATCGAGGTCAAAGACATCAACCAGCCTATTGTCATTAGCCTGCCATCATCCTGCCGCTAAACCATGTCCGAATTTACTGACCCTCGGTGGTTTGGCCGGGCTGGGAATGTAGGCAAGCAAGCTGGTCATTTTTAGATTCCTTGGTACAGCGCTTGAATAACATCTTTATCTCCAAAATATTCAAACTGCTTGCCAACAGACACAGGCAAAAAAAACCAGTGTGCAATCATTCCTTGGGGCTGGCGCTGGCTAGCCAGCATAAACAAAAAAATCAGCGGCGAACAAGAGTTTGCGATGAATTAAGGGGTGCTTTGCAAATCCATTTCAGGCTCCTATTTCCAGAATTTGTTTGACCCGCCCAACCTGACCGCTTGTCAAACGCACCTTAATCCCGTGCGGATGGGTCGGGGAGTTGGTCAGAATATCTTTGACCACGCCTTCGGTGAGTTTGCCGCTGACTTGATCTTGTTTCTGGGCAATCTGCACTCGCAGACCGGGGCGAATGTTGGCGCGTTTGGTTCCGTTCATGTTATTGAATGGCTCCGATCGTCAGCAGGGACAGGCTTAGGATAGGTATGCTAAATTTATCAATACTTTCAGCCAAAGCAAAACTCCTTAGCGATTCAATAATAAACTACAAGCAGGACCGTCATCACAAAGGCCAACAACAAGAGCAAAACATGCAAGTACATCTGGATTTTCCAACGACTAAGCGCCCAACGGCCATGTTTGGCATGGGTTTGGCGATCGAATTCGCGCAGGTCACTGAAACGAGCCGCAAGTATCCCCTTGGCTCTCAGTTCATGGGTTTGAATCCACGAGTTGGTGCAAACAATGTAGGTGATTGCAAACAGATTCGCCAGGATCATCACAGTTAGCAAGCCATAAGCAACCACTTCGGAGAACCCAGTGGCATCGCCAAAGCCAAAGGTGAGCGCCAATACCGAGAGTGTGATCGTGATATTGGTAATGGCCGTGCGCTGGTCTTCCAGTTTGCCCATGCGGTCATATTGGTGACCATAGTAATTCATCAGCACTTCGGTGGGAACCCTGGTCAAATCAGGGGTTTGGTTCTCAGGCATGCACATACTCCTTTACAGGGCTTTCAACTGTTTGTGTATTTCCTGCACGCGCTCGTTAATTTCCATGCTCTCATATATCGCCTGCGCCTTGAGCAGATTACTCTTGGCTTTCTTCTTCTCGTTGGCGGCAAGTTCTGCCATGGCCAGCCAATAGTGTGAATCCGCAATGCTATCCTGTCTTTTCAAACGCCTGGCAATTTCCAGCGAATGATTGAAATATTCGATGGCAGGCAGGTATTCTGTTTTTGCCAGGCAAATTTGGCCCTTCAACAACTCCAGGGTCGCCACCCGCTCATCATCTTTGAATTGCCCGATCAGCGCTTCTGCCTTTCCAGTCCACTCTTCAGCCGGATCGATATGGTTCTGTGCCACTTCCAGTTCAGCAAGGTTGAGCGAAAGCATCAACTGGTTCCATTCATTGGCGGGTAGTTCCTGATAACGATCATAAGCCTTTGTGAGATAAATCTTTGCTTCATCCCATTGACCCATTTCATGCAAAACCCGGCCTCGTTGACGCCAAGCATCGATCAGGAATTTTTCTTTTTCGAGCGTAGCCCGATGTTTTTCTAATAACTCAACCGCTTCGGTTATTGTTCTCAAGGCCAAATCCAACTGTTTGCGGTGGCGATAGATCGATGTGATTGGCCAGGCCAGCACATGTCCCTTTACAGCTTCGTTGGAGGCAGCTTCAGCTGCAGCCACGATGCGTTGGGTAACTGCCAGGAGCAGATCCCACGAGCTTTGCAGAAACAAATAACGGGCGGAGAGTCCTAAAATCTTGTATGCAGCAAGATACTGACCGTCATCCAGACAAAGATTCATGCTCTGGTAAATATTGGCGACATCCGGCTCAAGGGTAGAATAATCGGTTCCTTCCGTGCGCCAGTCCTGATACTTATCCAAAACAGCCATGAAATGCTGCGCCATGCGCTCGGTGATAGGCGGCTTAACAGCTGCAAACTCAGGGAGATTTAGCAAATAGGCGCGGGTCAAGGGATGAATGGCATAACGCCGGTTACGCAAATCCTGTTCGGATGCCTCGACAAGCTCCATGCGCACCAAGGTACCCAAGAGGCTGCTCGTAGCCTCCTCAAACCCCGAAACAGCTTGCAGGGCCGCCAAATTGGCCGGCGCAGGAAAGAACGGAAAAACCGCCAACAGTAAGCGCATATCTGGCGCTAACAGCTTCCAGGAACGTTCGAACATACGCTGAAAAAGATTGGCGTGTCCAGTTTGCAACGCCCGGGTAACATCATCCAGCCCCTGGCCTTCCTGTTTGATTTGACCCAAGGCCCACTTAATAGCCAGCGGGTAACCGCTGGTAACTTTTAACAACTCATCTAGATCGTCATCTGAGGCCTCAAACAGGAACGTCAACCCGGCGCGGCTGGCTTCACCGCGGATCAGTCGCAAGCCCTCAGCTCGGGTAAGCTCACCCACCCGGATCGATGCAATCTCAGCGAAATTCTCGCGCTCACGGCTGGTAAGTAATACCCTGCATCCGGGTGGGAGATCTCGCAAAAAATGCTCGATCTGTTGTTTTTCGGCAATGGTCTCAAAGTTGTCTACCACCAGCAGGCAAGGCTTCTTCTGCATCGCCAGTAAAACCTGGTGCCGTTTTTGCTCCAGCGCCAATTGCGACAGGGTTGTCTCCTGTAACGTCAACGCAATGATGTCAAGCAAATTGCCCAGAGTCAGGGTATGGTTTTCATCGCTGGCCCAGATAAAAGCGCCGAAACGAGCGCGAAACGGATTCCAGATACGCCGGCGCGAGGCCCGCCAGCATTCATCCGCAATTTGGAGCGCCAACCGGCTTTTGCCAACCCCACCCGGCCCTTCCAGGCTGACAAGAGGATACTTGCCAAGCAAGGTATGATGGATTTCCTGTTTGATCTCGCTGCGCCCGACAAATCCCACGGACAGACGAGGCAGGTTACTGTAAATGGCCCACTTCTTTTGCAGGTTTTCTGCCAAAGATTTATTGCCGGTAAGCTTGACCAGCAGCTCAAGGATTGCGGTGATCAGCGAGATGATATCCATAGGCCAGTCCTTATCGACTTTTCGAGCGGTGAACGGCTCGCTAAGAGATGATCTTTCCTTTAGAAGAGCGCACGATGCCAATCGTAATTTTATTGAAGGTGTTCAAGATAAGCTGGCTTTTTGGTCAATCGTCAATTCGCTGAGTCGCCAATCGTTCAGATTGGTAGTATAGATAAAGCAATCCTAGCGCGCCTGCCGATAGCAGATGGTATATCGCGTGAGGTTGTAACCAGCTTTCGGGTCGGCAAATCCAATCTTGCATATCCCAGGCCCGCAGTCGATCCGAAAAGATAAAGAGCGCCAGGCCCGCCAGCAGTAGTTTGATTTGAATTGAGGGGCGGCGCATGATGAGTAAACTGAATTCCAGGAGTAGCGCAGCTATCAGGACCACCATGAAAATTGTGCGTCGCGCGTCTGGTGCTGCAAACCACAACGCACCCAGCATTGCGCAGAGAACGGCATACAATACCCCAAACAGTTTGCCACTGAAGGGACGTAAACGGATTAACGCGAATAAAAGCATAAAAGCTGTGATGAGATACATGCCCAGGCTATCCAGCCATTGGCCAATCAGTGTCCACGAGGCGTGAAAGAACCCCGATCCCAATCCCAGGGCGATGAACGCAACACCCATCAACCTGGCATAGCCTGCCTGGCGGCGCATCAATCCAGCAGACGGCTCGGTGTTTGACCGGGCTGTGCTCAAGATCAACATTCCGACCAGAATGTAAGCCAGATTGGTGATTGTATTGAGCGGTGTAACAATCAACGCCTGTCGCGCCGGTTCGCATGAACAACCACTCGATCCACATAACGCACCTGACCAACCTGTCCAGATGTAAGGTGCATTGCTGAGCAACATCACTGCCAGCGCAAGGCCAACGAACAGCAGAACTAGAACCCAGGGAAATTTTAACTTGGTATTGTTGATCATCAAGAGCGCTCCCGATCAGATTAATTGGGTGTCCGACCCAGTAACAAGGATAACACCTTCCCGGCCAGCTTGATAACCGGCTCGCCGAGTTTGTCCAGGTTTTCGGCAGCTTTAATCAGGCCTTCAATGCTGACAGAATACCATTTTTGGCGCGGAGCCAGGCGGGTGACTTCTTGGACCAGTTCGCCCAGGTCATCTTCGATTTCAGCGGCTTTTTCTTGGGGGAGTTCTTTGTTCATGGCGGCAACGGCTTCAATGAGCAGTTGCATGGCTTGCTTGAGTTCGGGATCAATCTCGGCAGACGTGATTTTGTTGTAGCTATCCTGGATAACCTGGTTGTCATCACCAGCAATCAGGTGGCCGCCGACTTTGCCACTGACCACAACGCCACGGTCGCCGGTGGAGATGCTTTTATCGCGGCCAGAGAAATCGCCGCCGCCAGTGTGAACATCACCATAAATGATAACGCCGCCTTCGGGGGCGCTTCTACGCTGGGACTCGCTCTCGATGCCGCTCAAAATCTGGCGCACATTGACCTTAACCAGCCGGTTTCCATCTTTTGCTGAATAGATTTCTTGGCCATCACGTTCCAACATCAGCAGATATTCGTATTCAACTGGCTCGGCATTCGGCGCATTCGGGATGGGCACCATCTTTTGCGGATTCAACCCCTTGATGGACGCATGAATCTCATCCAACTGATACCGGATCGCGGACAGGGCGTCCCGCCGGGTGTGTTCGAGACCATCAATGGCGATGGTGATTTTCTTGTCTTCGATGTCGGCCTTGATCAGGGCTTTGTTCGCGCCGATTTTGAGCAGGACACCAGTGCGCCAGACCAGGCCATCGTCAATTTTTTGGTTCATGCGGACGATGAAACGGGTGATGACGCTGGATGGCAGGACGGGGTAGGCGTATTCAAAGGCCGGGATGCCGTTGAAGGTCAGTTGCGGCTCGTCTTTGGGGAGCAGGTCAGGGACGAGGAAGGATTTGTCAGTCTCCAGGTCATAGCACAGTTCGAACTTTTTCATCATATCGACGATGAACAGCCGTTTGCCGCGCGGATATTCGGGCAGGTTGAGTATCTCGTCGAGCATGGCAACGGTCAGCACGCCTTTGTTTTGGAACAGGGTGTGCGAGTTGAGTATTTTGTAAACCCCATTCGTGACCCACTGCGGATTGAGAATGCCGAGGGCTTCCAGGCGCGGGTCATCCTGGAAGTGCAGCACCACTCCCAGGTCGTGGAGAAAACCAATCAGCGTGCGCTGGCTGGTCTCGTCGCTGACTTCGTTCTCGGCGCACAGTTCGAGATATTTGTCGTGGGTGATGAAATTGGTTTCGCGCCCCAGCCCTTCCAGTTTGGTTTTGACCGTAAACCAGGTTTCGGGTAGCAGGTCACGGACGTGGGGCAAGTTGTTAACCTGCTCCGTAATTGCCTGTTTGAGTTCTTCAATGCCTGCGCCGGTGGCGGCGGAAGTTTCGAGAATACCGACGATGTTGGGGTATTTCTTTTGCAGGCCGGTGCGGTCAATGTCGAGCGGATGCTGGTCAATTTTATTACCAACGATCAGGATAGGCGACTCACCACCGAAAGATTGGATAATCTTAAGCCAGTAATCCAAACGGTTTTCTTCGGTAGTTAACCGATTATCTAAAACCAATAAGTAAAGGCTGCGCTTAGTAAGAAAGAACTGGTGGGTGGCATACATAATTTCCTGACCGCCAAAATCCCATACGTTTATGTTGAAGATATCACTATCAACAGGGATTTCCCATTTTGTTATTTCAATTCCATCTGTTTTCGACTGATTCGGTTGAAATTGGTTATATAGTATTCTATTCACAAGCGATGTCTTCCCAACGGAACCTTGTCCTACTATAGTTAACTTCGCTTGATAGGAAACGACACCACGAGCCGTTGTCTGATGCTGATAAACTAATATCGCTTCTAACCCTTGTTTAAGTATTTCGGGCGGCAATTTACTTAATGCTCGAAGTTCGTCTGGATCTCGCTCTAGAATGTATTCTGGCGAGATATTGTCAATGAAACTATCCAGATCAAAATGTTGCATTAATACGACATAGGGGGACCATTTGTCCAGTGAACTATCCTGTGAAATGAGAATTAACTCTTCCCACACTTCACTATCATATGGATATGGTGCATGTCGCCCACTCCATTGCTTGGGGTATTCAGGATGATCCCAATATATTTCAATCTTCCCATCCGACTCCCACTGAGGTTGAGTAGTTGTTGCGAGATCATCTTCATAAATTGTGTATTGTGTCATACAACATCACCTTAAACAAAACTGTTGTCAAACTAAACCCAAATAATACTCCCTCACATACCCATACGCCTTGTTTCGACAGGCTCCCCCTTCGGGGACTTCGCAACACAAGTCTCGAACAACTCTTTCAAGGTCGGCATGGGATTAGTAGTATTCTTTGACGTAGCTGTAGGCTTTTTCAAACAGTTCAGTGTCGCTATGCAATTTGTACTTCGCCAGCGTCCTCCGCAGGGCTTTGCGCACTTCGCGCTTCCCGCCTTCGGTGGCTTGCCAGCCTTCGAAGCGGATTTTGCGCACGATGTCGTCAATGTCATCTACGATGCGTTCGACGACGATGGGGGTATCGGCGGAGCGGGTTTGTTGGAAGAGTTCGGTCAGGGCGGTTTTGGCGCGGTCTTCGTCTTCAGCCGGGGGGACTTCTTTTTCGGTGTTGACCAGGTCGCGGGCCAGGTCGAGCAGGGCTTTCAGGAAGGCGATGGAGTGCAGTTGCCCGGCTTCGTGTTGTTCTTTGAGTTTTTCCAAACGTTCGGAGAGTTTGCGGTAGCGCGGATTATCCATGTGGCCGCGCAGGCGCGTGGCGAGTTTGAGTTCCAGTTCGCGGGCTTTTTGCGTGGGATTCTGCGTGTTCAGGATGGCTTCGATTAACTGCGGGTCGAGCACGATTTCGTCCAGGTCGTCGCGGACGGTTTCGACGTGGACGTTCTGGTGGATGAGTTCTATCGTCTTCGCGCCGAGCGAGTGCCAGAGCAGGGCGCCGGTGCCGCTGGTGGGCTGGATGGAGATGTAAACCTGCGAGAGCCAGCGATAGTCGCTTTCGTAGGGAGCCAGCAGCGGGTCGGGGGAGATGGCTTCCCACAGGCTGGACAAGTAACTGTAATCGGCGGCGAACAGGTCGCGGATTTCGTTGTTGGGCAGGCATTCCTGGGCTGCCAATAAACCTTCGAAGCCGGTCAGCGACATATCCAGGCCGGGGAAGTAGGCCAGGCATTTTTGCATGGCTTCGGGGAGTTTCGTTTTCAGGTTGGCGATATCCGAAACGACGCGGCGGAAGCCTTCTTCGTCGAATTCGAGCGATTTTGCCACGTCGTCGAACACGCCCAGGTAATCCACAATCAGGCCGTGGGTCTTTTTGTCGCCGTAGGTGCGGTTGGTGCGCGTGATGGCCTGCAGCAGGGTGTGGTCGCGCATGGGTTTGTCGAGGTACATGGCTTGCAGGATGGGCGCGTCGAAGCCGGTCAGCAGTTTGGCGGTGACGATGAGTATTTGCAGCGGGTCGTTGGGGTCGCGGTAGCGGTCGAGCAGTTTTTCTTCGGCGTCGCGGTCACGTTTCAGCGGGCGGTAGCGCTCGTCGTCGCGCTCGCGTAGCGTGCCTGAGACCGAGATGACGATGTCGCTGGCCTCGGGCGGCAGGTGTTTGTCCAACTCGGCTTTGTAGAGCAGGCAGGCGTCCTGGTCGAAGGTGACGAGCATGGCTTTGAAGCCGTTGGGGCGCACTTTTTCGAGGTAGTGGCGGGCCACATCGGCGCAAATGGCCTGGATGCGTTCGGGGACTTTGACCAGCACTTTCATTTTGGCGGCAGCTTTGCCGAGTTGGTCGCGGTCGAGGTCGGTGAGTTCGCCGGTCAGTTCGCTGTAGGCTTCGTCGATGGCTTGCTTGTCGATGTGCAGTTCCACCAGGCGCGGTTCAAAGTGCAGGGGCAGGGTGGCGCCGTCGCGGATGGATTCTTCGAAGCCGTAGCGGCTCATGTAGCCGTGTTCATCTTCTTCGGCGCCGAATGCGGCAAAGGTGTTGTGCTCACGCCGGTTGATGGGAGTCCCCGTCAGACCAAAGAAAAAGGCTCCGGGTAGGGCGGAACGCATTTTCAGACCCAGGTTGCCTTCCTGGGTGCGGTGGGCTTCATCCACCAGCACGATGATATTTTCATCCGCACTCAACAGGCCCTCGGCCTCGCCAAATTTAAAAATGGTGGTGATGATGATTTTGCGCGTGCCCTGTTTGAGCAGGGTTTCGAGTTCGGCGCGGCTTTCGGCTTTGACCAGGTTGGGGATGTCGGAGGCGTGGAAGGTGGCGCTGATTTGGGCGTCGAGGTCAATGCGGTCAACGACGATGAGCACGGTGGGGTTGCGCAGGGCGGGTTGCAGGCGCAGTTTTTGGGCGGCAAAGACCATCAGCAGGCTTTTGCCGGAGCCCTGGAAGTGCCAGATGAGCCCCTTTTTGGTGGTCCCGCCGAGCACGCGCTGGACGATTTTGTTGGCGCCTTCGTACTGCTGGTAGCGGCAGATGATTTTCAGGCGGCGTTTTTTCTTGTCGGTGGCGAACAGGGTGAAGTTGGCGAGGATGTCGAGCAGGACGTGCGGGCGGAGCAGGCTGGGGATACTCTGGGCGAGGAGTTTAAGACATTTCGAACCGCTAAGGCCGCTAAGAGCGCTAAGGTTTTCTTTTTGGATGTCTTCATCTTGGGTTTTCTTGGCGTCCTTAGCGTTCTTCGCGGTTAAATCGCCTTTTCCCGCACCCCCGGTAGGATTTTCTCCACCCGCAGCCGGTGTCGCCGTTAAATAGGCATTTCCTGTCCCTGAGTTTTCCATCGAACCGCCAAGCCCGCCAAGAGCGCCAAGATTTTGATTTTCCTTCGCGTTCGCTCGCCCCGCGTTCCCCAGCGGGGTTGCGTTCTTTGCGGTTAATTGGTTTTGCTTCGCGGTTAATTTGATTTCATCCGGTATCCACGGACTCCAGTGTTCCAGCGGCGTGTGGATGGCCCCGTAGCGCAGGTCTTTGCCTTCGGTGGCGACGTTGAGCACGTTGCAGGCAAACAGTTCGGGGACGAATTTTTCGTAGTCGTCGTGGATTTGTTTGGCCCCATCCACCCAACTGACGGCGTTGCGGACGGGGGTTTTGGCTTCGAGCACCGCCAGCGGCAGGCCGTTGACGTACAGCACCAGGTCGGGGCGGCGTTCGGCGGCTCCGGCGCGGAACGTGACCTGGGTCGAGGCGATGTACTGGTTGTTATCGAGATTTTCAAAGTCAATCAGGCGGATGGTGACGTGCTGGTTATTTTCGCCAAAGGGCATGGAGCGGTCGCCGCGCAGCCAGGCGGTGAATTCTTCGTTGGCGCGGATGAGACCATCGCTGCGCACTTCCTGAACAATGGCGCGCAGTTTGTAGAGCACTTCGTCGGCGCGTTCGGGGCGGGCGGCGATTTCGGGGTTGAGCCGGATGAGCGCCTGCACCAGCCAGGGTTCGAGCAAGGCCTGGTTGACCTGGCGCGGCAGGTCGAGCGCCGGGACGTAATGCCAGCCCGCGCCTTTGGAGTTGCGCCCGAGGGGGATGTAGGCGGCGCGGGGTTCACCTATCCCTGACCCACCCCCCTGCCCCCTCCCTAAAAGGGATGGGGTGAAGCCTGTCAGAAGGTTGACGACGTAATTCTCGACGGTGTTTTGTTCGTTGAACATAATTTTACCTATCCCCTAACCCCTTCCCTACAAGGGAAGGGGAGTTGGAACGTTTGCGGCATAATTCATCTATTTTTTGCAAAACCTGGGGCAATTGGGTGAGGACTTCTTCATTCTTGAAGCGGATGACTTCAATCCCATAATCGCGGATGAGTTCGGTGCGTTCCTGGTCGTATTCCTGTTGAGATTTGTGAATTTCGCCATCCAGTTCAACCACCAACGCGGCGGCGTGACAGTAGAAATCGGCAATGAAGCCGCCGATGATTTGCTGACGGCGAAAATGCCAGCCATTCAGCCGGTTGGCGCGGACGGCCTGCCAGAGCGTTTTTTCGGATTCGGTCATGTTCTGACGCAGTTCTTTGGCACGCTGGACTTTGGCAGATGTAACGTTTTGGCCGATGACGATGTTATGTGCGGGCATAAAGACCCCTCTCGGTCTCCCCTAAAAGGGGAGAAGAAACCCCGAAACGGGGGGAAGCCGCGACTCCCCCTTTCCTGAAAGGAAAGGGGGCCAGGGGGATAGGTCGCTCGTAGTTTTCGACGGTGTTTTGCTCGTTGAACATGGGATTCCCTTGTAAATATTATTTATTACCCGATAATTTTTCTTCCCGTAGTTTTGAGTACAATTTCATTGTTTTATTTTTTGTATTGGCAATTGCTTCCAATGAGTCTAATGCCATTCTTATTTTGGCAACAATATTTTCTTGCTCTTTTAGCGATGGCAGCGATATTGGCATTTCTTGAAGCAATGTGGCATTCAAATTCTGCTGAATTCCGCCCGCTTTTCGTGTTTGAACAAATTGCTGTCCATGTGAACTATTCAACCACCAGCACAAAAAGTCCGAGTTTAGTTTTTTGGGGATAGGGCGTGCTATTAGAGTTGTAAAAGTCTGGGCATTATCCAAATCGGGAGGGATCACTGCACAAATTCCAGGTTTCCCTGTACGGGCAATCACAACATCCCCCACTTTGACCCGTTTTGTGCGATATTTTTCATCAAATTCTGGCGATAAAAAAGGCATACCTTCGCGAGATATATAACCAGCATTGATATCTGTGTTTCTGATTAGTGGAACGCCAGTTTCTCGATAAGCATGAGCGGCAGACGATGCAATGCCAACGGTAATTTGTGAACACACTTCGCTGAGTTTTACAAATGCCCTTGTTTCACGATGAGCAAGTAAATCAAACGCCAACGAATCAAACAAAACCTTGAGTTTATTTTCTGCTTCAAACAAACTATCAATATAATTATTAACGGTTGTAAGCAAACGTACTATTTCTCGCTGTTCTTCAATCGGAGGAAGTGGAAACTCGAACCAAGTAATATCGGAGAAATTGATGTACGGATTGACCGAACCTTTGGATTGCTTGATGGAGTGTTCGTTGAAAGAATCCGTTTGCATGACAAACGGCAAAAAATCGGGCAAAAGCACATCCGGGTCTTGGGGTTCAATCACATAGGTCGTGTTGGCGGTAATCCCTTCAAACTCGGCGACAGCCACTTTTCGCAAATAAGTCCGGCGCGAGCCGTAAAGCACCTGTCCCGGCTTGAAACGCATGTGAAAGGCTGGCCCCAGGTAGCCATCGCCCACGTCACCCCAGCGGCGAATGTGCAGGTTGTCCGAGTCCATGTGCTCACCCGCCACAAAACGCTCCAAACCCGCCGTCTGCGGGTCAACTTTGTCTTTTACCTGGCGAACTACGTCACCGAATTTGACGAGGGGGTGTTGGGTCATGGGCGATCTATGATGCCTTCTTGTTCGGCTAAATATAAATAAGAAAATGAATTTTGCAAAAGTCTTTCTGATTTACGGTTTCTTCCCTCTAAATACTGCTCCTTGACGGAAATAGACGCTACCAACACACTTCCACCAATAGCAGCGAGCAGTGGCATATTTGCATCTGGTTGAGAAGCAAAGTAGGTGGTAATTGCTGTTATTACTGTGGATTCAGCAGAAAAAATGTTTCGTAATGTACCAAGAAAAAAAGACATGCGAGAATCTTTGAATGCTTTATCCAAGGTCAACAATTGAAGATGAAGATTTTCAGCAAATTTAATATTTAAATCACTTATTTCTTTCTCGTTGGTGGCTTTTTTTAGATTTTCTAAATACTCGTCAAGTTCTTTACGATATGTAAGAAGCTCAATCTGGTATTTTTCCTTGAAATTCAGAATATCGACTAATGGGACATTTTCTGTTGGTGTTGGCAAAAGATTAACTAGCCCGAGGTTAATTGCCAACAAGTCAGTTTTGTTATGAACTGCTGGAAATGCCAAATGCAAATACTCAGCCTTATCTGTGTAAGGTATCGTGATACTTGAAGTATTGGCATTAGCAATATGTTTAGCTAGGGTTGAAATCAATAAATCAGTGTATGGTTTTGACTCAAGAAACTCTCTACTCCCTATGGGAGGTATATAGTGTTTAACCTTTTCATACACCTCATTTTTATTCATATCCACATATGAAAACTGATAAATAGCATCTTTGGGTGGGAGGATATGAATGTTAATTTCCTGCATCTGCTTGGATTTATTCTCAAAATCTTCCATCCAATTATCAGCAAACTTCTTATCGTTTTTAAAGAATTCCAAAGGATAAAACGGTTTATAAAGTTTTCGCTCATTCAAAATTTGCATATCATAAGATTTTTTGAGGGTTTCGTTTAAGACATGCTTATTGGGAACAATAGAGCCTATTTCGTCCCAATACAAAACTGCTTGCCGAAGCCATTTTGGATTGTCAATAAGCGTTTGGGGGTAATACAATGCTGTGCGAAATTTTTGGGTCATTTTTCATCCAAGTTTGTTACTTCCCACGATTCTCAACAACTTGTTGCAAATTATTAAGCCGAATGTTTAAGTGCGCTGAACTCTCTTCCCAAGCTCGCACCGCTTCCCATAACCCATCGGCAGCATATTCGCCTTTTTCTTCGCTGACGCCTTTTCCGCGCACATACAACGGAATACTCAAATTGCCATCGTTGGCGCGGATTTCGTCCAGGGTGGGCGCTTATAACCTTGCCAAAAACTCCGCCGGGCGCAGGATGGGAATATTCTCGAAGGGTGTCAGGGTCAGCAGGTCGGCGTCGCCGGAAACAATGCAGTCTGTCTCGGTTGCCAGGGCGGCTTCGAGAAACTTATCATCTTTCGGGTCACGGCAAGCGGTCACTTTGCGGGTGGGCGTCACCAACTCGCCGCGCAAGCGCAACAGGTTGACGATGGCGGTGATATCGTCCGGTTCGATATGGTATTTCTGCCGAAATGTGGGGCGTCCGAGCACGTCAATAATTTCCACCAGAATGTCGGTGGAGTAAATGGCGGTAAAACGTCCATCGCGCAGGGCGCGCAGCACATCGCCGGTCGTCCCCTGGCGGCGGATGAGCGCGCTGACCAGCACCCCCGTATCAATCACGGCGCGCATCGGCTAACCCCGCGCCGCTTGGATGTCGGCGGCCAGTTCTTCTTCGCTGACGGCGGCATTGACTTCCGCCAGGCGATCCCAAACCTTGTCAAAACGCGCCAGCACTTCACTTTCCTGCATCTGCTGGAAGCGCAGATAATCTTCATAAGAAATCAAGACGGCCTCCGGGCGCGAACCACGCGTCAGGATGACCGGCGTGCGCTTGCGCACTACGTCATCAAAAAAAGTGCGAAATTTGCGTTGGAGTTCGGTGACACCAATAATTTGTTGCATATCAGGCTCCTTTCTACATATCCTACTATGTATTGTAGCATGTATCGACCTGTAAATGTCATTGCGAACTGCCGTAGGCGGTGAAGCAATCTCCCGTTTATCACAAGAAACTTACCGAGCAGCACGCTCCACTTAATCGGAGATTGCTTCTGCCGCTGAAGAGCGCGGCATCGCAATGACATGTCAACCGAGTTTTTGCAACAATGCGCCCACTTCGGCGCTTAGCCGCTCCGAACTCTTCTCCCAGGCCCGCACCGCTTCGCGCAGACCATCGGCAGCATACTGACCCTTTTCTTCCCCCACACCCTTCCCACGCACATACAGCGGAATACTCAAATTGCCATCATTGACGCGGATTTCGTCCAGGGTTGCCACCTTCGCAAAGCCATCCACGTCCGCGAAGGCGTGATAGGCGTCCGCGATACGCTGTTGGTGCTCCGGTTTCAGGTAGCTCATGCTGCGCTCACGGGTCACTTCGTCCACGGCGTTGATGAACAGCACCCGTCCGCGCCGTTCTGCCGGTTTGTTCATCCGGCAAATCACGATGCAGGCTTCCATTGGCGAGTTGTAGAACAGGTTGGGGCCAAGGCCGAGCACGCAGTCCACCAGGTCGGCGTCTACCAACTTTTGGCGCATGTCGGCTTCTTCCTTGCGGAACAAAACGCCGTGCGGAAAGAGAATCGCGCACCTGCCGCCTGCTGAGCGGAGCGATAGCGAAGTCGAAGCAGGGGTGAGGGATTTCAGGATGTGCTGGAAAAAGGCATAATCCGCGCGGCCCTGGGGCGGGGTGCCGAGGAAGTTGCGCCCCCAAACGTCACTTTGCCAGGCTTCGCGGTTCCACTGTTTGATGGAATAGGGCGGGTTAGCCAGCACCACGTCAAAGGTCGCCAGGCGGTCATGCTCCGTGAAAACGGGATTTTCGAGCGTGTCGCCGCGGGCGATGGCGAAATCGTCCACGCCATGCAGGGCCAGGTTCATCCGGGCGATGGAGGCGGTCATGTGGTTGCGCTCCTGCCCGTAGAGTTTCAGCGTCCGGTACTCGCCGCCCTTGCGCTTGACTTCATCCAACGCCGAAATCAGCATCCCGCCCGTGCCGCAGGTCGGGTCGTAAATCCGCTCACCCGGCTGGGGCTCCAGCATTTGCACCATCAGGTGTACCACCGTCCGGTTGGTGTAAAACTCCTGGGCGGTGTGGCCGCTGTCATCGGCGAATTTCTTGATCAGGAACTCGTAGCCGTTGCCCAACTCATCTTCGGGCACGTTCGCCAGCGAAAGCGTGTGCTTCGAGAAATGCTCCAGCAGGTTCTTGAGCGTGTGATCGGGCAGGCGCTCCTTGTTTGTCCAGGGCGCGTCGCCGAAAATCCCGTCGAACTTCTCCGGGTTGGCCGCTTCGATACTGCGGAAAGCCGCCTGGATGGCGCTGCCCACATCCCTGGCCGTCTCGCGCACCTGGTTCCAGTGCGCCCCGGCGGGGATGACAAAGCGCTCGTTCGCCATGTCGGCGGCGTAGTCGGCGTCATCGGTCTCGGCCAGCGCGTCGGCATAATCCGCGTCCCAAACATCCGAAAGCCGCTTGTAGAACAACAGCGGGAAAATGAACTGCTTGTAATCCCCGGCATCCACCAATCCGCGCAGGATGGTGGCCGCGCCCCACAGGTAGGTTTCGAGTTCGGGGAGGGAGAGACGGTCAGTCATTAAAATTCCTTCTTAAATTGGACGCGGACGAGAGCGGAAAACGCGGATTTTTTGTTTTTCTCCGCGTTATCGGCGTTTATCCGCGTCACTTATCCTTCCAGGTCACCGTTTTTCGCTCATTGGCAAAAACCTTACGCGAAAAATCGGGTTTGGGCCCAAAATTCAGCACCAGCCCCACTTCATACGGGGTGGCGCGCAGGTAATTCAGCAATTGCGCTTCGTGTTCGGCCAACAAACGCGAGGCCGCTTTCAGTTCCACCAAAACCTTATCTTCCACGAGCAGGTCGGCAATGTATTCGCCAACCACCTGGCCCTGGAAGTACACCACGATGCGTTCCTGGGTTTTCACGTTCAGCCCCATCGAACGCAAGGCAATCACCATCGCGTTCTCGTACACCTTCTCCAAAAATCCGTAACCCAGTTCGGCATAGACCACCTTGAAAAACGCGTGCAGGATTTTGTCAGTAATCTCTTTGTGTTTCAAGTCAAACTGGGTTTCCATAGGAATCTCCATACTTTATAGGATGCAGACGAGAGCGGAAAACGCAGATTTTTAAAGGTTTTCTCCGCGTCCTCCGCGTTAATCCGCGTCCCAATCTTTTAGCAACACTCGCAGCCGTTTTTCCGCTTCCTGTGCCCGTTCCCAGGCGGCTTTGAACTCGTCAATCGCAACATTCAGCGGTGGGATGTCGGCCCCGATGGGTGGGAGCACATAACGGGAGATATTCAACGTCCAATCTTCTGCCGCTATCTCAGCCAGACTAACGACCCGTGTCCGGTCTGCCACGTCCCCGAAGTTTTGCACCCACTGGAGAATCTCCGCGGCGTACTCCGGCTCGAGAAAGTTCTGCGCCCGACCCTGGCGGTACAGCGACGACGCATCCACGACCAGCACCTTGCCCGCCCGCTCCGGCGCTTTGCGCTTGCGCAGGACGAGAATACAAGCTGCCAACCCCGTCCCGTAAAACAGGTTGGGCGCCAGCCCGATGACGGTCTCGATTAAATCCTGCTCCAGCAGGTATTTGCGAATTTGTCCTTCCACGCCACCGCGAAAAAGCGCACCCTGCGGCAAAACGACCGCCATCCGCCCGCTCTTCTCGGCCATGCTCTTGACCATGTGCTGTACCCAGGCAAAATCGCCGTTCGAATCGGTTGGCAGGCCGGCAATTGCGCGGCCCCAGGGGTCATTCTCCCAGATTTCGCGGCCCCACTGCTCCAGCGAAAAAGGCGGGTTGGCAATCACACAATCGAAAGTCGCCAGTCCGCCGCTCGGGTCGGTGAAAACCGGGTTGCGCAGCGTGTCGCCGCGCTCCACCTGGAAATCTTCCAGCCCATGCAGCAGCAGGTTCATCCGCGCTACGGAGGAGGTGGTCAGATTCTTTTCCTGCCCAAACAACTTGCCGTAAAACGTGCGCGGATCGCCGCCGCGCTCGCGAACATGCGCCACCGCACCGAGCAGCATCCCGCCTGTTCCACAGGCCGGATCGTAAACTGTATCACCTTCCTGGGGGGCAAGGATGTCGACCAGCAGCCGCACCACACTGCGCGGCGTGTAAAACTCCCCGGCTTTCTTGTTGGTCGCATCCGCAAATTTTTTGATTAAGAATTCGTACCCATCCCCGAGAATATCATTGGTCACCTGGCGGTTGCCCAGAGTCAACGCCGAAAAATGCTCGAGCAAATCCTTGAGCAGAGCATCGGGCAGGCGCTCTTTGTTCGTCCACTGGGCATCGCCAAAGACCCCGTACAGATGCTTTTGGTTGGCGGCTTCGATGCCGCGCATGGCATTTTGCAGGGCCGTGCCCACATTAACCGGCGTTTCGCGCACCGCTGTCCAGTGATACTCTTCTGGAACCTGGAAACGGTGCTCATCGGCAAAGTCTTCGCCGTAGTTCTCCACCGCTTCGGCGTATTCCTCATCCCAGACATCGCAAATGCGCTTGAAAAACAACAGCGGCAGGATGTAACTTTTCCAGTCCGTGCGATCCACGGGACTGCCGCGCAGGATATTGGCGGCTTCCCAGAGATAACTTTCAAGCTGTGAGAGTGTGATGATGTTGGGCATGATGTTTACTTGGGGCGCTCCACCAGATACAGTTTTGCTACTCAAAATAGTATAGCATCTTTTTGGGCAACATCTTTTCTGCCAAAAATCACCGCTTGGGATGTCATGTATCAGGTTTTAAGCAGATGGGATGACTAATCCCGGTTAGCGTCAATCCAGGGTAATCCCTTTATCTGCTATCCTTTTCCCGCCCTAATTGGCTCCTACCCACCTGAAATCGGGTTGTTTTCTGCATAAAGATTACCTACAATTCATATTGAATTGCGGTGGATTGTGCGATGTGATTTGCCAACCCGCCCAAGATTACCTAACCTTCTGGCTAATGATTGTGTATATCCTAATGTCCGAACTTAAGATAATCCTGTAATGCAAATCATTTCTGGGTTGGAAAGAAACCGAAAATAATTGTTATCTCCTTAGGTATTACACTTATGGTATAATACCTAAGGAGATAACAATGAATCACATTGAACAACTTCTTGAAAACTGGGAAAGTGTCTATAAAAAGGGACTACTTACCTTTTGGTTGCTCCTGCTCCTGGATGAGAAGCCTTCTTATCCCTATGAGATGAGCGCTTCCATTCAGAGCATAAGCCAGGGAATGATGACTGCCGATGAAAACAGTATCTATCGCGCAATCAATCGTTTCGAGGAGATGGGGCTTGTCACCAGTCAACCACAAGAATCAAAGGTTGGCCCGCAGCGTAAATATTATAGCCTGACTAGGACGGGGCTCGAATTGTTGCGCCGTTTTAGTGAGCGAAATATCCTGATTTTTCAGAGTCCACCTGTGGCAGAGCGCATCCAGCATGTTTTACAAGATGGAGGTCAAAATGAATCATGAATCGATAACGGAAATCGAATCTCTTGAAAACCAGCTCCCACGCTGGGAAAAGTGGTTATATTTATGCTATGGCGCTTCTTTTACAATGTTCGTTAATGCCATTGTTCGCTCGTTTGAGCGTTCGTATTTGAACCGGGTTTTTGTTGTTAGCGCGGAAGAGCTAAAGCTGATGGGGGGCAGTATCAGCGTTCCTGATTCCGTTGTTCAACATGTTGCCGCTTCGCTCAATGCCCCGTGGTGGTCTCTGGTCTGCGGGGGAATTCTGATGGCAATGCTTTTTCCCGGGGTGGTACTCTCCCTCCACTCTGGATGGCGGAAAGTCTCCATCCACAAACGTCTGAATCTCATGCTTGGATTCTTCATTTCTGCGTGGATCATGCTCTTATCGTTGGGCGTACAGGATCCGCACAATGTAGCTGATGGATACAATTTCTTATTGTTGGGTTCAGCCATTGCGATTGGAGTTGGATTTTGGCGGCTGCGCCGAAAGCAGACAAAGGCAGAAGTGATCTTCCCCTAACTTATCATCCCCGCCTAGGCGGGGATTTTTTGTAATACAAAGTCACTTTCGTTGTATAACATCATAGAACCCCTTACCGGAGGACTCTTTGAAGCCATTGTTTCGGGCCAAGCCCGCCAAGTCTGCCGAACCTGCCCTAATTGAACAGGCCTTCGAGCGCTATTACCCGGCCATCTTTCGCTACCTGCGATTTTGCGGCGCAGATGCCGATACCGCCAACGACCTAGCGGCGGCAACCTTCGAACGCGCCCTGTCCAGTTTCGCACAATATGACCCAGCGCGGGCGCAACTGCAAACCTGGTTGTTTGTCATTGCCCGCAGACTGGCCGCCAATCACTGGAAAACAGAAAACCGGTTCGAGCCGCTCGATGATGAATTCCAAGAGGAGACCCCCGGCCCGGAACAGGAAATTATGCTCACCCAGAACCGGGAACAAATCCTGGCCGCCCTGCAAATTCTTGACCCACGCGCCCGCGAGTTGATTGCGCTCAAGTTCGGTGGCCCGCTCAACAACCGCCAGGTTGCCGAGCTCACCGGGCTGACCGAAAGCAATGTAGGAGTCATTCTCTATCGGTCACTATTAAAACTACGGGCCGCTCTGATTGAAGCGCAGGAGGTAAGCCATGAATAAACGCTTGCAGCAATTCAACCTGCGTCTCGACCAATTGCTTGGCATCCAACCCGGGGCATTGACCCAGCCCGGCAATTCCCAGGAACGCGCCGCTCTGGAAACCGCCCACCTGCTTCACAATCTCAACTTCGATGCTGAGATAACACCCAAAGGCATTTTTGCCCTTAGGCCTTCCCATCCAAGGAGAACCTTAATGCAAACCCTGCGCGCCAAACCGGCGTTGATGATTTTGTTCGTTTTGCTTGCCCTGGCCCTGCTTTCGGGCGCGGCCTACGCCATCGGGCGTTCGCTCGGTTACATCTACCTGCCAGATTCCGGATTCCTGCCCGCCGATTCGACGCTGGTGCTTGCCCAACCTGTCCGCCAGGAATACGAAGGCCGGAGTTTGACCATCACACGCGGGCTATCCACTCCGGACGAAACCCGCTTGTGGCTGGAATTCAGCGATAGCGCCCGCCCCGTCGATGGCGCGCACCTGATTCTCGAAAACGACCAGACACTCACAGCATCATCCTGGCAGTATGCGCCCAACATCCCCGAAACGCGTGGCATTCTGCTGGTTTTTCCCGCCCTTGCCGGCGACACCACTCACACAACGCTCGCCTTGCCCGAAGGTTGGAATCTGCCGCTGGTCTGGCTTCCCGCCTCAGAGTCCAGACTGCCGAATGTCTCTCTCGCTCCTTATCCAACCGCTTCCGCCGAATCCACAACTTGCCAGGAAAGCAACGGGCTAAAAGCTTGCCTGCTGGCCGCTACGACCACCGAGACAGAAACCTCCATCCTGATTGAAGTGCAATCGCTCCATCCTGAATTACAGCCCGGCGCATGGGTAGGCCAGGTATGGGAATTCCCAGATCAACCCGTTGAACTAAGGGATATCCAGGGCAATATCTACCCGCTTGTCGACAGCCCAAGCCAAGCGCTGAGCTTCCCGCCGCTTTCGTCGAACCAGACTCTCACGCTTTCCATCCCTGCCTTGCTGGCAACCGCCGACCTGACCGGCCAATCCCTCACCGTTGATATTGGCGATAACCCTCAGCCTGAAACCGTCATTCCACTTGATATAACCATTCCGGCAATGGGGATTGACATTCATTTCAGTCAAGCGACTTTCGAAGGCGATGGGGTCAATAGTCTGCGGCTTATTCTCAACGTTGACCCCATCCAGCCAATCGGCGGCATCGTGCCTGTAGCGCTTGAAATCGGCAAACCAGACCGGGTGGATGACCTGTATGGCGGCGGCATGTTTGCCGGTAGCAAGGATATTTTCATCGAGTTATTGCGACCTTCCGGCAAAATCAGCGGGATTATCCACATCCCGCTCGAAAAAGTTATCCTCGCAGTGCAAGGCCCGTTCGAATTCACCTTCACCCTGCCCAATTTTGCCGGCCTGCCCGGCGATCCCGCACAAGCGGACCCGGCGAACTTTTCCCCGCAACCCACCGCAACGCCGCTGCCCCTGGATGGCTATTCTTTCTTTGGACAATCCCCGCAACCGGGCGAGTTGCTATTCACAGCCATCGAGACGGACACAACAGCGCTTTTCGCTCTTGCCCCTTTCAGCGAACCGCGCCGCCTGGCAACCCTGCCTGGGGCAGTCGCGCAAGTCTATGTCCACCCGGATAATCAGGGTATAGACTACCTGGCAGGCTTGCCAGTCATGCGCGACGGTTTTTTCTACATCAAAGATCTGGGCTTGTATTCCTTGCGATTCGATGGCTCATTGCCCAGACTCCTGTACACCTTCCCGCTAACCCCAGCGAACACAATTGGCACAATCGTCGAAGGACATTGGTCTTTCGATGGGCGCTACGGCATTTTCCGTTATGTCAATAACCAGCCCGGTAATAATTTTTGGCAATTTCTCTGGCTAGACCTGGCCTGCCGCACTGGTGGAAACTGCGTTGCCCACGAAATCAAATCACGGCCTGACATCGAACTAGGCAAAGCCTTCTTTGCTCCCTCCGATTACCGCATCCTGTTCACCGGCTCTGATTATTCTGGCACAGGTGAACAGGATATTTTCCTACTCGATTTTGACCCTGCTGACCCAGGTCGAGAGCCTGTCAACCTGACTTCTCATTCATCCGACTTTGCCGATGATGTCGGCGTTTCCCCGGCAGTCTGGACGCCAGATGGCAGCATCTTTACCCTGTGCAACGATGGGCAAATAACCAACCGTTTTTGTACAGTCAATCCTGTCAGCGGGAATATCATCAACGGCGCGGCGTATGCTGAACATCTCTTTCAATACACGCTCAGCCCGACAGGCCGTCAAGTGATTGGGATTGTTATCAATCACAACGCCTCTGGCAAAGAACTGCTGGAATTGCACCTGTTTGGCATGGACGGCCGGCCTGGCCCAACGCTGTCTACTGCATCTGTATTCGCAAACGTTGTTATGTCTGAGGATGAACGCTTTCTTGCCTACATCAGTGGCGAACCGGGGCAACTCGCTTTGCTAGATCTTGACAATGGGCAAATCCAGCCCATTCCGTCTGGCGCGGTCTGGGGTATCTCGTGGGCCGGTTGGGTGCGCTGAAATTGCGTTACACTTGGATACATGGACTCTCAATTCACTCCACGTGAACGCCAGGTCATCGCGTACCTTCTTCAGGAAAAGAGCAACAAAGAGAGCGCGCTTACCCTGAATTGGAATTCTGGAAGCCATAAAAGATGAAAAAAAATATGCTTGTCCTGCTCGCCTTTATGCTGTCGGCCTGTCAGCCAAATTCCATGCCAACGGAATCTGCCAGCCCCCGGCCGCCCAGCAGCCCAACATCCTTGCCGCAGGAAACGCCAGATCCTACCGTCACCCCCTTCCCAATCCCAACAGAAATTCCCGCAGACTGGCAAACATTTCACAGCCAGGAACTCAACTTATCTTTGCGCTATCCCCCCATCTGGCAGACGAATGGCAAGAATCGCGCATCCGGCATAGGCGGTTTCTGGCAGATCGAATCACAACGTTATACCCGATCTCTGTATGACCAATTAAGTCACCTGTGCGTTGACGAAGCCAATGATCCCAATCTCAATACCCGTTACGGTGAAATGCCTTTCATCTATGATTGGCAGGGTTGGGATATAAAGCAAAATCTCTGGTTCGGATATGGCTGCATCGTTTCTCCAAAATCGCCACAACCGGGATTGGAATCAGTGCTTTTTGCTCGCAACCCGGCTCGCCCCGATGAATTACTCATCCTGCGCGCGGATTCCACCCATTTTGACGGAATTCTCTCCAACCTGAGCTTTCTCCAGGCTGCTCCAGAGCCCACATACAGCGGATACTATGATTCGCCGCACTGCCGCGAAACCCCACCCGCTCCAGCAGTTTCCACCCAGCAGGCGGACGGACTCACCATCACAGAATATGCGATTACCAACGATACATGTCACCCCATTCGGCACCTCGATGGCTTCCGTACCAGGATAAACGCGCTTGATGTGAAAGTAAATACACTTTGGAGCCAAAGCGAGCGAGAGAAAATGCAAGCAACAAACCGCGATTTGGCCGCCTTTGGCTTGCGCCTGGAAGAGCGCCAAACCGCCCAACCCTGGGCTTCCTTCGACCTGAAAAAGGGAGATGAGACGATCTTCTCCAGGCTGGTTGGGCTGGGCGAAGTCTCCATCCGCCCGGATGGGAAGGATTTCATCTTTTGGGCGCGCGCTGAAGATGGGAACGGTAGTCAGTTCCCCATAATGGTCACAAGGGAGGGCGCGCAGCCCCTTTCGTTTTGGGAATTCGGCTTTGATCGCGTATGGGCAGGCAACCGCCTGCTTTCTTTCAACTACTCCGAAACCGAAGTCTTCCCTATTGGCGCGCCTGCCCGCATGGAAATTTTCGCAGATGATCAACCGCTTAAAACTCTTTCCATTCCGCACATGGGCTCCGCTGGTTCACCTGTGCGCGGCTTGTGGGCATGGGATGGGCACTGGGTAACAGAAATCCGCTCTGTCTTATTTGTGGATGGCCTGCCCAAAAACCAAGAGTGGGGATATACCGAGATATTCGACTGGCATCTGGTGAACGGCAAACCTTTTTTTGCTGCGCGCCGTGCTGCTGATTTCATTCTGGTTTATGATGGACTGGAACTGCCGGTAACGTATGAAGATATCGCGCACGGCGATGTCTGCTGCGAAACAGGAATGTATGATTTCCAGCCGCTGGCGGGTGGCGCATTCTTCTACGCTCGGCGTGACGGGGTTTGGTTTGGGGTGTTGGTTCAACCTGTCAAAGAATAACCATGCCTGTCGAACTGCCTATTCCCATTATCCTGGCTGTGCTCCCCTTCGTCCTCTATACCCTGCGGCGGCGCGGCTGGAAATTCCTACTAACCTTCGCCGCCTTTTGGGTGTACCTGCTGGCGTTGGTGGATGCGGTACTGTTTCCTCTCATTCTCACGGAGTCGGGTGTCGGCATCCCCTTTGCCTCACGCTGGGAACAACTCACTCATCTCTACCGTTATCATGGCCTGAACCTAATTCCGTTCTATTTTGGCGGCTGCTGGGAATTGCCCAACGCCTGCAGGCAAGGAATCATCGAAAACATTCTGATGACCGTGCCCTTCGGGATTCTTTATCCGCTCTTGCGCCCTCTCACCGCGCGGCAGATTACATTCCTGGCCCTATGGGTCGGCCTCGGAACCGAAACTGTCCAATTGCTGACCATGCTTCTTATCGGCAGTAACTATCGTTCGGTGGACATCAACGACACCATCTTTAACGCCTTCGGGGTGGGGATAGGCTACAGCTTGCTGCGGCTTGGGCAATGGAGTTTCAACAGGACAAAGAGTCACTTCCCATCTTTAGCTGGTGTTACTTTTTCCGCCCCACCCCGATATATCTTACAGATGAACCCTACCGACCCGGAAGCCTTCGCCGCGCTCTACCGCCAGCACCTGCCTGCCCTCTATCACTATCTCTACAGGCGGGTCGGCAATGCCGCAGAGGCCGAAGACCTGACCGCTCAAACCTTCACCGAAGCCTTCGATGCTGTGCAGCGGGATGTATTCCGTTCAGGCGGCAATTTCCCCGCATTCCTGTTCACCATCGCCCGGCGCCGGGCTGCCGATTTCTACCGCCAACGCCCCGAAGCCCCGCTCGATGAACATCCCGACCCTGAACCCGGCCTGCTGACCGCGCTCGAAGCCCGCGAAGATATCCGCCGCCTGCAAACCCTGCTGGCCCAACTGGACGAAGAAAAGCGGGAACTATTGCGCCTGCGCTTTGCCGCCGGACTGGGATTTGCCGAAATCGCCCTGCTCGAAGGCAAAAGCGAAGCCGCCGTCAAAATGAGCCTGTACCGTACCCTGAACTGGCTGCGCGAACATTGGGAGGCCGAAAATGGATAACATGAACCCGATCCTCCCCCCCGGCCTGGATTCTGCATTAAACGACTTTTATACCGCGCCCCAGCCCGCCCCGGACTTTGCCGACCGCCTGGAGCGGCAACTCCTGGCGCAATTCTCCGCCCCCGAAACTAACCGCCTAACCGGTCAACCGGCCACCCGGTCAACCGGGAAACCGAAAAACTGGAGCGCTTTTATGCAAACCCTGCGCGCCCGTCCTGCCCTCGTGCTCCTGCTTGCGATTCTTGCCCTGGCCCTGCTGACCGGCGCGGCCTATGCGATTGGACGACTCTCCGGCTTCATCCCCGGTTTTGGTTTCACCACCGGCGACCCTGGCTCCGTTTACATGCTGGCCGAACCCGTAGAAATCACCCACGAAGGAATCACTCTGCGCGCCTTGCAGGCCACCAGCGACTTGCAAAGGTTTTCTGTCACCATTGAGCAGGTCGGGCAGGTCGAAAGTACCAGCGACTTTATCTACCCGTTTGCCGCTGTCCCGCTTGCCGACGGACAGGAAGTCGAATTCCGCGAGAGCAGTGGCGATCAGGAGAACAATCGCCAGGTGAACATCTTTGAGTTTGCGCCCCTCCCGCCGGAAACCAGTGAAATCTCCCTGCGCTATCAAATCATCGAAAGGGATCAGCAGATTCTTTGGCAGGCCGAACTGCCCCTGCGCCTGCGCCCGATGAGCGCCAACGAAATCATACCGCCCCCGGCGCAAGGCCCCTGGCAGCCAATTGCCAGCGAAAGCCAGGCCGGGCTTCGCCTGGTTCTCGAAAATGTCGCCGTAGCCAGCGATAAGACCATCCTGCAAGTGGCTTTGCGCTTTGACCAACCCGGCACCAGCCTAAACAATGACTGGAACGTGCTGCTCAAAGACAACCAGGGGCGTGCTTACCCGCTTAGTCTGGTGATGAGCGATTCCAACAACCTGGTCAAAACCTATGAAACCGTGCCGTTCAAGGGCGGCGAGTTACTCACCCTGTCGCTCACCTCGTTTCCCGAACCGGCCAACCTGCCGCTCTCGCAGGATTTTTGGAACGACGCCCCGGTCTTCACCTTCGACCTCGGCCCGAATCCGCAAGTCGGTCAGATCTGGCAACTGGACAAAACCTTGCAAGCCGGGAATTTCAACTTGAAAATCACCCAGGCGGCCCTGACCGCCCCAGGCATTCTGGTCATCAGCTCGCAATCTGAACCGAAGATCACCGCCGCCATGTTTAGAAGCGAAAAAGCCAGCGGCGCTGGCGGCGACATACCTGGACAGGAAGGTATCATCACTGCCACATTGCGCTTTGACTCGCTGCCCACCGAACCCTTTGAGATTTATCTAATGCGTGCCTATTACACTGCCCAAGGCGAATGGAATATCCCCTGGCAGGCCCCTGCCGCGCCGCTCGGCGTGCAAGTCGGCGGGACAGCCACCCCGGCCCCAACACAGTCAATTTTCATCACTCCAACCCCCGCTTTTAGCGACCCTGCCTGGCTTGAACTCATCCGCCTCAACGAATCTTTCGATTTACCCTTCCAACAAGGCCCCGGCTGGATTCGCCATGTCACCGAAACAGAGACATTTCCCCGCCCCGGCCAAACCTTCCCCCCGCCATATATCAAATCCGAAGAGTGGCTAGAGATTGATGAAAACGGCTATGTCATACGCACCCTGCACACCGATTACGACTCTGCCGGGAACATCTTGCAACAATCAGTTACCGTGGGTGATTACTTCGTCAACTTCACCGTCGGTGATTCGGGTTATCTGAGTGGGCAACGCTACCGGTTCACATCCGCTTTCCTACGCCAGGACTTTAATGCGGTGATGGAATACGGCAACACGGCTGTCGCCATCGAAGAAATTCTGTGCGAAGGCGGCGAACCTTGCTACCAGATAACCTTCCTGGAAACATTCGGCAATCCCGTGCAAAACCCCGGCGAAACTCAATCGTTTAGCGGGTCGGCGCGCCAGGTATGGGTGGATAAAGCCAGCGGGAAAACAATAAAAACGCGCACGTTCTGGCGATTCGAAGATGGCACAGAGCGAGTTGACTCCACCCAAACCCTGCTCACACTCGAGAAACTTCCCGCCCCGCCAGGAGAAGTTCTCGACCTGCTGGCTAAAATCGTCATCCCCTAGCGCTGATAGTGGCTCTATGCTACGAATGGCAGATATTTTTGCGCCAAACTACTCTGAATCATGAGTCAGCATAGAAGACTCACAAACTCCGGTAGAGAATGAAATACACAATATAAATACTGATCGAAAAGAGCGTGTACAAGGCCAGCACATTGTTAATATAATGCCTTTCTTCAACCAGCTCCGCGCGCATATAGAGAGGAATGATAAAAGGCGGCGGCAGCACCAACAGCGTGAACAAAGCCGCTTCGAAGATCGGCTCCAGCCCAAGCCAATTGCGAATGAAAAAGAAGTTCATCGCCAATGCCAGCGGGATGAGAATGAACAAGCGCAGCAAAACAGCAGGCAGCGCGGATTTAACTCCCTGGCGGTCAAACTGAATGCTGTAGCCAACAATCAACAAGATCAATGGCACCACCAAATTCCCCAGGAATTGCAAGGCGCTCATCACGCCTCCGCTGAGGGGAGCCTGGCGCAACAACTCCTGCATTCCAAGAAGATTGAACAGGATTCCCAAAAGAATGGCGAGAATGACCGGGGATTTGAAGAACGCGCCAACCAATTGTTGGGAAGTTTGAAGCCCGTCACGTTTTGTCAGCAGGAAGACCAGGAAGATGAACCAAATAAAAATCTCATGACCCAGCGCCAATACTGCAATCGTGCCGAGATTTTCCAGACCATAGGCTCCACCAAACAGGCTGACACCCAACATGCCATACTCGAAACCGGTCATCAGGAAAGGGAAATATCCGTTTTCGGGGGCAAAACGAGCTTTGAGCAGGAAGCCCATCCCAAGCAGGAGTATACACAGGACAAAAATCACAACAAACACCGCGAGGTAGCTCAGTTTAAGCTCGATCTGCAAAAAAGTAACGAAGAGCACAGCCGGCAGGGCCAGGTTGACCACTACTTTTCGCAAATCGTCAACCGTGCCAGACGACAAAAATTTATACCGCCGCAATCCACTGCCAAGCAGGATGAGAAGCAGGATGGGCAAAACACGATTGAGTATCTGGGTGGCTTGTTCCATGTTGACTCCGATGGGTGTTTGTTACAGGCTTAATAGAAGGATAGGCAATTGGGCAGAGTGAGCACGCCGCGGAAAAATGATTATGCCATCAAATCGGTCCTTCGTAAGCCATAAACCGCACACCAATGATAGAGAATGCGCGATGTAATACGCGATTTCTGTTAGCCGATTATAGAGGTCTTGTCTATTTTCAATCCCCAAATGCCAGATCAAGAGCCGATTGCATATCCCTGTCACTCGCTTGGGGCTGCCAGCCCGCCAGCAGCCGCAGCGTTTGGCGTTCAGCTTCTGGTTGGGAGAGCACAAAGCAGGCCAGCACGGCTGCCTTTTCATCGTTCCCATTGGCAGAGTACAAAACGGCCATGCCGCCCAGCGCTTCGAGTGCAACCGGGGTTAATTTCAGTTCCAGAGCCAGTTCGGCCCCTTCGCGGAAATAGGCACGCGCCTGTCTGGCATCCCCCAACACGGCGCAGGTATGCCCCAGTCCAATCAGCGAGTAAGCTGTGCCAGTGCGGTCCCTGGCGCGGCGGCGCAGGGCGAGACTCTCCTGATAATGACGCAATGCCAGCGCGTATTCCCCGCGATTGCGCGCCAGGTCGCCCAGGTTGTGCAAACAGAGCGCCTTGCCCCAAGGATCATCGCGACGAATGGAAATTTCCAGGCTTTGCTCGTAAGCCTGGCGGGCCGCGTCAAACTGCTCCATCTGTGCCAGCAGGTTGGCCAGGTTGACCAGCGCCAGCGCCTCGCCGCGCGGATCGCCCAGTTGGCGACGAATGAACAGGTTTTCCTCGTAACAGGCGCGGGCCGCATCGAAATCGCCCAGCGAGCGCAGCACCCCGCCCAGGTTGTTATCCAAAGCGGCAATTCGTTGTGGGTCGCCCAGGGCACGGAAAATGCCCAAGGATTGCGAAAGCAGGTCGCGAGCGCGGGCAAAATCGCCGCGCTGTTTGTGGATGACACCGATCAGGTTCAGGCAGCGCGCCTGGCAGGATTCGTCCCCGGCATCTTGAGCCAGGGCCAGGCCGCGTTGCAAATGCGCCAGGGCCTCGTCCAGTGCGCCGCGCGCAATCGCATTCATGCCCAGGTTGCCAAGCGCATTGGCCTGCCCCATCACATCCCCCAACTGCTCAAAAATCTGCAAGCTTTGCGCCGAAAACTGCCCGCCCTGCTCAAACCGCGCCAGCCGGTCACTCACCCAGCCGCGCCAAGCCAGCACCCAACCCGCAAACGCCGGCCTGCCCCAGCCCGAGAGCCGCGCCAAAAGGTGGTCGGCTTCGGTGTAACTGCCGCGCAGGTCGAAGAACGAGAGCAAAGCCTCCAGCGCGGGCGCAAGCAAATCGTCGCGGTGGTTTTCTGCCGCCCAAATCAGCGCGGCGCGCAGGTTTTCCAGTTCGGCGACCAGTTCTTCAAGGGCTTCGGGCTGGCGCGGGCCGCGCAAGTCGGCTTCGCGGCGGGATGCAAAAGTGAGATAGTAACGCGAGAAGGATTCGTGGGGATTTTCACCACGCGGCAGGCATTCACTGACCCTCCCGACCGCGTACTGCCGCAACAGGGTGTGGATGGCGTACCTGCCAGAGCCTTCGCGCTGAACAAAGGACTTGTCCACCAACCCGGAGAAGGTCGCCGGGGTTGCCCCGGCAACGGTTTGGGCCGCAGGGTAGTCGAACCCGCCCTCGAACACGGACAGGCGGCAGAAAACGGAGCGCTCCCCGTCCGAGAGAAATTCCCACGAATGGTCAATCAGCGCCCGGAAACTGCGATGACGCTCGGGCACATCCGGGCTGATGGTGGAGAGCGTGTCGAGGTCGCGGGCAATCGCTTCGGCGACCTGCTCAACCGGGAGCGTGCGCACCCAGGCGGCGGCCAGTTCAATGCCGAGCGGCGCGCCCATCACCAGTTTGCAAATGCGGATAACATGCGGCAGGCTGGCGGAATCCAGTTCGAAAGCGGGGTGTACGCGCCGGGCCGCTTGCCAGAACAATTGCACCGCGCTCGATTCCTGCGCGGCGACATCCAGACCGGGCACATCCAAAACCCATTCGTTTTGCAAGTTTAGCCGAACACGCGAGGTGACCAACACCCGTACCCCCGGCGCGGCAGACAGGATTTGCGCCAACAGCCCGGCCTGGGCAGTGTGCTCTTCAAAGTTATCGAGCACCAGCAGGATTTCCTGCCCCGCCAGGGCTTTGAGCAGGCAATGAAGCGGAGTCTGCCCGGGCTGGGGAGATAGGCCGAGGGCTTCGCACAGCGTCAGGGCGAGCGAATCAGCTTCGGGAGCGTTGTGCAATGGAATGAAAATGATTCCGTTCAGGAATTCAGCACTGACCCGCGCGGCGGCTTCGGCGGCCAAGCGGGTTTTACCGATGCCGCCCGGCCCAAGCAGGGTCACCAGCCGGTTGGACGGTTGGCGCAAAAGGGCGGCAATCTGCCCCAGTTCGGATTCGCGCCCGATGAACGGCGTCCCGTATACGGGGAGTCCGCTGTGGGAAAAGGCTGGGGCGGCGGATAACTTTCGATAAAGGGATTCGGTTTCGGGGGCCGGGGCAACGCCCATTTCCTTTTCCAAAAACTCGCGACAAATTTCATACTGACGCAAGGCCAGGGCAGGTTGGCCGTTGCGCGCCAGCAGGGTCATCAGCTCACGGTGAGTTTCTTCGCGCAGGGGGTCAAACTCGAGCAGGCGCTGGGCGGCGCGGATGCCGGCAGGGTAGTCGCCGCAGCGTTTGTAGTAGTCGAGCAGGTTTTCGAGGGCGGTCATGGCTTGCAGGCGCAGGCGTTCGCGGGTCAGCATGGCCCAGTCTTCGAAGCGGCTGCTTTCGCGGAAGTAAACGCCCGCCAGGAAGTCGCCGCGATACAGGCGCAGGGCGGTTTCGAGGGCTTCGGCTGAGACGGGGGTCAGGGTCAGGCCGCCGCGTTCACGCTGCTGCTGGATGCGGATGCTGGCCTCGAATTGCAGGGCGTCGAGTTGCCAACCAGAACTGGGCGGCAGGCAGACGCTCTGGCGGGTAATTGTGAGCATTTCGCCGAGGGGTTTGCGCAGGCTGTTGAGCAGGACGCGCAGGTTGCCGAGCGCCTGGGCGGGAGGGCGATCATCCCAGAGCAGGTCGGCCAGGGTTTCGCGGCTGTGGGCTTGCGGGTTGGCGGCCAGGTAGACCAGCAAGGCTTCGGCTTTGCGCGAGGCCAGGCCGCTGAGCGGATGCCCATTTTGGCGGATGTCCAGTCCGCCGAGGGTGGTGATTTCGAGCGCGAAAGTCATCTTTCCTGAACGATTCCTGAACGTTTACCTGTCATCATTATAAACAAGAGAATGCCGATGAGAAAACTCCAATCTTCTAAATACCAGTCTTACCTGCTGCGCCTGTGGACAGAAGGCAATGCGCAGGAGTGGCGCGCCATGCTGGTGGACGCGCACTCGGATACCCGCCAAGGGTTTGCGAGCCTGGAGGCACTCTTTGAGCATTTACGAGCACTCACCCTGCCCCGAACAGAGGTCGGGCAGGATGATCCATCCATTTTATTCAAAGGAGAGAAACAATGAAAAAGAATCCCCTGGTTTTTATGCTGATTTTGGTGTTTCTGTTGACGGCCTGCGGCGGAGGCGGTGCGCCCGCAACAGAACCATCGGCTGTGCCTGATTCGAGCGGGCAAGCGGTGGACTCGGAAAGTGAATCCCCTGCATCGGCGCCCGCAGCAACCGCTGAGCCAACCCCCATCCCTGCGCCAACCCTGCCGCCCTTGCAGGTGGACAGTGGACGATATATTTACACCAATGCCAACGTCATCCACGATACGGCGCGTTATGAAAATATCATCTATGCCGGCGGCACGGGCGGGTTGGTAGCCTGGGAAATCGGCTCGGGAAATTACCGCAAGTTCGACACGATGGACGGTTTGCGCCACATCTCAATCTATGCGGTCGAGGTTTGTAACCTGCCGAATCCGAGTGTGCTGATCGGCCATGAGCTGGGCGTGGATGTGCTCGATCTGGCGAGCGGTGAATTCAGCCCCTTGAGCGTGCCGGAAGAAGAGCCTTCAATCAATACCAAAATTTCAGAGTTGTACTGCGACCAGGCCAACAACCGCCTGATTCTAGGCTACAGCGGCATCGGCGTGTATGATTTTGTCAACAACACTTACATCCGCTACACATCATCCAACGGCCTGAGTTGGAACGGCGTGAGCGGAATCAGCGTTATCGGGCGTGACATCTGGGTCATGACCGGTTACAACGGTGTGAACATCGTCGCCCCGGACGGGAGTGTAACCATTTACGATGAATCCAAGGGGATGCAGAGCCAACGGGCCTATTCGGCAGCGCGTACCATCGATGGCTCCGTCTGGGTAGGCAGTTCGAGCGGCCTGCTCAAATTCCGCGGCGGGCAGTGGACCTTGATCGAGGGGCTGCCGGGCGAAATCAACAACCTGGTGGCCGCCGAGGATGGAACGCTCTGGCTTTCCACCTACCCGATCGGGGTTGGGCGCATCTGCCAGTTTGACCCGCAAACAGAAAAATGCCTCTTTACTCACGAATATACGCGGGATGGCATCGCCTCCTTTGAACTGCTCAGCGAAAGCGGCCAGGCTCCGCAGTGGGTTTTCTACGGCACGCGTCAGGGTTTACAGGTATTGAAATACGGCGAGGAGAAAGCCGAGGCCTGGCTGATTGCCGAAGACAACAAACTCAACTCGAACTTTGTCGCTTCGCTGGCGCTGGATGCCAACAACATGCTGTGGGTTGGTACTGGCAATGGCACGCATGTGATCGACCCGGCCAACCCGGCGGGTGAATGGACTCTCTACCTGAACCAGCGTGATACCCCGAATGTGCCCGGCGGCAACTGGGCCAGCAGCCTTGTCCCGGATTCGAAGGGCGGCATGTGGGCGGTCTTTACCAACGGCCAGCTTTCCTACTTCGATGGCACCGGGGGTTGGACGGTCCTTGACGGCAGCGAATATTACTCTGTGCGCAGCCTGGCGCTCGATCCACAGGGACGCGCCTGGGTAGCCAAGGATGACCAACCGGTGCGAGTGCTTGAAAACGGCGAACTGGCGGCTGAATACTCGGTCACCGATGGCCTACCCGAGGGGCGCATCAACACCCTATTTGGCGATGATCAAACGCTATGGATTGGCGGCAATGGCCTGTATCGCTTCATCGATGGCAAAATCGAGATGGTATTTAGCCAGGATGAAATAGGCGGCGTAGTGGCGCTTGCCCGTGAGCCGGACGGCAGCCTGCTGGTGGCGCGCACCAACTCGCTGGTGCGCATTGGCGCGGACAACGTCCCGGTCACAGTGCTGGCTGGCGCATACGACAGCGAAACCCTGGATGTGTTCACCTCCCTGACCAGCCTGGCCGTGGATTCACAGGGCAGCATCTACCTCGGCACGAGCAACGGGCTGCTGATTTCGGAGGATGGCGGCGCAACCTGGGCCAAAATCACCACCGAAGGCGGTATCACCACCAATTATCTGCGCGTGGTTTTTATCGATCAATACGATACGCTCTGGATGGGCGGCGGCGATAGCTTCGCCGGTGGAGGCCTATTGCGCTACGTGCCATAAGGAAGAGGCTGGCATATCAAAAATCTACCCCTGTGAGTAGAGTATGCTCACAGGGGTTTTTCGCACAACGAACAGCCGAACGTAATAACATCCATATACAACAGATCAGGCGCACTATAAAGAACGGAGAAACCAAATCGTTAACTTCCATAGAACAACCAACATAAAGCCAGAAACAAACAATACCGATAAAACAGCCAACATAGTCCAGGATTTGAACAGCCAGTAAACCAAAAAAAGAATCGCCAAACAAAGCAAAACCATTATCACGGAAAATCCGCCAACTCCAGCGCTTGCTCCGTTCACTAAAGACTCCCTATTCAACTGCCTTGCCATATCGATAACTCCTATCAAAAAGGTGATCGCAAGAATAAATGGGATAAACAATGAGAAAGCCCAAGGTGTTTGGTTGAGAATTACATTTATCCAAAAAGAAATGTTCAAAATGAATAAAGCCAAAAGATATGAGCCGGTTAAATTACCAACCAGGACCGTTTTCATATCCAATGGTAAGGAATGAAACATCCACCAATGCTTCAAATCATCGGATATTCTCGAAACCGCTTTTTGAGCAATGGCTGGGATCAAAAAAACAAGGATCAGCCATAGAGTAGTCTGGTTGAAAAATTGAATCAGAAAGTAAAACAACAAGGAGATCAGGAGCCAGCCTGTCAAGCCCTGCATCGTTATGGAACGAAAAGATTGAATAATATCTTTTTGAAACAACAATATAATTCCACCGTTTTCTGTATGAAAAGTGAACTGGTGCTTTTCCCAGACACAAAACAGTTTCGCCAAACCCTGTGATGTATGTGGATAATTTCCTAAAAGCAGGTGTTGTTTACGGTCATAGATTGATGCCTGATTTACATCGGTGAGACTTAAGGTTTTGCCAACCTGGTTGAGAAAAAAGACACTCATGGCTGAATACAGCAGGGAAAGCGCTGTCCCCAGCAACCAGTCTTGCCCTCCGAAAGCAGCCATCACAGGAAAAACGACTGGCCAAAGAAAGTTAACAACTGCCCAATTATTTGTTGATATTGTTGTTCCTGCTAACGATGAAGCAAGAGAAAAGATACCCAGTGCTGAAACACCTATCAAAATGGGAATTGCCAATCTGAGTTTCCCTTGCAGACGAGCAAGACCTGTTGCCCAAAGAAGGCAATAAAAGCTGAAATGGAAAGGGATAAGCACAACAATTACCCTGATAAAAGACCAGAAATATTTTCCAGCCACAACCCAGTCAAAAGCCCCAGGAAGATTTGCACCCAACACAGACGCAATTAAGACAGCACCTATAACCAAAAAGGGAACCAAACTGAAAGGCCAATCGAACAGGAATTCCACAGAAACAATCACATTCCGATTGAGCGGTGTCTGGCTGATTTGAACAACATCCTCTTCAGAAAATCGCATGGGAGAGTGGGATAAATAAATATATGCGGTAACAGCAAACCAGAACAAAAATATAAGTAGGATTGTGGAACCAGCTTGCATATGAAAATCGAGCGAATTTCTCACATATAAATATTGAACAACCACGGAAGATAGCAAAGCTATAACCATCAACCCCCATATGAAGAAAAAAATCAAAATATAGATTAGGTACAATCGGTTTGTGATTGAATGATCCAGAGGGTTGTATCCGACCGCTGACATCCAGAAACGAAGTTTGCTTTTTGCCTGCTTGAATCGCAATACACAGAGAATGAGAGCTTCGTTCATCGTTTTACTAAACATAGGCAGCGTTGGGGATTTCACTTAATTTTCCATCGTGCAGTCTGAGAGTACGATCAGCGAACTTTTCGATGATTGCCTTGTCATGTGTAATGATTAAAACTGCATTGTCTTTCGATCGGCTCCTTTCCAGGTACTCTCCCAGCACCAAGGAGCTCTCCAAATCAAGAGAGGCCGTGGGTTCATCAAGCGCTAAAACTTTATGCGGCCTTATAAAAGCAAGGCATAAACCTAACTTCAGACTCATTCCTCGTGAGTAATGCTGCGGAAATTGGTTTCTATCCTGCCAAATGCCAAACTCGACCATTAGCTCTTGTACAAGGCCCTCAAGGTTTTGTTGAACTCCATGCGCTCTACCGATCAACATTAAGTGCTCCCTAGCTGTTAATTCAGCATAAAACTTGGGCACGTCAGGAACATAAGCCAGCAATTTCTTGGCATCCATATCGTGTTCGCTGATGTCAAAACCAAGAATCTGGATTTTTCCACTTGTTGGCTTTATAAGCCCCCCAATACACTGCAAAAGCGTTGTTTTCCCACTACCATTTGCCCCTGTTATCGTCACAATTTCTCCAGCGCCTACATTCAGGTCAATATCTGAAAGTATTTGGTGTTTTCCAAATGCCTTGCAAAGATGTGTAGTGGATAGATATATCATAGGGATTAGAAGAGTGAATGGGTTACATCATTGTTAAGCTTATTGAAGATAACATTCGGAAAGAACAGGTCAGAGATCAACCCGATACAGCCTAAGGTGGTGAATTTATAAAATTATAGAACTTTTCCAACCCGTTGTACAATTTTTTTTGGCATTGCGAAGGCAAAAGAGTCCTTCTGAAAAATTCTGAATCAAGATTAATGTTTCACTGATAATTTGTCATCGGAGTATTCCAATATAAACAGTTACACTCTTTGCAAAATCGGCTGAATATCCAATATCAAACCCCGCTTCAATATCCACCCAAATATCACAATTCTTCAAAAGGGTGATTGTTTTCACAAGCCCTTTGCGCTACACTTTTTCTGGGTATTCGCCCACATCTCATCCCCCGGAGGACACCTCATGCGCAAGACCTTTCTTTTCACAGGACAAGCCTGGCTTGCCGCCCTGTTACTGGCTAGCTTGTTGTTCCTGCCCTCAACCCAGGTACAGGCCGTTGACGCCTGCTCGCTAAGCACCGGGCAGGTGCTGATCAACGAAATCCTGCCCGCCGCAACCAGCGGTGTGGACTGGGTCGAATTGTACAACACCACCAATACCACCCTCGACCTGAGCAATTGCTACATAGATGACATTGCCGGGGGCGGCGGCAGCCCGGTCCAGATTCCCAGTGGGACAACCATTGCCCCGTATGGCTTTTGGACAATGGATCGCTCCAGCTATTTCAACAACGGTGGCGATGATGTCCGCCTGCTGCTGGACGACGCGGCAACCGTTCTCGACGCCTATACCTATGGGTCAACCGCCTATGACGCATCCTGGTACCGCCTGGGGGATGGCGGCGCATGGCAAGCATCAGAAACAACATCACCGACCAAGGGAACTACCAATGGCACCGCCAGCAGTTGCGGCACCGGCTCCTGGACACCCGGCACACTCGAAATCCACCATATGAACATCGGCCAGGGCGATTCGGCCCTGATCGTTGGCCCCACCGGCAAATCCCTGCTGATCGACGCTGGCGAAACCTATTGGAATTCCAGCACCGACGCCCAGAAAATCGGCCCCTATGTTGAATCGGTTTTGGGCTGCAAAGAACTGGATTATGTGGTCATCACCCACTTCCATGCCGATCACATCGGTTATGTTGGCTATGGCGGGCTGTGGAATCTGATCGAAGTTCAAGGCTTCAGCATCGGTCAAACCCTGCACCGCGATTACAACACCTACCTGGGCACAATAAGTGGCACCTTCAACAACTGGAAAACCTATCTCGAAGGACCCGGTTATACTAAATTGAACCCGGTCATCGCCGTGGAAGGCACCAGCCAGGTCGATCTGGGCAGCGGGGTGAGTTTCGATATCGTCACGGTGGACGGCAACGGCGCGATCCGCCCCGGCAACTTCAGCAGCGACCCACTGCCTGTTTCCGAAAACGATTATAGTATCGGTGCGGTTCTGCGTTTTGGCAGTTTTGACGAATGGTTGGGCGGCGATCTGGACGGCCAGTTCTATACCAGCGCATTCAACTATTACTATCATGACATCGAACTGAGCGTTGCCCCCGAAGTCGGCGATGTGGATGTATACAAGGTTAATCACCACGGCAGTGACCATTCCAACAGCCCGACCTTCATCCATCAACTTGATCCGGAAGTCTCGATCATCTCCGTTGGCAGTGACAACACCTACGGTCATCCACGCCAGACGGTGATGAACGATCTGCTCTTCACCAGCGATGTTTACATGACCGAACGCGGCGATCCGCTGACCGACATCGGCGGGGCAGCCGTGGTTGGCGACATTGTCATCAAAACCACAGACGGTACAACCTATACCGTGAATGGCAATTCATATACAGCCACAGAGCCAGTCCGCACCGATGCCGATGGCGATGGTTACTTTGCCGAGGTTGATCCTGGTGACAGCAACCCCTTCCAGAAACCGGCACCTAATGGCGGCTGCAATCCAACTTACCAGGAGTGCGCAAGCTGCGCCCTGACCAGCGGACAGGTGCTGATCAACGAAGTCGCACCCTCGATTTCGAGCGGCGTTGATTGGATCGAGTTGTACAACACAACTTCTGGCGATCTTGATCTCGGTTACTGCATCATCGACGATGTTGCCAGCGGAGGCGGCAGCCCCTACCAGATTCCAGCCAACACTACCCTTCCAGCCAACAGCTACTGGACTCTTGACCTGAGCGATTACTTCAACAATGCCGGCGACGATGTGCGCCTGCTGAAGGATGATGCCCTGACAGTACTGGACAGTTTCAGTTACGGCTCGACCGGAACCGAATTGGCCTGGTATCGCTCACCGAGTGGGGGAACCTGGCAATCGAGCGCCACCAGTATCCTGACCAAAGGCATTGCCAATCCGGTTGCGACCGGCTATCTCAGCCCGACCGCCCAGGCCGCTGCTTCGGGCGGGGACGGCAATGGTTTTCAGAGCAATCCGGCCAACGCTTTTTCGGACAATGCTCTCTTTGCCGTTGACACCGACAGCGGCACGAACACCAGCACGGTTTGCACCGATCCTGGCAAGGATAAGCATGTGTTCCACGGCTTTGGCTTTGCCCTGCCCTCCGGCGCAACCCTGGACGGTATCGAAGTTCAACTACAGGCCAAGGTCGACAGCGCCAGCGCTTCTCCCAGAATGTGTGTGGAGTTGTCCTGGGATGGCGGCTTGACCTGGACAACCGCCAAAAACACCGTGGTGCTCTCCAAGACCGAGACAACGTATACCCTGGGCGGCCTGGCTGATCTGTGGGGACGCAGTTGGACAGATGCAGAGTTGGCCAACCTGCGCATCCGCATCACCAACATCGCAAGTTCCACCGCCCGCGATTTCTCCCTGGACTGGCTCAGCGTCCGGGCGATGTACCACTAAACGGCCACAGAATCCAAAACTGCCACCCGGCTCGGGTGGCAGTTTTTTTATGCGTTAGAATCGGGGGCGTGTACCTGCATCTGACCACCCACTCCGCCTATTCCCTGCTCGAAGGCCTGCCGCTCCCGGCAGAACTGGCCCAGGCTGCCAAAGCCAGCGGGATGACCGCCCTCGGACTGACCGATCACCGTACCCTGACCGGCGCGATTGAGTTCGTGCATGCTTGCAAGGATGCGGAAGTCCAACCTATCCTGGGGCTGGAAATCGACCTGGAGATGGGTCGCCTGCCGCTCCTGGCAACTGGCCTGGATGGGTGGTCCAACCTGTATCGCTTGAGCAGCGCCCTGGCCTTGCAGGAGAATCCGGAAACGCCTTGCTCGTTGGAGATTCTGGAGAAATACGCCGGGGATTTGATCGCCCTGGCCGGCGATGAAAGCAGTCTGAGTGCGCTCAAAGAAATCTTCCCCAAGCGCCTGTACCTGACCCTGCCCGACCCCACCCGCGGCCTGCCGCGCACCAAGCTGGCCGGGCAATTTGGCTTACCCATAGTTGCAACTCACCCAGTTTTTTACCTGGCCCCTGAACAGGCTGCTTTGCAGCGGACTCTCGCTGCCATCCGCCAGATTCAGCCTCTGGCAAAACTCTCGCCCGAGTCGGTTGCCCCGCCTGGCGCCTATTTCACCAGCGCCGCCGAAATGGAAAGACGCTTTGCGGCTTTCCCAAAAGCCATCCGGGCCACGCAGGAAATCGCGGAGCGCTGCCGATTCGACCTGCCCCTGGGCGTGCCACACATGCCGGTCATCCCGCTGCCGGAGGGCAAAAACGCCGGACAGGTGCTGCGCGAGCGCGCCGAAGCCGGGGCAGTGCGGTTGTACGGGCAGATCACACCCGAAATCCGGGCCCGCCTGGATCATGAAATCGAAGTCATCGCCCGGATGGGCTTCGAGCCGATCTTCCTGATCGTCGAGGATATTTTGGATTTTGCCCGCCAAACTGGCGTGCCCCACTCCTCGCGCGGCTCGGCGGCCTCATCGCTGGTGGCGCACTGCCTGGGCATCACCAGCCCCGACCCGCTGCGGCTGAACCTGTACTTCGAGCGCTTTCTCAACCCGGCCCGCACCACACCCCCCGATATCGACACCGACCTGTGCTCCAACCGGCGCGAGAGTGTCATCCAGCACGTTTTTGACCAGTACGGCGCAGAGCGGGTCGCGATGGTCGCAACCATCAACCGCTTTCGCCCGCGTTCGGCCCTGGGCGATGTCGCCAAGGCGCACGGATTGGAAGCCGGGAAAATCAGGGAGATGGTCAACCGCCTGCCGCACTCCTTCTGGACGCGGTTTGAAGAGCGGAACGCAGAAGGCGAGAGCGTTTCACCGTTTGCCGAACTGCGCGAAGCCTACCCGGCTTATGGGCCGATTTTTGATGAAGCCGAAGCGCTTTTGAAGCTACCCCGTCATCTCTCCGTCCACCCCGGCGGGGTGATCGTCGCCCCCGGCCCCCTGACCGACCTGGTGCCGGTGACGCGCTCGGGCAGCAAAGGCGTGGTCATCACCCAATTCGACCTGGAAGCGGTCGAAGCCCTCGGCTTGGTCAAGATCGACCTGCTTGGCATCCGCGGCCTGACGGTTGTCGGTGATGTGGGCGAGTTCATCCAGATGGGACAGCCGGAGCGTTACCCTACCCGTCTGAGTGTGCTTGATTCGATCCCACAACAAGATGCGGCCACATCAGACCGCCTGGAAGCCGGGCAGACCATCGGCTGTTTCCAGATCGAAAGTCCGGGGATGCGCGCCACCCTGCGCGAAATCCATGCCCGCAGCGAAGATGACCTCATGGCTGCACTGGCGCTCTACCGTCCCGGCCCGCTGACCGGCGGCTTGAAGGATGCGTTTGTGCGCCGTTACCAGGGCAAAGAACCGGTGGAACACATCCACCCGGCGCTGGCTCCGTTGCTGGATGAAACCTTTGGCGTTATCCTGTATCAGGAGCAAGTGCTGCGCATCGCCCATGAACTGGCCGGGTTCAGTCTGGCCGAGGCCGATTTACTCCGCAGGGCGATGAGCCACTTCGACCCCGGCAAACGCATGCAGGAGTTGCAGCGCAAATTCGTTGAAGAGTCGCAGGCCCGCAGCGGTGTGCCCGCCGAGACCGGGGAGCGCATCTGGGAGATGATGGCAGCCTTCGCCGGCTATGGTTTCCCCAAAGCGCACGCCGCTTCCTATGCCCAGATCGGCTGGCGCTCGGCCTGGTGCAAGACCCACTTTCCGGCTGAGTTCATGGCAGCGGTGCTGGCCAATTGGGGCGGTTATTACAGCCAGCGTGTTTACCTGAGCGAAGCCCGGCGGTTGGGACTCGTGGTCCGCCCGCCGCAGGTCAATCATGCCGGGAGCAACTTCGCTGTTCGTGAAGTCGCTGGGCAGAAAATCCTGTTCATGGGTCTGGACCAGGTTAAAGACCTGACCCGCCGCACCATCGAGCGCATCCAGCGCAACCGGCCTTTTGTATCCCTGGATGATTTCCTGACCCGCGTCGACCCGCGACCACAGGAAGCCGAGAATCTCGCCAGGGTTGGCGCATTGGAAGGAATGGGCAACATTCCAGCTATCTTGCGACGGCTGCAATCAGGGTGGAAAGCCGGGCAGATGAGTTTATTTTCCTTGCATGATTCAGATGGGGAAGATTGGACGGTTGAAGAAAAAGTGGCGTCTCAGCAGGAACTGCTCGGCATCAGCCTGGCCGCGCACCAGCTGGAACTACTGATCGACAAAATCACTGCGGCCCACGCCATCTCCACCCTGGAGGCGGTTGAACGAATCGGCCAGCGCGTTACCGTGGCCGGGATACGCCAGACCTCCCACCGCAGCCGGACGGCCAAAGGCGAGCCGATGCTTTTCCTGACCCTGGAAGACCTGTCCGGGATGCTCGAAGTGGTGTTTTTCCCGAATGCCTATCGCCAGGCCAGGGAGATGGTTTCATCCAGCCAACCCTTCCTGGTTATCGGCACGATGGAAATGGATGCTTCCAAAGGGGAGCCGTTTTTGCGGGCGGAGAGAGCGGCTTATCTGGGAGGCTGACCACTATTCCAGCACATGATACAACTTAGGAAAACTGGTCATTTGCGTAGAGCAACCTGCCTCGACCCACAAGATAGCGGTGAAGGTTCATTGCGCTGCTCGATGGAATCAAAAACCCAACTCCAGTTCGGGGTGAACTTCTTTTGGATACATTGCACCTAATTGGCCAGTTCTTCCGCCAATACTATAATTCTCTCACGCAGGCACAACTTATCCAACCAGGAAGTCGGGATGCCAGACTGCCCATACCAGGCCCCAGCAATTTGGCCACAAATCGCCGCGGTTGTATCGGCATCATCGCCCAAATTAGCTGCCTTCAGCACCGCGTCCGAAAACGTATCGGTAGTCCAAAAACACCATAAGGCAGCTTCGAGTGCATCCACCACATATCCGTTGCCACGAATGTGCCCGACAGATTTTTCCCGATAGTCTCCCCTGGCAATCGCCAAGATTTTATCGGATACTTTCCCCGTTACACCACCCTCAAACAGGATGGATTCCTTCTCATCTCCCGCCAACGCCGATAAAAGCATCCCTGCAAAGAGTGCGCAGGAATCCACGCATTCCTTTGCGCCGTGGGTAGTGCGTGAGCTTTTTCCGGCATAAGCCTGCGCTTTGGCTCGGCTAGGCGCATAGAACATTGCTACCGGCGCCAGGCGCATGAGTGAGCCATTACCAGCGGTGGATGGGTGGGTCGACCCGCTCATTGGTTTGCCGCTGGACTTGAATTTTTCCAGCGCCTGGCGGGTGGTATTGCCGATATCAAAACAGCTTCCAGTGCTGGATAAATAACCATTTTCATACCAGGCTAGGTAACGGTTCATCTGGTCAAGCGAATCGAAGCCATTCTTTTCCACCAGGCTCTCGGCTAGGCACAGAGCCATTGAGGTATCATCCGTCCACTGGCCAGGCTTGAGATTGAAGACTCCACCTCCTACCATATCGTTTACAGGAGGAAAGCTGCCACGCGCTTTGAACTCCACAGTTGTGCCGATGGCATCCCCCACGGCCAGGCCAAGCAAGCAGCCTCGGTAACGATCCAAGTTTTTCATGGGCGTTTTCCAGAGAGTGATTTTTCAGGATTATCTATGTTCACCTGAAACTGGATAAACCGAACAATCGGATTACCAAGCTGGCCAATCAACCGATTGGCATACCTGATTTTGAGTTGGAGAATTTCCCGAGCTTTCATAACGGGTAACGAACCCGAGGGACGATGGTTCATCAAATAATCCTCCTTATAGAGAAAATTGACTAACCACAAGCCTCCGAGCTAGCAAAAAACCGTAGACCCTAGGCCTACGGTTTGTGAAAAGTTGCGGGGACAGGACTCGAACCTGCGACCTCCGGGTTATGAGCCCGACGAGCTGCCACTGCTCTACCCCGCGTCGTTTACGAAACATTATTTTACCGCAATCCGCTTATACGTCAAGGCCTGAGAAGGATTTCGTGGCTATAAAGGTAAGCCGGGCCTGGGATACGGTCATCGCTCTGGCGCAAGACGATGCGGGCGAAAAGCTGCTCTTCGCTGATCTGGTAGGGCAGGCTGGTTTCGAAATGCTGGAATTCGGTCAGGCTGGCGTCAAAGTACAGCAGGCGTGAAGCGATGACGACCCCGCGCCGGTCGATCAATTCAAGGATGACCGGGCCATTGTTGACCGGCTTGATCATCCCCACGATGCGCACTTCGCCGCCGGTTACTTCGGCCTCGCGGCGCGGGAAGCGCAGCACCACCCTTTCTTGAGCCTCATAAGGGGGCGTGTACTGGCTATCGCCGACCGCCATCAACAAAACCCGCACCGAATTCAGGGCCATGATGCGCCCAAACTCATCCTGGGTGCTCATTTGCAGGCGGGCTACTTCAGAAGCGGCCGGTATCTCGAAACGGACATCTTCGCTGATCCGGCTGGGATTGCTTTGCTCATAGCTCTTGAATGCTTTACGATAGATCTCGCGACCATCCTCGCCAATCAACTCGATGCGGGTGGTGCCGGTATACTCGGGCAGGATGTAAAAGGTCAGGGTAAAGGGCGAAGAAAGTTTCGACATCGGGCCTGGGGCAGCAAAACGCAGGATAACATTGCTCGGGTCGAGGGTCGCCGTGTTTGAAGGGGTAAAAGTCGGGGTGGGAGTCCAGCGCCGGCGGGTTGGGGTCGGTGTCAGCGATGGCGTCAGGGTTTTGGAGGCCGTCGCCGTGGGCCGCTTACGGGTGGCGGTCGGCGTCAGGGTTGGGGTTTGCGGCGTCGGTGTGTTACTCGGCTCAGGCGTGATAACCGTTTCAGTCACGGTAGGCAGGCTGAGGCTGGCGCGATCGGTGCGCGTACAGGCGCTGAAAAATGCCAAAGAGCAGAATAAAAGCACAAGGCCCAGGAAACGATTCATAAGTCCGAGTTATATCATAAAAAAACCGTCCCGAGTTCAAGGCTCGGGACGGCAGCAGGCAAACAAAAGTTACAGACCGTAAATGGCGCTGTATTTGTTCTTGAGGTAACGCACATACGGGGCAGCGTCGATCTTGGCGCCGGTAACCCGCTGAACCAGTTCCTGCGGTTCGTATTTGCGCCCGTGCTGGTGGATTTTCACCCGCAGCCAGGAGAGCAGGTTCGAGAAATCGCCCTTGCGCATTTGGTCGTCGATTTCGGGATTGAGGGTTTTGAACTTCTCCCAAAGCTGGACCGAAATCAGGTTGCCAAGCGCATAAGTCGAGAAATAGCCAACCATGCCGCCCGACCAGTGAATATCCTGAAGCACACCCTGGGCATTGTTGGGCGGGGTCAGACCAAGATAATCCTGGAATTTGGCGTTCCAGGCGGCCGGCAGGTCTTTGACCGCCAGGGAGCCTTCAATCATGGCAATTTCCAACTCGAGGCGCAGCATGATGTGCAGGTTGTAGGTGGCTTCATCGGCCTCAACGCGGATATAGGAAGGCTGAACCTTGTTAATACCTTTGTAGAAGTTCTCCAGGCTGACTTTGCCGAGTTGTTCGGGGAAGGTTGCTTGCAGTTCGGGGTAGAAATGCTCCCAGAACGGCAGCGAGCGCCCGACCAGGTTCTCCCACATGCGACTCTGCGATTCATGCACAGCCAGCGAGGTACCGTTTGCCAGCGGAGTGCGCGCCCAGGCGTGGCCGATGCCCTGTTCGTACAAGGCATGACCGGTTTCGTGCATGGTGCCAAACAAGGCGGTCGCAAACTGGTTTTTATAAACACGGGTGGTGATGCGGACATCGTCGCTGCCAAAGCTGGTTGTGAAGGGATGGGCCGATTTGTCCTGGCGGCCGCGGTTCCAATCATAGCCAATGGCGCTGGCAACCTTCAGGCCGAAATCCCATTGTTTTTGCTCATCGTAATCCAGGCGCATGAACGAGTCGTCCACCTGGGGTTTGGCAGCAATGGCCTTGATCAATTCAACCTGCTGCGGGCGCAAAGCCTCGAAAATCGCCTTGACATCGGCGGTTTTCATGCCAGGCTCAAAGTCATCCAGCAAGGTATCGTAAGGATGGTCAGCCGGCGGGAAGAAACCAATATAGCGCTTCTTCAGTTCAAGAACCTTCTCCAGATGGGGCTGGAAAACAGAAAAATCCGATTCGGCGCGGGCCTTGGCCCAGGCCTGGTGCGCCATCGCAATCACCGGCGCGGATTCGGCTACAAATTCGGTTGGTACGCGAGTGGCCTTGTCGTAATCCTTGGCAGTAACCTTGATCAGGCGATATTCTTCGCTGTCCGGATCGAGACTGTCGGCCCAGGGCAACAGCGCTTCGAGCAGCTTGCCAATCTCGGGCGAGATGGCTTTATCGTGGGCAATTGCGCCCAAGGTCGCCATCTGCTGCGCGCGCGATTCTGCCGAGCCGGGCGCCATATTGACTTGTTGGTCCCAACCAAGCAGGGCTTCGATCTGGCCTAAATCGGCCACTTCTCCAAGTAAGGTTTTCAATTGGGCAAGTTTTTGTTCCATCGGTTCTCTCTTTGAATAGGATGAGGCGATTTTACCATATTAGACGATTGTCTAAAAGAGCAGGTACCAGTTCAACTGGATTTCATGGGCAACACTCGGTTCATCCAGATAGGCAAACCGGCGGATGTCGCCGAGTTCGCATCCCTGGGCGGCATAGAAGCGACAGGCTGGAACGTTGATGTTTTGGGTTTCTATCTTCATGCGGCTACAACCACGCTCGCGCGACCATACAACTGCCCGAGCGAATAACTGCCGCCCAATCCCGTGTTGACGCCAATCAGGATGAACCCGGATATCCCACAAAACCGACAGGTCGCTGCGGCCTTCGAGCATGTTCACGCCATTGGTGTTCCAGGCGACCGCCGCCCCACCCAAGGCCTGTCCGCCGTTATCAACAGCCAGGAAAAATCCCCAGCGGCTGGTGTCGAACTCCGTTCGCCACAAGAGCGGGCCGCCAAACTCGTCATAATCCTTGATGTATGGCTCAACCGCCTTCTCGGTCAACTGGATGCCACCCAGACCATTTTCCGGCAAGTGCGGCTCAAAAATGCTGCGCACTTCGAGAAGCATCGGGATGGCAGCGTAACGCTCCAACTCAGAAGAAGTGATTTCAACAATCTCAACCATAGAAAAATGCCACAGGGGATTAACCCTGTGGCGTGTATTTACTCATAACGCAGCGCTTCAACCGGTTCGAGCGCCGCAGCCCGGTTGGCCGGGTAAATGCCAAAGAAAAGCCCCACCGCAGCCGAGAACAAGGTCGCGAGCAAAACCGCGCTCATGCTGATATTCGGATTGAACGGCGTCCCACTGGCCGCGGCAAACTGGCCGACCGCCGTGGCAATCAGCCAACCGAAGAAAATCCCCACCAGGCCGCCGATCAGACTCAACAACGAAGATTCGGTCAGGAACTGCACAAGGATATCCTTGCGCCGGGCGCCAAGCGCCTTGCGCAACCCGATCTCGCGGGTCCGCTCGGCCACGGACACCAGCATAATGTTCATGATCCCGATCCCGCCAACCAGCAGGGAGATGGCTGCGATCCCGCCCAGGAAGGTGGTGAAAACGCCGGTGATGGTTGCCGCGGTTTGCAGGAAATCCTGCTGCGAGAACACAGTAAAGTCATCCGCGCCAACATCGGTACGATGACGGGCGCGCAGGATTTGGGCAATTTCCTCCGATGCCTGCGGCACCGATTCGGCATTGATGGCCTGGGCAAAAATCACATCGACACGCTCACCGCTGCGGCGGATGATGCGCGTGCGCGCCGTGGAAAGCGGGATCAAGGCGACATTATCCTCCGAGCCAAATGCGCCGCCACCGCGCGATTCCAGCACTCCGGCTACGCGAAAAGGCTGGCCTTCAATGCGGACGGTTTCACCCACCAGGCCATCAGTGCGGTCAAAGAGCTTATCGGCCAATTCCGGGCCAAGCAAAACCACCGAGGCCCGCCCAAGGTTTTGTTCTTCGGTAATAAATTCACCTTCCGCGACCACATAATTGCGCACCGGGGCATAAGCCGGGGTGACGCCTGTCACGGTTGCGGTCGTCTGGTCGGTCGCAGAAGAGAGCCGGACATTGTTGCTCTGAATCACCGGGGCAACGCCAACCACCGAAGGGGCCGCAAACGGATCGGCCAACGCATCCGCATCGGCCTGGGTCAAAGGGCGGATATTGCGAAGTTCGGTCTGGTCATTACCCGAAAAAACAAACAGCAGGTTGGTGCCAATTCCCGAAATGGAGCCGGTGATCGAATCCTGGGCACCCTGGCCGATGGCCAGCATGGCAATCACGGCCGCGACGCCAATAACGATGCCCAGGATGGTTAAACCAGAGCGCAGTTTGTTGGAGTTAAGACTTTCAAGCGATTCAATAATAATCTGGGTCAGGGTCATGCTGTTGTCTCCAAATCCACCACCCCGTCACGAATGCGGATGACGCGCTGGGTCTGGGCCGCCACTTTCGGGTCGTGCGTAACGATAATAAGGGTTGTACCGCGTTCGCGGTTCAATTGCAACAATAAATCCATAATCTCCTGGCCAACCTTGGAATCGAGATTGCCGGTCGGCTCATCCGCCATGATGATGGCGGGATCGTTGACCAGCGCCCGCGCAATGGCTACGCGCTGCTGCTGCCCACCTGAAAGTTCATAGGGACGGTGCAACATGCGGTTCTCCAACCCGACCGCAATCAAGGATTGGCGCGCGCGTTCCTTGCGGCCATCGGTCTTACCGGAGTAACGCAAGGGCAGTTCAACATTGGAAAGCGCTGTCTGGCGCGAAAGCAGGTTAAAACTCTGGAAGATAAAACCAACCTTGCGGTTGCGAATATCCGCAAGCTGGTCATCCTTCAAGTCCGAAACACGTTCACCGTCCAGGATGTATTCACCAGCGGTTGGCAAGTCGAGGCAGCCGAGGATATTCATCAGGGTCGATTTGCCCGAGCCTGATGGCCCGACAATTGCCACCACCTCGCCCCGGTTGATGGTGAGCGAAAGCCCACGCAACGCGTGGACTTCGACATCTCCCATTTTATATACTTTTGTAAGCCCGCTGGCAATGATTACCGGCTCAGTCATGATTAGTTTCCTCCGGGAGGCCCGCCCATCGGGCCAAATGCCGTTGGCGGATTCAAGATGACCAGATCGCCTTCCTTGAGATCGCCATCGATCACTTCGCTGACCGTATCCGATGAAGAGCCAAGGCGGATATTGGTCATGACCGGCAAACCATCCACCAAAACATACACCACGCGTTGACCATCGA
>JAEWVF010000044.1 GCA_023459215.1 Chloroflexota bacterium
TATTTTTGGATGGTCGGGGCCAGGCGGTTGAAATAGGCCTGTTCGCCCATCACGTTCAGGTGCTGACCGGCGAATAGCACCTGCGCCTTGGGGTATTTTTCCAAAATGGCGGGCATGGCCTCGAGCAGGATTTCGACGCCTTTTTCGCTGGCGAAGCGGGTGGCCATCCCGATGACCGGGCTGCGCTCGGCGGTGGCGTGACGCTGCGCGAAAGCCTCCACTGCGCCCAGGGGGGCAGGCGGCAGTTGCACCGGCGGCAGGATTGGGGTCAGTTTGTGCTTGTAGCGTGAGAGGAACGGCGAGTGATCGGCGTAATCCTGGGTATAGGTGACAATGTGGTTTGCCAGCAGCGCCGCCGAGTGGTTCTGGAAGTTGACGACTGCATTCACCAGGCGGTTGAACAGGCCATTAGGCAGCAGCAGGTCGCAGTGGTAGGTCAGGATGGCCAGCTTGCCCATCAGCCGGGCGCGGGTGGCGAAACCGGGCGCATCGAACTGCGGCAGGTGCAACTGGACGACATCGTTTTCAGCCACGTATTTCCAGGCCAGCAAACCGAACGTCGGCATGATCACGCCTTTGCTGACCCGGAAAGCGACCGGCGCGCGCACGATTTTGACCCCGTTGCGGATTTCCTCCGCCGGGGTCGATTTATCGAAGTGCGAGGTCAGGATCGTGACCTGGTGTCCGCGTCGCGCAAAAGCCTCGGCCAGGCGCTCGGCATAGATGGTTAACCCGGAAGTGTGCGGGCGGTAATAGGTGAGGACAGTCAGGATTTTCATAATATGCGGCGATTATAACCCAGGCGCTCAAAAAAATTTACTTTGTTGCCCGGCCCATATAATTCTTTGTGAATTATTGATGCAGATTCGGCAGCTATGGGTTTGGTATCTTTTTCGCATAGGCGATTGGCCCGGAGCTTGTTATGCGATGGAAATTCAATCTGCCCGGCTGGCTGTGGTAGAATCATTTAGTTATGGAGATGCGTAACAGCGACCTTCCGCCCTCACCGCCAGGAATTATTCCGGCTTTCGTGCGTGGTTTTAACGCCGTTGCCAGCCAGGCTGCGGTGATCCTGATCCCGATAGCATTCGACCTGTTCCTGTGGCTGGGTCCGCGTTTTGGTATTTACAACCTGATCGCCCCGGCCCTGGACGAGATGGAAAGATTGGCTGGGGAAAGCCAGGGTGTCTTCGAGAACGTGGCTTTTTTCAACGAGTTTTTCCTGAATTTCAACGCGTTTTCGGCGCTGCGCACCTTTCCCCTGGGGATATTCAGCCTGATGAGCGCTAGCCTTTCCGCCGATTCGCCTTTGGGGCCGCGTCCGCTCTGGGAAGCCTCCGGGTTTTTGACGTTCATGCTTTCGGTATTTTTGATGACCATTGTCGGCTGGCTGCTGGGCGGCGTCTATTTTTACAGCGTGGCCCGCGTGGCAGTTGCCGACGGCGATGCCCGCCCGACGCCCCTGCGTTCACTTTTCCAGGGGACTTTGCTCTCCGGCTTCTGGTCGTTTTTATGGTTATTGGTCAGCCTGCCGGCCTTTTTGTTCATCGGGGTGCTGTTCCTGATCAGCCCGGCGCTGACGACGATTGTTTACATGCTGATCGCCCTGATTGTGCTGTGGCTGTCGGTGCCGGTGTTTTTCTCGACGCATGGAATTTTCCTGCACGCGGATCATTTGTTTCGTTCGATTGTCAAAAGCTTCCGCATTATGCGCTATGCCCTGCCGTCCCTGGGCTGGTTTGTGATTGTGGCGGTGGTGCTTTCGCAGGGCCTGAATTTCTTGTGGCGGATCGCCCCGGCCAATTCATGGATGACCCTGTTTGGCATTTTTGGACATGCTTTTATCTCGACTGCCTTGTTGGCAGCCAGTTTTATCTATTATCGTGACCTGAACGATTGGGTTGAGGCCGCCCTGGCTTGGATGAAGGCGCGCGCCGGCTCGGTTCGGGCATAATTTTTGGAGGATTCAGTGGTTCAACCTGCAAACTACGATGCAAACAGCATTCAGGTGCTTGAAGGTCTGGAAGCCGTTCGTCGCCGTCCCGGTATGTATGTGGGCGGCACCGATATCAAAGCCCTGCACCATCTCGTTTATGAAGTAGTCGATAATTCGATTGACGAAGCCCTGGCTGGCGCCTGTACGCGGATCAACATTGCGATCCACGAAGATTCCAGTGTGAGCGTTGAGGACAATGGCCGCGGTATCCCGGTCGATATTCACCCTGAGAAAAAGGTTTCAGCCCTGACCGTGGTCATGACCGTCCTGCACGCGGGCGGCAAATTTGGCGGCGGCGGCTACAAGGTTTCGGGTGGTTTGCACGGCGTCGGCGTCAGTGCGGTCAACGCCCTTTCGGAGTGGTGCGAAGTCGAAGTCAAGCGCGGCGGCAAGGTTTACTCGCAGCGCTTCGAACGTGGCATTCCCCAGGCGCCAGTCAAGGAAATCGGCAAAGCCAAAGAGGGTGTTAGCGGCACACGCACCACTTTCAAATTCGACCCGACCATCTTCAAGGACGAGATTGACTACCGTTTCGACACGCTGGTGCAGCGCTTCCGCGAGATGGCGTTTGTGACTCGCGGTGTAACCATCCACTTTTTGGATGAGCGCTCGAACCGCGAAATGACCTTCTATTTTGAAGGCGGGATCACCTCCTTTGTGCGTTACCTGAACCGCAACCGCCAGACCCTGCACCCGGTTATGTATGCCGAAAAGCAGGTGGATGGTGTCGGCGTCGAAGCGGCGGTCCAGTATACCGATGCTTTTACCGAATCGGTCTATTCGTTTGCCAATACCATCAACACGATCGACGGCGGCACGCACATGACCGGCCTGCGCACCGCCCTGACGCGCGTGGTCAATGATTATGCCCGCAAGAGCGGATTACTAAAAGAGTCGGATCCGAACTTTACCGGCGACGATACCCGCGAAGGCCTGACGGCGATTGTTTCGATCAAGCATCCCGACCCGCAGTTTGAGTCGCAAACCAAAGTGAAGTTGATGAACCCGGAAGTGCAGACCTACGTGGCTCAGGCGGTGGTCGAAGCCTTTAGCACTTTCCTCGAAGAAAGCCCGCAGGCGGCCAGGGCCATCGTCCAGAAATGTCTGACCTCCTCGCGCGCGCGCGATGCTGCCCGCAAGGCCCGCGACCTGGTCATCCGCAAGTCGGCGCTGGAAAGCCTGACCCTGCCCGGTAAATTGGCGGATTGTTCGGAGCGTGATACCTCCAAGACCGAACTGTACATCGTCGAAGGTGACTCGGCTGGCGGCTCGGCCAAACAGGGCCGCGACCGGCATTTCCAGGCCATCCTGCCGCTGCGCGGTAAAATTTTGAACACCGAACGCGCCCGCCTCGATAAGATTTTGGGCAACAACGAAGTCAAAGCCTTGATTTCGGCGCTCGGCACCGGGATTGGCGACGGTTTCGACCTGAGCGGTTTGCGTTACAACCGCGTCATCATCATGACCGATGCCGACGTGGACGGCAGCCACATCCGCACCCTGTTGCTGACTTTTTTCTTCCGCTATATGCCGAAGCTGATCGAAGAAGGCCACATGTACATTGCCCAGCCGCCGCTCTATCGCATCGAGCATAAGCGCCAGGCGCGTTATCTTTATGCGGATGCCGAAAAGGATGCCTACCTGGCCGAACTCGGCAAGGATGGCGAGAAAGCAACCTTGCAGCGCTATAAAGGTCTGGGCGAAATGAATCCGCAGCAGTTGTGGGATACCACGATGAACCCGGCCAATCGCACCCTGCTGCTGGTCAACATCGAGGACGCGGCGGAAGCTGACCGCACTTTCGATATGCTGATGGGCGATGCGGTCGATCCGCGCCGGAAATTTATTCAAACTCATGCCAAACGGGTACGCAACCTGGATATTTAGTTCCCCTTTTTAAAGAGGTTGTCATGGACAATTATAAGCGGCCATTTGTTGAGCGCATAGAAAGTGCATTGAGTGTGCTGGCCCTGATTTATCAGGCCCTGGTTGTGGTCGCGTTTTTGGCTATTCCGTTCCTGGCCTATAACTTTTATACAACGCCTTTCCCTGGCGCTTTCTTTGAGCAAACCATGGTGGTGAACAGCATTCGCCCGCCTGGGGAGCCGCGCTGGGAGTTGTACAAGCAGGGAGCTAAGTTTGGCGACCAGTTGATTGCCATCAACGGCCAGCCTGTGCAGAGCTATACAGAAGTCCGTGATATTTTGCGGGGATATTTCCCCGGCGAAACCCACCGCTTCACGTTCCGCGACCAGCAAGGCCAGGTTTTCGACCGGGATGTAATGCTGACCCGCTTCGAATTCCAGGACCTGGTCTGGTTCCTGTTGATCCCGATGTTCGTGGGTCTGGTTTTCGTCGGGGTCGCAATGTGGATTTATAGTTTGCGGCGCGGCGAGACAGCCGGGCGGGCCTTTGCCCTGCTCGGCGTTTCAGTCACCATCGTTATCGGTGGCATGTTCGACCTGCACACCACCCATGCCCTGACCTGGCTGTGGTCGTTTTCCGTGCCGATGGTGGGGGCCTCCATTTTGCACCTGGGCCTGGTTTTCCCGCAGGAGGCGCGCATTGTCACCCGGTATCCTCTCCTGCGCTGGTTGGGGTATGTTATTGCCATCCTGATGGGGCTTTATTCGCTGACCACCATCTGGAATATGGACGCGCCTTACGCCTATATCGATGCCTGGCGTTATTCCTATTTCTTTACTGCGATAGGTTTGCTCACCTACCTGGGCATTATGTTTTACCGCCTGGTGCCTAGTTCTTCGCCGGTTGTGCGCCAGCAGGCGCGCACGGTCTTGATTGGTTCGCTGTTCTCCTTCGGGCCGATCATTATCTACCTGCTCATCGCCTCCTTCAAAGTCTCTGATTTCAGCAACCTGTTGTTCCTGCCGATCATCATCTTCCCGATTGTGACTGGTTACACGGTGTTGCGCTATCGTCTTGTTCGCACTGATTACATCATTGGCCGCACGGTTTTGTATGCCCTGCTTTCTTTGATGGCCCTGTTTGGCTACCTGGCCCTGGCGATTGGGACATCGGCGGTTTTTGGTAGCGCTTTCAACAATCCGTTGGTGATTGCCCTGGCGGTTTTCCTTTCGGCCTTGTTGCTTAATCCGGTGCGCACCCGCCTGCAAGAGGTGATCGATTCGATTTTCTTCCGCGGCGAACGCGCCCACCAGGAACGCATCAAGGTTTATACCAAAAATTTGACGGCTGCATTGGATGTCACGCAGGTTTTGCAAATCCTGCGCGAGCAAATTACGGTCAGCCTTTTGCCGAGTCAATTGCATATCTATAGTTATGACCTTGCCAACGACCAGTACCTGGCAACGGTTGATGAGACCGGACGTCCGTCCAGCGATATTCGTTTCCAGGTTAACAGTCCGTTGGTTCAGGTTCTGCGCAAGGAGCGTTTGCCCCTGTTTGTTGCCCCGGATCGTATCCCGGCCACGATTCAGCCTGAGCGGGCGCGCCTGGCTTTGCTGGCGGCCCAGTTGATTGTCCCCATGCCTGGGCGGGAGCGCCTGGTGGGTTGGCTGGCGATTGGTGAGCGGCTCTCTGGGGAACCTTATGACAGCGCGGACATCTCTTTCCTCGAAGCGCTGGCCAGCCAGGCGGCGGTTGCCCTGGAACGCGCCCAGGCTTTAAGCAACATGGAACGCCGCGTCCATGAGATGAACGTGTTGGCGCGTATTTCGCAGGGTATCAACATTACCCTCAATTTTGACGATATTCTTGAACTGATTTACGCCCAAACGGCCCAGATTATCCCGGTATCAGACCTTAACCTGATCCTGTACAACCAGACTTCCCAAAACTTTTATTATGCTTTTTACCTGGAAAGCGATGAGCGCGTTCCCGCCCGCGAAAATGTGCCGCTCTTGCCCAAGAGTACGCTTGGTCAGGAAGTAATCCTGACGCGCCGCGCGCTTCTCACCCAGGATTTCATTGCCCAGTGCCAGGTTTTGGGCGTGACCTCCCACAGCAAAGGATTGCATGCCTGGTTGGGGGTTCCGCTGAACACCGGTTCTGATACGCTGGGCGCTTTGTGTATTTCCTCTCGTGACCCTGATGTGGTTTATACCTCGACCCAGACCGACTTGCTGCAAGCGATTGCTGACCAGGCGGCGGGCGCTATTGTCAAGTCGCGCCTTATTCATGAAACGGAACGGCGCGCCCAACAGCTTTCCACCCTGAACGTCATTACCCGTCAGTTGACCTCCACACTGGAATTGCAGCCGCTGCTGAGAAACATTCTGGAAAGCGCGGTCAACATTCTCAATAGTGAAGCGGGCAGCCTGTTCCTGGTTGATGAACAAACGGACGAGTTGATTTTCCAGGTGACGGTAGGGCCGGTGGCCTCCAACCTGGTTGGCCAGCGTCTGCCTCCCGGAACCGGGTTCGTTGGCAAGGCAGTCGATACCCGTCAGCCGGTTATTGTTAACGATGTCCAATCGACCCAGACCTGGAATTCGGAAACGGACAAACAAACCGGTTTCGCTACCAAGGCCATCCTGATCGTTCCGATGGAAGTCAAGGATCGCATCATTGGGGTTATCGAAATCATCAACAAGCGCGATGGCCTGCCCTTCAGCGTCGATGACCAGAACCTGCTCTCGGCCTTTGCCGGACAGGCAGCGGTCGCCATCGAAAATGCACGTTTGTATACCCTGACGGACCAGGAATTGACCGCCCGCGTGGAAGAATTGTCGGTCATGCAGCGCATCGACCGCGAACTCAATGCCAGCCTCGAATTGGATCGCGCCATGCGTATCACCCTCGATTGGGCCATGCGCCAATCCAAGGCCGAAGCCGGCTTTATCGGCTTTGTGCAACAGGGCGGCGTCGAAATCATGGCCGATAACGGCTATGAAAAGGAACTGGCCGCTTACTCCGATTCGTTGATTCCCTTGAGTCACCCGGCCATCAGCGAGGCGATTTCGAGCGGCCAGCCCCGCCGGATTGTGATGGAGAACCCGACCGGGATGGGAACCTTTATGAGCAACACCCGCAGCCAGATGGTCATCCCCATTCGGCGCGAGGTGCATGTCATCGGTTTGTTCCTGCTCGAGAGCGCCTCCGCTGAGCGTTTCCAGCAGGATGCGTTGGACTTCCTCAGCCGTTTGGCAGATCATGCTGCCATCGCGATTGCCAATGCCCAGCTTTATGCCCAGATCGATGCCGCGAACAAGGCCAAAAGCCAGTTCGTTTCGTTCGTGGCTCACGAGTTGAAGAACCCGATGGCTTCGATCAAGGGTTATACCGAATTGGTGACGGGCGGTATGGCTGGCCCGATTACCGATATGCAGGCCAAATTCCTGGCAACCGTCCGCAGTAATGTGGACCGCATGAACACCATCGTTTCTGACTTGAGCGACTTGAACAAGATCGAAGCCGGCATCCTGAAAATCGAATTCAAGCCGGTGGCGATGCCGGAAATCGTTGAAGAAGCTGTTCGCTCCACGCGCCGCCAGATCGAAGAAAAAGAGCAGGTGGTGGATGTTAACGTGCCCGAATCCCTGCCCCAGATTTGGGCGGATCGTAACCGCATGATCCAGATTGCGGTTAACCTGGTGAGCAACGCCACGAAATACACCCCCAACGGAGGCAGTATTTTCGTTGGCGCAGAAACATCCCGCCACGAATCCGATACAGGCGCTGATATGCCGGTCGTTCATTTCTGGGTCAAAGATACCGGGATTGGTATCTCCCCTGAAGACCAATCCAAGATTTTCCAACAATATTTTCGCACTGAAATGTCCAAGAGTCAGGCATCTGGAACAGGCCTGGGCTTGAATATCACCAAAAATCTGGTTGAAATGCAAGGCGGCAAGATCTGGTTCGAAAGCCAGGTCGGCCAGGGAACGACTTTCCATGTCACCGTACCGTTGGCAGAGAGCTAAAAGGAGACGGATATGAGCCTCGTTGCTGCTGTTGGACATGCCCAGGCGCTCGACCCGCGCGAAGCCAGTTTGCAGGCTGCGCATCATGCCTTAAACCAGATGGGCAACACCTCTCCGTCGCTGGCAATCATCATCAGCCCGTATCGTTTCGATGCCCAGATGGTGCTCAGCGGCGCAACCAGCCTGTTGTCCAATATCCCGATTTTAGGATTCAGCAGCCCGGCTTCAATAACGCATTCTGGCAATCACTCCAACTCGGTGGTGGTTGCCTTGCTCGGCGGGGATGATGTTCAGGCGGAAACCCATTGGTTTGCAAATTATTCACAGGCCAGCGTCGATACGGCCACCCGGCTGCGGCAGTTGATTGGCTATGAACAGCGCCCGGTCAAGAGCATTCTGACTTTTGCCGACGGTTTGAACGGCAGCGCCGAGGAATTTTGCCAGGCCCTGCCTGCCACCATCCCGATTTTTGGCGGCCTGGCTGCCGGGGATTTTCAAAATAATATCAGTTACCAATTTGCGGGCGTCCAGAGCGGTGGCGGCGGCATGGCCAGCGCATTTTTGCGCGGTAAATATAAAATCGGCATTGGCTATGGACATGGCTGGAGCCCAATCGGCAACCACTTCCGGGTCACTCGCTCGCGCGGTTTCTGGCTCAGGACGCTGGATGGACGCCCAGCCTCCGAAGCATATGCCAGTCTTTTTGGACACGCCCCCCGCTTGTGGGCGTTCCCGCCGCTTAATTACACTGCCCGCATCTATCCGCTGGGATTTGAACAGGCTGATACAACCGACATGCTGGTCCGCGCCCCATTGCGGGTCGAAGCTGATGGCAGTTTCCGTATGAACGCCCCGTTGCGCGACGGTTCGGATGCCTACCTGATGGTGGGCAGCCCGGCGCGCTGCATGGAAGCGGTAAAAAGTGCCGTCAACCAGGCGTTGCTTGGCCTGGAGGGTGCCCGGCCTGTCTTGGGACTGATTTTGGCTGACATCTCCTGGCAGATGTTATTGCAGGCCAAACCCGGCGCCGAGGTTCAAGTGTTGCAGGAAATCCTGGGCCGCGAACTGCCCCTGGCTGGCGGCTACACCCTTGGACAAATTGCCCCGGCCCGTCCGGGAGAAGAGACTCCCCAATTCCTGAACCAGCATTTCATGATCGCCTTGTTTGGTGAGGAATAGAACGTGTAATCATGTTCCGCCATCGCGACAATATTGGATGGGGGAAGCATCCTTGGAGAAAATATGGATACCACAAAAGAGATTCTGATTAAAAAACTGCAGGATAAATCTGCCAAGATCGGCATTCTGGGCATGGGCTATGTGGGTATGCCCCTGGCGGTCGTTTTTGCCGAGAAAGGATTCACCGTCCTTGGCATTGACCCCGACCAGCGCAAAGTGGATACCTTCAAGAAGGGTATTTCCTACATTCAGGATGTGCCCAGCGAAACGGTTGAGCGCCTGACCAAGGCCGGCAAGCTCGATATGAGCGCCGACTTCGCCGCCCTGGCCGAAGTGGATGCCGTCAGCATCTGTGTGCCGACTCCGCTGCGCAAGACCGGCGACCCGGATATGTCCTACATCGTTTCGGCTACCGAGCAGCTTGCCAAATATGTGCATAAGGGCATGGTCATCGTGCTCGAATCGACCACCTACCCCGGCACAACCCGCGAGTTGATGGTCCCGATGCTGACCGAGAAATCTGGCCTGGTGGTGGGTGAAGATATTTTCATCTGCTTCTCGCCGGAGCGCGTCGACCCGGGCCGCGAAGACTGGACAACGTACAACACCCCCAAGGTCATGGGCGGCATGACCGAGGCTTGCGCCGAAGTGGCGACTGCCTGGTACAGCGGCGCGCTGGAGACGGTTGTACCGGTTTCGAGCGCCGAGGCCGCCGAAATGGCCAAATTGCTCGAAAACACCTTCCGTATGATTAACATTGGCCTGGTCAACGAACTGGCGATGATGTGCGAGCGCCTGGGCGTGGATGTGTGGGAAGTTATCGAAGCGGCTGCCACCAAACCCTTTGGCTTTATGAAGTTCACCCCCGGCCCCGGCCTGGGCGGACACTGCATCCCGATTGACCCGCTCTATCTCTCGTGGAAGATGAAAGAGCTGAATTACACCGCCAAATTTATCGAACTGGCCTCCGAGATCAACACCAACATGCCGCGCTATGTGGTCAGCCGCGTGCTGGATGGGCTCAACGACCGTGGCAAGCCTTTAAACGGCAGCAAGGTTCTCGTCCTGGGCGTGGCCTACAAGCCCGACATCGACGATGTGCGCGAGTCCCCGTCCCTGGATGTCATCGCCCTGCTGGAGAAGAAGGGCGCGCATGTCCAGTATCACGATCCGTATATCCCCAGCTTCCGCACCCACGAGGGCGGGACGATGAACAGCATCAGCGATGCCGAATTGATGCCTGCGGTGGGCGAGGCGGATGTTGTTTTGATCGTCACCAATCACAAAGCCTACGATTACAAGGCCATCCTTGCCTCGGCCAGGTTCATTTTTGACAGCCGCAACGCGCTCGGCAAACTGGGCAAGAATAATCCCAAAGTGGTGCGCTTATAGTGTGTCAGGTTTTAGGTGTCAGGAGTCTGGAAAACCCTGAACCACCTGACACTTGAACCCTGCCGCCTGATACGGAAAATTATGTCAAACTATCTCGTCACTGGCGCAGCCGGCTTTATCGGCGCGCGTACCAGCGAAATGCTGCTTTCACAGGGTCATACCGTCACCGGCATCGATAACCTGAATGAAGCCTACGATCCGCGAATCAAGGAATACCGCCTGCGCAAACTTGAAGCCACCCCCGGCTTTACCTTTGTAAAGGCTGATATTGCTGAGCGGAGCATCATTCAACATTCAACTTTAAACCGGCAGCCGTTTGACGGCGTCATCAACCTGGCCGCCCGCGCCGGGGTGCGTTACAGCGTGGAAGACCCCTGGGTGTTCATCGATTCAAACGTCACCGGGACGTTGAACATGCTCGAAGTCTGCCGCCGCAGCGGGAACGCCAAATTTATTCTGGCCTCCACCTCCAGCATTTACGGAGCCAACCCGCCCTACCCGACGCCTGAATCCGCTTCGAGCAGCGAAGTGCTGCAACCCTACGCTGCCAGCAAAAAGGGCGCGGAGGTGCTGGCGCACTCGTACCACCACCTGTACGGGATCGACACCACCGTCCTGCGCTTTTTCACCGTCTATGGCCCTGCCGGACGCCCCGACCTGGCCCTCTTCCGCTTCGTGCAGTGGATTCTCGAAGGCCGCCCGGTGCGCATCAACGGCGACGGCGCCCAATCGCGTGGATTCACCTACATTGACGATATCGTGCGCGGAATCATCGCTGCGCTTAAACCCGTTGGTTACGAAGTCATTAACCTGGGCGGGCACGAGGTGATTACCATCAATGGACTGGTCACGCTGATCGAAGACATCACCGGCAAAAAGGCGATTGTCCAGCACGGCCCGCCCAACCCCGCCGACATGTTCACCAACTGGGCGGATGTTTCCAAGGCTCGCGACTTGCTCGGTTGGTCGCCCGAATACGATATGCGCCGCGGCACCGAAAAACTGGTCGAGTGGTATTTGCAGGAACGCGACTGGGCCAAAGATGTGCTGACGCCCTAAAACGGTATCAGGTGTCATGTATCAGGTGTTTCACCTGATACATGACACTTAAATACCTGACACCCTTTCCCATGACCCTTTTCTCCAAACTAAAATCGATCTGGCAAACCGACCCCCTCCTGCGCCGGGTGGTCAAGAACAGCAGTTTCCTGTTTTCGGGTAGTTCACTGGGAATCTTGTTCAACCTTTTGGCCAGCGTCTACGCTACCCGTGCCCTGGGAGTGGCTGGTTTTGGCATCTCAGGAGCAATCACCAACTTTGCAGCTGTCGCCGACAAGGTTTTTTCCTTCCGCATTGGCGAGCTGGTCATCAAGTACAGCGGCGCAGCCCTGGCTGAAGGGGATAAAAACCGCGCGGCGGCCGTCTTCAAAACCGCGGCGCTGACAGAAATCGGCGTTTCGCTGCTCTCTTACCTGTTGATTGTGCTTTTGGCCCCGCTGGCCGCCCTCTATTTTGCCAAAGATGCCAGTTTTGCCCCCTATTTTGTTTTCTATGGTCTGATTGTTCCGGCCGGCTTTATTTTTGAGTCGGGCAGCGCTTTACTGCAAATCGGCGGGAATTTCCGCTCGCAGGCTGCGCTCAACCTATCGCAGAGCGTGGTTACGGCAGCGATCATCATCTATGCCTACCTGAGCGAAAGCGGATTGGTGGTTGTGCTGGCCGCCTACCTGGTTGGCAAAACCATCCTGGGCTTTGGGTACGCCGTCTTTGCCCTGCGTCGCGCCGGACAGTTGTTCGGACCCGATTGGTGGAAGGTTTCATTTTCACACCTGCCGCCCTGGCGTGAGTTTTGGGGTTTTGCTTTCTCAAGCAATTTCTCCGGTTCGGTCAACCTGTTTGTGCGCGACAGCGACATCTTGTGGATTAATTATTTCATCGGCCCGGTACAGGGCGGCTATTACAAAGTGGCGATGGCTCTGATCGGTTACATGATGATGCCGGTTGACCCGTTCATCAAAACCAGTTTCCCTGAAATCACCCGCGCCATTGCCGAGAAAGCCTGGGGACGGCTCAAAAACCTGCTGCGCCGGCTGACCCTGATTTCTGGTACCGTTACGATTGGCTTTGGTCTGGCGCTGATTGTTTTGGGCGAACCGTTGATTTTCCGCTATATCTACGAGCCGGAATTCCTGCCTGCCATCATCCCGGCCCTGATTTTGCTCGTTGGTTACGGGACTGCCAACACCTTGTTCTGGAACCGTCCGCTGATTTTGGCCCTGGGACATGCCACCTTCCCGTTGGCGGTCATGGCCCTGGTCGGGACGGTCAAAATTGCACTTAGCTTTTACCTGGTTCCGCGTTATGGCATGAATGCCCAGGCGGCCCTGATGTCAGCTTATTTTGTGCTCTCGATTGGCATCATCGTTTGGCGCGGGTTGGCTGAAATCAAACAGCGGGAGCACTCAGGGCAGTAAAAAAACGTGCTGCTGAAGGATTGCAAACAGAATGTCGAACGATGTCGCGCATAAAAGCTGGTGGCAAACCTTTGAAGTGGTTTTTGGCCTTCCTTTTCTCCTTGCGATTGCTTTGCAGTGGTTTGTGCCCATTTCACTCTCCCGCGGATTCATCGCGCTGGCCCGCATACCGGCGGGGACGATTCTCATTGTTGGCGGCATCAGCCTTGTAGTTCTTGCGCGTCGCGAGTTTGCCCGTTACGGCCAACCCACCGACCCGGGACACCCCACCGGCAAGATTGTTTCTACGGGTGTTTTCTCTATCTCAAGAAATCCGCTCTACCTGGGCGGTGTTTTCTTCCTGGCGGGGGTTTCGTTCCTGTTTGACCTTCCCTGGGTTTTGATCCTGCTCATCCCCTCCCTGATTGCCTGCCAATCCATCCTTATCGCACCGGAAGAAGCCTACCTTGCGGCCAGGTTCGGAGAGCAATACCGGGCGTACTCGGCGACCGTCCAGCGCTGGATTGGCCGCATCTGATTAGCGCAGGGGCTTTTATCGTTTAGGCAAAATACTGCTCGTCGACATCCTGCCAGGACTCATCCTCGCGGACGAACATGAACTCACCCAGCAGCGGATGGACGCGCCGCACCTCGTCGGCCACGCGTTGGGCAATTTTGCGGATCGAGAAGTGGGCGTTGGCTGCCGAGCGCAACTGGCAGAAATGGTAGGCCGTGCGCAGGTTGAAGGAAGCCAGCACCCGCCGGTTGAAGCCGTTCGGCACAACGTACTGGGCCACATCCGGGTTGAATGCGGCCAGTTTGCGGTAAGTGTCGGCAGCGGCCTCCATTGCGGCGCGGTAATCGGCCTCGAAGCCTGCCTCGACGATGCGGCGCGGGGTGGCGTAGCCCAGGTCGCAGCTCAGGCGCTGGGGAGTCTGGGTCATCATGCGGTGGCGTTTGAACTCGGCATACGCGCCCTGATCCATGACCAGATCGAAGGTGTAGGTTGCGTATTCCAGTTCGCGCAGCGGGATATCGTACTTGCCCAGCCGCCCGAGCAGGGATTCGGCCCACTGCCGGCGGACAGGCTCGGGGGCGTTGCGCACCGCGCGCAAGGCCTGGCTGTAGGGAACGCCGCTGAAGCGATACAAAGCCGCCGCCAGCACTTTCTCCTCCCCATATTCGTCATAATCGATCAGTTCGCAGAATGCCGCATCCTGTTTGCCCGGCGGCAAGGCTTGCCCGGCCAGCTCACTTGCGCTCTCAACCAGGTAGGGCGCGGCCTCGGCATATTTGACCAGGGTCGGGATTTCGGCCTTGGCCTCGCGTTTAACATCCTCGCCGATCTGGCGCACCTCGGCCAGCGGATGCGAAAGCATTTTGCGGATGGTGTTTTCGATCACCCGTCCGTTGGCGGTCATGCCGACGTTGGCGTTGGCCGCGGCCGGCAGCAGGAAGCGGCAGGCATCCACATATTGCGAACGGATGCGCCGGTCATAGGCCTCATCGCTTTCGTTTTCGCGGCGTGGCGCGCCCTGGCAAACCAGCGCCTTGACCGGCTCGAGCGAGCGGGCGTAGGTTTCGAAGAGCATCCGCACCGTGGCGACGAACTCATCCCGGAGCGGGTGGCCGTCCAACTCGGGCGGGACGGTGAAATCGTCCGCGCCCCATTTCTGGTAGCGGGTCGATTTTTCAGTGTAGGAGGCCAGCCGGTTCGATTCAATCGCCTCGATGGCGATCCGCGAAACATTTTCGAGCGCGATGTGCAAAACGGCATGTTCGGCAACCGAGGCGTGCCCATAGCCGACAACCCATTTTTCATGGAACTGGGCGCTTTTTTCGTCGGTCAGTTCTGCGGCAATCTCGCGGAAGGATTCTGGCGCGCGCGAGGTCTTGGCAAAAGCGACCGCGATGGTTTCTGGCGAAAGGGCTTTCGGCGAAAGCAGGTAGATTTCTCGTTTGGGCATGGCTGGCTCCGGGCACAAAATTTTGCTGAATATAACATAGA
>JAEWVF010000045.1 GCA_023459215.1 Chloroflexota bacterium
AAATTGGCCTGACTTTGCAAGCCGTCTTCAGGCGGCTTGGCAGGATTAGCCGGGGGTTTCTAATCCCCAGCGGGTCTGATAGCATTTGGCAGGACTCATCCTTATGATGAGTCCTGTTTTTCTTTAATTTTGTTTTCTTATTGCAATAAGTTACAATAAGACATGACCTGTAACCCGACTCACCTCGCCGAACAAATCCGCGGAAGAGGATTTCGCCTGACCCGCCAGCGCAACGCCATTTTGGAGGTTCTGCACACCAGCGGCGAGCACCTGACCCGTACCGAAATCTTTGCGCGCATCGCCCCGGCCCTGACCGAACCGACTGTTTACCGCACCCTCGATTTCCTGGTGGAACAGGGTCTGGTGCGGGTCACCCATACCGGCAACGGACGACTGGAATACGAACTGGCACGCCACCCACATCATCACCTGCTTTGTCGCGCTTGTGGCGCAGAGTTGGAGCTTTCTTCAGAAACCATGCAAACCATTTTTGACCAGCTCGAAATCGTGACAGGTTATCATCTCACCGAAAATCATATTACGCTGACCGGTATCTGCCCTGGCTGCAAATAAAAAGGAGGTCAACATGTTTTTTTCCCCTGCCCCGCTGCATATTCCCGATGGATTCTTGAATTTCGTAATCTCGCTCGTTTTCTGGGTTATAACCGTGATTTCGGTTGGTCTGGCAATTTCCAAGACCAACAAAGCCCTCGGCGAAAAACAGGTCCCGCTGATGGGTATTATGGCGGCCTTCATCTTCGCCGCCCAAATGCTCAATTTCCCGGTTGCAGGCGGCACATCCGGACATTTCCTGGGCGGCGCATTGGCCGCGATTGTGCTCGGCCCGTGGGCGGGCATCCTGGTCATGACAGCGGTTATCGCCCTGCAAGCCCTGCTCTTTCAGGATGGCGGCCTGCTGGTGATGGGCGCCAATATCTTCAACATGGGCATCCTGACGGCCATGATCGGCTTCGGCCTGTACCGTTCCGTGCTACATACCAACAAAACCACCCGCCTGGCAGTCGCCGGGGTGGCCGCCTGGCTCTCGACCATGGCCTCGGCCCTGATCACCGCCCTGCAATTGTGGTTGAGTGGCACATCCAGCTTGCAAATCGTCATCCCGGCTATGCTCGGCATCCATGCCCTGATTGGCATCGGTGAAGCGATTATCACTGTCGCTGCCCTGGCTTTCATCCTGCAAGCCCGCCCCGACCTGTTGGGCAGCGACTCGGTTGCCGAAAAAGGCGGCCAGGGTTGGGTTTATGCCGGGGTCATCATCTCCCTGCTGGCCGTTTTGATTTCACCGCTGGCCTCTGGCGACCCGGACGGTCTTGAGCGCATTGCCGAGGACATCGGCTTCCTCGACCGCGGCCTGGATGCCCCCTTCCAAATCCTGCCCGATTACACCATCCCCTTTCTGGGTGAAACCGCCCTCTCGACCATCGTTGCCGGCGCTGTCGGCGCCCTGGTTGTATTAGGCATCATGGTTGTAATTGGCAGCCTGCTGAAGAAGAAAGCCTAACAAAGCCTGTTACAAACATCCGTTTCCATCCGTGAGTCCGTTAAAAAGTCCGTTGTAGACATCCGTTCCCATCCGTGAGTCCGTTAAAGAGTCCGTTGTAGACAGTCCGTTCCTATCCGTGAGTCCGTTAAAGAGTCCGTTGTAGACATCCGTTCCTATCCGTGAGTCCGCTACAGAGTCCGTTGTAAAGTTCCTATCCGTGAGTCCGCTAAAGAGTCCATTTTCAAATGCACGCTGACATCTTCGACCGCTACTACCATGCTGAAAGCCCCCTGCACCGCCTCGACCCGCGCGTCAAGGTTGTGCTGGCGGTCGCCTTCATCCTTTCCAATGCGCTGTTACCGGACGGGGCCTGGTCGGCCTTCGGCCTGGCCTGGATTTTGATTCTGCTGGCCAACCACTTCTCCGGTCTGGGTATCGAGTTTTCCTTCAAACGTTCGTTCATCGCCCTGCCGTTCGCGCTGGCGGCTGTCTCGGCCATTTTCATGCCCGCCGGACAGCCGCTGGCCGAATGGACTCTCGGCCCCCTGCAACTCATCCCGACCGACGCCGGGGTGCTGCGTTTCGCCAGCATCATGCTGCGCGCCTGGCTCTCCATCCAGGCCGGGATTTTGCTCGTTGCCGTCACGCCCTTCCCGGACATGATTCACGCCTTCGAGCACCTGCGTGTCCCGGCCATCCTGACCACCATCATCGCCTTCCTGTACCGCTACCTGTTCGTCCTGACCGACGAAGTCATGCGCCTGTTGCGCGCCCGCGATGCCCGCTCCGCAGCCCTGCCCGGCCTGAAAAGCGGGCGCAATGTTGCCTGGCGCGCCAAAATTGCTGGTAATATGGCCGGACAACTCTTCCTGCGCAGCTATGAACGCAGCGACCGCATCTACAACGCCATGCTCGCCCGCGGCTACCAGGGACAAATGCGCACCCTGCGCGCTCATACCCTCACCCGCCGCGATTGGCTGGCGCTGTCCCTTGTCATCTTCATGCTCCTATTCCTGCAACTCCTGGCCCGCCTGTGAACCCGACCTCCCACACCCACCCCACACCCCATTATGAACTTCCCACCGTTGAAGGGGAAGTCCTGCAAATCTCTGACCTGCATTTTGCCTACCCTGACGGCCACATTGCCCTGGACGGCATCGCCTTGACGCTCAAGGCCGGGGACAAAGTTGCTCTGGTCGGCCCAAACGGGGCCGGGAAAAGTACCCTGATGCTGCACCTGAACGGGATTTTGCGCGGAAAAGGCGGACTCACCGTTGCCGGGATACCGCTAAACGAAAAGAACCTGCCCCTGATTCGCGCCGCCGTCGGGCTGGTCTTCCAAAACCCCGATGACCAGCTCTTCTCCCCGACCGTTTTCGAGGATGTGGCCTTCGGCCCTTTGCACATGGGCCTGCCCGAAGATGAAATCCGCCAACGGGTCGATGCCGCCCTCGAAAGTGTGCGCATGAGCGCCTATCGTGACCGTCTCTCGCACCACCTGAGTGTCGGCGAGAAGAAGCGGATTGCCATCGCCACCGTCCTGGCCATGAATCCGCGCCTGCTCGTGCTCGACGAACCATCCGCCGGTCTTGACCCGCGCGCGCGCCGCACTCTCATTCACCTGCTGCGCGACCTCGACATCACCATGCTGGTCTCGACTCACGACCTGGCCATGGTGCGCGAACTCTTCCCGCGCATGGTCATCATGGACGAGGGCCGCATCGTCGCCGACGGTCCCACCCGTGAACTGCTCGAAAACCAGTCCCTGCTCGAAACGCACGGACTTGAAAAGCCTTAATTTTCGTAAGAATCTTATAAAAACACCTTAAAGTGCCCTTATGAAGCATGTCCATAAGGGATTTTTTGATTAAAATAATTTCTATGCCCAATATCTTAATTATCCCGTTTATCCTGCTGGCCGTTGCCATCCTGCTCGCGCTATCTTTCTCACGTCCGGGGCTGCAAGCCCGCCTGACCACCGAGCGCATGGGCTGGCTGTTGGCCCTTTTTCCAGCGGCGGCGTTTACCAGTATCCTGCTGGCCTACGCCGGGAAGGCGGAAGGCAAGCCCCTGATTTTCAGCGTGCCCTGGGTTTCATCACTGGAGATTAATTTCTCGCTCTACCTCGATGGTCTCTCGACCCTGTTCGCCCTGATCATCACCGGCATTGGCGCCCTGATTGTCATCTACGCCGGGCATTACTTCCACGGCGATAAGACCTCCTGGCGCTTCCTGGCCTATATCCTGATTTTCATGGGCGCCATGCTCGGGGTTGTCCTGGCTGGCGACCTGCTGACGCTCTTCCTGTTCTGGGAAGGCACCAGCATCTCATCCTTCCTGCTGATTGGCTACAAATATAAGGATGAAGCTGCCCGCAAAGGCGCGTTCAAATCGCTGTTCATCACTGGGGGTGGCGGTATCGCCCTGCTGGCCGGTTTTGTGTTCATCATGGTTATCACCGGCGCATCCGATTTCAAAACCATCCTGTCCAGCCAGGAAATCCTGACCAACAGCCCGCTCTACCCGGTCTTTTTCGGCCTGATTGCGTTGGGAGCTTTCACAAAAAGCGCCCAGGTTCCGGCCCATATCTGGCTGCCCGAGGCCATGTCCGCCCCAACCCCGGCCAGCGCTTTCCTGCACTCAGCCACCATGGTCAAGGCCGGGGTTTACCTGCTGGCCCGCCTCAACCCGGCCCTGAATGATGGGGACATCTGGTTCTGGACGTTGAGCATCTTCGGCTTTGCCACCATGCTGACCGGCGCTTACCTCGGCCTGAAGCAGAACGACCTGAAAGCCCTGCTGGCCTACTCGACCATCTCACAACTCGGCGTACTGGTTGCCCTGATCGGCCAGGGCAGTGAAATCGCCTACAAGGCTGTGGTGATTGGCATCCTGGCGCACGCCCTGTACAAGTCGTCCCTGTTTATGTCAGCGGGGATTATCGACCACGAGACCGGCACCCGCGACCTGCGCCGCCTGGGCGGCCTGCGCAAGCAAATGCCGATTTTATTTATCCTGATGGTGATCCCGGCCCTTTCCATGGCCGGACTGCCGCCCCTGTTCGGCTTCCTGGCCAAGGAGACGCTGCTTGCCAGCGCCACCCACCCCAGCCTGCCCGCCAGTGTCGATTTTCTCTTCCCGCTGATGACGGTCCTTGCCGGGGCGATGCTCCTGGCCCAATCCGGGCTGCTGATTCGCGGCACCTTCCTCGGCCAGTCCGCTGACCCGAAACACCCGGTTCACGGTCACGACCCGGCCTGGGGCTTCTGGCTGCCGCCGGCCATCCCTGCCCTGCTCTCGCTGGTGGTGGGTATCCTGCCCGAACCGACTTTCCTGGCCAACTTCCTGGCGGATGCGGCCAAGGCTTCGTTCGGCGCAAAAGTAAAAGTCTCGCTGGCCCTGTGGACAGGCATCAACGTTCCGCTGCTGCTCTCGGTGCTGGCAATTACCCTCGGCTCACTGCTTTTCTGGCAGTTGCTGCGGCTGCGGCCCACCCTTTCGGCTTTCCTGCCCGGATTCAGCTTCAATGGCCTTTATAACGGCACCCTGCGCGGGCTGGGCTGGCTCTCGCAAACGGCAACCCGCCTACAGCGTGGCCAGATCCGCTTCTATCTCAGCGTGATGATTGTGACCACAATCGCCCTGGTGATCGGGTTCGGGGGCATCCCCGCCAACCTGTTCCAATGGACCAGCCTGAACCAGCAACCGCTTTTCCCGGTTTTGCGCATCATCGCCCTGCTGGTGGCTGTCCTGGCTTCACTGATCAGCGTTGTCCTGCTGCGTGACTTGCATGCCATCCTGGCGCTGGGCGTTTCCGGGCTGGCAGTGGCCGCCTGGATGGCGCTCGAACCCTCGCCGGATGTCGCCCTGGTACAGGTGGTGGTAGACATCCTGGCCACTGTCATCCTGGTGCTGACCCTGACCATCATCCCGCGCAAATTGCGCAAAAAAGCCAGTGAATTTACCCTGAATCGCACCTCGCTAGGCCAGGCGCGCGATGCGCTGGCTGCCCTGGGAATCGGCGCGCTGGTGTCTGTGGTTTCGCTCGCAGCCCTGAACACACGCGGAGAACGGAATAGCGTTATCTCACAATATTATTTTGAGAACGCCAAGCCGTTGGCCGGAGCCAGGGATGTGGTCGGCGCGATTGTGGTTGATTTCCGCGGCCTGGATACGATGTTCGAGATTATGGTTTTCTCGTTTGCCGCCCTGGGCATCTACACCCTGCTGCACTACACCGTCCGCAAGGCCAATGAGAAAGATCGCAGCGAGCCTGCCGAAATCCAAAACCCGGACGGCGAACCGCGCGGCATCTTCGGCCTGCCAACCTCATCCTTCCTGCACATGCTGGCCTACGCCGTCCTGCCCCTGGCAATATTGCTGGCCTTCAACCAGATGACCTTCGGCCATGACATGCCCGGCGACGGGTTTACCGCCGGCGTGACCATCAGCCTGGCGATTGCCAGTTGGTACATCATTTTTGGCTATAACGCCACCAAGGCCAAACTGGCCTGGCTTTCGCCCGTGCGCCTGATTGCCAGCGGCCTGACCCTGGCCCTGGGCAACGCGCTGCTCGGTCTTGTCTTTGGCGCGGGCTTTTTTGCGCCGGTCGATTATGGCATCCTGCTCGGAATCACAGCCTACCTGCCCTTCGGCCTGGCCTTGAGCAATGCCTATTTCTTCGAAATTGCAATCTGCCTGACAGTCATGGGCGCGGCAGTGCTGATGCTCGATAACCTCGGCCACCCAACCGAATCGGACCAGGAAAGCAACGCCCTGCTGACCAAAATCGGCCAGGAATAACCGGAAAAGTGTGATGAAATGTTCAATATATTGACTGCTGCCCTGATTGGATTAATGTTCGCGCTCGGCGTTTACCAGCTTTTGCGCCGCAATATCATTCGCTCGGCGATTGGGCTGGTGATTCTTTCCAACGCCATCAACCTGTTCCTGTTCACCATCGGCGCCTATGATGGGGTCGCCGCAGCCTATTACAAGGCCAGCGGACAGATCAGCGATCCGCTTCCGCAAGCCCTAGTGCTGACGGCGATTGTCATCAGCGCAGGCGGCTTCGCCTTTGTGCTCAGCCTGCTCTACATCATCGCCCAGCGCTATAAAACCAGTGATTCAGACGAAATCAAGGGGTTGCAATACTAACCATGGACTGGCTCATCCTGCCTCCCATCCTTCTGCCCTTTGGCGGCGTGGCGCTTAGCCTGTTCCTGCGCAAAAACCGCTGGCTCCAGCCCAAAGCCGCCCTGGCGACGATCCTGCTCTCACTGGGATTTTCAGCCTGGCTGGCCTGGACGGTTCTTTCCACGCCGCAAGCGCTCGTTTTGCAGGCTGGCGACTGGGCTGCGCCCTTCGGCATCAGCCTGGTGGCTGACCCCCTGGGCGTTTTCATGCTGGTCATGACCCAACTGGTGCTTGCTTCCGGCATTCTCTACGCCAACGGCTCGACCGAGAAGGTTGTCCAATATCCGACCTTCTACCCACTCTTTCTCGGTTTGACCACCGGTCTGAGCGGGGCCTTCCTGACCGGCGACCTGTTCAACCTGTTTGTTTTCGCCGAAGTAATTGTCATCTCCGGCTCGACCCTGACCGCCATCGCGGATGATAAGTACGGCGTCGAGGCCGCTTACAAATATTTCCTGATCAGTACCCTCTCGGCGGCCATGTTCCTGCTTGGGATTGGCGCAATCTACGCATCCTACGGCACGCTTAACCTTGCTGAACTCGGCCAGGTCATCGCCGCCGCCGGGGCGCTAAAACCGCTGGCCCTGGCCGGACTGGCCTTCCTGACCGCCACCTTCCTGACCAAAAGCGCTGTTTTCCCTTTCCACTTCTGGCAGCCCGATTTTCACGCCGCCGCGCCTACCCCTGTCAGCGCCATGCTCTCATCCATTGTGGTTAAGATGGGCGTATACGGTTTCCTGCGCATGACTAGCCTGCTGTTCGTCAGCGAAGCGGAAACCCTGCGCAGCCTGCTGATTGTCCTGGGTGTGGTCGGCGTCATCTACGGCGGATTCGGCGCAGCCGGAACGCACAACGCCAAACGCATGTTAGCCTACTCGACCCTCAGCCAGATCGGCTTTATCCTGGTCGGCATTGGCATCGGGACGCCACTCTCGCTGGCCGCTGCGCTGGTTTTCACCTTCAACCACGCCCTGATCAAGGCCGCCATGCTGATGCTGGCCGGAGCCATGGCCAGCCGCGCCCCGGTCAAAAGCGCCGCCTTCGATGTACTGCTGGGCGTTGGCAAAACCAGCCCGGCAGCCGGACTCCTGTTCCTGTTGGGCGGCATGGCCCTGGCCGGTATCCCCCCGACCAATGGTTTTATCAGCAAGCTGGGCATCTTCTGGAGCGGAATCGCATCCGCCGACTATCTGCCAATTGCCATTATCGGCGTCGCCAGCCTGATGACCTTGTTCTATGTGATTTCAGCCTTCATGAAAATCTGGTATGAGCAAAACCCGGAAGTCAAAGCCAAACCCGGCGACCAATTACTCGCCCCGGCTTTCCTGGTCGTCCTGTGCCTGGTGCTGGGTATCTGGGCTGAGCCACTGGTCGCTTCGGCCCAGGTTGTAACAGCCTGGCTGGGCGATCCATCGCTTTATATCTCCGCTGTTTTGGCCCCCTGATTCGGCGCAAGGAAAACTTTATGGCTCGTTTACAAATTTCACTGTTTCTCTTCCTGGTTTATCTCGCCCTTTCCACCCGGCCAGACAAGCTGATGGGTGAGCACCCGCACTGGCCCAACCTGGTTTTTGGCGCCCTGGTCGCATACGGGGTCAGCCTGTTCCTGCCTGTTCGCTCCCGGCCCTTCAACTGGTCGCGAGTCTTGCCCTTCCTGATTGGGATTTTCCGCTACATTCTCTTTGTAATCGTCGATATGTTCAAAAGCGCCATCCAAACTGCGCAGATTGTGCTCGATCCCAATCTGCCCATCGCCCCCGGCATCATCGCCATCGATTCGGGCTGCGAAAGCGAACTGGCTACCGCTCTCAGCGCGCACGCAATCACCATCACCCCCGGTGAAATGGTAATCGCCATGGATGAAAAGGGCATCATGTATACCCATACCCTCAATGTCCACCGCTCGGCAGAAGCCGCCGAAGAAGCCCAGGCCCTGCGCCGCGATTTGTTGAGCAAGATTGTTGAATAAAAGGTGAACCGGTGAACGAATTTTCAGCCTTGATTGATAATATTTTAAGAGTCGTAGCGCTCGGCGCGCTCGCCCTGCATGTGGTTTTCCTTTTCCTGGCCATTTACCGCGCCTGGCGCGGCGAAAACAGCTTCGACCGCCTGATCGGCCTCGACCTGACCGGCACACTGACCCTGTGTGTCCTGGTGTTGGTTGCTATTGCTCACTCTGCCATTCCAGAGATTCATTTCAACCTTGAAGATGCCATTTACATCGATGTTGCCCTGGGGTTGGCCGCCCTCAGCTACATCACAACCATCGCCCTGGCAAAATACATCGTCAATCACAGGATGTTCTAATCATGGATTATCTCCCCCTGTTCATCAAGATTTTCACCATCTTCTTCCTGCTGGTCGGCTCAATTTTCTCGCTGATTGGCATGATCGGCGTTACCCGCCTGCCGGATGTCTACACCCGCCTGCACGCCACTGGCAAAGTCAGCGCCTTTGGCGCGGTGCTGCTGCTGGCTGCCGCCGTCCTGATCGTGGATGATTTAACCCTCTGGAAAGGCCTGATCCTGATTATTTTCCTGCTGCTGGCCTCGCCGGTGGTCTCGCATGTCATTTCTTCCGCCGCCTACAAATCGGGCGTTCCCCTCTCGCAGGCATCACGGGACGATCTGGCCAAAGCCCTGCCGCGCGAAGCAGGCAAAGATGTATAGAATAAAAAGCTCGCCTTTTCGGCGAGTTTTTTATTCATCCTTGATGCCGTTGACCTCGGCCAGCAGCCCCATCTCTGCCAGGGCCTCCAGGATTTTGGATTCAGCCCCCGGCTTGACCACCGCCGCAGTTGGCCCGAGCGGCTCGGAAAGGAATCGCCCCGCCTTCGAGTTTTTCAGTTCGCTCATCACCTCCGGCCTGGATACCCTTAAAACGACCAGCCGCTCCAGCCGGGCCTCGGTTCCGTTAACTTCCCAGCGCTGCAAAGCCTTCACAAACGCCGGCGGGATCGGCCCGGCGGCATTCTTGGCCAGCAAACTGAGCAATTGACTGGCCTTCAGTCCCTGACTGTGGGCGGCTTTCAACGAATCTGGCGTTACCCGATAGCGGAAGTCCCCGCCTGGCTTGCCATCCTCCCACTCACAAAAACGCGCAACCTGGTAACGTGCGCTGCGCGCTGTCAAACGCGGAGCGCTGATGCGTCCGTTGGAGCTGACGTTGATTTTGCCGTTCTCCTCGTGAGCCTCGGCCTTGTCACGCAAGCGGAATGCGCTGACAGGGCCATCCTCCTGCGCCCTGGCCAAATCGGCCAGCCCCAGCCAGTGCAACACCTGAATGAGATGGCGCACCAGCGCGCCTTCCACCTCGTCCCAGTGGGCAAAACCGCGCAGGTAGAACCCATCAGACTGGCGTTTGATGAACCAGGTGTCATACTCGCCGCCCTGACGCTGGAAATCGGGCTGGGCGGTCTTCAGATCGCGGATGAAAGCGGTCAGGCTCCACCATTGCCCATGCGGCACAAGCGCGAATTGATCCAGCAGGAAAGTGCGGGTTGCCAGCGGATCGTTGCGCCAGCCGCCCTCACAGAGCAGGCCGGGAATCTGGCGCAGGTCGTTCATCTCCGGGCTGGCGCGCCAGGCGTCCGCAAACCGCGCCAGCGCCTCGGGGCGGGGCGCTTCGAAGAAGGCCTTCAGCGTTTCGGGGTTCAAGGTCCAGACCTCAGCGGCGGGGTCGGCCTCAGCCTGGGCCGGGCTGATGAAACGGGAGGCGGTTAACAGTCCCAGGACGAACGGACGGTGTACGTCCAGGGCCGGAATCTCCCGTTCGGTGCGCAGGGCAGCCAGCAGCGTGGTAATCTCATCCAACAAACCATCTGAAGCGGGCTGCGGGATGGATTTTTCCGCCGGGGTGGCCGGACGGCCCAGCGGTTTGTCTCCGACTGCATCAGGCCTGGCTTTGCGCGAGGCGCTTTTCTGCGTTTCAACGGTGCGCACGGTTGGCTGGGCCGGTTCCGGCTCGAAATCCGCAGCCCAAGGCTCATCCGCGGCGGGAAGGTCTGCTTCATCTTCGCTGCCGACAGCAACGCTGACAACCGGCTCCGGTTCCTCGGCTTCAAAATCGCCTGCATCGCTCTTAAAACCGATAAATTCAAGCGCTTCGAACAAATCAGCCGGGATAAAAGCAAATTCCTGCAATCCTTTTTCGGTTTCGAAGAATGCGCGCGCCAACAAGGCGCGATACCAGAGCGTCTCGGTGGCCGAGATGGGTTTCAGGTGCGGTTTCTCACGGTCGCGTTTGCCGGGGCCCATCTCGCGCAGTTCGCCAAAACGACGGGTAAAAACTTCCCAGGGCAGGCGCCCGGAGGCATCGGCCAATGCGCCCAGGGCGGTTTGGGCCGCATCAGGCAGGGTGCTGATAATTTCTTCGAGCAGTTCGGCGTCGCACAACGTCGAGGCCAGTTCGGCAACCGCTTTGGCTGGTTCGGTCGAGGTCAGTTCAACACCCCAGAAGGTGGCAACAATGCGCAGATAGCCAAGATCGTTATCAGGAAGGGTCTTTTCGAGAATATGCATATTGCAATTCTAAGTCGTTTTGTGTCAAAATAGCAATAAATCTTTTCAATGTTTTGCAATCGTACAAATGGGGGAGTGACCTTGCAAACTTGTCAGGTTATAGTGAAAAATAATTCAAACTAAGGAGGCACCTATGAAACGAGTATTTCCCATCCTTATCATTCTGGTATTTGTGTTGAGCGCGTGCGGTCTGCCAGGCTTTGACGCTGCGCCGACGGCCATCAGCTTGCCCACCGCTGCCCCCACCGAAGAAGTGGCTGTTGCTGAAGCGACCGAAGCTGTGGTTGCCCCCGGAGAAGATACCGCCGAACTTGGCGATGAAAAAGTCTCTGATGTGGATGGCATGATCCAGGTCTTCATCCCCTCGGGAAAATTCCGCATGGGCGGCGTCGATGAGAATGCCATCGATGATGAAAAACCGGCCCACTCCGTGGAATTGTCCGGCTACTGGCTGGATAAGGTCGAAGTCACCAACGCCATGTATATCCTGTGCGTGAATGCCGGTGCGTGCGAAATTCCGCGTGAAATCAAGTCTGCTTCGCGCCCGAAATACTTCGGCAATGAAGAATTCAACGATTTCCCGGTGATTTATGTGACCCATGAAGATGCCGTGAACTACTGCACCTGGGCCGGACGCCGCCTGCCGACCGAGGCTGAGTGGGAATACGCCGCCCGCGGCAGCGGGATGGACTTCCGCACCTTCCCCTGGGGCGATGATGTTCCCAGCGAAGCGCTGACCAATTTTGATTACAAACTGCGCGATACACAGCGCGTCGGTTCCTACCCGAACGGCGCCAGCCCCTTCGGCATCCTCGATATGGCCGGGAACGTCTGGGAATGGACCGCGGACTACTACAAAGAAAATTATTACGCCGAATCTCCCGAGTTGAACCCGATGGGTCCCGATAACTTTGGGGTGAACGGCAAACGCGTTGTCATCCGCGGCGGTTCGTGGGCCGACGGGTTCAAGGAATTGCGCGTTTCGAACCGCGGATTCCTGCTCTCGCCTGACCGCACCCTCGATAAAACTTCCGAGCGCTACAAAGGTGAAGCCAACGAGTTTGTCGGTTTCCGCTGCGCTCAAGGCCAGTAAACCTATCCGTTTCAGCACCAACGCCGACCCGATACAACAGGTATCGGGTCGGTTTTTGTTTCCCAGCCATCCTTTGACGTTGACCCAATCCTGTGGTAATATCGCCAAACAATTCAATAGCCCCTAATACGGCACTCTTATCCAGAGAGGCGGAGGGACCGGCCCGACGAAGCCTCGACAACCGGCTGACCTAGTGTCAGACACGGTGCCAATTCCGGCAGAGACATCTGGGAGATGAGAGGGCGTCCGCGTTTTTCGCAATTGCCCTTTCAGTTTGACCGGAAGGGGCAATTTCATTTTTAAAGGAGAAACAAAAAATGAGCATTACCTTCATGACCTCGCCCAAACTGATGTTTACATCCGAATCGGTTTCTGAGGGTCACCCCGACAAGCTGTGTGACCAAATTTCAGATGCCGTGCTGGATGCCTGCCTCGCGCAGGATCCGCGCTCACGTGTGGCTTGCGAAACCGCCACCAAGACCGGGTTCGTCGTTTTGTTGGGTGAAATTACCACCAACGCCAATTTCAATTACGACGAATTGGCGCGCAAGGTCATCAATGAAATTGGATACGATGCTTCAGAGAAAGGCTTTGATGGCAATTCCTGCGGCGTGCTCGTGGCGATTGCCAAACAATCCGGCGATATCGCCATGGGCGTGGATAAAGCCCTCGAAGCCAAATCGGGCGAGATGACCGAAGCGGAAATCGAAGCCATTGGCGCTGGCGACCAGGGTATGATGTTCGGTTATGCCTGCAACGAAACCCCCACCCTGATGCCGCTGCCCATCTACCTGTCGCACAAACTCGTCCGCCGCCAGAGCGAAGTCCGCAAAAATGGGACCCTGCCCTGGCTGCGTCCGGACGCCAAAAGCCAGGTAACGGTTGAATATTCCTACGGCAAGCCGAAACGGATCGATACCGTGCTGATCTCCACCCAGCATGCCCCTGAAATTTCTCAGGAAGAAATCCGCGCTGAAGTAATCAAGCATATCATCGACCCGATCATCCCCGCCGAACTGCGCGATGCCGAGATGAAAATCTACGTCAACCCCACTGGTCGCTTCGTCATCGGCGGCCCGCAGGGCGACGCCGGCCTGACCGGTCGCAAAATCATCGTCGATACCTACGGCGGCATGGGTCGGCATGGCGGCGGCGCTTTCTCGGGCAAAGATCCGACAAAGGTCGACCGCTCCGCCGCTTACGCTGCCCGCTGGGCGGCCAAGAACGTTGTGGCCGCCGGCCTGGCCGACCGCTGTGAAATTCAGGTTGCCTACGCCATCGGCGTGGCCCACCCGCTCTCGGTCAACGTTGAAACCTTCGGCACTGGCAAGATCGGCGACGAGAAAATCGCCGAACTGGTGCAGGCCCATTTCGACCTGCGCCCCGGCGCCATCATCCGCGACCTGAACCTGCGCCGCCCAATCTACCGCCAAACCGCGGCTTACGGCCACTTTGGCCGCGACGATGTCCAGCTCCCCTGGGAAAACACCGACCGCGCCGAAGCCCTACGCAAAGCCGCCGGCCTGTAACAACCATTCGTTCGTCCGCATCCCCGCCACCAGCGGGGATGTTTTTTTCTGGTAGACTTATCGTGGCGTGGGATACCATCCCGCAAACTGCTCGCAAAACAAAGCGGGATAACATCCCGCTCTACGAAGCTACGAGGCCCATCATGACCAGAAAAATCCTGCTTGCCATCCTGCTGCTCGCCCTATTCGCCACCCCCGCCCAGGCCCAAACCGCAGAAGCGCCCATCGTCCACGCAGTCATGTTCTGGATGTCCGGCTGCAAGCGCTGCGAACAAACCATCAGCCTGACGCTGCCGCCCATCCGCGAACAATACGGGGCGCAGCTCGACCTGCAACTCATCCAAATCTACAGCATAGAGCACATTGACGCGCTTTATGCCCTGGGCAAAAGTTACGGCATCCCCAAGCATCTGGTCGGCGTGCCTTTCCTGGTGATTGGCGACCAGCCGCTGGTAGGCTACGACCAGGTCCGGCTCAAATTGCCCGGATTAATCGATGGGCACCTCGCTGCTGGCGGGGTGGATTTGCCCGAGCGGCCTGAGTTACAGGCTTTGCTGGATTTGACCACCACACCGGCAGACTCCCCGACGCTGGCTCCCGGCCCGATGGATTTTCCCGAGGCTGCAAATCAGGAAACCAAAGACGACGGGTTCCTGCTGGCGATAATTGTCTTGGCTGGCATGGCGATAGCCCTGCTGTATGCGATTGCGCGACTCTTGTTTGTGATGTTCTCGGGGAAAATTCCAGCCACGCCGCCCGCCTGGGTTATCGACTGGGTCATCCCGGCCCTGTCGCTTATCGGACTGCTGGTGGCTGGCTACCTTTCCTACATCGAAATAACCCTTTCGCAAGCCTTTTGCGGCCCGGTCGGCAATTGCAACGCGGTGCAAGCCAGTTCCTATGCCCGGATTTTTGGCATCCTGCCGGTCGGCGTTCTGGGCGGAGTCGGGTACCTGGCGATCCTGCTGGCCTGGTGGACCAACCGCCAACACTGGGGGCTGATTTCAACCTACGCGCCCCTGGCCCTGTTCAGCATGGCACTCTTCGGCACAATCTTTTCCACTTACCTGACCTACCTCGAACCCTTTGTGATTAAAGCCGTTTGCATCTGGTGCGTTACTTCCGCCATCCTGATCACCCTGATCATGCTGGCCTCGCTCCCGGCTGCATTAAGAACCCTGCCGGCCGAAGATTCTGACAACAAATAGACGCCACAAACAAACCAATTGTATGGGCAATTGCAATCACCTTTTTAATTTCGTATAATGTCCTTATCAATCAGGCAATTTCTGTCCAAATTCGCGCAAAAACACAGGGATGGACATGGGCACAACCGCTGATATTGAACTGACCATCCATCGCCATGAGCTGCAAGGCTACGCGGTGGATTTTCGCTATTCAGACAGTGACCCGCTTAACCAATCCGAAGTTCGGCTTGATGCCGGACAAGCGGCCTACGCAACCTTCGACCTGGCCAGCCTGGAAGATTTCCTGGCGGCAGGAGATTTGAAAGGTTACGGTCAGGCGCTTACAGATGGGTTGTTCCAGAGCGAATCTTTGCGAACAGCCCTGGCCCAGGCGCGCGCTTCGGTCGAGCAGGCGCGAGGCAGCCTGCGTCTGCGCCTGAACATCCACCCCAGCGCCGGGGAACTGAACGTATTGCGCTGGGAAACCCTGCTCGACCCGCAGAGCGGAATCTGCTTTTCGACCGACCAAAACATCCTTTTTTCGCGTTACCTGGCCAGCATGGATTGGCGCCCGGTACGCTTGCGCGCCAAAGGGGAGTTAAAAGCCCTGGTAGTAGTTGCCGCCCCAAATGGGTTGGAAACGTACAAGCTGGCAGCAGTCGATAAGGCAGCGGAACTGGACACTATCAAAGCCGGGCTGGATCAAATCCCGCTGGAAATCATCGAAAAGGCAACCGCAAACAATATCGTCGCAGCCTTGCAAACCGGCGACTTCGACATCCTGTACCTCGTGGCGCATGGCACATTTGCCAACGGGGAGTCGCTGCTGTGGCTGGAGGCCGAAGATGGCTCCATCGCCCGCCTGCCGGGGAGTGACCTGGTCGCGCGCCTGCGCGAGTTGGAGCAACGCCCCAGGCTGATTATCCTGGCATCCTGCCAGAGCGCGGGGCGCGGAAAAGGCGATGTGCTGGCCGCGCTCGGCCCCAGGCTGGCATCTGCGGGAATCCCGGCTGTGGTGGCCATGCAAGACAACCTGACCATGGAAACCAACACAGCGTTGATGCCGATTTTCCTGACGGAATTACAAAAAGACGGGCAAATCGACCGGGCCTTGTCTGTCGCGCGCGGCCAGGTGCGGGAACGCCCCGACTGGTGGGTGCCGGCCCTGTTCATGCGGCTAAAAAGCGGACGGGTATGGTACACCCCCGGTTTCGGCGGCCCGCGCGGCGAGTTTGAGAAATGGCCCTCGCTCTTGCGCGGGATTCAGTCCGGGCGCTGTACCCCGATTTTGGGTCCTGGATTAAACGATCCGTTAACCGGCTCGATACGCGACCTGGCGCAAGCCTGGGCCAATGAGTTGGAGTATCCGCTCGCCGCCCACGAACGGGAATCGCTGCCCCAGGTCGCCCAATACCGCGCGGTTGACCAATCCCGGTTTACAGCCGAAGATGAATGGCTGGCCCACCTGCGCGCGGCAATCTTGAAGCGCGCCCCTTTGCCGGAAGGATCCAATGTTTCCGGTCTCACCGTTGACAAACTGCTCGAAACTGCGCGCCAGCAGCTCGCCGCCCAGGACGAGTTCGAAACCTACAAGGTTTTGGCCCAAATCCCGGCCAAGGTTTTCATTACCGCCAACACCGACGAGTTGCTCGAGTGTGCTTTGCGCGAAGCCGGCAAAGAGCCGACAACCATGGTTTGTCCCTGGCGGGAATTCAGTGAAAAGACCGACCCATCCATGTACAGCCAGGATGATGATTTTGACCCGAGCGCGGAAAAACCGCTGGTGTATCACTTGTTTGGCCTTTTAAGTCAGCCGGAATCGCTGGTATTGACTGAAGATGACACGTTTGGCTTCTTAATTGGAATCACCCGGCACATGAAGAATATTCCCAGCCAGGTTGGGCGCGCCCTGGCCGATTCCGCGCTGCTGTTTCTGGGCTTCCAGGCAGAAGAATGGAATTTCAGGGTGGTGATGCAATCGCTCCTGGCCAAAGAAGGGAATAACCTGCTGCGCCGCCACGCCCACATCGCCGCCCAGATCGAACCGGACGAGGCTCGCCTGGTTGACCCTGGCCGGGCGCGGCGCTACCTGGAGACCTATTTTGGGCATAGTTCAGAGATCGAGATCAGCATTTTTTGGGGCACTGCCCGCGAGTTCATGAAAGAGCTTGCTGCGCGCCTTTCACCGCCAAGATGATGAGGCAGGATTCATGACGACGAACAATCCCTATGTTGGCCCGCGCTCTTTCTCGAAATCTGAGACCCTTTATGGCCGCGACCGCGAACTGCGCATCCTGACCGACCGCCTGATCGCCGAACGCATTGTTCTCTTGCACTCCCCCTCGGGAGCCGGAAAAACATCCCTGGTACAGGCCGGGCTAATCCCGGAGTTGTTGCAGGAGGGCTTTTTTGTTCACCCAACCATCCGCGTCAACGCAGAGTACCCTGCCGATCTGCTAAAAGCATCCGATACCCTGAGCGACGCCAGGCGCTTTAATCGTTTCACCTTCAGCACACTCCTTTCCCTGGAAGAAAAGTATCCGCCCGAACAAAGGACAAAGCTCAACCGCCTGATGCGACTCTCGCTGGGCGATTACCTTGCGCTGCGTTCGCTTGAAGATGAGCGGGATGGGCCGGAATTCCTGATTTTTGACCAGTTCGAAGAAATTATTGCCCTCGACCCGAATGACCGCGTTTCAAAAAATTCATTTTTCAGCCAGTTAAGAACGGTTCTCAGGAATCGCAACCGCTGGGCCTTGTTCGTCATGCGCACCGATTATGTTGGCGCCCTGGAACCTTACGCTAAAAACATTCCAACTTACTTCGGCAACACTTTTCACCTGGAATTACTGGGGGCAAAAGCCGCCCAGGAGGCCATCCAGCTTCCGGCCAAAAAGGCAGGGATCGATTTTGTCGACTCTGCCGCCCAAAAACTGGTTGATGACCTGCGCAAAATCCACGTGCAAGCCATGGATGGAAGCGTCCAGGATCAATTGGGGCTTTACATCGAACCGGTACAGCTACAGGTTGTCTGCTACCGACTGTGGGAAAACAAACAGGCAGACAAAACAACCATCGACGAGCATGACCTAGCCAACGTTGGCGATGTCAACCAATCCCTGGCTGAGTATTATGCCTTGAGTGTTACCAAAGCTGCCGAAGCAACCCAGATTCCGGAGCGCAGCATCCGCGAATGGTTCGATCAGAAGCTGATCACGCCCGAAGGGACGCGCGCCCTGGTGCGGATCGGGGTCGACGTCAGCGAGGGGCTGCCCAACGAAGCCATCCGCAGCATCGAGAGTTCCCACCTGATCCGCCCCGAAAAAAGGGCTGGACGCATCTGGTATGAACTCGCGCACGACCGTTTGATTGAACCGATCCGAACGGATAATAAAAAATGGTTCGATGCAAACCTGAACCTTTTCCAACGCCAAGCCAAGCTCTGGACGGAACAAGGCCGAGGCGAAGGGCTGCTCTTGCGCAGCCGCGAGTTGGAAACCGCCGAAAAAGAGGCCAAAAGCATCATCCTGACCCCAGACGAATCGGCTTTTCTGCTGGCCTGCCGCGCTTTACGGCAACGCGAGTTACGCGACCAAAATCAACGCCGTATGATAGCCATCGGTTTTCTTGTTTCCATCGCCTTGTTTTTTGTGGCGGTATTTTTTAGCATCAGCGCCATGATCGCCAACCGCAGTTTTGAAGCCGAGGCCATCAAAGCCCAAAATGCCAGCACCCAGGCGATTGCCCAACAATCCACTGCCCAGGCGGCCAGCACAAAAGCGATTGCCCAGCAATCCACCGCCCAGGCCGCCAGCACCCAGGCAGTCGCGCAGCGATCCACGGCGCAAGCGGCCAGTTTCGAAGCACAGGCCAACGCCCGTTCAGCGGCCACCGCCCGGGCCAATGCCGAAATCGAGAAAAACAAAGCCAACGAACAAGAGTTGCTGGTTCGCGAACAAAAACTATCGGCGCGGGCCAATGAATTGGCGGCGCAATCCATTTTGGCCCAGAATCGCGGCCAGGAAAGCCTGTCCATCCTGTTGGCAATCGAAGCGTTTAATATTGCGGATAATTCCAGCACACGCAGCCAACTTCTAAGCATTCTTAACCTGCGCGGACGGTTGTTTTTAACCAATTCGAGTCAGGCGGGAACTTCGCCAACTCTGGGCTTTGGCCCGAACGGCGAAAGCGTCATCTCCAATAATTTCTACGGCTGCGCTCCAGAGAGCAAACATTACCTGTGCAGGGAAGGTGTCTTAAAAACATGGCAAATCAAAAAATTTGCGGCGGGCAGCGGGCGTGAAATTGTCGAGATCACCCAGAGCATGACCGTCGAAGAAAAAGACGGTATGCTGGATACGTTTGCCCTTAGCCCGGACGGTAAAAACATCGTCTCGGCCTATTGCATCCCAAACTCAGGAAATATTGTGCGTTGCCAGGAAGAGAAACTCATCTTCCGGGATGCAAGTAACCTGGCATCCCTTGATAAAGAAGTTGTCATCGCCCAAAATTCCTACAACACCCGCAACGTTTTGCTGGCCTACAGCCCAGACGGCAAAATCCTGGCGGTTGCCATCAACGATGCCAATATCCTCTTCCTGGAAACGGACAGCTATAGCGAAAAAGTCAGTTTCGAGGCTCAGAACGGGATATCCCAAATCGCATTCAGCCCGGATGGCAAAACCCTGGCTTTTGTCGGCGGTTATGACAATAACCTAACCTTTATCAACCTGGAAAATATGGAAAGCGCCAGCGTACAAATCCCATCGAAAACAAGGGCGTTAATCAGTTTAGCTTACAGTCCCGATGGCCGGCAGCTTGCCCTGGGCAGCAGTGAAGGATTAATGCTGTTATGGAATTTACAGGAAAATGCAATCAGCGGGCAGATGTACGACCGTCAGGGCCGCGTGCTCAGGCTGGCATTCAGCCCGGATGGAAAGATTCTGGTTGCCGGGCACGATAACTATTACCTGACCATGTGGGATGTACAGAGCCGCCAGCCTTTGTTCAGGCCGATTTTGCGGCATACCGGCAGCGTTTATGGCCTGGCATTTAGCAATGACGGAACCACGCTCGCATCAGCAGGCAATGAGATTGTTTTGTGGGATATGTCACCCCCATCCTGGTTGAAAAATTCCTGCAACCTCGCCGGGCGCAACCTGGGTCAAACCGAATGGCAGCAATATTTCCCGGACGAAGAGTACCGCTCCACCTGCCCTCAATGGCCCGCCGGCAAGTAACACAACCTTGTTGCCAAATTAACAAAAAATCAGCGCGAGAGTAGTCTCGCGCTGATTCGTTATTCCGGTTCCATCGAAAAGTGGAGCGGATAGCCTTCTATCCCGGCTGCAAAATGAGCTTTGTTAATACGCGCCTGGGCTTCAGCCTTGGGCAGGGTCTGGACATAAGCAGCGCCGCTGTAATGGGCCTCGAACATGATATTGACCGCATCCGGTGGGCTGACCATGAAAATGGTTCGCAGCACATGCACGACAAAATCCATTGGGGTGACATCATCGTTATGGATGATGACCCGGTAAAGCGGCTCCAGTTCCGTTTCCGAAACCGGGATGATTTCGGGCGTGACCTGGCGCAGGATCATGAACGATTCTGGTAGAGAGCTGCCAGCGCCGCACCAATCGCCTGCGACAAATCGCCAAGCGCCGCCGGGACAATGCTGATGGTATCGCGCTGGGCCGGCCACAAGTAGGCGCGGGCCGTTTCGCGCAAAATCCCCAAGTAGCGCTCGCGGAAAGCAGTGGAGGTCGCTTCGGGATCCATCAAACCACCGCCAATCACCACAAATTTGGGGTCAAGCACCATCGCCAGCATGGCAACATGCAGGCCGAGAGCCTTGGCCTGGAAATCAAAAATTTCGAGGGCAAGCGGGTCGCCTTTTTGGGCCAGGCCGCGCAGGCTGAAGGCTTTTTCTTTGGCTGGTTTGGTTGATTTCGCCAATTCGTGATCAGGATATTTTGGCAAACGTTCTTCCAACAAGTAGGGCAGCCCCGAGAGACTGGTATAGACTTCGACGCAGCCCCAGGTGCGGCCGCAACCGCAGGGGTAGGGCTTGGTATCCATCAGGTGCAGCGGAGCCGGCATATGGCTGGCTTCCATCCCGGCCAGGGTATCGCCATCCAGGGCCAGTCCGCTTTGGTCAACGAAGGCGCAGCCCAGACCCGATCCGGGGGCGAGCAAGACAACCGTCCCGCTGCTGTTGCCGCGCGCGTGTTGGGCCTCGGCCACACCGCCCATGTTGCCGTCATTGCCAACAATCAGCGGAACCGCCCGCCCGGCGCGCTCGGCCAGGGCATTGCTGTAAGCAGTATGCACATCGAACCCGGCAAACTCCGCCGGCAGATTGGGCGATTTATCGAAAACACCATAACGCTGGAACGGACCGGGAATCGCCAGCCCCACCCCGCCAACCTGTCCCCACTCCAGGTTATTCTGTTCGAGATAGGTGTTGATGGCTTCCACCCAGCCGCGCACGACAGCTTCCGGCCCATGCGCCGAATTGGTGGGAGATTGCAGTAATTTGGTCGAAATCGTTGTACCATCGCTCCAAACCCCGCCAACTTTCGAGGTGGTCGCGCCGCCATCCGTGCCGATATAAATCAGTTTGCTCATATTTTGCTACCTTCCGGGCTGTATTTTTGCAAGTTCCTATTATACTGTCTGATTGACGCGCCGGAGGCTAAAACGAAACGATATTGTTTTTTGTATATATTTCAATGTGTTCCTTTCTAACTATGGTATCCTTAACCATCATTTTTCGGGAGTTGCCGCATGTATATCGCCATCGAAGGTGTGATCGGGGTCGGCAAGACCACGCTGGCGCGCCTGCTCCAGCCGCGTTTTGAGAACAGCGAAATCCTGCTCGAAGTGTTCGAGGAAAACCCGTTCCTGTCCGATTTTTATGGGGACAGGGCGCGCTATGCTTTCCAAACCCAGATTTTCTTCCTGCTCAGCCGCTATCGCCAGCAAAACAGCACCGTCCCAGCCATTTTGAACAGCGGCAAAAACCTGTTTGCCGATTACACCTTCGCCAAAGACTCGCTATTTGCGCGCATCAACCTGGATGGGGATGAGTTGACCATGTACCACCGTGTGCACGAGGCACTGGCCGAGAAAATTCCGCTGCCAGACCTGACGGTTTATCTTTCAGCCAGCGTCGATACCCTCATGGCGCGCATCGCCTTGCGCGACCGCCCTTATGAACGCGCCATGGAACGCAGTTACATTGCCGAGCTGGCCGCCGCTTACGATGATTTCTTTGAGCAAACCAGCGGGCCAAAACTCATCATCGACAGCAACCCGATTGATTTTGTGCGTTACCCCGAACATTTAAATTTGATTGAAAACCGCATCCGCGAGGCGCTGGGGATCAACCCCTTCCAGCCGACGCTGATCGATGGAGATTGAAATGCGGATCACCCGTGAAATGCTCATCAAACTGGCGCGTGATACTGTCGAGAAGCGCTTTAAACCCGACCCAAGCGCTATCGCCGTTTTCCTGGTCGGTTCGGTGCTGCGGGATGAACCGTTGCTCGGCGGCGCGACCGACATCGATTTGCTGGTCATTACCAAAGGCGAACCGCCGCGCGAACGCGAAATCAGCAAACTCTCGAACGAGATTCACCTCGATATCCTGTTCGAGGCCGAAAACCTGTACGCCAAACCGCGCGAACTGCGCGGCGACCCCTGGCGCGGTTGGACGATGTGGGATCCGCTGCTCCTGCACGAAAAAGGCAAATTTTTCGAATATACCCAATCGAGCCTGCGCGCCCAGTTTGAGGAGACTGCCAACATCCTGGCGCGTTCGCGCGCCCTGGCCAGCCCGGCCCGCGAAGCCTGGACGATGGCCCAGTTGAGCGGCGAAATCTCGCTGCGCGAATACCTGGGTTTGGTCGAAAAAGCCGCCAATGCGCTGGCCGTCTTGAGCGGATTTCCCCTGGCCGAACGGCGCTTCCTGCTCGAATTCCCGCAGCGCGCCGCGCTGGTTGGCCTGCCCGATTTGGGCGATACCCCGCTGGCCCTGATCGGCGGCCTGGAACTGGAGCCGGAGACCCTGCGCGGTTGGCTGCCGGATTGGGAAAACGCCTTCCTGCGCGCGGCCCAAACCTCGCTCGATGCGCGCATCCACCCCGCCCGTTTGGAATACTACAAGATGGCCATCCTGGCGCTGTTGGATAACCCAACCCCGCTGGCCGCGCTCTGGCCGTTCTTGAATACCTGGTCTCTGGCCGCCGAAAGCGGGGGCCTTGACGCGCCCCAGCAGGAAACCTGGCAGGCCGTTCAGTCCAGACTGCGCCTCGACCCACAGGGGCTGTCCCTGCGCCTGCAAGGCCTGGATCACTTCCTGGACGCGCTGGAAGAGAAACTGGACGAGATGACCGCCCAATATGGCTTATAGCCTCCCCCATATGTGGGATATGCGAAATTGGCCGCTTTTCAAAATTTCCACAAAAGGTGTGGATAAGTGCCACAAAACTGTGGATAACCCCTCAAGGGTGTGGAAAACCCGCTCAACTGTTCGATTTTTAGAAAAAAGGCACCCCCACATATAGGGGTCGCCTTTTTTGTTTTCCCATTTATGGCTCAGGCTTTTTGGCGAGGCAAAAGGAGAGCCGGTTGTTTAGAAACTATCCCCGCCGTGCCTGGGTTTTATCAACAGGCTGGCAGCGCGGGACAAGCAGCAAAACCGGTAGATATATGGTTCCGGCCAGCCAGAAAGCCCATATATGGGCCTGCATGAAAATCCATCCACATATCCACAGGGCCTACTACGAATACTAAAAATGTATTTATTTGTTCATAACTCATTGGATATTAAGACAGACCCAAAACAAAGGTGTTGCTTTGCAAGTTTGAATCTTGTATACTCATTTTAAAGATACTGCCCCTCATTTTCACCGTTGGAAGGGAGAATACTATGGAGATGATCAAGGTTTCTGCGAACTCCCGCACATCTGCCGTCGCCGGGGCAATCGCTGGCGTCGTTCGTGAACATAAGCGCGCAGAAGTCCAGGCCATTGGCGCGGGAGCGGTCAACCAGGCGGTAAAAGCCCTGGTTTTAGCCACCACCTATTTGCGTGGAGATGGCATCGAAGTATGTTGTGTGCCTGAGTTTGTTGATGTTGAAATTGAAGATAAAGTGCGGACAGCCATCAAACTGGTAATTGCGCCGCGCTAATCGCTTATGAGTGGTTATAATCTGGGGGAGGTTGCCCTGGCGCATCAAAGCGCCAGGTTTTGCCTGTCTGATAATCCATGAATTCCACCCTCATTTCCCCCACCTCTTCTCCGCTACCAGGCCGCATGACCTGGCTGCGGCGTTTGCTGTCTGGAGCGGTGTTAATTTCCTTGATATTTTCAATGCTTTCTGCGCAAGGGCTGACGAGTGTACTGGCAAATTCTTTCAGGTCGCCGCATGGGCTGGGAACAGAAACAATTATTATTAACGAAGTAGCCTGGGGTGGAACGCAGGCAAACTCTGACCATGAGTGGATTGAACTTTATAACCCCACAGGCAACCCTATCCCTATAAACGGTTGGACGCTAAAGTCTGGGGATAATAATCCAACCATAAGTTTATCAGGAACAATTTCTCCTGGCGGATATTTTTTACTGGAGCGGTATCAGGACGCGGTTGATAATATTCCGGCTGATTTGGTATATGCTTCTGGTCAAACGTTAGCAAATGGCGGCGAAGATCTGTCCCTTTATGATAATTCTCCTATACCCGTATTAATTGATACTGCTAATGGGGATGGCGGTTCTTGGCCAGCAGGTAGTGGAAGCCCGGATTATTGTAGTATGGAGAGAAGAGGGCCTGTTGTTGATATTAATCTCAATTGGATAAAATCAACAGTGCAATTGATCGGAATTGATGATTCCGGTAATAGTATTTGTGGTTCACCCCGCGCTCAAAATACACAATTTATAACGCCTACCCCAACTCTTTCTCCTACTGCCACCCCCGAATGGGAACGGCGAATCCTGATCAACGAAGTCGCTTGGGGCGGCACTACTGCGGATGGCTCTATCGGTCAGTGGATAGAACTTTACAACCCCGGCGATGCATTAGATGTAACGGGGTGGTCTTTGGCTGCTGGGGATGGTTTTCCTATAATTGTATTGTCTGGCAACATTCCTCAAAATGGTTACTTTATCTTGGCCCGGAGGAACGATGTTTTTTCATCCGTGCCCGTAAACCAGGTTTTCTCTGATCCGCTCGATGCAACAGGCGAGACGCTCCGTTTATTCAATACCAGCGGTATTTTGGTGGATTCTGCTAATCTGAATGGTGGGGCATGGCCAGCGGGTAGCGGTTTTCCTGTCTATGTCAGTATGGAGCGCAATGCAGTTGCCCAAGAGAATGATTCTTCTTGGATCAATTTTGCCGATACCCCCTTTGTGTTAGATCGCACTGGTAATCCTGTTTTTGGTTCTCCTGGATATCCAAACTGGGCATTGGGCAAGACTCAAACTCCTTCACCTACCCCAACCAATACATCAACAAGCACTCCGACGCCAACGCATACACTAACTCTAACGCCAACCCAAACAACAACACCATCCAGTGCGAAATCGATCATTATCAACGAAGTAGCCTGGGCTGGAACGATTGCCAGCGATACCGATGAGTGGATCGAACTCTACAACCCCGGAACCGCTTCGATTAATATTACGGGCTGGACTCTTTCTTCTGGAAGTTCTTTCTCCATAACGCTGGCTGGCGCGATCCCTGCGGGTGGCTATTTCCTGCTTGAGCGTACTGACAATGACACGGTAAAAGATATTGCCGCTGACCAGATTTTTTCTGGTTCCCTGACCAATACGGGCATGGCTTTGCAACTTAAAGCAACATCCGGGTCAGTAATTGATACTGCGAATAACTCTGGCGGCGCCTGGCCTGCCGGAAATAACACAACCCGTTGTAGCATGGAGCGCCGCCCAGGAACGAATTATCCTGACACATCAATATACTGGATTACCAATTCTGGGGTATTGAAAAATGGCAAAGATGCCAGCGATAATGATATTTGTGGCACACCGCGCAATATTAACTGGGCAAACTACGTAACCCCGACCCCTACCTCTGTTGGCCCCACCCGCACGCCAACCAAAACGCGCACGCCCACGCCCATCCCGGCGGCCAAAATCAGCCAGGTTATCATCAACGAATTCATGCCGCACCCACGCTCGGATTGGAATAACGACGGTTTGGTAGATTCCGGTGATGAATTCATCGAGTTGATGAATGTCGGCAATGCCTCGATCAACCTGCAGGGCTGGCGGCTCGACGACCAAAACGGCGATTCGTCCCCCTATACCTTGGGCAGCGTCGACCTGGCTCCCGGGGCCAGACTGGTCTTTTTTGCCAGCCAGACCGGGCTATTGTTGAGCAATCGCTCCGATAGCGTGCGCGTGCTCAAGGCCAACGGCAGCATTTCCGATGCTTATACCTATACCACGGTGCCCGTCCCTGACCAGTCCTGGTGCCGTCTGCCAGACGGCAAGCCGACCTGGGTCTTTGGCTGTCAGCCAACCCTGGCCCAGACCAATCAATTGGCCGAAACCGTTTATCGCGCCGAGGTGGATTTGCCCGCGGTTTGCGAGTCGCCCAACCTGCCGACTTCCATCTATCTTGCGGAGTGCCTGCCCTCCGGGCTGGATGCCTGGTCGCGCCGGCTTTGGGATGGGTTCCTGCCGGTTTTCCAGGTTTTGTATGAACGCCATGGCCAGCAGTATTGGATTGAATAATTCCACAGCGGAGAGTAAAATCAAATGATGACACCCGATTGGCTGAAAGCTCTCTTGTTTGCTTATCTGGCAATTTCCCTGCTGATTGCCATTGCTTACCTGTCCCGTCGCCGGCTGACTCTGGGGGAGTGGTTCTTTTGGGGGCTGGTTGCGGTCACAATTCCGGTCTTTGGCCCGTTTTTTGTGATCAGCGCCCGCCCTGGGCCGCGCCAGCCGCGCCGCCGCCAACCCCATTCTCAAAAGTAAGGAAAAATCCATGAAGCAAGACCGTTTTCTCTTGGGCATCCTGGCTGGGATTGCCATTCTTGTGCTGGTTGCTCTGGTTGTCTTTTTTGTTCGCCCGGATCGGCTGGAATATGTTGACGACTCCACCCCGGAAGGCGTGGTTCGCAACTATATTGTGGCCTTGCACCTGAAAGATTACGAAAAAGCCTATACGTACCTGGCCGAAGCTGAATATAAACCCAGCCTGGATGATTTTTCGCAAGCCTTCTTGCTGGATTATGTCACCCCTGCCAGCGCCGGGGTTGAGGTGATCGAGGCGCAGGTCAGCGGGGAGAAGGCCTCGGTTCAGGTCAGCCTTTTGCACAATCCCAGCGACCCGTTTTCCGGTGGTTACCGGAGCAGCGACTATGCCTCGCTGGAGCGTCAGGATGGGCAGTGGAAGATTAAACAGGCGCCGTATCCCTACTGGTATTACGATTGGTATCAGGAAACTTACCAGCCGGTAAAACCATAGCGGATATTTTCCGCTCTCTGCCGCCCTTTGCCTGGTTCTTCCTTAGGGGTTATCTTTCCTCGGAGTTGACATGCGCACCATTCGCCGCGTTTATTTTTATGCCGTTGCCCTGATTAGTCTTGAAGTTGTGCTGTGGGGCCTGATTTCGCTCCTGCGCACGATGTTTGCGCAGGATGTTCTTTTTCCGACCGCCGACACCCTGTCCCAGGCCCTGGCGCTGATCCTGGTCGGTGTGCCAATCTTCCTGGTGCATTGGCTCTGGGCGCAGCGCGTCGCCGCCAGCGATGGCGAAGAGCAGACTGCCACTGTCCGCGCTGTTTTTTTCTATCTCGCCTTGTTGTTCACCCTAGTGCCGGTGGTTCAGAATTTCCTGGCCCTGATCGACCGGGCTTTCATCGAGACGGTGCGCCTGGATCGTTCCAGCGCGCTGTTTGGCGGCAGCCAGACCTGGATCGATAACCTGATCGCCATCCTGATGAACGGGGTTGCGGCGGCTTATCTTTGGAATACGTTGCGCGCGAGTTGGCTCAACCTGACCGACCGGGAAAATTTTGCCGATGTGCGCCGGCTTTACCGCTATGTCTGGTTGGTGTACGGTTTGCTGATGGTGGTTTTTGGCGCGCAGCAGGTTCTCCGTTTCTTGTTTTTTATCCCCGAAGCGACCATTTTGGGCGCGTCGGGCCGCGAAATGGTGATTAATGGCATCGCCCTGCTGCTGGTAGGTGCGCCGGTCTGGCTGTATACCTGGAAAACCTGCCAGGATGCGCTGGCCGAGCCGCTGGAAGCCGCTTCCAACCTGCGCCTGGGTGTTCTTTACTTGCTCTCGCTTTCCGGGGTGGTGGTGGTGCTTGCCTCCGCCGGTGTTGTTTTGGATGTGCTCTTTCGCCTGTTTCTGGGTGAAACCGTTGGCCTGGAACGCTTCTTGCAGCAGGTCAGCACCCCGATTTCGCTTGGTATCCCGCTCGGGCTGGTCTGGGCTTATTACGGCAACTGGTTCAAGCTGGAGGCGCAGTCCAACCGTTCGCCGGGCCTGCAAGCCGGGATCAAACGGCTTTATTACTACGTTCTCGCCCCGATTGGCTTAACCGCCACCGTCATTGGGCTTTCACTCCTGGTTTCTTTTTTGCTCGATGTGCTGCTTGCTTCGGGCGCAGTTTGGGGTGATGCGCTGCGCGCGCGCCTGAGCGGAGCTTTGGCTACCCTGCTGGTCGGGTTGCCGCTATGGCTGATGGCCTGGCGACCGATGCAGCTCGAAGCCCTGGCGGTTGGCGAGGCTGGCGACCATGCCCGCCAGTCGATTGTGCGCCGGGTCTATCTCTATTTGGTTATTTTTGCGGCGGTCATCGGCGGGATGATTTCCGCGGTTGCGCTGGCTTTCCGGTTGTTGAATGCCCTGCTCGGCGGCGATGTGCCGGACGATTTCCTGGTTTCCAGCCTTGATTCTTTGAAATTCCTGTTGATTTTTGCCGGGCTTTTGGTGTATCACATTCTTACCCTGCGCAAGGATGGCAGCCGCGCCTCGGACTCGCTTTCTGCCCGTTACCGCGATTTTGCGGTGCTGGTCTTCGAACATGAAGGCAGCGGGTTTGGCCAGCGCCTGCTGGATTTGCTGGCCCGCCAGGCTGCCGGGTTGCCGGTGGCGGTCCAGGCCGTGGAACAACCCATCCCGGATGGGGCGGAAGCGGCGCGGGTGGTTGTTCTGCCGGCGGATTTGGCGCTGAACCCGCCCGAGGCGTTGCGGCTGTGGCTCAACGCCTATGAAGGCCAGCGGGTGGTGGCGCCCTCTGCGTTTCCCGGCTGGTGGTGGGCGGGCGGCATCCCAACTCACCCTGAAGTGCAGGCGGCCCAAATCGTCCGCCAGTTGGCCGATGGTGAGACTCCGCGCCAGAGCGCCGGGTTGCCGGCCTGGACGGTGGTTGCTTATATTTTTGCAGCCTTGTTTGCCTTCCAACTCTTGTTTATGCTGGCTACTTTGGGTATTTCGCTCGTGACAGCTTTTTAACAACTCGTGATATACTTTTTTCAAACAAAATCCAGGAGAAACGCCGATGAAAGTCACCGTCCTTCAAGAAAACCTTGCCCGCGGTTTGAGCACTGTTTCCCGCGCCGTCTCGCCGCGCAGTACCCTTCCGGTTCTGGCGAATGTATTGATTGCCACCGATGAAGGCCGTTTGCGTCTTTCAGCCACCAACCTGGAGATGGGAATTACTTGCTGGATCGGCGCAAAAATCGAGGAAGAAGGTTCGACGACGGTCCCCGCCCGGACGCTCTCTGACCTGGTGGGAACCATGCCTGACCCGCAGGTCAGCCTGACGCTGAATGCCCAAACCCAGACCCTGAACGTGCGCTCCGGCTCATCGACCAACGATATCAAAGGCATCGATGCCCAGGAATTCCCGCCCCTGCCCGTGCCGGATTTCGAAGATGCGATTTTGATCAATGTTGCCGATTTCAAAGAGATGATTCAGCAGGTGGCCTTTGCCGCTTCGACGGATGAAGCCCGCCCGGTGCTGATGGGCGTCCTGGTGACGGTTGAAAAGGATGTGGTGACCATGGCCGCCGCGGACGGCTTCCGCCTGTCGGTACGCAAGGCCAGCCTTTCTTCCGCCTCGTCGGCGAATGTCAGCGCGATTATCCCGGCCAGGGCGCTCAACGAGCTGGCCCGCATCGCCTCGGATGGCGAGCAGACAATCCAGATGGTTTTGCCCAAGGGCCGCGGACAGGTTGTTTTCCGCGTCAAGGATGCCGAACTGGTTTCACAGTTGATTGATGGCACGTTCCCCGATTACCAGCAAATCATTCCCCGCTCCTACAAATCGCGCACCCTGGTCTCGACCGCGTCGCTGCTCAAGGCCTGCCGCCAGGCGGAAATTTTTGCGCGTGAAGGTTCGAATGTGGTGCGCTTGAACATCAAGACTAACGGCGAGATGCAGCCCGGCGAAGTGGAAATTTCGGCCCACAGCGAAGAGACCGGCTCGAACGAGACCCTGGTCGAGGCGACCGTTGATGGCATTCCGCTCCTGATTGCGTTCAATGTCCGTTATCTGCGCGAGGTGCTCGAAGTGGTCAAATCGCCGAATGTCGCGATTGAAACCTCGGCCCAGAACGCGCCGGGGGTGGTGCGCCCGGTAGGTGACGATCATTTCCTGCATGTGATTATGCCGATGCACCTGGGCTAATTGGGCAAATGGTTTGTTGAGAGAAAAGGAAGCGATGGAAAATCCAGCAGCTTCCTTTTTTGTTTGCTAACGCTTTGTCGGTATCACTTGAAAGCTGGGTTAGAATTAGATAACCACTTATCCATACTGACTTAATCTCAAAAATGACCCTTCCTCACCCATCTGCTGACCGAGTTCTGAATATCTACCTGGCGCTGACCCAGTACCCGATCCTGGCTGCGCGCATCCGGGCGCGAATGCGAAGCGAGTTGTTTTCGCGCGGGATCATCATGCCGGATACCTTTGAAGCCGAGGTGCGCGACCGGGCCATTAAATCGCAGTTGCGCGAGGGGCTGCACAACCCCTACTCGGAAGAGTCGTTTGAAGTCTGGGAATTGCGCATGGAACGCCTGCGCGATACCCTGACCGATTATTATTTTGCTTACAACCTGCCCTACCGCGATTTCGAGGCGATTGTCCGCGATACGGTGGGCGAACGCGGCGAATCGCCCGATTTTATCTCCTTCAATCCCGAACTGGCCCCGCAGGATATGCTTTTCGAGCAGGCCGAGCTGATCGAGCGCCTGCCGCCGGACAAACGCAAACCGCTCGAGGCGCGCCTGAAAGAGATCAAGGTTGTGTTGATTCGCACCATCATCAGCGACCAACTGGCCTATATCAAAATCGCGCGCAAGTGGTTTACGATTGCAGACCTGAAAGAAATCCGCAGCCGCAAAATCGGCTACGGCAAGATCGGTGGAAAATCAGCCGGGATGATGCTGGCGCACCGTATCCTGCACGAGGCCGCTCCATCCGAGGTGCGCGAGGCTTTTCGCATCCCGGTTTCTTACTTCCTGGCCTCGGATGTTTTCTATACCTTCCTGTCGAAGAACGGCCTGATTCATTGGTCCGACCAGAAGTACAAGAGCGAAGACCAAATTCGCGAAGAATATCCCCTGTTGGTTGAAGAATTTGTGCGCGGCAAGTTCCCGCGCGACATCCTGGAGCGGTTTGGGCGCATCATCGAAGAGTCGGATGGCCGCCCGCTGATTGTGCGCTCGTCCAGCCAGTTGGAGGATAATTTCGGCACCTCCTTTGCCGGTAAATACGAGAGCTATTTCTGTCCCAACCAGGGCACGCTGGATGAGAACCTGGAAGCGCTGACCACGGCGATTGCCAGGGTATACGCCAGCGGACTCAACCCGAATGCCCTGTTGTACCGCAACCATAAAGGCCTACTCGACTACGACGAGCGCATTGCCGTCCTGATCCAGTTTGTCGAAGGCGAGCAGTACGGGCGCTATTTCCTGCCGCACGGGGCCGGGGTGGCGTTCAGCCGCAATTTATATCGTTGGTCGCCGCAGATCAAGCGCGACGATGGTTTCCTGCGCCTGGTCTGGGGCCTGGGCACGCGTGCGGTCGATACGGTCGCCAACGACCATCCGCGCCTGGTCGCGCTCAGCCATCCGCTGCTGCACCCGGCGGCGGCTACCAAGATGATTCGGCGCTATTCGCAGCAATTTGTCGATGTGGTCGATCTGGAAGAGAATTCGCTCAAGACTTTGCCGGTTTCCGAATTAATTGACCGGCGTTACCCGATCCTGCGCTACATCGGGCAACTGGATGAAGGCGATTATCTCTCGCCGATCCGCTCCAGCGCGGTTGAACCGGAGCGGGTGGTGATCACCTTCGATGAACTCCTGCGGCGCACGCCTTTTGCCAATACCATGCGCTCGGCCCTGAAACTGCTCGAAGAGTATTATCACGGCCCGGTTGATACCGAATTTACCCTGCAAATCGATGAGCCGATGGCAATCCAGCCCAAGGTGAAAATTACCCTGCTGCAATGCCGCCCGCAGAGCGCCATCGAAGAAGAGGAAGCTCATATTCCCGAAGAACTGCCGGAGGCGAGCATCCTCTTTTCCACCCGGCGCATGGTCCCGCGCGGGGCGGTGATGGGCATCCGCTATGTGCTGTTTGTCCCGGCGGAAGGCTATTTCTCGTTGACCTCGCCGACCGAACGGGTTCGGCTGGAGCGCGCCATCGGTGAGCTGAACAAGCTGCTCAAGGAAGAAACCTTCATTTGCGTTGGGCCGGGACGCTGGGGCACATCCACCCCTGATTTGGGCGTTCACATTACCTATGGGGATATTTACAACACGCGGGCCTTGGTCGAAATTTCCGGGTTGGGGATTGGTTCCTCGCCGGAGCCTTCCTTCGGCACCCATTTCTTCCAGGATTTGATGGAAGCCCAAATTTACCCGTTGGCTGTTTTCCTCGACGACAAGGATGCTGTTTTCAGCCGCGACTTTTTCTACCAAACCCCCAATCGTTTGGCTGAGTGGCTGCCCGCAGCGGATGCCGCCCTGGAAAAGTGCCTGCGCCTGATCGCTGTGCATGATTTCCACGCCGGCTGCCACCTGAACCTGGTCATGGACGATGACGAAGGCCGGGCGGTCGGATATTTGGAGTCGGAGCGGCCGTAGGCAAAACCACGCCCTTCGACTACGGCTCATCGTTTCATTCAGAGCCTCCGCTCAGGGCTGGTTGACCTGATAAATCGTAAAACGCTGGTTTTTGAAGGCAATCTGCAACTCGATATTCGGGTTGCAGGTTTTTATTTCGTTCGGGTCAATTTGGCCGTTGCGTTCCTGTTTTTCGTGGATGACAACGTAATCGCCTTCACCGATGCGGGCGCAATCTTCGATCAGGATGGTGTAGCGGTCGGTCAGCAGTTTCATCAGGCGCGGCTTGAAGAAGATCAGGGTGCTATCTGCCTCGGTCTCTTCGCGCACAAATGCGAACATTTCAGCGCTGACCGGGTCGAACGGGCCGTTGATTTCTTCCCGGCTGAAAAGTTTCCCGCCGGCGCGTTGGAAGCTGACCGTCAGTGAGAGCAGGGCCAACCCGGCGAAGAATGTGGCGGGCAGGTGAACCAGCCAGGGGCTAGCTTTGATGCGACTGTTCATATCCTGCCAGCCATGCCCGGCGAGAACCAGGAAAAAGGGCAGGATCGGGTAAATGAAGCGCAGTCCCTGGCGCTCCGGCCAGGAGATATACAGGAGCAGCGTCAGGGAGGAGAAAACCAGGGCTGGCAGCTCCGCGCGGGGTTTTTGGGCCAGTCCCCAGAGCGCGGGCAGACCGGTCAGGGCGAAAAATAACCCGGCCAGGGGCAATTCGCTGAACAGCCAGCCGGGCAGTCCCAGGTAGAAGAGCAGGTTGTCGAACAGGCGCGCCGGGCTGAAGAAAAGTTCGTAATGGTTCAGGTAGGAACCCTGTCCGTTGGGGAAAATTAGCAGACTGGCCGCGGTCAGCAGGAGAAAAATCAGGTAGGGCAGGGCCGCGAGACGGTAGCCAGGCTGAGGCTGGGCGCGCAACTGGAGAAAATCCACCAGCGCCAGCGGCGCGAGCAGCAGAATCCCGTTGGTGCGCAGGAAAAAACTACCGAATATCAACGTCCCGAGCAGAATTTTTTGCGACACAGACGATTTTCCTGTCTGCCATTGCCGGTCGATCAGGAACAGCCCGGCGGTGGTGACCAGCAGGAAAACAAAGTCGGCCTGGATCAGATCTGTGGCTTTGAGCAGGGTCGGGTTGAAGGCCAGGACGGCAACCAATGCAGCGCTGAGCGTCCAGGCGAAACGCTGGCGGGCGTAAGCGTAAAAGACGGCCAGGAAGGCGACAAAAGCGAAGGTGTTGACCAGCTTGAGCGCTGTGATCGACAGGCCGGCCAGGGCGTAGATGGGTGCGATGAGCAGCGGGTAGCCCCAGGGGTAGGCGGCCGGGCCGACCGGGTAGGTGGATTGGGCGATGGCGCGCCCGTTTTCGGCGACGAATTCGTCCATGCGGCCTTCAGTAATAGCGCGGGCCTGCAGGATGTAGGAAGCGAAATCGTCCCACCAAAACTGGCCGATGCTGTAGAGGGAAATGCTCATCACGCTGGCAAGGAGTGTGATGATGAAAATGATCAGAAAATCTTTATTTATCTTGGTTTTCATTTGCATTCAAAATTGGCGGATTTTTTGTTCGCGAGCGGGTCAATTTTCTTTGTTAATAGTCCAAACCTTGATTACACCGTCACTGCTGCTTGAATATAACACTTCACCATTCTGGTCCCAAATTAATTCCCAGATACCCTGATAGCCTGATGCGTGGGCATTTTTAAAAACTTCATATTCTCCAGATTGTATATCCCAGAAAATAATATCTCCTGTTTCTGTACCAATTACCAAAAGATTATTTGTGGTAGAAAGGGTCATGTTTTTTACGCGCGCATCGGAACGGAACTCTTGGTTGGGAAGGCCTATTTTTGTATCCCAGGCGAGAAGCTTGTTGTCTCGATCAACGGTTATCAACTTTTTTCCATCATTTGACAATATAACATTTTCTAAATCAAGTGCATCTACCTTTAGGATTGGCAATTTTTCTTCTGTTTGTGAATTCCAAATAGTGATAGGGTTGTAAGTGATGATGATGTTTTGTTCTGGAGAATGAAAGTAATATGGTTTTTGATCTATTTCTCTGGGATTCTTTCTTTCAAAATCCTCTAAATTATAGTAACTGGTGGATGAGTAGTTAGAGATAATTAATACATTGGCATCATAGGAGATTCTTGCGTTAAAACCACAGTCGAAGTCAATTTCGAAAATCTTCTGATTTGTTTTGAAATTCCATACCTGTAAAGGCCCACAGGAAGAATCCAGATTTTCAGATAAAAGAATGAGATTTTTATCTTCGACAAGTAAAACCCTGGCTGAATCTCCTGTAAATCCTCCCGGAAGCAAAAGTTCGTTTGTTAAATCGGCTAAATTCCAAATATGCAAAACGCCTTTTTCGTCAATAAGGGATATCAAACTCTGTCTTTGGTAGAGAAAATTATGATCGTTTAATTTACCTTGAGGAAATTTGATAGTTTGTATGACTTCTTTTTTCTGAACAGCCCATTCGCTCAGCACCTTTTTGCTAACAGAAATAAATTTTGGACCCTGTTTTCCGTCTATAAGCCGAAAAACATCATGTTCATTCAGGTTCATAATAATCTTACCGGTATGAATGTTTTTTAGAACAAGCCTGCCATCCTCCTGGTAGGTTGCCGCCAGTAATTCATCGTTAGGCATCCAGGCAACTGCATAGACCCGTTCATCCAGATTCTTCTCCAAAATCACTTTGTTGGTTGTTGTATCTAAAATATAGATTGAATTGTCCTGGTAAAAGTAGGTTGCATAGTATTGCCCGCTATGCGACCATGAAAACTGCTGGCAGCAGAAGAATACTGTTTTATTGTTGGCAACATCAGTAACCCCACTTCCCAAATCGAAAAACCATACTAAATGATTTTCATTTGGCGACCAGAAGATTCTTCCCAATCCATCTATCCAATGTGGAACTTCTTTGACAAACTCACCTGTTTCAGAATCGAACATTTCCCAGCCAAAAACTTGCATGAGTTTTCCATCTTTGGCCCAAAGAAGTCCAAGGATGTAGGATGATTTTGTTTTATTTTTTCTGATATTCCACTGGTTGTTTGTTTTGTCCCAAATTGCAATATTCCCATTCATCAAGCCAAAAGCCATTTGAGAACTGTTCGGAGACCATACAAAGCCAGGAAATGAAAAAGAATAAGGTTCTGTTTTCTCTTCAAATTGAGAAACGATATCCCATGTTTTGGCATCCCAAATCCAGACCCCGTTTGTTGCTTTGCTTACCGCGACATAATTCCCATCAGGCGACCATTGAATATCAGCTGCTTCTGAGTTAGGGATTTTTATAACAGGTTCTCCAGAGTGAGACATCAGCACCTGTCCATCTGACAGATTGTAGGCCCACACCCCGGCATAGGTCGCAATTACAATCGTTTTTCCTGTTGGGTCAACGGACATCTTGTTGATACGGCTGCGACCGAATTGTTGTTCGGTCTTTTCGGAAATATCATAATTTGTAAGTGAGTCTTTTTCAACAGCGGCTGGCAGATTCGTTTGTGTAGGCTCCAGCATTATCTGTTGGGTCGATAGTGGTTGTGCAGATGGCGATGCGTACTCATTGCTTGTATCGATATTTTTTTGTGTTGGCGCAGGCGTTGTCTGGAAGCTGCTATTACAGGCAGTCGCCATGAAGGCAACCAGGCCGAGAAGGAAATATCTCATCATCTGAAAAAGCCTTTGATTATTAGAAACTGGAATATACACAGACATTTCCCCCAGATGCCTGTATTGCTTTGTTGTACACATTAGATGATTTTATTGACTGTGTTCTTACGCTGGCATGGACAGGGTCGATGTCCCCGCGGGCGGCAGCAGGATTTGGATGGTTGCGCCTTTGCCCAGGCCTTCGCTTTCGGCCCAGATGCGTCCGCCCTGGGTTTCGATCAGGCCTTTGGCGATGGTCAGGCCGATGCCCAGCCCGCCAAATTTACGGGTATTGTGCGGCTCGACCTGGTAGAACTCCTGGAAGATTTTCGTCAACTGGCCGTGTTCGATGCCGATGCCGCTGTCGCTGACCGAAACCTGGATGTTGCCGCGCTGTTGGCGGGCGCTGATGGTGATTTGTCCGCCGGGCGGGGTAAAGCGGACGGCGTTGTTGAGAATGTTGACAAACGCCGGGGCCAGTTTTTCCGGATCGGCGGTAACCAGCAGGGTTTGGGCCGGCAGGTCAAAGGTGACGATATGGCGCATCTCTTCGGCTATCGGTCGCATTTCGGCATAGGCGGCGTTGAGCACCTGCTGGATCGGGACAACGCGCGGTTTGAAGGTCAGGCCTTTGGCTTGCAGCAGGTGCAGGCTGGTCATGGCTTCGATGACCGAGCGCATCTGGCTGGCGGCGGCCAGCACGCGTTCTGCGTGGTCTGAAACTTCTCCGGCCTCCTCCTGCAGGAAGGATGCGTAGCCGATGATGATGCCCAGCGGTGTGCGCAACTCATGCGAAGCCAGGGCCAGGAAGTTGCTCTTGAGCCGGTCAGTCTCGCTGATGTTTTCGTAGGCAGCTTGCAGGGCCTGAATCAGGCGCGCATTGTGGATGGCGGTCGCAGCCTGGGCCGCCAGCGCGGCCAGCAGGCGCTCATCGGCGGTCGAAAATTCGCCGCTGCGTTTGTTGAGCGCTTCCAGCACGCCAACCCCTTTGTCGCGGATGCGCATCGGGACGCCGAGCAGGGATTTCGGTTTGAAATCGACCTGCTGCGATACCGAGCGATAGTGGCGCGGGTCTTGCTGGACATCGTTGATGCGAATGGGCTTGTCCTCGCGGAAGATGGTTCCGGCCAGGCTGCCATCGATTGGCACCGGGATTTTGGCAATCTGTCCGGGGTCCGATCCGCTGGATGCGGCGAAGAAGAGCCGATTGCGTTTTTCATCGTAGAGCAGGATCGAGGCGGCTTCGCATTCCAGGATGTCGGTTGCGGCGCTGATCAGCGAGTCGAGCAACTCCTCCAGGTTGAGGGTCGAGTTGAGCGTCAGGCTGACTTCCATGAGCCGGGCAAGTTGTTTGGATTCAAGGCTGGCGGAGGTTTTTATCATGCACTAAGTTTAGCGCGAATTGCCCTGTCGATAAATGGAACACAAGTTCTGTTTATTGGGGGTATCTACTCACGTCCCGAGCGGGAGCGCGGGAACACCAGATAGTTTTTGAATAACATCGAAAGGAGAGATACCCGACAAAGCTGCGGTATCGGTCAGCGATTTCAAGGCGGCGTAGGTTTTTGCG
>JAEWVF010000046.1 GCA_023459215.1 Chloroflexota bacterium
CAATTGCCCGCCTGCTCGAGTGGATGGCCTCCGATGAGGGTTACTACCTGCTCGGCTTCGGCGTCAAAGATGTCAACTACAAGCTCGACGACAAGGGTTTCATCACCACCGAAGGTCTCGAAGATGCCGCCAAGTGGACTTCCAAGGAAGCCCAGCCGCTGACCCAGCTCGCCAATATGGTTTACATCTTCAGCGATGTCGAAATGCAGGCTCGTTATGTGGCCTACAAGACCAAGAACGGCTACGACATGGATCCGAAGGCTTACTATGCCGCATACCTGAAGCAGCCCTTTACACAGGCAACTGGCCAGAGCGTCATCAATCCGCCCTCCAACGCCGCTGACTTCACCCGCTTCTACAGCGAAAGCATCGTCCAGTTTGTCCTCGGCCAGAAACCGCTCGACCAGGCCGCCTGGGATGAGTTCATCGCTACCCTCGACAGCCTCGGCGCGAAAGACCTCGAAGCCGCTGCCAAGGAAACACTGCTCCAGGCCGGGTTTGTGCAATAACCGGCTCCGATAGAAACACGAGGCGGGCGGCCACAACCGCCCGCCTCTCTCTGAACGCTGGTCGAGTAGGCGGCGGGTTTCGATACGCACAGAACGCTACTCAACCGCCGCCGTATCGAGACCTGTTGTCTAAACCTAATCTTCGCTAAATTCGCAGAATCCGATGTCCAATCCACCCCTCTCCCTCAAAATTGCCTACCTCGGCGGCGGTAGCCGTGAATGGGCGCGCAAATTGATGTTCGATCTGGCGCTGACGCCCGACCTGACCGGCGAAGTGGCTTTATACGACATCGACATGGAATCTGCGCGCCTGAACGAGCAACTCGGCAACTGGCTGCACGCTTCGCAGCAGCCGGGAGTGGTTTCGCGCTGGCATTATGCCGCCGTTGATACGCTCAAGGACGCCCTGCGCGACGCGGATTTGGTCATCATCTCGATCCAGCCCGGCTCGCTGGAATTAATGCAAAAAGAAATTGCCATCGCCGAAAAATACGGCCTGTACTTCCCGGTAGGCGATACCAGCGGCGCGCCCGGTTTGGTGCGTGGACTGCGCTCCGCTTCCATCTATAAAGGTTTTGCCGAAACCATCGCCGAAATCTGTCCCAATGCCTGGGTCATCAACTACACCAACCCGATGGCCATCTGCACCCGCACCCTGACCCGTGTCGCGCCACAACTCAAGGTTTTCGGCTGCTGTCACGAAGTTTTCGCGGTGCAGAAAATGCTCGCCGGTCTCGTCGGTCAGTATTGGGGCGTGCCAGTCCCCGCCAAGGACGAGATCAAGGTCAACGTTCTCGGCCTCAACCACTTCACCTGGATTGACCAGGCCACTTGGCAAGGCCGCGACCTGCTCGAACTCGTCCGCCAGCATATCGCCCAACCTGGAACCCTGCGCTCCTATACCCAAGCCGAAGTCGAAAGTTGGGGCGATTGGTTCAAAAGCGTTCATCAGGTCAAATTTGGACTTTTCCAGCGCTTTGGCATTCTCGCCGCCGCTGGAGACCGTCACCTCGTTGAATTTATCCCGGGATTCATTTCTTCCCCGGAAACGTTATTCCGTTATGGAATTATCCGCACACCCGTCAGTTTTCGTATCGCCCGCTGGCAGGCAGCCCCGCAAAAGACGCGCGACCTGCTCTCAGGCCAGACTCCGCTCGAACTCAAATCCAGCGGCGAGGAGGGCGTGCGCCAGATCAAGGCCCTCTTTGGCCTGGGCGACCTTGTCACCAACGTCAACCTAAAGAATACCGGGCAAATTGCCAACCTGCCGCTCGACGTGGTCGTCGAGACCAACGCCCATTTCAGCCGCGACGAAGTTCGCCCGCTGGCGGCTGGCTCGCTCCCGGCTGGGCTGCTTCCGCTGATTCAGCAGCACAGCGCCAACCAGGAACTGATCATCGAATCCGCCCTGACTGGCAACCAAGACTTGGCCTTTCAAGCTCTCTATAGCGACCCATCCAACTCCCTGACCCTCGACCAGACCTGGGAGATGTTTTCCGAAATGATGAATGCAGAAGGATGAAGGCAGAATTTTCCTTCGCCATTCATCATTCATCCTTCCGCCTTCATCCTTTATTCGCCTATGTCCACTCCAACCACTCCACCGATTGTCACCACCAATTCCTGGGCAGTTCGCATGGCTGATTCTGTCCTGCAAAACTATCCCAAATCAAAGTGGAGGTGGCACTACGAACATGGACTGGCCATCCAGGCGATTGCCGCCATCGGCGAGAGTCGCTTTCAGGATGTGGACAAGGCCTGGGTCGATCATTTTGTCACCGCGACTGGCGCCATCCACACCTATCGGGTGGGTGAATACAACCTCGACCAAATCAACCCTGGCAAGTTGCTCTTTCCCCTCTACCGCCGCACTGGCGATGAGCGCTACGCTGCTGCCATCCAACTCCTGCGCAAACAGATGCAGGCCCAGCCACGGACTGCCAGCGGCGGCTACTGGCACAAGCAGATTTATCCACACCAGATGTGGCTGGACGGCGTTTACATGGCCGAACCTTTCCAGGCCGAATACGCGGTCACTTTTGGCGAACCCGAACTCTTTGATGACATCGCCCGGCAGTTCATTCTGATGGAAAACAAAGCCCGTGACCCGCAAACCGGCCTGCTCTACCACGGCTGGGATGAGTCAAAAGCCCAGAAATGGGCGAACCCGGAAACGGGTTGTTCGCCCCATTTCTGGGGCCGGGCGATGGGCTGGTATCTGATGGCCCTCGTCGATGTGCTCGAACTCCTTCCCATGGAACATCCCCGCCGCGCTGACTTGATTGCGATCCTCAGCCGCCTTTCGGCTGCCCTGACGCGCTACCAGGACCCGGTCAGCGGGCTATGGTATCAAATCGTCGATTTGCCCGAACGCCCCGGCAATTATTGTGAATCGTCGGTTTCGGCCATGCTGGCCTATGGTTTTGCCAAAGCGGTGCGCAAAGGCTGGCTGCCCGCCGAATATCTCTCGGCGGCGCGGCGCGCCTATCATGGCCTGCTCGAAAACATGATCCGCGTCGATGCGCGCGGCGCGCTGACCCTGGAAGGCACGTGCAGCGTGGCCGGGCTGGGTGGTGAACCCTATCGCGATGGTTCGTTTGATTACTACATCCACGAACCTGTGGCAGCCAATGATTTCAAGGGCGTTGGCCCGTTCATTCTGGCGGCGCTCGAAATGGAAAAAGCGAAGTAAATCCGGTCATTCAGTTGACCAGTTATTCGGTTGTCCGGTTCATTGCCCAACCGGATAACCGGCCAACCGGAAAACAGCACTTATGAATACTCTTGATCTTCAAAACGAGATAGACGCCTGCGCTGCTCGCGGCGGCGGCACCGTGACCGTCCCCGCCGGGAAGCATCTGGTTGGCGCGATCTTTTTCCGTGACAACATCACCCTGCATCTCGAAGCGGGCGCGGTTTTGCTCGGCAGCCAGGACCCCGCCGATTATCCTGTCACCCCCAACCGCTGGGAGGGTTCAGAGCAACTGACCTACGCCCCGCTGCTGGCGGGCAACGGCCTGAAAAATATCGCCATCACCGGGCGCGGCACCATCGACGGGCAGGGCCAGCCCTGGTGGCGCGCTTTCCGCGAGAAAACCCTGGCTTATCCCCGTCCGCGCCTGATCGGCTTCGCCGATTGCCAGAATGTGCTCATCGAAGGCGTCACCCTGACCAACTCCCCGGCCTGGACGGTCAACCCGATTCGCTGCGAAAACGTCAATATTCGTGGCGTGACCATCGTCAATCCGCCCGATTCGCCCAACACTGACGGCATCAACCCCGATTCCTGCCGCCTGGTGCGCATCTCCGATTGCTTTGTCAGCGTCGGCGATGATTGCATCACGCTCAAATCGGGCACCCAGTTCGAGCACCCCAACCTGCTCCAGCCTTGCCGCGACATCACCATCACCAACTGCACCCTCGAGCGCGGCCACGGCGGCGTGGTCATCGGCAGCGAAATGAGCGGCGATGTGCAAAACGTGACCATCTCCAACTGCGTGCTGGTCGGCACCGACCGTGGCATCCGCATGAAATCGCGGCGCGGGCGTGGCGGCGTGGTTGAGAACGTGCGCGTCACCAATCTGATTATGGATGGCGTGCTCTGCCCCTTCACCATGAATCTTTACTATCACTGCAACGGGGCCAAGGGCGATACCGCCGTTTCCGACAAAAATCCCCGCCCGGTCGATGAGAGTACGCCCGCTTTCCGCAACATCCACTACAGCCATATCACCGCGGTGGATGTAAAAATCGCCGCTGGTTTTTTCTACGGCCTGGCTGAAATGCCGCTCGAGGATATTTCCCTGGCTGATATTTCCGTCTCGTTAACCGGCGGCGCGGACCCAGACTACCCGGAAATGGCCGACGACATCCCAAGCATGTCCCAGGCTGGATTTTTTATCCGCAACGCCCGCCGCGTGCGTCTCGACAATGTGCAAGTCCACAATCAATTGGGTGAAGCGTTTGACGTTGACAACTCAGTCACTAATTTGGTGATTTCTTGATTGGGTGATTTAGCGATTATTCACCCAATCAAGAAATCACTAAATCACTAAATTCTACCCCGGAGTTTCCCATGCCCAAAATCGTCACCTTTGGCGAAATCATGCTTCGCCTCGCCCCACCCGGTTTTCAACGCTTCACCCAGGCCCGCAGCCTCGAAGCCACCTATGGCGGCGGCGAAGCCAACGTCGCCGTCTCGCTTGCCAACTACGGCGAAACTGTCGATTTCGTCACCCGTCTGCCCAAAAACGACCTGGGCGATGCCTGCCTCAACACCCTGCGCGGACTGGGCGTCGGCACAACTCACATTCTGCGCGGCGGCGAACGGATCGGCATCTACTTCCTCGAAACCGGGGCTGCCCAGCGCGCCAGCAAGGTTATCTACGACCGGGCCGGGTCCAGTTTTGCCACCATCCAACCCGGCAGCGTGGACTGGAAAACCGTCTTTGCCGACGCCGACTGGTTCCACTGGACTGGCATCACGCCCGCCGTTTCGCAGGGCGCTGCCGAAGTCTGCCGCGAAGCCATCCTCGCGGCCCGTGAATTGGGCGTCACCGTTTCCACTGACCTAAACTATCGCGCCAAACTGTGGAAATGGGGCAAAACCGCCGGGGAAGTCATGAGCGACCTGGTAGGCATGTGTGATGTGGCCCTTGGCAACGAGGAGGACGCCGAAAAAGTCTTTGGCATCCAGGCCCCCGAAAGCGACATCACTGCCGGGAAGGTCGATGCCGATCACTATCGTTTTGTCTGCGAAAAACTGGCCGAGCGCTTCCCCTCGCTCAAAACAGTCTCCATCACCCTGCGCGGCTCACTTTCGGCCAGTCACAACACGTGGTCGAGCGTTTTATGGGTTCGCCCTGAGCGGAGCGACCCTGAGCCTGTCGAAGGGGAGCAAAGTCGAAGGGCAGGTTTCTATGTTGCCCCCACCTACGACATCCTCCCGATCATTGACCGCGTCGGCGGCGGCGACTCGTTCATGGGTGGCCTGATCTACGGTTTGCGCAAATACGCCGACGACCCGCAAAAAGCGCTCAATTTTGCCGCGGCCGCTGCCTGCCTCAAACACAGCATTCCCGGCGATTTCAACGCCGTGACCGTCGCCGAAGTCGAGACCCTGATGGCGGGTGACGCCTCGGGACGGGTTTCGCGGTAGGTTATGTCATTGCGAGGGTCGAGTAGCCCTGAGCGTTCCTGGCGACACTTGCACCGCACTGCGTTCGGTGCAGTGCAGGTGAGGGCGTATCGAGACCCGAGGCAATCTCCCGTAAAACGGGTGAATTTTGCAGGCGGCATCCCACCGTTTCGGTGGAGATTGCTTCGTTGGCCTCCGGCCTCCTCGCAATGACATGGAGCAACCATGCGCTTCGTCACCTTCATCCACCACAACCAGCCTCGCCTTGGTGCGCTGTTGGGTGATTCCATACTCGACCTGAACCGGGCCAATCCTGCCATTCCCGCCGATATTCTTCTTCTCCTGGGTGCCGGGGCCTCCGTGCTTGGTCTGGCGCGCGAGGCCCTGGCCGAAGCGAAGCCCGAAGCGTTCATCCCGCTTTCGGAAGCGACCCTGCTCGCGCCCATTCTACGCCCCGGCAAGATTCTCTGCATTGGACACAACTACAAAGGCCATATCGGCATCGGTAAAACTGAACTACCCGAGTACCCGAACTTTTTCTGCAAAACGGCCAACGTCATCACCGGCCACCAGCAGCCTATCCTCATTCCGCGCATCACCTCGCAGGTGGATTATGAAGCGGAACTGGCCGTCGTCATCGGCAAGCGCGGTCACGATATTCCTGAAGCCGAAGCCATGCAGTACGTGGCCGGTTATAGCATTTTCAACGATGTCAGCGCCCGCGATGTCCAAAAACGTACCAGCCAGTGGTTTTTAGGCAAGTCGTTCGACACCTTTGGCCCGCTCGGTCCGGTGCTGGTCACGAAAGATGAAATCCCTGACCCGCACTGCCTTAACCTGGAACTGACCGTCAACGGCGTGCCCAGGCAGCGCACCCATACCAGTGATCTGATTTTCAGCGTCCCGTTCCTGGTTTCGTACCTGAGCCAGGTCATGACCCTCGACCCCGGCGACATCATCGCCACCGGCACCCCTGCCAAACTTGTCCTCCCGGAAGGACACCGGGACGGTGTGAGCGAGTCGAAGGACTGCCCCGAAGCCGCCAATCCCCAACGCTTTTTGGAGCCGGGGGATGTGGTTGAGATTACGATAGAGAGATTGGGAACGTTGGCAAACCCGATAAAAAGAAACGAGTAAGGAGAAACAAGTTTTCGCGATGTCACCCCTATTACTCATTTCTCATTACTTTTAACTTCACCAAAGGATTTTCCATGGCCCGCTACATGCGTTTAGATGTTATCAACACCCTGCTCGATACCGGCGTCCTGCCGCTGTTTTATAACGGCGACCTCGAAACTGCCATCGAATTGGTCAATGCCTGCGCACGCGGCGGCGCGCGGACGATTGAATTCACCAATCGCGGCGAGATGGCCTACCCGGTCTTTACCGAACTGGTCAAGTACTTTGCCAAAGCCGACCCATCTGTGATTTTGGGTGTCGGCTCGATTGTGGACGCGCCCACCGCCGCCCTGTTCATCGCCGCGGGTGCAAATTTTATCGTTGGCCCCAGTTTTAATCCCGAAATCTCACGCCTGACCAACCGCCGCAAGATTCTCTACCTGCCGGGCTGCGCCACCGAAAACGAAATCGTTGCTGCCGAGGAGTGGGGCGCGGAAATTTGCAAGATTTTCCCCGGAGAATCGGCCGGCGGCCCGGCCTTTATCAGCGCCGTGATGGCGCCCTGCCCCTGGCACCGCCTCCTGCCCACCGGCGGCGTGGATGCGACCGAAGCCAGCATCAGCGAGTGGATCAAAGCCGGGGCCGCCGCGGTCGGCCTGGGCAGCAAACTGATCTCCGGGCAGGCGGTCAAGGATAAGGATTATGATGGAATCGCCAGCAAAGCCGCCCAATGCGTCGGCTGGGTCAAAGCTGCGCGCGGATAAAAAATAAACCACTTTCTGTCATTGCGAGGAGCGTTTTTCGCGACGAAGCAATCTCCTGTTTACAGGAGACCGCCACGCCGCAAAAGCAGCGGCTCGCGGTGACATCCAAAGGAGAAATTTATGAAATATCACGCTTACCTACCATCCAACCCGGGCTTGAACACCCCGCCCACCAACCCCTGCCAACTGCTCGATTTCGCCCTGCTTAAACTGGCAGCGGGTGAAGCCCACAGCGCCGAAAGCGGCGATCGGGAAATCCTGGCCGTGATTTTGGGCGGCAAAGCCACTTTTGAAATCAACGGCCAGCGCTTCGAGAAAGTCGGCGGACGCCCGAACGTGTTCTCCGGCAAACCGCACTCGGTGTACATCCCCGCCGGAGCCAAGTACACCATCCTGGCCGAGGGGAATGTCGAAATCGCCTTGCCCAGCGCCCCCAGCGACCCTTCGACAGGCTCAGGGCTGGCTCCGGGTATCCAGCCGTATGTCATCGCCCCCTCGCAAGTCGCCAATGGCGTCTGGGGCGCGGCCAATTTCAAGCGCTATTTCCACCAGATTTTGACCCTGGCCGCCCAACCCGAACTGCCCGCCCGCCGCCTGATCGTCGGCGAAACCTTCACGCCCAGCGGTAACTGGAGCACCTACCCGCCCCACAAGCACCAGGTCGATGACCTGCCGCGCCAGGCCTATCACGAGGAAATGTACTATTTCAAAGTCAGTCCCGGCGAAGGTTTTGGTATTTGTCACTACTACAACGAAGAAGGCGAAGAAGAGAATTTCACCGTGCGCGATAACAGCATCCACATGATGCCGCGCGGCTTCCACACCGTCGTTTCTGCGCCAGGTTACACCACTTACTATCTGTGGTTCCTGGCCGGGACCCAACGTGTCCAGGCAACGGTCGATGACCCGAATTTGGGTTGGGTTGGCAAGACCGTGGCGATGTTGAAAGAATTGGGGCACTAATCTACGCCCTGAGCGTAGCGCAGCGTAGTCGAAGGGCGATTTTCGTACAAAAAATTTTTTATGAAATGTCCTTCGACTGCGCCGCACACAAATCGTGCGGCTCCGCTCAGGACGAAAGTTTATAAATAAAGGATTTTCTATGATCTTAGACCTCTTCAAACTCGATGGAAAAGTCGCCCTCGTCACCGGCGCAGGGCGCGGACTGGGGCAGGGCATGGCAATCGCCCTGGCCGAAGCCGGGGCTGATGTGGCCGGGCTGGATGTGATTCCACAGGATGAGACCGCCGCAAAAGTTCAGGCGCTTGGGCGGCGTTTCCTGCCCGTCAGCGCCAACCTGCTAGCAGCCCACGCTGAGGACATGACCAAGGTCGTTGACGAAGCGGTCAACAGCCTGGACCGCCTCGACATCCTGGTCAATAATGCCGGGATCATTCGCCGCGCCCCGGTGCTCGAATTCAGCGAAAAAGATTGGGATGACGTGATGGCCATCAACCTGAAGGCGGTTTTCCTGCTCTCGCAGGCCGCGGGGCGGGCCATGGTGGCGCAAGGCAGCGGTAAAATCATCAATATCGCCTCGATGCTCTCCTTCCAGGGCGGGATTCGCGTGCCATCCTATACCGCTTCGAAAAGCGGCGTGGCCGGTCTGACGCGGCTGTTTGCCAACGAACTGGCCGCCAAAGGACTCAACATCAATGCAATTGCCCCCGGCTATATGGCAACCGATAACACCGCCCCGCTGCGCGCCGATGCCGAACGCGCCCCGGCCATTCTTGACCGTATCCCCGCCGGGCGTTGGGGCGAACCTGCCGACCTGATGGGCGCGGTTGTCTTCCTGGCTTCGGCGGCTTCCGATTACATGAACGGCGCAATTATCCCGGTCGATGGCGGCTGGCTGACAAGGTAAGATGAACCCGAACCGCTTTTTCTCTCCTGATCCAACCCTCCGCAGCCTGGCCCGGGAATTGTACGAACCGGTTGCCACTCTGCCGATTATTTCCCCGCACGGACATGTCGATCCGCGTCTGTTTGCTGACCCTGATGCGACTTTCGGCTCCCCGGCGGATTTGTTTATCATCCCTGACCATTACGTGACGCGGATGCTGTACTCGCAGGGCATTCAAATCGAGTCTTTGGGCGTTCCCCGTAGCGGTGGCGGCGCGGTTGAAAGCGACCACCGCAACATCTGGCGTCTCTTTTGCGCCAACTTTCACCTTTTCCGCGGCACGCCCTCCGGTATTTGGCTGGCGCATGAACTGAGCGAGGTTTTTGGCATCGACGAAAAACCCTGCGCTGCCAATGCCGACCGGCTTTATGACCAGATCGCTGAAAAGCTGGCCTTGCCTGAATTTTCTCCCCGTGCCCTGTTCAAGCGTTTCAATCTCGAACTGCTCTCCACCACCGATGCGGCCACGGACACGCTTGCAACGCATCAAGCCATCCGCGCCGGTTGGGATGGCCGCATTATTCCCTGTTTCCGCCCGGATGGGGTGGTCAATTTGGATGCGCCCAATTGGCGGCAAAATATCGAGAAGCTGGAACAAATCACCAATCAACCAATCACCAATTACCAATCCTTTATCCGTGCCCTGGAACAACGCCGGGAATTTTTCAAATCGATGGGCGCGACTGCCACCGATCATGCCGCGCTGACACCTGCCACCGCTGAACTGACCCCCACCCAGGCTGATGCGATTTTCCAGCGCGCGCTCAAGGGCCAGCCCCAACCTGACGACCCGGCCCGCTTTACCGCCCACATGCTGATGGAAATGGCTCGGATGAGCGTGGATGACGGGCTGGTGATGCAGTTGCATCCCGGCTCCCTGCGCAACCACAACGACATCATTTTCCAAAAATTTGGGCTGGATAAAGGCTGCGACATCCCGCTTCAGACCGAATACACCCGCAACCTGCGCCCGCTGCTCAATAAATTTGGCAATGACCCGCGTTTGAGTCTACTGCTGTTCACCCTCGACGAAACCTCCTACTCCCGCGAGTTGGCGACCCTGGCCGGGCATTATCCGGCGCTGAAACTCGGCCCGCCCTGGTGGTTCCACGACAGCCTGAACGGTATGGCGCGCTACTTTGACCAAGTCATGGAAACGGCTGGCATCTACAACACGGCCGGGTTCAACGACGACACCCGCGCCTTTTGCTCCATCCCCGCCCGGCACGATGTTTGGAGAAGGGCCTCCGCCAACTGGGTGGCTGGCCTGGTCGCCCGGCACATCGTCGATATGGATGACGCCCGTGAAATGATGACAGAATTGGCGGTTGGGTTGGTCAAAAAGGCGTACAAATTGTGAAATGGTAGGGGCGCAGCTGTGCCCCTGCAGAAGGATTAAACATGCTCTCTCCTTTCGGTTTATCGACATCTTTCGGCTTTGGCGACCGGCTTGGATTGGCAACCCCCGGCCATGTTGCCGCCTTGCGACATTCAACTTTAAATATTCAACCTATCTTTGCCCAACAATCCGTCCGCGAAAATGCCCGCACGGGGCGAACCCCCCAACAGGTGATAGACGAGGCCAAACGCGCAGTCGAAGCCGCCGGGTGGGACGCGCCCTGGGGCGCGGATGCCGACCACCTGAAGACAGTCGAGGATTTGCCGCCCTTTGTCAGCGCCGGGTATACCTTTTTTACCGTTGATCCCGGCGCGCACGTGGATAATGCCGCCGATACCGATCCGCTATCCGTGTTGCAGGAAAAGGCCAGGGGGCAGAACTGGGACGAACTTTCAGCCTTGTACCTGGCCGGAAACGGCGAGGCCCCCGAAAGAACCGGGGCAAGCGGCTACGGGGCGTTTGATTCCGAGAAACTGCTCCGGGCGCTGGTCAAATATGGGAGGGCAATCAGCCATACGATTGCGATGTACCGCCGCCTTTCCGAATTAAAGGAATCCTTCGATTTTGAAGTATCGGTGGACGAAACCGATGCGCCGACCACGCCGCTGGAGCATTTTTTTATCGCCAACGAATTGACTCGCGCCGGGGTGAAATTCACCAGCCTGGCCCCGCGTTTTATCGGTCGCTTTGAGAAGGGTGTGGACTATATCGGTGATCTTGCAGCTCTGGATGTGGAACTGGCGAAGCACGCGGCGGTGACAGCCCATTTCGGTACGTACAAACTCAGCCTGCACTCTGGTTCCGATAAATTTAGCGTCTACCCGCTGATTGTCAAGCACTGGGGGCAGCGGATTCACGTTAAGACGGCTGGAACCAGCTACCTGGAAGCCCTGCGCACCCTGGCGGTGACATCGCCCGCGCTGTTCGAGCGGATTTGGGCGCTGGGGCTGGAGCGCTACGGCACCGACCGCGCCACCTATCACGTTTCGGCTGACCCGGCCCTGGTGGCGACCGGCCTGCCGCTGCCAGCATTGCTGGACGATTTCCACGCCCGTGAGATTTTGCATGTGACCTTCGGCTCGGCGCTAACCGAATTTGGCGCGGAAATCAAGTCGGCCTTGGTGAAAGATGCCGGCGCGTACAATGCTAATTTGCAGAAGCACTTTGGCCGGCATTTGAATTTATTGAAGTAAAAACCTAAAACGAACCGCGAAGGCCGCAAAGAACGCAAAGAAAATCTTAAAAACTTAGCGCTCTTCGCGTTCTTTGCGGTTCGCCAAGGGCTTTCCAAGAAAGTGAGCCATAATGAGTATGTCTTTTGATGTACAAGGAAAAATCGCCGTTGTCACCGGTGGGGCGGGCGTGTTGTGTGCAGCCATGTGCCGGGAACTGGCTGCGGCGGGCGCAAAAGTGGCTGTGCTGGATTTGCGTCTCGAACCTGCCGAAAGTTTAGCCGCCGAACTCGGCAATGGCGCAATCGGCGTGGCCTGCAATGTGCTGGACAAAGCCAGTGTCGAGGCAGCGGCTGAGATAGTGGCGAAAACCTATGGCCGGGTCGACATCCTGGTCAATGGCGCGGGCGGCAACAAACCCCAGGCTACCACCAACCCGGAGCAGTCCTTCTTTGACCTGCCCGCCGACGCCCTGCGCTGGGTTTTTGACCTGAACCTGATGGGCGCGATTTTGCCCAGCCAGGTTTTTGGCAAAATGATGGCCGCGCAGAAGAGTGGCAGTATCATCAATATCTCATCAATGAACGCCTTCCGTCCGTTGACCCGCATCCCGGCTTATTCGGCGGCCAAGGCCGGGGTGAGCAATTTCACCCAATGGCTGGCCGTCCACATGGCCCAGGAATACAGCCCGGAAATTCGCGTCAACGCCATCGCGCCCGGCTTTTTTGTCGGCGACCAGAATCGCGCTTTATTGATGAACGAAGATGGCTTGTTAACCCCTCGCGGTCAGCAGATACTGTCCCACACCCCGATGAACCGTTTTGGCGTCCCCGAAGATTTGCTCGGCACGTTGATCTGGCTGGTTTCGCCCGCCTCGGCCTTCGTCACCGGGATTGTTGTGCCGGTCGATGGTGGTTTTTCGGCGTTTTCGGGTGTTTAAAGATTAACCGCGAAGCGCGCAAAGCACGCCAAGGGAACCATTAAACCTTTGCGCTCTTGGCGGTCTTAGCGGTTCGTTTCTGGATTATCTGGGAGTCTCCCCATGCCGATTACTCAAAAAATTGCTTCACTTGGCCAACTTCTGAACGAATCCGAAATCCGCGACACCCTCACCCAGGCCCTTGAACGCCAGTTCACCAACCAGCGCCTGCTCATCCTGATTCCCGATCACACCCGTTCACTGCCGCTACCTTTCCTGTTCCGGGCGCTGGTGGAAATATTGCATGATGCCAAACAGCTCGACTTCATTGTCTCCCTCGGCACCCACCCGGCGCTCTCCGATGAGAGTCTGAATCAACTTGTCGGCATCACCTCCGCCGAACGGACCTGCCTCGCTGCCGGGAAAGGCCTGGGCGCTGCCTCCGTTTCTCCGCTTCAAAATCCGCTCCCGTATCCATCCATCCGCTTGCTCAACCATGCCTGGGACGACCCGACCACCCTCGCCTCCATCGGCGTTATCGAGCAGGATCAAATCAAACAAATTGCGGGCGAGCGCTGGCATTCGTCCCTGCCCAACAGCGTGGACATTCGCCTGAACAAAGCCGCCCTGGCCTATGACCACATCCTGATTCTCGGCCCAACCTTTCCGCACGAAGTCGTCGGCTTCTCTGGCGGGGCCAAATACCTGTTCCCCGGCATCTCTGGCCCGGATATGATCAACGCTACCCACTGGTTGGGCGCGTTGGCCGGGGTGGTCGGGACGATAGGGGTCAAGGACACGCCCGTCCGCGCCATGATTCACGCCGCTGCTGAAAAACTGTCCACACCGGTCACGCTCATCGCGCTGACCGTGGAAGGTCACGAGTTGAGCGGCCTTTTCATCGGCGACCATCTTTCCGCCTGGAGCGCCGCCGCGGATTTATCGGCCCAGCGCCACATCCGCTGGTGCGAAAAGCCTTATCAGCGCGTGCTCTCCTGCGCCCCGAAAATGTACGATGAACTGTGGACCGGCGCAAAGGCGATGTACAAGCTCGAACCAGCCGTGGCAGTTGGCGGCGAAGTTATTATTTACGCCCCGCACCTGGATGTGGTCAGCCATGTGCATGGCAAATACATCTATGAGATTGGCTATCACATCCTGCCCTATTTCTTGCAGGATTGGGATCATTTTAAGCACATTCCGCTCGGCGTGCTGGCCCATTCGACCCACTTGCGCGGTTCCGGTGTTATGGCAGATGGCCTGGAAAAACCGAATGTGCGCGTTACCCTTGCCAGCAAAATCCCACCCGCAGACTGCGCCCGGCTCAACCTGGGTTACCTCGACCCGGCCAGCATCGACCTCAACGAGTGGCAAGGGCGCGAGGACGAGGGTATTTTGTATGTCCCCAAAGCTGGCGAGATTTTATATCGTTTGAAACCATAAAAGGAGTTTGTTATGTTGCGTGTCGCCTCGCTGCGAGAAAAAGCCATTTTACAGGTTCCGGCTGCTTTCCTGACCTTGTTTTGGATGTGGGCGCTGCCCTTGCTCGTTCACATCATCCCGCTGGCTGGCCCTGTGCCGGTCGGCGCGCGCCTGCTGCCAATTTTTTACGCGCCCCTGCTGGCAGCCTGGCTCTTCCACCCGGCGGTTGGATTGCTTGCCAGCCTGTTGATGCCGTTCATCAACCACGCCTTTACTGGAATGCCGACCCTGCCGATGACCATTTTGCTCAGCCTGGAGTTGGTTGTTTTTAGCGTTGGACTGCTGCTCAATAGAAAATATTGGCCGAAACTGCCTCTTGCGCCCCTGGCTTTTGTTGTCGGGAAGGTCATCTCGGCCATTCTGCTGGTTTTTGTGGCCATTGTGCCTGCCTCTCCCTGGGCATATTTGCTTTCATCGGTGCAGAATGCTTTGCCGGGTCTGTTGATTTTGCTTGTCCTGCACCTGGCCTTGCTGCGCCTTCCGCGTGAATAATCATGCGCGCTCTCGACTTTGAAACAATCAGCCAGGCGCTCTGGCGAATTTCCCCGCCCGAAGCCGATTGCGTGGTTGGCATTGCCAGCGGCGGGATTGTGCCTGCCAGCCTCGTCGCCCACCAATTGCGATTGCCGCTCTACCTGCTCACGATTAATTTCCGCGCACCGGATAACAGCCCCCAGCGTTCGGTCCCCGAACTGTTGCAGGAACTTCCGCCCATCCCGCCGGGTGCGCGTATCTTGTTGGTTGATGATGTCTCGGTAACGGGTAAAACCCTCGATTTGGCCAAAAGCCTGCTGGTTGGACATCCCGTTACCACACTGGCCCTCAAGGGCCGCGCCGACCTTGTTCTTTTTCCCGAAATTGGCGAGTGTGTTCACTGGCCCTGGAAGGTGTAGCGCCATGTCGTTATCCTTTCAGCAGTTTTTTCGCGCCTATGGCAAAGTTCTGGCGTTGATTGCCGCCATGATTTGTGGGGTTTTGCTCCCGCAATTGCATGTGCTCACGTTCCTTGTCCGCTACTTGCTGATGATGATGCTCTTCTTTTCATTTCTGGATTTGCACATTCATCTCAGCATGTTCCGGAGGGGCGTTTGGCGGGTGCTGGCCGCAAACCTGACGGTGGCTCTCCTGGCCTATGTTTTGCTCTCGTTTTTCGACCACAACCTGGCCCTGACCGCTTTCCTGACCGGTATCGCGCCCACAGCCACCGCATCACCGGTACTGGTTGGTTTTGTCGGCGGGCAGGTGCCTTTTATGATTGCCGCGGTCTTGCTGACCAACATTGCGGTTGCCCTGATTGTTCCGCTGATTTTGCCTGGTTTGGTGGGCGCTGACTTGCAGATTTCCACCTGGCAGGTGCTACAGCCGGTGTTGGTGGTCATGTTTGTCCCGCTGATTCTGGCCCGCCTGGTTAAACTCTTGCCCAACCCCATTCAGGATGTTTTCCGCGGCGCAAAACGCTACAATTTCGCCGTTTGGCTGTTCAATTTGCTGATTATCAGCGCCAACGCTTCGGATTTCATTCGCCGCCAGCCATCAGGCTCGCTCCTGTTCCTGGCCCAAATTGCCTTTGTCTCCTTGCTGCTGTGCGCTCTCAATTTTGCATTGGGCGGGCTGATTTCCAAACCCGGCCTGCGCCAGGAATCCAGCCAGGCCCTCGGCCAAAAAAATATCACCTTCGTTATCTGGATTGCCCTGACCTTTATTAACCCAATGGCCGCCATGGGGCCAACTTTTTACATCATTTATCACAATCTCTACAACGCCTGGCAAATTTATCGTTTTGAACAACAAAATCAAACATGAAAACAAATTTTTATATCATCATGGGTGTTTCCGGTTCGGGGAAATCGTCCGTTGGGCAGGCCCTGGCCGCCTCGCTGGGCTGGGATTTTTTCGACGCTGATGACTACCACTCCCCGGAAAACATCGCCAAAATGGCGAACGGCATTCCGCTCAGTGACCATGACCGCGCTCCCTGGCTGGTGACACTTCACAACCTGATTCGCGCCCGGCTTAAGGAAAATCGTCCAGCCGTCCTGACCTGCTCCGCGCTCAAGGAGCGCTATCGCCAAATCCTGTTGGATGGCAATCCTGGTGTGCGCCTGGTTTACCTGAAAGGCAGTTATGAACTGATTTCGGCGCGGATGCAAACCCGCAGCGGACATTATATGAAGGCGCACATGCTCAAAAGCCAGTTCGATGCCCTCGAAGAACCGCAAAATGCCCTGGTTGTTGAAGTCGATTTGCCCTTGAATGAAATGATAGCCAAAATTTGCCGCTATCACGGGCGCGATTTATATCAAAATCATCCACTTGCAAAAACGAACAAGGAGAACACATGGACAAAGCCAATTTCGGAGTGATGGGCCTGGGTGTGATGGGCCACATGCTCGCCCTGAATATGGAGCGCAATGGATTTCGTGTAGCGGGATATGATTTGGATTCGGGCAAGGTTCAAGCCTTCAAGGCGGATTCCGCGGACAAGAATCTCATCGCCTGTGAGAGTCTCGACGCGTTTCTTGCCACCCTTGAACTGCCTCGCCGCATCCTGATGATGGTCCCCGCCGGGAAGCCCGTCGACGCGGCGATTGCCTCGCTCAAGCCGCACCTCGCCAAAGGGGATTTGCTCATTGACGGCGGTAATACCTTTTTCCCCGATACCGAACGCCGCTCGAAAGAACTCGAAGCAGCCGGGATCATCTACATCGGCACGGGAGTCAGCGGCGGGGAGCAGGGCGCGCTCTGGGGCCCGGCGATGATGCCTGGCGGCCAGCCCGAAGCCTGGGAACTGGTCAAACCCATTTTTGAATCCATCTCGGCGAAGGCTTATGGCGAGCCGTGTGTGGCCTACATGGGGCCGCGTGGCGCGGGTCACTACGTCAAAATGGTGCATAACGGCATCGAATACGGCGACATGCAGCTAATTGCCGAGGCCTACGACATCCTGCACCGCGGCCTGGGCTTGACCAACGCGCAGTTGCACAAAGTCTTTGCCGAGTGGAATCGCGGCGAACTGGAGTCGTACCTGATTGAAATTACTGCCGATATTTTCGCCAAAACCGACCCGGAGGCTGGCTCTGCCATGGTCGACCTGATTTTGGACGAAGCCGCTCAAAAAGGCACCGGCAAATGGACCAGCCAGAATGCCCTCGATCTGGGCGCCCCCACCCCGACGATTAACGCCGCCGTTGAAAGCCGCATCGTCTCGGCCTACAAGGAGGAGCGTGTTGCCGCTTCCAAGGTGCTAACTGGCCCCGAACCCGGCATCTCCGGTGACCCAAGGGTGATTATCGATGCCGTCCGCAACGCGCTCTACGCCGCCAAGATTTGTTCCTACGCTCAGGGTTTTGGACTGATGCGCATGGCCAGCAAGGAGTACGCTTACAACCTGAACTACGGTGAGATCGCAAAAATCTGGCGCGGCGGCTGCATCATCCGCGCCCGCTTCCTGAACGACATCCGGGCTGCCTTCTCGCGCAACCCCGACCTGCCCAACCTGATGGTTGACCCCGAATTTGCCAACGCAATGAATACCCGTCAGGCCGCCCTGCGCAAAGTGGTGGCGCTGGCGGCAGAAAGCGGCATCCCGGCCCTGGCTTTCAGTTCCGCCCTGGCTTATTACGACGCCTATCGCAGCGCCCGCCTGCCCGCCAACCTGACCCAGGCCCAGCGCGACTACTTCGGCGCCCACACCTATCGCCGCGTTGATAAAGAGGGTACGTTCCATACCGAATGGCAGTAATTAGCATGTCATTGCGAGCCCCGCTGGTCGAGTAGCCCCGAGCGGTTTGTGCGAGGGGCGTATCGAGACCACGGGATTACGGGTCTCGGTACGCCCGAAAAGCGCGGGCTACTCGACCCTCGTTATCGATAATAAAGGAGCACTCATGAAATACGGACTCAACATTAAACCCGAAGCCGCGCTCGACTTCCTCTCCCTCGGCGCACTGGTGCACCGCCTCGACCCCGGCATCATCCCCTTCCGCAAAGCCACCGAATGCGCCATCCACGTCAGCGGCGGCGAGTTCAACTGCGCCGCCAACCTCGCGGATTGTTTTGGACTGAAAACCGGCATCGCCACCGCCATGGTCGATTACCCCATCGGCGATCTGATTGCCGAGCGTGTCAAAGCGATGGGCGTCAAGCCGTTTTACAAGCAGTTCAAGCACAACGGCGTCAACGGTCCGAACATGGCCACCGTTTACAGCGACCGCGGCTTCGGCGTCCGCGCGCCGGTTGTTTTTTACAACCGCTCCAACGAAGCCGGGGCGCTGCTCAAGCCCGGCGATTTCGACTGGACCGCGATTTTCGGCGCGGGTGTGCGCTGGTTCCACAGCGGTGGGATTTTCTCGGCCCTGTCCGAAACCACCGGGGAGTTGATTATCGAAGCGATGAAGGCTGCCAAAGCCTCCGGAGCGGTCACATCCTTCGACCTGAACTATCGCGCCAAACTCTGGAACATCTGGGGCGGACAGGA
>JAEWVF010000047.1 GCA_023459215.1 Chloroflexota bacterium
AGTCTGCGTAGGAAATGTTTCTGCATTTGTGTTTGAATCAACGCACGCCGAAATCATAAGCATAACGAATGTGATAAAGAGAATTCGACGCATTGCACTTTTGACCTTGAAGGAAGCGGGCTAACGGCTGGCGTTACCGGCAAGGGCGGGATTTGGCGGACAAAGCCACCAGACGCCGAATCCGCCGTTGGGGCCGCCTTCCCCGAAAGTGCGGCGGAACGCCCGCACTTGTCCGGTGCACGCGGTGTTAGCCCGCTTTTGACTTATCGTGATCTCTAATTTAGGGTGATTTTACTCCCCACACATGAATTGTTCCATCACCATCCATGACCGCAATTAATCGCCCATCTGGACTAAAAACAATGGGATTCCCAAGCATACTGTTGCGAATTTCAGCGGATATTTCAGATAGAAGTTCTCCTGTAGATAAATCCCAAAAAAGAAACATATCTGGATTGACCCCACGCGCAAAAAATATTTGATTATTTGCGATGAATTCCAAGTTTTGAATCCGCTGGTCTCCATTAGAAAATTGTGTGAGCGCCTTCGAAAGTGTAAATTCAGGCACACTCCATATATAAACATATTGGTGATATCCATTTGTGCTAAATGTTGCCAGTTGGGTAAAATCTGAGTTAAAAGAAACATCAATATCAAAACTTGATGTTGCGTCTGGAACCATGCCTTGCCAACTTGTCAATTCAGTGCCAGTGTTCATTTCCCAGAATCGAACTTCGTTTAAGGCTGGCCTGTGTTTAGTTATAGCCACGAATTTACCGTTTTGACTAAAGGAAAGGTTATTCCCATTCATAGGGTATGATATGTTCAATAAAGAACCATTATCAATCCTATAAAAATGGTATTTTCTAGATGGGTCATTTGTAAGCACTATAAACTGACCATCTGGACTGACAAAAACATCAGTCATGTAGTCGGAAACAGTTTCAAGCACCGAATTTATATAATTGCCAGTTTCAACATCATAGGCATTAACGGCTTCTGCTTCAGCAACAAAAACTTGATTTCCATCCGCGCTAAATGCGGCGTCAAACCCTGAAAGTGAAAACCGCATTTGACCAGTCTGGACATCAAAAACATGAAATGTGTAGCCAGCCGCGCTTCCTGTAAGTACACTGCGGCCATCTGATGAAAAACTTATCTCCCGCGCAACTTCTGGAAAGATAAGAACAGGTTTTGAGATAGTGCATTGGTCGAGATCCCAAATACGAACATCACCTGCTTGGTATCCATAGTCGTTCCAACTGATTGCAATACTACCATCCGAAGAAAACATATCAGGAAGGAATGCGTTGATAGATTGAGAATCAATCGGCTTTGAACAAATAACTGTGCCATCCAAATCGCGGACTGTTAGCTTTTGATTCTCACTGGTAATGTCTTTTGGGGGGATTGGCCAGGTAAGTACCCTTCCATCTTTTTCATACAATTTTGGAGGAAGACCTTCTCCGTAATCGTCAAAGTCTTGCCTGAAAACTATCTCTCCCGTTTCGATGGTATACATAACCAAACTCGCCCGCCCTATACAAGGATAGTTGTAAGCGACTTTTTGAACGGCCATAATTCTATTTCCATCTACGCTAAACCTAATATTTGCAATGACCGACTCCATATCTTTAATCTTGTTCTCAATCACCCTTTGAATGGCATTGGTTTTTAAATTCCAAAACGTAATATCGGTACTTGCAATTGCTAATATTGTGCCATCTGGACTAAACGCTAAATTCCCAGAAGTTGGGCATTCCTGTTTTTCTGTACCGTTATTTTCTCCAACGCGAATATTAATATAATCAACCTGTTTTACCGTTACCCTGTCATACAGATAAATTCCGGTTGTTGTTGAAACCGCAATTAAATTACCACTTGGCGAAAGGGCAATACCATTCACATTGCCTTGTCCCCATTGGTCTATTTGCTCAAGGCGGGCAACATTATGTGGTGTGATAATCTCTAATTCTGGATGTGTGGTAATTACTTCTATCGTTGGAGTAGTAATTAGCGTAGCAGTAGGTGCAGGTATATTAGTTAAAGTTGGCCCTGGAATAGAAGTCGCTGTTTGACAGGCAACCAAATAGTTAAATGCAATGAGCAGGGAAAACGCGACAATGCTTGGAGTGCGAAACCTTATCATTGATGACTCATTATGGAAGGGGCGGGCTAACTATTGCTTTACCTGTCATTTTGCCGGTAAATGGCTTATGGGCAGTGTTTTGACCGCCTAAAATCCAAAATTAATGTAGGCGTTAGGCCGCAATAGATTAAAAACGGGCAAGTTTTTATGTGCATCTGGGCAGCGGTGTTTGGAAAAAGATACCCACAAACCATGCGTTTTACTCAAGTTGCTTCTTTACCGGCCTGACGGCTTGCTTCTGGAAAAACCATCCCCCCTACTATAACAAAAAACCGCCCGGTGAGTCAACAACTGCCGGGCGGGTTTTGTTAGCCGTTCTCGCCGGCCAGGCGCGCAATTTGCAGCACGCACAGGCGCAGCACGTTTTGTTTTTCGGGCGAAAGGGCCGTCTCTTCGATCTGGGCGATGCGCTCGACATCGTTCAGGGCGCGGATGACGCTGACCGGCACCTCGATGCTGCCCTCGGCGATGGCGCTCAACTGGTCGACCGCCCCAATCAGGAACTGGCGCATCTCATCGTCGACCCGCGCCGAGCGCAGGAAACCGGCCAGGGCCGTGGGCAGTTTCTGTCCGCCAGCCGCCGGGCGGGCCGCCACTGGCCGCGCCGACGTTACCGAATGCAGGGCCGTGGCCAGTTCGGTGAAACTCTGCACACGCTGGTAGATTGAATCGCCCATCAGGTCCCAGATGACTGCGCGCCAACTGCGCACCCGTTCGGGCATGGCCAGCAGTTCGAGCGCCTGTTTGCGCCATTCGGCCTCGATCTTGCCGTACCCCTGCGGGCTGGCTTTGGCCAGCATCTGTTCGAGGTCGGTATTGAACAGGTTTTCTTGCAGCAAGACCGCCAGGTCGGGGCGCAGGGTTGGCAGCAGATCGGGGATGAAAACCCCGTTCTCGACGAAATCACTGACGTTCAGTCCGTGCCGGCGCAGCAGCTCCTGCTGGAAGAGCGGCAGGAAGCGCAGCATGGCGTCGTGGTCTTCGCGCAGGGCCACAAAAGCCGAATTCCCGGCCGGGAAGGCGGTCTCGATCCGTTTGCTGATCTCGCCGCGCCAATCCTGGTACAGGCGCAGGGTGTGCAGGATGTCGTAGACCGGCAGGCGCGGCAGGATGCGCTCGGCAATCATGCTCTCGCGCTCGCCTTCGGCGAAGGTTTTCTGGGCGTAGTATTCCAGGGCGCGGAACAGGCCGGTCGTCAACTGGTTGATGCCCATCACGCTGGTCTGGGCCTGGTTGTGCGAAATTGCCCGCAGCATGCTGCCCTGCTTCGAGAGCGGAATCATCTCGGCCACGCTGGCCAGGATTTGCTGGCCGCGGTCGAGGCCTGCCGCCGCGCGCCGACGCGAGGTCGGGCGGTCGCGCAGTTGCGGAATCGAGCGCCCGATAAAGTAGGAAACGATGTGGATGCCGAAAACATCCTCCGCCCGCCCGTACAGGATGTGGCGGAAGTGCTCGGTCAGTTCATCCAGGAAGCCTTCGTACAATGCTTCGGGCATGCCGATGGTCAGGCGCTCCAACTCCTGCACGCCGCGGCTTTTGAGTCCCAGGCGGCTTTCGGTCAGGGTTTCGGCGGCGCGCAGCAGGTTCTGGCGGTGGGCTTGCTGTGATTCGCGCACATGGTAGAGCAGGTTCGCCAGGTCGCGCACCGGCAGGAAGCGCATGTGCTCCGCCAGGCTGCTCTGGAAGGTGCGCAGGTCCCCGCCCAGGAAGACGCCTTGCAGCGGCGTGACCGCGTACAGGGTGCTTTTTTGCGCGGCGGGCGGCAGGTTGCGCGCCAGCCGTCGGCGCTGGCTTTCCAGGTTGACGAAAGCCGGCTGACCGGCCACCGCCGAATAGTAGCCGCCCTGGCGCTGCATCGGTTCGCCGCTGCCCAGCTTGATGCGGATCGCCTCCGCCACCCCGTGCTCGGCCAGCCAGGTCTGGACGGCGTACTTGGCCTTGATGTACTGGAAAGCGCCGTTGGCCTGGCTGATTTGCTGGCTCAGGTCTGACCCGGCCACGAAGACTTCGGCCAGGATCTCGGAGAAGCGGCTCTGCGCGGTTTGCTCGGTGTGGCGGCTCTGGTTGGCGTAATCCCAGACCCGGTCGAGGTAATTGGTGATGTTTGTGACCGCTTCCAGGTCTTCGAAGAGCGGAATCAGCCAGATGTTGGGCAGTTCGGCGTCCGGGTGCTGGCGGCGCACCTGCTCGGTCTGGGTGCCCAGCTTGCGGTCGAGGGCAATCAGCGCCTCGGGTTTGGTCGACATGCTGATTTGCAATCCGAGGGTCATGCCGGGGTTGCCGTACTTGCCGGCGATGGCGTTGATTTCCTGCATGTTGAAGGCGGTCGTGTCGATGGCGAACTGGTCGCGGGCGGTGATCATGCCCTGGTGGATGCGCGGGGTGATGACCAGACGCTGCAGGATGTCGTAATAGCTGACGGTTTCGCGCAGCAGGGGTTCGACCGCGCGGTTGGCCTGAATTTCGGGGATGAGCGCATGCAACTGCTTGCGCAGTTTCTTGTTCAGCCCGAAATAGATTTCCAGGTTGGCGCGGCGTTGTTCGCGCAGTTCGCGCATGCGCTGTTCGTGGCGGTCGTTATGCTTCCACAGGTCGCGGGCCGGGTCGGGGTGCAGGTGGAACTGTGCCGCCAGGCGTTGCAGGCGGTTGCCGCCGACCGAGACGGGCAGGATGCCGCGATATTTCTGCTCCAACTCGTGGGTCAGTTGGGTGATGTTGTTCAGCAATTGGGTGAAGCGCTGGCTGCGCTGCGGCAGGCGCTCCAGGTCGACTTGCAGGTCGGGCGCGATCTGGATTTTGGGGTCGGCTTTGCGCAGCAGGCCGAGGATTTGGGCCATGCGGCGCACATTTTCCATGACGGCGGCGGCGGCCAGGCGGTGGCCCTGGCCGGAGGGCCGGTTGGAACCGTCCCAATCGCTCCAGAAGGATAGGAAGGGCCGCAGGCTGGCATCGCTGAACAATTCGGTATAGCCTTCGCAGGCGGCGAGGGTATCCAGGTCGATCAGGATTTCGTCGGCTTCGAGCTGCGAGTTGATGCTGACGTTCGTCCCCAGGAATTCGAGCAGCAGTTCGCGCCCGGCGGTTTCGGCCAGGCTGGCGGCGACCGGTTGGCGTGCCACCAGGGCGCGCAGGATTTCATCCACGGCCAGTTCGGCTTTGAGCGAATATTTCTGGGTCGGGTGAACGGTGCGGTCGTAGTTGCGCAGGTGGAAGAGTTCCTGGCGGCGGGCGAGCGAGTCTTTCATGAACTCGCGCTCCAGGCGCTCGGCCAGCCAGTCGCCATCCGCGGCGGCTTTGCGCATCAGTTCATCGCTGATGAAGGCGCGCTCGCGCAGGCGGGTGCGGAACAGGTCGAGGCGTTCGGGCAGGTATTCTTTAACGAAATCCCGGCGCAGGCGCGCCTGGTCCACCGCCGGCAGGCGCTGGAAAACCTGGAAAGCGGAATCCGCCTCGAAGCGCCGCAGCAGGCCGCGGGTCAGTTCATCCCACTGCTGCAAGCGGGCGGCGACGTGCCCGTTTTGGTTGGCGGGCAGTTGGAAGCGCAGTTGTTTGCGGTTGTAGCGCGCGTCTTCCTCGGCGATCATGCGGTTCAGGTCGATCAGCAGGCGGCGGGCCTTGACCTGCATCACCTCGGCCGGGTCGACCCCGCCCAGGGTCAGGCGGAAGGTGCTGCGCCCGGTGTCGAAACCTTCCTCGGTGCGCGCGAAGGTGGCCAGCGGCAGCAAGCCGATGCCGCGCCGGGCCAGCGAGGAGGCCAGCCAGTCGAGCGACAGGCCGCCCGGCAGGTGACTGACGCGCAGCAGCGGGTACATGCTGCCCGAGGGCGGGATGATTTTCAGCCCGAAGGGGTTGCGGTCAGGCGGCAGGTTTTCAGAAGCCGAGAGCAGCGCTTCGCTGCGTTCCTTGAACAGGGCGTTGCGCATGCGCCAATAGGTGCGCGCGCCTTCGAGCGGGCCGCGGTAGAACAGGTAGACGATGAAAATCGCCACCAGGTTGGGTTCCATCAGGTCGTTCAACCGGCGGAATTTTTCGCGCAGTTCCGCTTCGGGGATTTCAACCACCGAAAGGCGCGCCCCGGCCAGACAGTCGGTCTTCGACATGGAATGGACGCTGATGACCCGTTCGGTCTGCTCGGAAGTCAGCGCCCCGCTGCGCACCAGGTCGCTGGCAATCTGGCGGGCGGTCTTGATGACCGGCAGGCCGTCAACCGGGGCGACGTTCTGGTAGGCCAGGTCGTCGATGATGTAAATGCGCTGTTGCAGGCACCAGGTCATCAGCCGGCTGACATCGGCTTCGGCGAAAATGCGCCCGGTGGCGTTGTGCGGGTTGTTGATGGCGACTGCGCCGTGGTCGGGCCAGGTCGGGTCGTTTTGGCAAAGCCGTTCGAGCCGGGCAATCATTGCGTCCACATCCAGCGCCAGGTCGGGCGTCAGCGGGACGACATGCACATTCGGGAAACATTGTTCATACGACCAGCTCAGGTCGGGGAAAAGCACGTCAGTGATGCCGCAATGGAATCCGAGCAGGCCCAGGGCGGTGCGCGAGGAGCCGCTGGTCACCTGGCAGGCTTCGGGCCGGTACTGGATCTGGTGTTTGGCAAAGACGGTCAGGAAGCTGCGCTGCAAGCGCTTTTGCCAGAGCGGGTCGTGGGCATGTTCAATCAGTTGGTTAAGCAGTTCCAGGCTGTCCAGGTCGGCAAACTCGTCCACCAGGCCGCTTTTCCAGCGTTCCTGCATGATTTGCTCGACTTTTCCGCTTTTGCGCTGGACCGCTGCGAGCGCATTGGCAAGCGTCCGGGCGTTTTCGTCGGCAATCGATTCGAGTCGCGCCCCGGCCCGCGAGGCCAACCGCGAGAGAGTCGTGGCTGCGGCGCTGGTTTCGCCCCACTCGTCCAGCCAGGCCTTGTCCGCGAAGATTTCGGTCGGCGTTTCCTGTGGCAGTTCGGCCAGGTTTTGTTCGATCAGGAAGCTCAGGAACTCGACCTCGGAGGCCGAGGGGGTGCCCTTGAGCTGGAACTGCACATTTTCGATCACGCCCAGGAAGTCGGCGTTGCCGATGACGAAAACCGTCGAAAGCGAATCGAGGCGCGGGGCGAAGATGGCCGGGGTCAACAGGCGGATGACGCGCTGCACCAGCCGGGCTTCGCGCGCCAGCGAGTGTTGGTTGAGGGCGTTGTTGGCTTCAATGAAGAACAGCGGATATTCGATGCTCAGCAGGCGCAGTTTGCGGCGGGTTTCCTCGCTCAATGCGCCGCCGATAATCATAAAGGTCGGCGTTTGCGGCTGGCTGGTCAGCCAGCTTTCGATTTCGGCCCGCGCCGTCCGTTCGTCGGCGGAGAGGCTTTCGACCAGCAGGTTGGGGATGTTACGATAGGGTTCGGGATAATCGTAGTGGTAGCACAGCACCCGCGCCGGCAGAATCTGCAAATAACTGGAAACTGCCGAAAGCATCAGGCGCAGGGTTTCATGGATTCCGCCCGAAGCCAGGATGATTTCACGCCGCCCGGTTTTTTCGCCGAGTTCGTATTGCAGCGGCTCCTGCTGGTTTTCCAGCCACTTGCGGAAGGTCTGCACCAGGGTGTGCGGCGCTTTGCGGTTGTAGCCGCCGCGCGGCATGTAGGGCGAACTGCGCTGGATGGTGCGGATCAAAAATTCCAGCTTGGGTTTGTCGGCTTTGTCCCAGCCGAGGTGTTCGAGCAGGGTATCGGCATCCGCATCCGCCAGGTCCTGGCGGCGCACATCGATCCCCAGCGCGATGCGCAGGAAGGCCGAGGAGAGTTTAACATCCTGGAGCGGATTGCCAATATGAAAATTGACCCGTTCCTCAGGTGGAACTGGCGCTGCGGCGGTGGCCTCGCTGATCTCTGAAACCCGGGCCACCCGAATCTGCTTCAGGCGGAAAAAAGCCAGGGGGTCAGGCTGGGACATCATTCATTTTTCTTGGATTTTTTGGATTCCAGGGCTTTGTTGAGCATATTCTGGAACAATTCGAACAATTCCGAACCGGCCAGGTCTTGCGGCGAAAGTGAAATCACTGTGCGGGCGTTTTTGAGTCCCTGGCTGGCTTCGGCCAGGCGCGCTGCCTGCGGAGTTAAAACCAGCAGCTCGGGGTTGTTCTTCAGGATTTCAAGCTCTTCCTTTTCAAAGGCCAGGCGCATCCGGTTGCGGGCCAGTTCGTCTTCGAGACGTTTCTGGGCCAGGGCATTTTCCTGTTCGAGCATGGCCTGTTTGAGCGAGGCTTTCTTCAGTTCCAGGGCGTGTTCCATCCCGGCGATTTCTTCATCGGCCTGGTATTTGGCCTTGGCGGCGGAAACGCGCGCCTGGTTGTTGAGTTTTTCGGTCTCTTCGAGCAGGCGCGCCTGTTCCTGCTGGCGCAGGGCGTCGGCAATTTCAGAGTCGACCGCATCCATCGAGTGGATGGCCAGCGAAATCAGCTCAACGCCGAATTGCTCCTTGAACCCGGCGGCGCGTTCGTTCAGGTGCGCCACCAGCGCCGAAGACGACAGGGCGCGGATTTCCTGTTTCTCGGTGTATTCCTTGACCAGGCCTTCCAGGCGGATGTTGACTTCCTCGGCGGCGCGGGTGATGGCGTCGCTGCTCCAGCCGCCGATGCGGATCAGGGTCTGGATGTTTTCGATGGAGGGCGCGACCGAGCCGACCAGTTTGACGTTGACCCCCAGATTGCCGGCGGCGGTCGCTTCGACCGTCAACTGGATCGGGTGGGTGGTGCGCTTGATCGGCAGGCTGAAGTGGCGCGGGTAGAACAATCCGCTGCGCAGGGCGATTTTTCCGTTCGATTCGTACAAAACCAGCGCATCGGGTTGGCGGATGCGAAATTCAAAGATTGCCAGTAAAACAAGCGTCAAAATGAGCGCAATTGCAACGATACCAAAGATGATTTCCATAAACGAGTTCCTCCTTCGCGGCCTTGCCGGGGTTTTAATTCGCTGCATTATACTGCGATTGGCTTGAAAGGCATTGGTATAGACTTTAATATTTATGGATTTTTTGAATAAGTATCTATCCGAAAATTAGGAGAGGCTCGTCATGTCGAGCGGAGCGAGACATCTTTTCGCATTGCTAAAGACCTCTCAGTCGCTGAAAAGCGCTCCTTCGAGGTGACATAACCAACAGGTGTAATAATTTTCGGATAGGTTCTAAGTTCTGTCTCTTTTTTTTCCCCCGCAGCAGATTCATCTCAAGAGTTTATGGTGACAGAAGGCAGGGATTTGAATGACAAATGGCGTTGCCCTGTTTTAATGAAGAAGCTATGATACATTCAGGGTAACTATTCAGCCGTATTTTTGGGCCTTATTTTGCTCTAAACTTGTCATTTCGAAGGAGCCGCGCAGCGGCGACTGACACCTGCCCTGGCGGGTGGTGCCAGGGGAAATCTTGCGCAATGTGGTTAAGATTTCTACCCTACGGGTACGATGTCGCCAAAAAGCGGCTCGAAATGACAACTGAGCGCTGAACAGTAACCATTCAGAACGATATGATCAACAGTGAACGCCAATCCCTTGAAAATGCGCTTGCTGCGCTGAAAGCCGGTGACAGGAAAACGGCTGGCGGGCTTTTTTCGGCCATCCTGCGCGCCAATCCCGAACAGGCCGAGGCCTGGGTTGGGTTGTCGTTTTGCACCGCCAGGCCAGAACGGCGTCGGGAATATTTGCAGCGCGCCCTGCGGATTGATCCAACGCATGTGTATGCCCGTTCGGCGCTGGCCCGTTTGCAGTCAGTCCCCACGCCGCAGCGGCCTGTGGCAGCGGCGGTTATCCCTGCCCCGGTCACAGACCCGCGCGTTCAGCGCCGCTGGCTGGAAGTGTATATCGGCCTTGGCCTGGCGTTGCTGCTTTTGTTTGCCGCCGTTTTTGGCATGGGCTATTTCTATAACCAGCAGGCGCAACAGCGGCGGATTGCCAGCCTGCCGGTCGAATTGAACCCTGACCGTTACGTTTTTATCGATTTTTACGCCGACTGGTGAGCAGCCTGCCGCTCAATGCAGCCGGTGGTTGCTAACCTTGAAAAACAGTGCGCGGGGGATGTGACCTTTATCCATGCCGATGTAGACCAGCAAAAATATCGCCAACTGGTATCCACCTATGGGGTCAGCGCCATTCCGCGCTTTGTCTTGCTCGACCCTTCGGGCGATGTTGTCAGGCAGTGGATGGGGACAACTCCACAGGATGATTTTGAGCAGGCTTTGGTGGGAGTGTGCGTGTTTCAGTAGCCACTCATTCTTTTTCGGGCCTGGCGCTGGCTATCGAACTGATCACCACCCCGCCCAGCACCACCAGCGCGCCGAGCAGCGCCAGTGGGCCGGGCGTTTCTCCGATGAAAAGGAATACCCATAACGGATTCAGGATCGGTTCCAGGGTGCCGATCAGGGTGGTTTCGAGGGCCGGGATGACTTTGATGGCCAGCGAATAGAGCAGGAAGGCCAATCCGATCTGGAAAATTCCCAGGTAGGCGATGCCGGCCAGGTTGCCAGCGTTCCAGGGCTGCTGGAAGAGGGCATAGCCGCCGACGGCCAGCCCGATCAGGTTGGCCAGGAAGAAACTCTCGGCTGGCGAACCGTCCTTCTGGGCGCGCATGGCAACCGTCATCAGGGCCATGGTCATGCCGCTGACCAGGGCCAGGATATTGCCCCAGAAACCGTCGATGCTCAAACTGTCGCCGAAGAAGAGTCCCAGCCCGGCGAAGATGACCAGCATCGCAACCCAATCGGCGCGCGACGGTTTTTCGCGCAGGAACAGGTAGCCCAGGAAGATGATATAGATGGGGGCGGTATATTGCAGGAAAATCGCATTGGCCGCGCTGGTCATTTTGATCGAACTGATGTACAGGAGTTGGGTTGCCACCGAACATATGGCGGCAATCCACTGCCAACGGCTAAACCGCAGCGGAACGTAACGCAGGTAGGCCAGGAAAACCAGTCCCGAGAAAAAACTGCGCCCGGCCAGTACAGCCAGCGGCTGCCAGTCCAGGATTTTGAGCAGGATTCCACTCGTACTCCACAAGCTGGCGCTGATGATCAGGAACAAGATGGCTGTTTTACGGTTGACGGCGGTGGATGTCACGATTTTTCTCCAAACTGCTGATGAGCGGGCATGGATAGGATTCGGCTCTCAGGCAAGCGGGCTGAATTATATAGCCTGTGCGGGCTTCCAACCATCCCCGCCGCGAGCCATGCCCTGACTGGCGCAATGGGGTAAAATCGTTGCATACCGACTTATTCGACGCAAGAGAAAGGATTATCGATGACCGAGAAACTTCGCTGGGGATTGCTCTCGACCGCCAAGATCAATGCGGCGCTGTTCAAGCCGCTTGCCAAATCCAAACGCAACACCTTGTTTGCCGTCGGTTCGCGCAGCGAGGCAAGCGCCCAGGCCTACGCGCTGGAACATGATATTCCACGGGCGCACGGCAGCTACGAAGCCCTGCTGGCCGACCCGGATGTGGATGTGATTTACAACTCCCTGCCCAATCACCTGCACGCCGAATGGACGATCAAGGCCCTCGAAGCCGGCAAACACGTTTTGTGCGAAAAGCCCTTCGCCCTGACCCTGGCTGAAGTGGATGCGATGAGCGCAGCCGCCCAACGCACCGGCAAGGTGTTGGCCGAAGCTTTTATGTATCGCACCCATCCGCAAACGCATAAGGTCAAGGAAATTGTCACCGGCAGCGCCTTTGGCAAAATCCTGACCATCAAAGGCGGTTTTACCTTCACTTTTAATCGTCCCGGCAACTACCGTCTCGATCCGGCCTACGGCGGCGGCGCGCTCTGGGACGTGGGCTGTTACCCCGTCAGCTATGCCCGCACCATGCTCGGGTTGGAACCGCTCGAAGTGTTTGGCTGGCAGGTAACGGCTGAGAGCGGCATCGACGAATTCTTCAGCGGCCAGTTGCGCTTCCCCGGCGACATCCATGCCCAGTTCGATTGCGGTTTCCGCGGTCCTTTCCGCGCTTTTATGGAAATCGTTGGCGAACATGCCACCCTGCAGGTTCCTTCCCCCTTCCATGCCGGCAAGAAGAACAAAGTCCTGCTTTCGCGCGGCGGCGAGTTCGAGACCATCAAGATTGACGGCCAAAACGCATACCTGGGCGAGGTCGAAGATATGGCCGATGCCATCCTGCTCGGCAAAGCCCCACACATTTCCCTGGCCGACAGCCGCGCCAATGTGGCCGCCATCCTGGCCTTGTACCAGTCGGCCAAAACGGGCAAGGCTGTAAAAATCAAGGCGGGTTAGCCATGCTGCGCATCGTCTCCGATACCACTTCCGGCCTGCCGTTGGACCTGGCGCGCGAACGCGGCATCGCCATGATTCCCCAAATCGTTATTTTTGGCGAAGATTCCTATCGCGACGATAACGAAATTGACCCCGAAACCTTCCTGCAAAAGCTCAAAGCCTTCCCCAGTTTGCCGAAAACTGCTGCGCCCCCGCCGACCCTGTATTATCCCGTCTTCCAGGATGCGCAGGACAAAGGCGATGCCGTCCTGGTGATTGCGCCCTCTGCGAACGTCAGCGGGACGGTGCGCTCGGCCCAGAGCGCTGCCGCCGATTTCCCGGATTTATCCGTGCAAGTGCTTGATACGCGCACGATAGCCGGGAACACGGCCACCCTGGCCTTGCTGGCCGCGCAATGGGCCGCCGAGGGCGCTGGGATGGACTCTGTCCTGCACCGGCTGGAAGCGCTGATTGCCAGCCAGCGCACCTATTTCCTGGTCGATACCCTCGAGTATCTCAAAAAAGGCGGGCGGATTGGCGGCGCGAAAGCCTTGCTGGGCGAATTGCTACAGGTCAAGCCCATCCTGCAAGTAAAAGACGGCCTGGTGCAGGCTTTCGAGCAGGAACGCACCAAGAAACGCGCCCTGGCCCGCCTGCTCGACATCGTCTCCGAACAGGGCGGCGGTACGGATTCGGCGCACCTGGTGGTGATGCACATTGGCGCGCTGGCCGAAGCGCAGGCGCTGGCCGCCTCCCTGGCTGCGCGGCTGGGAATTGCAACTCCGCCCATTTACAACCTGCCGGCGGCGATAGGCGTTCACGCCGGGCCGGGCGTTCTGGCGGTTGGCTTTTTTGTGTGAAATTGGCCTCAATGGTATAATTCAAAACCTGAAATCATACATATCCGTGGTTACAAATTGCGCTTTTCCACTCAAAAGCGCAATTTGCAATCTGGCGGGTATCCATTCTGAATATTTGGTAACAGAACGAGAAGGAGAACGTTTTTATGTCTGGACATAGCCATTGGGCAACCATCCGCCGCAAAAAGGGTGCAGTCGATGCAAAACGAGGCGCAGTCTTTACGCGTTTGGCCAAGGAATTGGTCATGGCCGCGCGCAACGGCGGCAGCGATCCCGATACAAATGTGCGCCTGGCGCTGGCCATTGAAAAAGCCCGCGCAGGAAATATGCCGAAAGATAATATCGAACGTGCCATCCGCCGCGGCACCGGCGAGGACAAGGACGGCAACGCTTACGAAGAATTGACCCTCGAAGGCTATGGCCCGCACGGCTCGGCGATTATGGTCGAGTGCGTTACCGATAACCGCAACCGCACTGTGGCTGAATTGCGTCATGCCTTCAGCAAAAACGGCGGCAACATGGCGGAAGCCGGCGCGGTGGGTTGGCAGTTTGAGCGCAAGTCCTACTTCACTTTCCCGGCCAGCGCCCTTTCCTATGACAAGGCTTTCGAACTGGCTATCGATGCCGGCGCGGACGATGTGCAGGAAGACGGCGACAACATTGAAATCATTGGCCCGGTCGAAGCCTTCAAAACCATCGGCGATGCACTGCACAAGGCCAAAGTCAACCCCGATGAAGGCGGTTTGCGCCTGATTGCCAAGCAAGACCTCGAACTGGGTGTTGAAGAAACCCTTCAGGTGCTGCGCGTGGTGGAGGCCATCGAAGACCTCGATGACATCCAGAATGTGTATCACAACCTGAAGATTTCTGAAGAAGTTCTGGCTGCCCTCGAAGCGGAATAAACCAGGCAGGGGCGACCCAACGGGTCGCCCCTGTATGATTTATATGACCCTTGCTATCGGAATCGACCCCGGCACTGCCACCACCGGCTATGGACTTGTCCGCGAATTGCGCGACGGGTCGCTTGAAGCGGTCGATTTTGGCATCATCGCCACCCCCAAGGGAATCCCCGATGCCGAACGCCTGGATATGCTCTACCAGCAGCTCACCGCGCTGTTGCAGAAGCATAAGCCCCAGACCTGCGGCGTTGAAAAACTCTTTTTCCAGAAAAATATCTCAACGGCGATTACGGTTGGCCAGGCGCGGGGGGTGATTCTGCTGGCATTGGCCCAGGCTGGCCTGGATGTGGCCGAATATACGCCCAACGAGGTCAAGCTGGCGGTGGCCGGCTACGGTTCCGCCGATAAACGTCAGATGCAGGAAATGGTGCGCATCCTGCTGGCCCTGCCGCAGATTCCCAAACCGGATGATGCTGCTGATGCCTTGGCGATTGCCATCTGCCACCTGCATTCGTACCGGCTGCGCTGATTCCCCTCAATCAGAAAAAAGCATAAATACTTGTCATTTCCCGCTATCGCTCGGAGTAACAGGCTGCGCAAAATTTTAAGCAAAGGCCCTGCGCCCGCGTGGTAAAATCTGCACTCTTGTTCTATTATGAACAGGCACCTATCCCACCCAAACAGAAAAAACATGACCCTTTACGCTGAAAAAATTGCCCTTGAATTAAAAGTCCGCCCGCAACAGGTGGCGGCTGTCATCAGCCTGCTCGATGAAGGCAATACCGTCCCGTTCATTTCGCGTTATCGCAAAGAGATGACCGGCACCCTCGATGAAGAGCAGGTGCGCATCACTGCCGAAATGGTTGAAAAACTGCGCGCCCTCGACGAACGCCGCGCGGCTGTGCTCAAATCCATCGAAGAGCAGGGCAAACTGACTGACGAACTCAAATCCGCCATTGACGCTGCCGATAACATGACCAGCCTGGAGGATTTGTACGCGCCCTACAAGCCGAAACGCCGCACCCGCGCCATGATTGCCCGCGAGAAGGGCCTCGAACCCCTGGCGGAAGTCATCCTGCGTCAGGCGCGCGGCGACCGGGCTGCCGAAGCCATCGCCGAAGGCTACCTGAACGAGCAGGTGACCACAGTTGCCGAGGCCTTGCAAGGCGCGCGCGATATTGTCGCCGAAACCATCAGCGACAATGCCAACGTTCGCCAGGGTGTGCGCGAAAAGGCGCTCAAATTCTCGATGCTCTACGCTGAAAAAGTGGAAGAAGCCGCCGATGAGAAGCGCGTCTACGAATCGTATTACCAGTTCGAAGGGCGCGTCGACCGTTTGCAGCCGCACCAGATTTTGGCCATCAACCGCGGTGAAAAGGAAGGTATCCTGCGCGTGCGTGTCGAAGTGGCCGAAAAAGACTGGCGGCCGGTGGTCGAAACTGAATTTGAAGCCAATATTCTCAGCCCGATGGTTGATGAATTGATGCTGGCCATTGAAGACGCCGCCGAGCGCCTGTTGCTGCCCTCCATCGAACGCGATGTGCGTCGCGAGTTGAGCGAAAAAGCGGACGGCCACGCCATCAACGTTTTCGCCACCAACCTGCGCGCCCTGCTTTCGATTGCGCCCCTGGCCGGGCATACCGTGATCGGCCTCGATCCCGGTTTCCGCACCGGCACCAAGCTGGCCGTCGTCGACCCGACCGGCAAATTGCTCGATACCGGCACCATCTATCCGCACGAGCCGCAAAACAAGTGGGTCGAGGCCATCGACACCCTGCAGGATATGATCAATCGCCACAAAGTCACCCTGATCACCATCGGCAATGGCACCGCTTCGCGCGAAACAGAGAAATTGGTTGCCGAGTTGACCCGCAATGCCCCCAGCGTCAAATACCTGATTGTTAACGAGGCTGGCGCTTCGGTCTATTCCGCCTCGCCGCTGGCCCGCGCCGAATTCCCCGATCTCGACGTATCCATCCGCGGCGCGGTTTCGATTGCCCGCCGCGCCCAGGATCCGCTGGCCGAACTGGTCAAGATCGATCCCAAATCCATCGGGGTGGGCCTGTACCAGCACGATGTCGATCAGACCGCCCTTAGCCACTCGCTGGATGGCGTGGTCGAAAGCGTGGTCAACCAGGTCGGCGTCGATGTCAACACTGCCAGCCCGGCCCTGCTGACCCATGTCTCGGGCATCGGGCCAAAACTGGCCGCCGGCATTGTCGCTTATCGCGATAGCAACGGCGTGTTCAAAAGCCGCGAGGAACTGAAGAAAGTCTCCGGGTTGGGGCCGAAGGCTTTCGAGCAAAGCGCCGGGTTCATGCGGATTCGGAACGGGAACAACCCGCTCGACGCCTCCGCCATTCATCCCGAATCTTACGCCGTTACCCTGTCCGTGCTGGAACGCGCCGGACTGACGCCTGCCTCACCGCTCAGTGAGCGTAAAACCGCCCTGGAAGCGCTGACGGCCAAAACCCCGCCCGAAAAGCTGGCTGCCGAAATCGGCTGCGGGTTGCCGACCTTGAAAGATATTCTCGAGCAACTCATCCGCCCGGGCCGTGACCCGCGTGAAGACACTCCCGCGCCGATCCTGCGCACCGATGTGCTCAAGATGGAAGACCTGGCGGTCGGCTTCGAGTTGAAGGGAACTGTTCGTAATGTGGTCGATTTCGGCGCGTTTGTCGACATCGGCGTCAAGCAGGATGGCCTGCTGCACAAAAGCCAGATTCCCTTTGGCACCGTGCTCAAAGTGGGCGACATTATCGATGTCGACATCCAAAAAATCGAGAAAGAGCGCGGCCGCATCGGCTTGGGCTGGGTCAAGAAATAACCGATTGATTGGAATTGAACAGCGCCGTGGAACTTCCACGGCGCTGTTTTTTTATTCTTTGAGCGCGGCAGCCAGCCGCTCGAGCAGTTCTTGTTGCTGCTGCTGGGGCTTGCCCAGCAGGTTGGCGTTCAGGTTTTCATAGATTTGACGGGCTAGTTCGCTGACCTGTGGCGGCTGGCGCTCAAAAAGTGCTTCTGGATGTTCTTCGACTGCCTGGCGCACCAACCTGATCCGGCGGAACAGGCCATGCACCTGGGCGCGGCTGCTGGCCAACAGGTAATCGAGCAATTCCCGGCCCCAACCGCTCAGGATCGCCAGGTTTTCGCGGTTGAGCACCAGGTAGGAGCGGAAGATGCCGCTTACCAGTTCCTTGTTGATATCCCGCTTGGTTTCATGGATGGCCTGTTGAACGCGATTGAAATTTTCGCCGGTATACCAGCCGTTGCGCAAAACTTCATTGAGCAGCAGGCCGGTGTAATAGGTATCGGTGGCCGTCTCGACGCTTTTCTTGACCTCGAGAATCTTGAGAAATTGGCGCACGATTTTAAACGGGTATTTTAAAACGCCGAGCAAACCCTGCCAGCAGCCATCCGCATCGATATTGGCCAGCAGTTTTACTTCCTGGGCCGACAGGTTGACCCGGTACTGCCCGGCCAGCGCCCTGACCTGGTTTTGGCGAATCACTCCAACGAGGAAATCGTCGACAAAGACGATTGGCACGAAAATCGCCGCGCCAGACAGGATGGCGTGGCTGATAATCAGCAAATCGGCTAGCGGGGCGGGTTGGTTGGAATTTACGCTCATTGCGCCTCGACCGTTGAATCTTCGAAAATCAGTGAGCAACAGGTGACCGCGCCTTCGGCTTTGGCAACTTCGCTGGCCGGCACAATCTCCAGGCGGATGCCGGCATCTTCCAGCTTCTTTTGGGTCTTGGGGAAGTGCGCCGGGAAGATGGCCCCGCATGGCGTGAGCACAATATTGGCTGCCGAGGGTTCTTGCGGGTCGACTTCCACGAATTTCCAGCCGGGGAAATGATTTTTCCCGACCCAGGCCGGGTTAATCAGCAGGGTATCGGGGCTGGCCTGGGTAACGGCGCTTTTCAAGTGCAGGCAGCCGGTCACCGGAATCCCGCTGACGGTGTAGCCATGGGATGATAGCGCCTGACGCATCTGCTCGATGGCGTTGGTATCCGAGCGTGTGCTCAGGCCAACGTAGATGCTTTTTCCCAGTTTCAGGATGTCGCCGCCGTCGACAGTGGCTGGCGCTTCGATGTGTACCAGCTTGCGGTAGGGGGCCAGCGCCTCGGCGATGGAATCAACCTCCGCTTTGCGCGAATCAGCGCCGGGACGGGTCAATAGGGCCAGTTCATCCAGCACCAGGGCTGTATCTTCCACAAAAACTGAGTCGGGCAGGGCGGCTTCGGCTGGCAGGCTCAATACCTCGACCCCGAGCCTTCTCAAGGCTTCTTCATATTGATGGTGTTGTTCGCGCGCCAATTCGAGATCGATGGGAGTGCGCGCAAGGTGGGTTAATTCACATTCGTTGAAGCGCGGGCTAATGGCGCGGGTAATGGCGATGGTTTTTGGCATTTTGTCCTCACCAGTGTTCGAAGTGAACCAGTTCATTGAGTGATTTTCGCACCTTGGGGCCGGGCTGATCGGCCGGGTAGCCAAGTGGTGTAAAAATGACTGGTTCGACCTCTGCCGGCAGGCGCAGGATACGGCGGGCGGCTTCCACATTAAAGGCAGCAATCCAGCAGGTGCCCAGTCCCAGGTTAGCGGCGGCCAGGATCAGGTGGTCGGCGACAATGGCCGCATCCACCAGCCGGGCGTTGAAACGGTCGCTTTCGCGGACCCAGGCCTGGGTCGAGAGCGCGCAAACCGCAATAATCAGCGGGGCCTGGACAAACCACGGGCGTGGATAGATTTGTCCCAACTCCTGTTCGCGTCCGGCGGTGTGCAGGATGACCAGTTGGAAGGGCTGGCGGTTGGCCGCGGTCGGCGCCAGCCGGGCGGCCTCCAAAACGGCCTGTAATTTATCCTCTTCAACCGGGTCGGGGCGATAGGCCCTGACGCTGTAGCGGGCGGCAATCAATTCTGCAAACTCCATCGTGATGTTCCTTTCAGGAAGTTGTTTTCAATCAACAATTGGCTTGTGATGCGATTATACGATGCTGGCGGGTATCTGAGAATTCCGCTTGCCGTTCAAATCCATATCCACCCATATGTCAGGAATTTGAACGCGCTTAATTTGGTAAAAATTGCCTCAGGCCAGTCTGTAAGCCGCATTCTGTCCAGCAACGGGACAAGCCCCGCGCCTGGACGGTCATCTATCTGGCAAGCGCGTCGCCGCGCCGCTCAAGCAGTCTACCCGGGACTGGCTTCCTGAACAGGAAGCACATGAGGAAACGAGCACATTTCCCGATGGTCCGC
>JAEWVF010000048.1 GCA_023459215.1 Chloroflexota bacterium
ACGGCTCATCCATTAACACCAGCACCGGCTCGGGAGCCAATGCCCGCGCCAGGGCGACGCGCTGACGTTCCCCGCCGGATAGTTCGTGCGGATAACGCCCGGCGAGCTGCTCCAGCCCGACCAGGGACAGCATCGCGCGCACCTTCTCCTGTTCGCCGCTGCGAGCGGTCTTTTTCAGGCCGAAGGCAATGTTGGCGGCCACAGTCAGGTGCGGAAAGAGGGCATGCTCCTGGAAAACCATTCCCACTCCGCGCTTTTCAGGCGGCACGAACAGGTTTTTCCCGGCGACGAGTTGTCCGCTCAAGCAGATTTCGCCGTGATCGGAGCGTTCCAGCCCGGCGACCAGGCGCAGGGTGGTGGTTTTGCCGCATCCGCTGGGACCAACCAGGGCCAGGATTTCGCCGCTTGGCAGCGAAAGCGAGATATTGTCCACCGCCGGGCTGGCTGCGCCGGGGAATTGTTTCGAGAGTTGTGAGATGTCAAGCGCGTTCATGGAAGATTTGTTCCCTGCGTAAAAGGAATGAAAGCGGAATGGCAGAAACCAGCACCAGCAAAAGCGCAGCGGGCGCGGCCTGCATGTAAAAGCCTTCCTCGGCCCACATCCAGACGCGCACAGCCAGCGTATCGAAACCAGCCGGGCGCAGGAGCAAGGTGGCGGGCAGTTCCTTGAGTGAAGTCAGGAAAACCAGCGCCCCGCCGGCCAGCAGGCCTGGGAAAACCAGCGGAATGGTGACCTGGAACAGGGTTTGCAGCGAGGTGCGCCCCAGCGTGCGGGCGGCTTCTTCGAGCGCAGGCGAGAGCCGTCCAATCGCCGATTCGCTGGCGCGCACCGCCTGCGGCATATGGCGCAGGACATAGGCCATGACCACAATCAGCGGGGTGGCGTACAGGAAGGGCAGGAAGCGATTGACCAGCAAGACCAGGCTCAGGGCAATTACTACGCCCGGTAGCGCGTAGCCAATCTGGCAAAATCTTGAAATCAATTTGCTCAAGCGGCTTGGGTAGCGCACCGCCAGCAGCGCCACGGGAATCGAGAGCGCCACGGCCAGGACGGACGCCAGGGTCGAACTCCACAGGCTGTTCCAGGCAAAATGCGCCAGGCCTTGCGAACCGGAGCGAAAAACTGCCGCCAGGCTGTCCGGGTCGAGCAGGGCGTTGATGCTCCAAAAAATCAGCACCCCGACCGGCACTAGCAGGCTGGCGGCGCTGACCCCCAGCACCAGCCCGAAGGCCGGCCATTTCCATTTACCCAGCGCAAGGCGGACGGCGGGCCGCCAACTGCTATCCATCTGGGTGAAACGCGCCCGTCCCTGGGCGCGGATTTCGGCCCACAGGATGAACACGGCCAGGGCCACCAGGACGCCGCTCAGCACCGAGGCTGCCGAGCGGTCGAAGCGCGCATAGAGCTGCACAAAGACTGCCGAAGAGAAGGTTTCGTAGCGCAAGAGCGCCACCGTCCCATATTCGGCCAGGATGTCGAGTGCGACCAGCAGCGCTCCCGCTGCCAGTCCGGGGCGCAGGGCGGGCAGGGTTACCTGCCAGAAGGTTTGCCAGGGCGTCCGCCCGAAACTGCGCGCCGCTTCCTCGAGCGCGGCGTGCATGTTGCGGAATGCAGCCCCGCTCAGCAGGTAAACATACGGATAGGTGAATAGCGTCAGAATGAAGGCCGCGCCCCACAAACCGAGCGGGCTGGGGGTCGGGACGGGTTCGCCGAACAGCGCGGCCAGCGCCTGTGGAATCATCCCGCCGCGCGGACGGAGCAGGGCCAAATGCACAATCGCCCCAATATAGGCCGGGATGGCCAGCGGCAGGGCCAGCAGCCAGCGGAAGATGGCCTGCCCCGGCAGGTCGGTGCGTTCGGTCAGCCAGGCCATGCTGACCCCGGTCAGCAGCGCCCCGGCGGTTACGACCAGCATGAGCGCAAGCGTATTGAACAGCAGTCCCGGCAGGCGGGTTTGCAGCAATCGTTCCCAAACTTCGCTCCCGCCGCCGAGGGCGCGCAACAGGATGTACCCGAACGGGACAGCCACAAAAAGCGCCACCAGCCCGGCGGCCAGGAGCAGGCGCGGACTGGTGACAAGTTGTCGTTGGGCGTTGAAAATTTGCATGAATATGTTGTTGTAGGGACGACCCAACGGGTCGCCCCTACGGTTGGTAAATTTTACGGCAGGCCGACGATTTCGATGATGGCGAAAACGTTGTCCAGGCTGATGGTCACGTCGCGCAGGTTGACATCCACCATTTTGTACGAGTCGAGCGGCTGGACAGCCGAATTGAGCGCCACGCCAGGCAGGACAGGATATTCATAGTTCAGTTCGGCGAACAGCTTCTGGCCTTCTGCTGAGAGCAGGAAATCGATGAAGGCCTGGGCGGCAGCCGGATTTTTGGCGCCGTTGACAACGCCCGCGGCGGTCAGGTTGCTGATCAGGCCAATCTGGCCTTCGCCCTGGTCCGGGAAAACCACCCCGACCGGCGAGCCTTCGGCGGCTTGCAGGTAGTAGTAATAGTGATTGACCAAACCGATTTTGAACTCACCCGCGCCGACCGCCTTGCGGACATCGGTGTGGCCGCTGAAGAAGGTGACTTCATTGGCGAGCAGGCCGTTCAACCATTCCTGGGTGGCTTCTTTGCCAATGGCTTGTTCCAGCACGGCGATCTGGGCCTGCATGCCGCCATTGGTCGAACCGGCGGCGGCAATCTGGCCTTTCCACTTGGGGTCGGTCAGGTCGAAGATGGACTGGGGCGCTTCCTCGGCGCTGACCAGTTCGGTGTTATACATGATGACTCGCGTGCGGCGGGTCAGCCCGCTCCACAGGTTGCCATCGCCGAGGGCTTCTGCCGGAAGCTGGTCGGCGGCGGCTGGACGATAGGCTTGCAGCACTCCTTCGGCGGCCATGGCCTGGATGGTGAAGATTTCGGTGGTGATGAACAAATCGGCCTGCGGATTGGCTTTCTCTTCGATCAGGGCATTGGCCATCTGGCTGTTGCTGCCCGATTTGAGCAGGACTTCAACCGCGGGATATTGGGCCTTGAAAGCATCGATAACTGGCTGGATGAGCGCTTCGGAACGGCCGGAGTAGAGCACTAACTGGCCCGAAACATCGATCGCGGCTGGTTCTTCCGCGCTGGCTTCTTCTGTGACGACAGGCGCTTCAACAGCCGGGGCGCAGGCTGCGAGAGTCAACCCCAGGGCAAGAACTACAAATAAAAGGATACGGGTGAAGGGTGAGACGGTCAACATGTACGGGAACCTCGTTGAAATTTGGGATGTGTGGAGCATTTTATAGGGCAATAACGCTCCGAATTTCTGCATTTTATCATATAAAATTGATAAAAATTACCCAATTTATCATCTATTTTTATTAGTTATTAGTAGATGCTAATAAAAACCGCATACCGAAATCCGGTATGCGGTTTGATTTTTTTTCTAGCCACCCGACATTTTGGGTTGGCAAAGAAAAATAGAACGCGGACAATACGGATTATGCCGATTTTCGCTGATCTTTTTTTAACTCCGCGCAAATCCGTTCAATCAGTGAAATCCGCGTTCTATTTGGCCTAATTTTCAAAGAGTCCGGTGGCTAGATTTTTTCGCTGCTCTCGATTATCCTGCAATGATTTTCTCTATTTCCTTCATCGAGTGCGCGGTGGTGTGCAGCGAGTCGCTTTTGCTCTCGTCTGTTTTGGGGTTGAACCAGATAGCTGGGATGCCGGCCAGGTTGGCCTGGCGCACATCTTTTTCAAAGGAATCCCCAATCATCAGCGCTTGCTCGGGTTGCAGGTTCAAATCTTGCAGCAGGTGGCGATAGAATGCTTCGCCTTTGGCCAGGCCGGTGTTTTTGAAGCAGTAGATACGGTCGAAATAGATGTCTAGCCCGACCCGCGCCAGCGCCATGCGGATCTGGTTTTCTTCGGATACTGCGGCGTTGGTTGCCAGGGCAACGAATTTTCCCGCGGATTTACAACGGGCGAGCACCTCCCGGATGCCCTCGACCGCTGTGACGATCTCCCAGTCCAGCATGGGCGCGGCCGCGGTCGGATCGTCAACCATGACGGTATCGCCCCAATCGAAAAAAATGTGGCTGACGGCGGTGATATTCATCGCATTGTCTCAGGCGGCGCGCTGGATGGCCAGCAGGTCGCCCAAAATGGCGTAGCCGGTTGCCAGGCGGCCTGCGCCCGGCCCAATCAGGGTTACATCGCCGAGCAGCCGGGTGCTATAGGTGATGGCATTGGTCGCGCCGCTGACGGAAGCCAGCGGATGGGTGATCGGGATCAGGGTCGGTTTGACGCTGGCCTTAACCCCCTCGGCGGTTTTCTCGACGCTGGCGATCAATTTCCAGCGCATTTTTTCGGCGCGGGCATCGGCAATATCGGCGGAGGTCAGTTGGGTGATGCCCTGGCGTTCGACATCGGCCATGCTGATTTTTGCGCCCATCAGGACGTTGGCCAGGATGACCACCTTGCCGGCGGCGTCGAAGCCTTCGACATCGCCGGTGGGATCGGCTTCGGCGTAGCCCTGGGCCTGGGCATCGGCCAGGGCATCCTGGTAGGAGGAGCCCTCTTCCATTTGCGAAAGGATGTAGTTGGTCGTGCCGTTGATAATCCCCTGGATTTTGCTGACCCCGGCTGCGCCGAGCAGTTCCGCGCCCAGGCGCATGGAGGGTGTGCCGCTCATGACCGTGCCTTCGATGCCAAACTGCAGGCCTTTTTCGGCGGCCAATGCGGCCAGTTCAGGATAATGCAGGGCGACCGGGCCTTTGTTGCTGGTAATGGCGTGCATGCCGCGCTGCAAAGCCTGGCGCACATGGCTGACCGCCGGTTCGCCGGTTTTCAGGTCGGTGTAGCTCAGCTCGACCAGCACATCGGCCTCGCATTCGGCGAGGGTGCGCTTGGCATCCCAGCCTTTGGCCTGGGCAGCCAGCGTTTCCAGGCTTTGACCGGCCTGGACGGTATCGAGCAGTTCTGCCGGGGAGAAACCCTCCGGGCGGTAAACGCTGCCCTTGAGCGGGTCGCTGACCGCCACGATAACCGCTTGCAGTCCCTGGGCGGCCAGTTCTTCGGCCTGTTCACGCAAAATTTGGGCAAACCCCTGCCCAACGTTTCCAAACCCGACCAAAATAAGACGATAAGTGCGCATTACCTGCCTCCTGGAGATGAATTGGGCGCAAGTATATCAGAGTATATGCGTTGCGCACCCTAAAAATTGCGCCACCAAAGGCCCTTCGGTATGGTCTCGACCTCCTGCTGAGGGCAACGCTTCGGATTGATGTTTTATAATGCCTGCTGGTGCGATCCATATCTCGTTTTACTGCTGGAATGGTGAGGTAGATTATGTTTGCAACAATAAAAAAACAAACAATGTTCCTGGCATTGCTGCCAGTGTTATTCTTACTTGGATGTGTGAGCGAAGATTTGAGCAAAACCACAACTCCAACATCCACACAATCGCCCACGCAAATCCTTGTGACTATTCCTTCCATACCACCTACAGAAACACCTTTTCCCACGCCTACGCCCGAAGAGCGTCCGATTCTGCCTGAGCATCTACTGGAAGCTATGGGCGCATCTTTGCTGGATGAAGTATGCAAATTGCCTTGTTATCTGGGTATTACCCCAGGGGAAACAACCGAAGCGGATGCTAAAGCAATTTTACAAAAGCTGGGCTTCGATGACTCGTTTCATCAGTCGCTGGATGAAGATGGATTTGGTCATGAAGTATCTTTGTTTTCAAAGGATGGAATTGTTGAGCAAATTTCTGTGAGCGCCGGGATAGATCTATCCAACCCGAATTATCAAAAATACTGGAAAAGATACACACTCTTGCCTGTCTTTGAGAGCCTGGCCACACCAGACCAAATTCTGCTTCGGGTCCACCCCAAAGCGCCAGGGTATGGCTTTGTATTAATCTATGAAAAGCAAGGAATTATCTTGGATTTAGGTGCCTTTCGAGATCAGCAAAAGTTTATTTGCCCAGGAAAGGAATATGGCAATGCATTTGGTATGGCTTTAACGAACGTAAACAGTGGAATAGATATTTTCAAGTCGTTTGCCTTATCTCCTGCAACAAGCGATATCTGGAAGCCAGTTCAAGCTATTTTAGGTGTTAGCGATCAAGAATTCTATGAAAAATTATTGATTGATCCCAATGCTTGTTTTGAAATAAAACAATAGGCTTTGATTTTTGAGTTGAAGGCTGAAAAGCATAAATTCCAAGTCGATGAACCCCTGGTACATTGCGCCACTTGTGAACTGTTTGCTCCAACCAACTGAACTGGGCGTCCGTTTTTCATGTGTGGGCCAGCGCTTGAACAGGAATAATCCCGCCGAGATTGTTTCACCCCGTATTTCTTAGCCCGGAGGCAATCCCGTTGATGGTCAGCACGATAACTTCGTGCAGCGGCTCGGCGGTGGGGCCTTCGGGATCGGGCAGGGCGCGCAGGCGGCGCAGCATTTCGACTTGCAGGTAGTTGAGCGGGTCGATGTAGGGGTTGCGCAGGCGCACGGCGTTTTGGGTCAGGGGTTCTTCGTCCAGAAGCTCCGTGTGGCCGCTGATTTTTAGCACCAGTTCGCGGGTGCGCTCGTATTCGGCGCGGATAACGCCGAATAGTTTTTTCGCCAGCTCCTGGTCGGGGACAAGTTCAACATACAGGGCGGCGATGTCCATATCGGCTTTGACGAGCGAATTTTCGGTATTGTTGAGCAAGGCGTGGAAGAACGGCCAGCCGGCGTACATTTCGCGCAGCAGTCCCAGGTCGGGGTGCGAGGCCAGACCTGCGCCGAGGCCATACCAGCCGGGCAGGTTGTAGCGGCTCTGCATCCACGAGAAGACCCACGGGATGGCGCGGATGCTGGTCACGGCTCCGCTTTTGGCGCGGGCCGAGGGCCGCGAGCCGATTTGCAAGCGTTTGATCTCGTCCAGCGGGGTGGCGGCCTGCCAGAAATCGAGAAAGCCGGGGGTTTCGTAGACCAACTCGCGATAGGAACGATAGGCGGTGGCCGACATCTGGTTCATGGCTTCGCGCCAGGCCGGGGCCAGGTCGGTTTGCGCGCCGGGAGCCGAGGCCAGCAGCACTGCGTGGACGATTTGCTCGAGGTGACGGTGGGCCAGGGCCGGGTTGGCATAACGGGCGGCGATGACTTCGCCCTGCTCGGTGACGCGGAAGCGGCCATGGATGCTGCCCGCCGGTTGGGCGCGGATGGCGCGATTGGCCGGGCCGCCGCCGCGGGCAACCGTTCCGCCGCGGCCATGGAAGATGGTCAGGCGCACGCCGTGCTCGCGGGCCACCTGGGTGATTTTTTCCTGGGCCTGGTAGAGCGCCCAGTTGGCCATCAGGAAGCCGCCATCCTTGTTGCTGTCCGAGTAGCCAATCATCACCATCTGCTCATCGTGACAGGTTTTCAGGTGCTGGCGATAGGTCGGCAGGCTGAGCAGGTCGTCGAGCATCTGGCGGGCATTTTTCAGGTCGGGGACGGATTCGAACAGCGGGCAGATTTGCAGGCCGGCGTCGCAGCCGGTCCAGCGCGCCAGCAGGAGAACGGTCAGGACATCGGCGACTGAGTGGGTCATCGAGATGATGAAAGGTCCGAGCAGGTCGTCGCCGTAGGTGCGCCGGGCGCGGGCAATCAGGTGGAAGAGCGCCCAGGTTTTTTCGGTGTCGCTGGTCACGCCGGGGCGTGGCGACAGCTCGGGTAACGGCGAGGCCAGCATACGGGTGAGCAGGTCCAGCCGTTCGGGTTCGGGCAGGGCCTCGTAATCGGGACAAATCTGGAGCGCGCGCAAAACTTCCGATAACGCGCCATTCAGCTTGCTCGAATCTTCGCGGATGTCGAGGCGGGCGGCCTGCAAGCCGAAAATATCGAGTTGGCGGCGCAGGTGTTGCAGGTGTTTGCGCTGCAAGCTGGGCGGGATGGCGGGGGTAATCAGTTCGAGCGGACGTTTGAACTGGGCCAGGTGGACGCGCGCCGGACGCGGGTTGCTCAATTTCAGGTTGGTTTTCATGTCTTCCTGCGAGGCTTCGGCCAAATCGTTGGCCAGCAGCGACAGGATCAGGCGGTAGGGTTCGTTGGCGTAGCGCTCTTCGATGTACTGGACGTGGCCGGGCATGGGGTGGCGGCTTTTGAGCCAGGCGGCGAGTTCGCCGGGCAGGGGTGCGCGTCGGGCGCTGATGCTCAGGCGGCGGGCAAGGTCGCTCAGTTCGCGGCGGTGACCTTCGATGGCCAGTCCGCGGTGCAGGCGCAGGGTTTCGGCGGTCACTTCGGCGCTGACGTTGGGGTTGCCGTCGCGGTCGCCGCCGATCCAGGAGGCCAGGCGGAACCAGGCCCGTTCGGCTTGCAGGCCGGGATAGTGCTCGGCCAGGGCGCGGTCGAGGTCTTCATAGAGGCGCGGCAGGGTTTCCCAGAAGGCGGCTTCAATAAAGTACAGCCCGGTGCGGACTTCGTCGGTGACGGCGGGTTTGCTGGTGCGGGCGCGTTCGCTCAGCCAAAGGGTGGTGATTTCGGCATCGATGGTTTCGACCAGGGCCTCGCTCTCGCGCGGGCCGGGATGGGTGTTGCTGAGTTTTTCGAGCGCATCTGAGATGCGCTGGAGTTTTGACAGGATCGTGCGGCGGCGGGCTTCGGTCGGGTGGGCGGTCAGGACAAGCTCGATGGACAAATTTTTTAGCAGTTCGGCCATTTGGCCCGGGCTGACTCCGTGACTTTTCAGCAGGGCGATGGCTTCACCAATCGAATCGTGTTCGGGGCGCGGATGAATCTCCCGTTCGCGCTGGCGCAGGCTGTTGACGCGCGAGTTCTCTTCGGCCAGGTTGACCAGGTCGAAGTAGGTGGCGAAGGCGGCGGCCACGGCGCGCGCCTGGTGGCCATCCAGCGCGGCGACTGCCTGACGCAATTGCTGGTCGGCTTGCGGGTCGCCGCCCCGGCGGGATTTGGCCTGGGTGCGGATTTGCTCCTCGGCGCTGAAGATGGCCGGCGATTCGAGTTCGCAGATGACCTTGCCGAGCAGGTCGCCGAGCAGGTGAATGGTTTGGGAGATGTCCATGGGCATACCTGTAGAAGGGTTGAGTCCTATAACCCGCTTGGGGTGGGTTGGTGACGGGTCAAAGGCGAGGCCTGGCGGGAAAGGACAACTTCATTTTAGCCGAAGATCTATATCCGTGAACGCTCTGTATGTTCGGAAAGTACCTGCTTTGACAATCTCACATTTAAATTCAGAAAACCCAAACCCCTACACCACGACGGTAACAACGTTTCACGACGGAGAGCAAAAAACGAAAAATGGGTTTCCGTTGTGTTCCTTCGTTACCGTTGTGGTAAGAAAAACGGGCCAATCTTAATGTGACATTGTCAAGCTACTCACACCAGTCCTGCCTGCGCCAGTGCCGCCGGCACAGGTGAGCGGAGTGGTTTTTGCGCAGTCGAAGGACGAATTACGCAGAAAATGCCCTTCGACTGCACCGCGCAACCCTTCGGCAAGCTCAGGCGCGCGGCTCCGCTCAGGGCGAGAATCGCTGATTTTAAAGTGGCTGTGAGCAGTTACTCTGGAAAATAGAACGCGGATCAGTTCGGAGGATGCGAGTCAACACAGATTTTTAAAAGCTTTATCCGCGAAAACCCGCTGAATCAGCGTCATCCGCGTTCTATTTCTAAGCCAGCGGCCATCCATGTGCGGGAGAGAATCCCTGAATAAAAAAGCCTGCGCTTGGGGCGCAGGCTTTGCGATGCGAGGGATTGCCTGGTTTAGGCAACGCTTTCTTTGCGTCCGAACCAGTTTTTCCACTCCTGGTTTTCCCAAACGACCAGCAGGGGAGCGGCGATGAAAATCGAGGAGTAGGTACCGCTCAACAGGCCGACCAGCAGGATAACAGCAAATTCTTGCAGGGTGACGCCGCCGAAGAGGGCCAGGGCCAACAGCAGGAATTCCACGGTCATCAACTGGGTGTTGATCGAGCGCTGCAGGGTCTGGACAATCGAATGGTTGACCAGGGTTTCGTAAGGCAGGCGGCGCAGGATGGTGGCGTTTTCGCGGATGCGGTCGAAAACCACGATCTTGTCCTGAACCGAGAAACCGATGACGGTCAGCAGGGCGGTCAGGAAGAGCGAGTCGATTTCCCAGCCAACCAGCAGCGAGCCGATCCCGGCGACCGAGAACACCACGGCGACATCGTGCACCATCGCCAGGATGGCCATCAGGCCGTAGCGTTCCGCATGCTGGATGCCGCGGAAGGTGAAAACGATGTAGATAATCACGGCCAGGGCGGCTACGCCAACGGCCAGGGCGGCGCGCTGGGTCACCTGGGCGCCAATCGCCGGGCCGACCGAGTCGTAGCGCAAGAGTTCGGTCGCGCCAAATTCGGATTCGAGCTGGGCCAGGACCGTTTCGCGGGTGGCATCATCCAGGAAGGAGGAGCGGATGATCACGGCGTTGTTCTCGGTGGTCTGCACGGTGGCGTCGCTGATGTTCAGCGCATCGTAAACCGCCAGGATTTCCGCCGGGGCGGGGGCGTTGTCGAAGCGGACTTCGAGCAGCGAGCCGCCGGTGAAATCAATCGAAAGCGGCATGCCACTGAAGGCCAGAATCAGCAAACCGGGAACGATTACCAAAAGAGACAGGCCGAACAGCCAATAGCGTTTTCCAAGAATGTCAATCATTGTCTGTCTCCTAAATTCCAAACCATTTTTCAAGGTTTTTGGGTTGGAAGTATTTCAGCACCAGCGCGAGCAGGCTGCGGGTGACGAAAATGGCGGTGAAGAGCGAGATTGCCACGCCCAGCGCCAGGGTCAGCGAGAAGCCTTTCACGATGGTAGCGCCAAAGGTCGAGCCGAACCACCACAGGATGCCGGAGGTGATCAGGGTGGCGATGTTTGAGTCGAGGATCGAGGAGCGCGCCCGGATCCAGCCCAGGTCAACGGCTTGCAGCAGGGTTTTCCCGTTGCGCAGTTCTTCCTTGATGCGCTCGAAAATCAGGATGTTGGCATCCAGCGCCGAGCCGGTCGAGAGCAGGAAACCGGCGATGCCCGCCAGGGTCAGCGTGACCGGGATGTATTTGAACAGGGCAAAGGTCACCAGGGCATAGAACAGGATCGAGATGTCGGCGACGATGCCGGGCAGGCGGTAGTAAATACCCATGAAGAGCATGACGATGATCATACCCACCAAACCGGCGATCAACGACTTGTTGAGTGAATCTTCACCCAGGGTCGGGCCGATGATGCGGGTTTCGACAATCTTGAGCGGGATCGGCAGGGAACCGTAGCGCAACTGGACTGCAAATGCATTGGCTTCCTCGGGGGTGAATTGGCCCGAGATGGTGCCAGCGCCGCCATAAATGGCAGTTTCAATGCGCGGCGAGGAGATTACTTCCTTGTCCAGCACGATGGTCAGGTATTGGCCAACATTGGCAGCAGTGTGGTCGCCGAAGATGGTGCTGCCTTCGGTGCTGAGGGTAAAGTCGATCTGGTAGCTGCCCAACTGGTCGGTGGCAACCCCTACTGTTTTCAGGTCGCGGCCGGTCATCACCGTGTGGTAGACGATTTCGCCTTCGGCGGCTTCGATAGCCTCGCCGTCCGCGGCCAGGTCGGTTTTGATGATGGTGCCGGGTTCCAGGTAGGTGCTGTCGGTGTCGACAAACTCGAGCAAGCCGGTCTGCTGGATGGTGGCCAGCACGGCTTCGGCATCTTGAACGCCGGGGAATTCGCCAACGATGCGGCGTTCACCGGCAACTTGCAACAGGTTTTCCGAGACGCCCAGGGCGTTGGTGCGGTTTTCCATGATACTGCGGGCCACTTCCATTTCTTCTGCGCTGACCACTGTGCCTTCGGGCAGGTCGGCTTCAAGCAGTACTTGCAAGCCGCCTTGCAGGTCAAGACCGAGACGCGGGGTAACATCGCGCTGGAAAAGGGGTGTTCCGTTGAAAGGATTGGGGATTTGTAACGTGTTGCTGGCGTCGATCCAGATTGCCAGTGCGGCAATCAGCAGGATCACAACCAGCCGGGGCCAAAGGTTTCTAGTCATGCCATTCCTACTCCGTCCATAAAAATACCAGCCAATGGCTGGCGCGATTGACGATTATACTCCCATTCAAGCGGAATGGCTGAATGATTTTATTCCCGTGCGTCGAGATAACCCTCGTTTTTTAATCGCTGGTAACTGTTTTGAATGTGCGTTTCCAGTTCAGTCTCGACTCCATAATAGATGGCTACTTGCAAGGCGCAGCGCAGCACATCCATCACTTCTTTGGCGAGATGGCTTTTATCGGGCGGGCCGTATTTTTCGCGCTTGATGCCAGTATCCTCGAAGTGGTTGACATCCTTGGCCAATTCACCGCTTTCTTCCAGCAGTCTGGTCATCATTTGGAAGGGATCATTCCCGTTAGGAAACCTGCGGTTCAGGCCAAGAGTGACAGCGTAGAGTTTATCGAGCTTCATTTAATACCATCCAGGAAGGCAATCACTTTAGCTTCCACTTCTTCGGCTGTCAAGGCATCGGTCTGGATGTACAGGTCGGCGTGCTGGCGGGCATGTTCCAGGCGGCGCTGTTGTTCGGCGTAATCGCCCGGATTCCAGTCCAGTCTGCGGCGCTGCATTGCCATTTCGAAGGAGACATCCAGGAAAACCAGCAGGCCGGGGTTGGCGATGCGTTTCCACATATCTTTAACGAAGGAATGCTCCTGGGCGATATGCTTGATTTTGTAACCGCGCGCCCTGAGTCTTGCGCCCAGGGTTGTTTTCCCCGAGGCGCAGACACCCACCAGGCCGATGACAATTTCTTTACTGGTTGTCATGGACCAGGATGCTGATGCGCTGTGGATTGCCGAGCACGGCCAGCGCATCGCCCTCATGCAAAGTTCGTTTACCTGACGGGTGCAGGTCCGATTCCCCTTCATGCTTGAGCAGCACCACGCTGACATCGTATTTTTTCTCGAGACTGGCCACGCTTAGCCCCTCCAGCTTGGATGGCTTGCCTACCTGAAGGCGTCCCAGGCTGAGGGCTTCCCCTTCGACTGTGATCGGACGGGTCACATCCGCGCCAGCGGCGGCTGCGGCGAAGGCGGGAGCCGCCATGCTGGTGGCGCTCAAGGCCGAAAAACCGAATTGCTCCTGTAGCGACTGGGCAAAATCATCATCGAAGATGCGGATGACAACCCGGATATTGGGGTTCAGGCTGCGTGCTTTGACTGCGATTTGCAGGTTCATCGAATCGTTTTGGGAGCACAGCACGATGGTGCGCGCCTTGCGCACCCCGGCAGCTTCGAGCGCCAGTTGGCGGGTGGCGTCATCCTGCAATACCGGGATGTTCATCCCCTGGACGGTGGCCGCCAGGTCGGCGCTGGGATTTAGCTCGATGACCACGGCTGGTTCCTCCATCGCGTGCAGGTTTTGGATGACGCGGTAGCCCAGGTGTCCCAGGCCAACCAGGATGGTATGGTTGGCAAACGTTGAAGCGACGGCCATTTCCCACTCCTTGCTGCGCGCCCGGCGGTTGAACAGCATCACGCCGAAGTCCGTCAACCCGGTTGCTAGCAGGCCGATCCCGATGACCGGCATAATGAAATAAAAAACCTGCAAAACCGGGTGGGATGGAAAATCTCCCAGCGGTTGCAGGAACGAAAGCGATAGCGCCGAATAAACGGCTTCGACGCGACTGTTAAGCGGCTCGCCCACCCAGACCGCCAACTCATAATAAAACAAACCGCTGCCCAAGATGACCAGCGCAAACAGGGCCAGCGGACGGCGAAATTCGCGCAGTAACAGGAGCGTATCGCGCCAGGAAGCCCGCCATTTTCGCCAGAATGCTGCCATAGGATTCCTAAACCCGGATCGGCAGGCGCACACTCATCCGGCGCACCGGGTCGGCGCTATCATTGCTGACCACCCTCAGCACCAGCACACTAATATCGTCGGCTGGGCGGTTGTCGTCCAGGCGCACGGCCTGGGCCAGCAGCGCGTCTGCAATTTCCTGCGAACTGGGGTTGCTGTCTTCGAGCAGACCGCGCAGGGTAAAGCCAACATCCATCGCGCTGCCGCGCCGCGTCCCGGCATGGACCAGTCCGTCCGTATACACCACAACCGTCAGGCCCGGCTCCAGCGGAATTTCGGTGATGATGGGCTTGGTGTTGCGGGTTGTGCCAATCGACTTGCTGGCCTCGTTCAACTGCTCGATCTCTTCGCCGCGCGCCAGGTACATCGGGCATTCGTTGTTGCGGGCCAGCACCAGGGTTTTGGTTTGCAGATCGACCGAAACCACATTGAGCGTGCTCGAAACCTTGCCGCTTTTCTCGGCAAACAGGGCATCCGAAGCCGCTCGCGCCGCCGCGCCATCGCGCACACCCTCGGCCAGCAGGGCAATTACCTTGCGCACCACCATCATCGAGATGGCTTTGGCTCCGCGGCCCGAAGATTGCCCGTCCGCCAGGACAACAGACAGCCCGCCGCCGGGGCGCTCGACCACTTCCAGGGTATCGCCGCTCTCTGAAACAGCATATTTGTTGACTTTGGCTACCGCAATTTGCACTTCCATAATTTCTATTCTACCTTAAATCGTTGGCGGACTCAGACGTTTGCGGTCGGTCGGCTTTTTCGGCCACGAGCAGGTAAACCGTGCCCGCGCCGATATCCGCGCGGATCAGCTTGGATGTGAGCCTGCCCGCCGTAAAATGGGCATTGAGTTGGGCTTCAACCTCGCCCGTTAACTCCCCGCCCTGGCCGGTGAGGCGGAATAACCAGACCGCCGCCCGCTCGGCCAGGCTGGCGCCGCCCGGCAGGGCCGAGAGCGCCACGACCAGCCGGCCTCCGGCTTTGAGCACGCGCTCCGCTTCGGCGAGTGTCTGCGGGGCGAAAATATACTCGCTTGGGAAGGTGGCTACAACGCTGTCGAATGTTTCGGCAGCAAAAGGCAGGCACTGGGCGTGTCCGCGGGCGAGGGCCGGGAGAAAACCGTTTTTGCGCAAATTCCTGCCAGCCTGGCGGCACATCTGCGGGCTTTCGTCCAGCCCGCTGGTTTGGAATCCTGCATCGGCCAGCGCGCTTTGCAGGTGTCCGGGGCCAAATCCCAACTCCAGGATGCGCTTCCCGCGCAGGTGGGGCAGGGTCGCCCGGCCCCAATCCCGCCAGCGGCCAATTGAAACCGTCCAGGCCACAAAATCATACATCCAGGCCAGGCGATGGTACAGGTGATAAAAGAAGAAGCGCAGGAAGGCGAAGAGCGGATTCATTCGAGCGGATTGGCGTTTTGCAATACTTGCTGGAAGGCTCTCAGCAGTATGCCGCGCTGCTCGAACCCGGTTTCGCCCAGTTCGGGCAAGCCGAGGTAGATTTTGCGGCGGCAGCGCCGCAGCAATCCGCTGATCAGGCGCGCCAGGGATTCATTTTCGGCGGCGACCTCGTCGGCATCTGTCCAAACCCGTCCGGGTTGCCACTGGCGCGAGAGGATATGCGGCTGGGTCAGCGGCTGGGCCAGGCGTTCGTTCCAACCGGAAGAACCGGCGTCCAGCCAGATTTGGAAGGCCGCCGGACGGTTCATTAACAGGAAAGTGGTGGCCGGCGCGACCAGCACGGCATTGGAATCGACCTGATAAGGCTGCATGTATTGGGCGGCAATTACACCTTCCTGCAACATGGCGATATATTCCTTGCCCAACTGGCCTGGGTCGTATTCGATGGCGGTATCTAGTTCGAGTGCGAGGCGGAACTTGCGCACCGATTCGATCAGGCTGGCAGCCACGCGCACCGCATCCAAGTTTTGGTGAAAACCGAATCCGGGCTGCGAGAGCAGTTCGCCGAACAGTTTGCGCAGGAAATGATCCAACGGCAGGGGTGGTGCGGCGCGATAAGCCTCGATCCAGTCTTTGAGTTGCGTATAGCGAGCGCCGAGCGAGTAGGTAATGCGTTCCTGCATCTCGGGGTTGATTTCTTCGAAGCTGGAAAGGCGCAGGTCGCGCTGGCGGTAGGTGATGTCGGCTAGCAGTTGGGCGCGCACCAGGTCGGTGTCGAGCGCCAGGGTCAGGGCGTAGGCCAGGTCAAAGCGGCCCGGGCGGATATCCCAGCCGGGGTGGGCCAGGCAGGCCAGACTCAATAGCACCTGGCTGGCGGGTTCGTCGCGCAATGAGCGCGATGGGCGGTGTGAACGGGTCGGGACTCCGGCTGTTTCGAGCCGGTTCATCATCGCAAAACGCAGCGAGTCGGACAGGTACGGTGAGAGTATCGCTATTTCTGAAGGGGGAACCCCGCTTTCGAGCAATTCCTGCACCTGCCCGGTGACGTTATCGAGCAGTTCGGGGTAGAAACGCGAGACGATAAAGTCAAAGGCGCGCTCCTCGGCGGGTTCATCTTCCTCGGCGAGCGGCAGGGCCAGGGTTGTCTCCCGCCCAAGCGCGGAAATGAGTCCCGCTTCCAGTTCGAGTACGGCTTCGTCCTGCACGAAACTGTTTTCGAAGACAATCACCTTGTCGACCAGTTTCTCAAAGCGCCGGGCCGAGAGCGGGTCTGCGCCAAGGAACTGACGAAAGCCGCCTTCGCTATCCTGAACCAACAGGGCTGAGTCGAGTTCCGGCAGCCACTCTTCCAGCAGGTCGTGGGCGCGCGGACTTTCTTCTTCCAGATTGTCGTAAACCAGGTGCCGGTAGGTGCGCAGCAGGTAATCTCGCACCGTGGCATCGTTCCATAAAGTATTGGTGAAAATTTCGAACTGCAATGAGAAATCGAGCAGGTTGTGTTCTAGGCAATAGGCGCGGAAGCGGCTGGCGCATTCCTGGGCATCGGCGTAAACCCGGCGTTGGGCCGGATCGCCATTCCAGGCATTGAGCAGCCGTTCGCCGATCTCGTCGGCGCGGAAACCGACCAGGGCGGCTTTGTTCAGGTTATCGATAATTTGCGAGTACAGCCGGTTACGGTCGATGGTCACTGATTCGAAAAATCCCTGGTCGAGCAACGGGCGCACCAGATGGGCCATGTAATACTGGGCGGTTTCGAGTGTCAGGAAAACAGGCGGCAGGTCGGGGCGCGCAAATCCGCTGGCTTCGGCGGCCAGCGGCCAGAACAGGTCCGCCATGCGCCGCGCCAAACCGCCCATGGTGGCTGGCGTCACTTCCCCGCCGGCGTAAGGCTGGCTGGCGATTGCTTCAAGGTACGGATTTTGCAATCCGCGCTGGGGCGTCAGCAATAGGATCGAGTCGGCCGGCACACCGCGCTCAATTAGCGCCAGAGTGCGCGCAACGGCGGCCGTGGTTTTCCCGCAGCTAGCCGGGCCGGTTAATAAGATTTTCGCGTGCAGCGGCAGCGCGCCGATGAATTCCTGGTTTGGGCTGAGGTTCATAAATCAAGGGTACAGGATGCGCACGCTTTTGTCAATAAATGAGCAGATATAAATCTTTCATTAGAGCCTTTGCCTCTGGATGCGAGAAATGCGACAGGATATGTATAATTCGCGGATGTTGCATTCAGAGAGAGGAAAATAACGATGATTTCATCCCGTGTTTCTGTTTTGACCCTGTTGCTTGGCTTGAGCTTGTTCGTGGCGGCCTGCGCCAGCACTGCGCCGATAGAAGAATCACCGGCGGTGGAGGCTCCTTCACAAGCTGAAACGGCCGCGCCAACCGCTGCGGCTGAAGAACCTGCCGAGGAGCAGGTTCCCGCTGCCGAAGGGGAAGTGGCCGCGCCGACTTCCGAACCGGTTGCGGCCGCGTCCGGCGGCGTCAGCTTCCAGAGCGACATCCTGCCGATTTTCGACCGTAGCTGCATCCGCTGCCATGGCGGGAACCGCACCGAGGCCGAACTTGACCTGCGTTCATACGCTTCCCTGATGGCCGGTTCCGAGAACGGCCCGGTCATTGTGGCTGGCGACGATGAAGCCAGCGAGTTGATTACCCAGGTAATTACCGGTGAGATGCCGCGCCGCGCGCCGAAACTGGCGGCTGAGCAGCTCCAATTGTTGGTGGATTGGGTCAACCAGGGCGCGCTGGATAATTAGCCCGCCCGGACTGGAATAATGAAGATGCGGAGAGTGAGTTGCTCTCCGCATCTTTTTGTTTATATTCCAGCGCCTTATCCGGCCGGGGTGGAGGTCATTTCCGGTTCGCTGGTGGGTTCCTCTTCATAGTATTCTTCCTCTTCATAATATTCATCTTCGTAGTATTCACTCTCGCCGAGTGAACAAATCCCGATGTTATCTTGAACCACACAACCGCTGAGTTCTCCCTGGTAGAACAGGCTTAGCAGGATTTCCAGGTTGTCGCTCGAATCGGCCAGCATGATCAGGTTGTTGCCTTTTTCGTTGGTTTCGAGCAGCAAAGCGCCCGTTCCCGCCAGGCTAACCTGGCCAACATCTGGAACGGTAACGAATTCGTAGGATTCGTCGATCTCCAGGTCAAGTTTCCTGATAATGGAGAGAATATCCTCGCTCTCTTCATAGGTGCCGATCAGGATGTTGTTGGCCGGGCCGCGTTTATCGCTGAGCGTTAGTTGAACGTTTTGCTGTTTGAAAGTCCCTTGCAGGTATGAGATTTGGGCGAGCAGGCTGGAGGTCAATTGGGTCTCGCCGAGCGTGACCAGGCTGGTTTGACCTTGAAAAATGTATGGGAAGTTGGCCAGACTCGGCTGGCGTTCGCCGCCCAGGGCAAATTCGGCCACATGTTCGACCAACTGGGCGTTGTCGGCGACGCTGAAGAAAGGCGTGGTCATAAAGGTAAAATCGCCGGCGGCCAGCACATTGCCATCGGCGCTGAGCACCATCCCGGCCAGGTCTCCGCCTTTGTCGGTCAGCGAAGACAGGGTTTTGGGCGAAGCCGGGAGCAGGATTGTCCCGTTGCCGGTTGAGACGGAGTGTGTGCCGTATAAAACAACGGTTGCCAGCTTTTCAGTCAGGGGATGCTCGCCAAACTGGGTGAATTTCACATTGCGGAAATTGCCCTCGTTGTCGCTCTGGTTATAAAGATAATCGCCCGAGAAAGCGATCCCGGTCGAGGACAGGAGCAGGTTGGCGCTGTCGATATCGGGATAACTGTAATCGAAGAAAGCCATGCCGCGGGTCGGGTCGGTGAAAACCAGCAGGCGGCCGCCGTTGGCCACAAAGCGCTCCACCGTGCGGATTTCATCCGCGCTGAACAGGCTGAGCGGCGACAGGATGATGTATGCGCTGACATAGCGCAATTTTTTCTCCAGCATTTCCTCGCCCGTATGGATTTCGGTGATTGCGCCGCGTGAAGTCAGGGCGCGGGTCAACAGTTCGATTTCGTTGATCAGGAATTGGTTGGAGTGGGCAAAATCGATCAGCACAACCTGGCCGGCGGCCTGACCGGCTTCCGGCAGGCTGACCGGGGCCGAGGCGCTTGGCGGCTCCGGGATAACGGCCTGCTCGAATTGGGGCGTGGTCACATTGGGTTGGTAGATGAACGGAAAGGCGTTCATCCAGAAATATCTCGCCAGGATGGGCAGCAGGAAGAGCGCAATAGCGCTGATGATGCGATTGGTTTTGTTCATGGCTGGCTCCTCGTTTTACTGCTCAACGCCCGGCAGGGGCGGGATAAAAAGCAGGTAAATCCCCGCTTCAGCCGGGGTTTGCAGTTGGACACCCTCGGGCGACAGGCCGTAGAACTCGAATTGGGGCATCTCATACCCGGAAACGGTTGACAGGTCGAGGGTGGTGAAGTTGCGCACCCGCGCCAGTTCGGCGGTTTTCTCCTCCGCATCCGACTGGTTGCCGACCTGGTCGACAATTCCCATCCGCACTGCTTCGCTGCCCAGCCAAAGCTGGCCGGTCAGGACGGTTTCCATATCCACCTTGAGCCGTTCGCCGCGCCCGGCCTCGATGGCCATGGCGAAGCCTTGCTTGACCATTTCGGTCTGGCGGATGTAATGATCGCGCGGGTAGCCGAAGAGCTTGTAGGGACCGGTCGAGATGGTGTACTCGTAAAGGCCCGGCGCGGGCGGCAGGTAGCCAATCACACCAACGTTGCCGACGCTGGACGTTGGGCGGGTGATGATGTAGTCAGCCCCGACCGCCAGGTAATAAGCTCCGCTGGCGGCCATCTGGTTGACCGAAGCGACCACCGGCTTGGTCTCGCGCAGTTTGAGCAGTTCCAGATAAACGCTCTCGGTATCGGCGACTGTCCCGCCTGGGCTGGACAACACCAGGACAACCCCGCGCACTTCAGGGTGCTTGCGGGCATACTCGATTTGGCGGATCATGCTTTCGGCGCTATACGGGTCGATCGGGTCGTTCAGGTAAATCAACCCGATGACCGGTTGGGGAATCAGCGCCGCGATCAATAGCCCCGCCGCCAGGGGCAGCAGCGCCCAGGCGACGAATGATGCGATTTTCTTCCAAAACAGCGAGATGGTTTGACTCATTTTGCCTCCATGCCAGGATATGAAATCAGGATACAACGCGCCCGGGTTTTTGTCAATCGGCGCCGGGCTTGATTTCCAATTTTTCCCATTCTCGAAACAAGGCTGATGCGCTATAATTCGCAAGTTAATTTTCTCAAAGCAAACCATAAAGGAAGCAAGTATGATTGATGTCAATGATCTTCGCAAGGGTGTCACATTCGAGTATGACGGGCAGTTGTTCAAAGTGCTTGAGTACAGCCACCACAAACCGGGGCGCGGTAACGCCACCATCCGCATTAAAGCGCGCAATTTGAAAACAGGTTCAAATATTGAAAAAACCTTCCAGTCGGGCGACCGTGTTCCCGAAGCGCGGCTGGAGTTCCACAACGTCCAGTTCCTTTACAGCGACGGCGACAATTTCCACTTTATGGACAACGTCACCTACGATCAGCCTGCCATCCCCACGGATGTTGTCGGCGATCTGGCTGGTTTCCTGAAGGAAGGCACCGAGTGCAAACTGACCTTCTACGAAAACAAGCCGCTGGATATCGAAGTCCCGCTGACCGTTGATTTGAAGGTCGTGGCGGCTGAAGTGGCCGTGCGTGGCGATACCGCCACCGGCGTGACCAAAAAAGTAAAAGTTGAGACCGGCATCTCTGTCCAGGTTCCCAACTTCGTCAAGGAAGGCGATACCATCCGCGTCGATACCCGCACAGGCGAGTACGTCACCCGCGTTTGATCGATTTTGATTTCCGATAATGAGCCGAGAATTTTCTCGGCTTTTTATTTTCTGGAGCGATTTGCGCGCGGTAAGGCGGGTATAATTCAGCAGGTTTTAGCGAAACTTCAAGGGAAACAACGATGAAAACTCCTGCCGGTAAAGAATGCCCCTATTTTTATGGAAATTATTTTCGCGGACGCTCACAGGAAGAATGCCGCCTGCTGAATGCCCCCGGACAAAAATGGACGGCCGATTTGTGTAAGACCTGTCCGGTGCCGGGCATCACCAGCGCGAATGCCTGCACGCACATGAACCTGCGCGCAACCGTTTCGCGTCCGCTGGCGGCCCTCTTCCAGCGCCGGGTGCAGGTCAGCGCTTATTGCCAGAAAACCAGCCGCGCCGTTGCCGAGCCGCATGTTGGCTGCGGTGAATGCCACCCCATCCCGCCCATCTTCGAAGTGAAAAAATGACCCTGCGCCTGCTGCTCGATCTAGACGATACCCTGCTCAATTCCAACATTGACGCGCTGATTCCGGTTTACTTCCAGAAACTGACCGCCCACCTGTCCGATTCATTGCCCCAGGAGCGCCTGTTGATGGAATTGGTGCGCGGCACACGTACAATGTACGCCAGCTCTGATCCGCTCAAGACCCTTGAGCAGGTATTCAGCGATGCGTTTTACCCGCCGCTCGGCGCAACCCGCGAAGCCCTGGCGGCCCAAATCGACGATTTCTACGAGCGGATTTTTCCCGAACTCCAGCCGTTGACCAGTCCGCGCGCCGATGCGCAGGAGTTTGTCGCCTGGGCTTTTGCGCAGGGCTTTGACGTTTCGGTCGCCACCGATCCGCTTTTTCCGCGCAAGGCGATTTTGCACCGCCTGCGCTGGGCGGATTTGGCCCCGGAGCGGACTCCCTTCAGCCTGGTTTCCGATTTCGAGACTTTCCATTTCGCCAAGGTTTCCCAATCCTACTACCCCGAATTCCTGCTGCGTCTCGGCTGGGCCGCGGAACCGGTCGTGATGATCGGTGACAGCCTCGAGCGTGATATTTTCCCGGCCCGTCAGGCGGGGTTGCCCGCTTTTTGGCTGCGCGCCGAGGGTCAGTCCGCGCCTGAAGCCGAAGGCATCCCCCAGGGCACTTTTGCGGATTTGCGCCGCTGGCTCGAAACAGTTGACCCGGCCAGCCTGCTGCCGGATTTTTCCGGCCCCGAGGCGCTTTTGGTGGCGCTGCCGGCCAGCGTTGCCGTTCTGCACACCCTGACGCTTAAGGCTCCTCCTGCAAACTGGGCTTCCCGGCCCGCCCCAGGCGAGTGGGCGTTGACTGAGATTCTGTGCCACCTGCGCGATGTCGAGCGCGAGGTCAATCTGCCGCGCTTCCAGGCTGCGCTCAAGGATGAGAATGCTTTTGTTGTCGGCCAGGAAACCGATTCGTGGGCTGAAGAACGGAATTACATAAAACAGGACGGCTTGCAGGCTTTCTATGATTACGCCAGCGCCCGGCTGGAACTGCTGGCCCTGCTGAAAACACTTACCCCCGAACAGTGGCAGCGTAAAGTCCGCCACACCATTTTTGGTCCCACCAGCCTGCGCGAACTGGCCGGATTTATGCTCGAACACGACCAGGCGCATGTGCGTCAGGCCTGGCAGGCGGCGCGCTTCTAATTTGCGCGGAACAGCGCCTCGGGCGCAAACCGCTGGCAGCGTTGGCAAGCCCTGCCGCGCACGCGCCAGCCCAGGTCGTCGCGCGTCGAGCGGAAAAGAGCTTCGGCTTCGCCGCCCAGCAACCCGCTTTCGATTAGCTCCCGGGCCAGGTGACGGGGAATATCCAGGGTTACAGTTCGCACCCGCCCCCCACAGTCCAAACATAACAAGCGCTGCCAGAACCAGCGGCCTGTCTGGCGGGTTTCGAGGCGGGGAACCAGGCTGTAACCGGAAAGCTCGGATTTCATTGCGTTGGCCGTTTCTGCAGGCTTTTGCTCAAAACAAACCGCCCTCTCTTGAAAAAGACAGGGCGGTTTTCTTCATTTTTATTAGCTCGCCCTATGCCTGGGCAAAGGTATCAATCAGCAGCTTGAAATTGCCGCCGACCGGGTACAGGATCGGGCAGGTGCAGCCGCGCTTGACGTATTCCTGCACTTTGGTCCGCGCTTCAGCGGGTGTGCCCGAAGCTGTGATTTTGTGTACCAGTTCATCGGGAACCAGGTGCTTGGCCTTGTTGATTTGCTCCTTGGTGGCCGGCCAGCCCAAAATCGACTGGATTTCATGCACCACCTCGTCGCTCACGCCGCTGGCCTTGGCGATATGCGGCTGCTGGGCCATATACTGGCA
>JAEWVF010000049.1 GCA_023459215.1 Chloroflexota bacterium
TATTTGATGATATTTTCGCTTTTTTGCTTACAAAGGAGGTTTTAATGCAAGAGAGACGCCACGCCCAACGCAAAAGATTCGGCTATTATATGCCGATCGTTGACGATAAAACCCAGGAACTGGTTGGACATTTGGCCGACATCAGCCAGGATGGGTTCAAACTGGACAGCACAGTTCCAATCCCCAACGGCAAAGTGATCAACCTGCGCATGACCCTGACCGGGGAAATTTCTCATAAATCCTCGATGAGTTTCAGCGCGCGCAGCAAATGGTGCAAAACGGATGAAATCCTGCCCAACAGCTATTATGTCGGGTTCGAAGTTGCCAACATATCTCCTGAAAACGCCGAAATTTTCAAGCGCATTTTCGAGAAATACGGTTCATAAAGCAAACTGTCAGCCCAAAATCCCGCCAGACTCTCCTGACGGGATTTTTTATTGTAAAATTGGCGCATGTCCTACAAAATCGTCCGCTTCCTGGTTCGGCTCGTCATGAAAATCATTGCCCGGGTGGAAATTCGCGGCCTGGAAAACATCCCGGATGGTAATTTCATCATCGCCAGCAACCATCTGGGCCGGCTGGATTCAGCCATCCTGCTATACGTTTTCGAGCGCGAAGATGTCATCATGCCGGTGGCTGAAAAATACAAAAACCACCCCATTTACGGGGCAATTGGCCGCGCGGTCAACGCCGTTTGGCTTAACCGCTTCGACGCCGATTTCCACGCCCTGCGGCTGATGCTCAACCGTATGAAAGAAGGCGGGATGCTGGTTATCGCCCCGGAGGGCACACGCTCGAAGACCGGCGCGCTCCAGCCCGGCAAACCCGGCGTCTCGTACCTGGCCGCCAAGAGCGGCTACCCGATCCTGCCGGTGGCCCTGACCGGAACCGAAGACCGTTACGTGGTCGAGCAGTTGAAGCGCTTCCGCAAAATCCACATTACCGCCACCGCCGGGGAATTAATCTCCTTCGAGATGCCACAGGGCAAAAACCGGGAACAAGTCTTTGAAGAGCACACATCCGAGATTATGTGTCAGATTGCGGCCCTGCTGCCCGAAAAATATCGCGGCGTTTATGCCGACCATCCGCGCCTGAAAGAATTGGCCGCCGATGCGTAATTTTGTGCGCGGCCTGATTCGTTTTATCTTCAATGCCATCGCCCGTTTTGAAATTCGCGGTTATGACAACGTGCCCAAGTCCGGCGCATTTGTGCTGGCGGTCAACCACATCGGCATCATCGATATTGCCATGTTTCATTATGTTTTTGACCGCTACGATATGTTCATCCCGGTTGGCGAAAAGTGGGAGAAAACCGGCTGGATCCGCTGGCTGGCGCGCCACCTGAACTTCCTGTTTGTCGACCGCTTCAACCCTGATCTGAAAGCCCTGCGCAAGATGATTGCCCTGATGGATGCTGGCAATTCCCTGGTTATCGCCCCCGAGGGGACACGCTCAAAAACCGGCGCGTTGCTCGAGGGCAAGCCCGGCGTGGCCTATCTGGCCGCCCGCTCCGGGTTCCCGGTCGTGCCGGTCGCCATTACCGGCACTGAGGACAAGGTCATCTTCGGCAACATCAAACGCCTGCGCAAATCGTCCGTTACCCTGACGGCAGGGAAACCCTTCAACCTGCCACCCATCCCGCGCGAAAACCGCGAAGAAGCCCTGCAAAGTTACACCGATGAAATCATGTGCCAGATTGCGACCTTGCTGCCCGAGCGTTACCGCGGCTTCTACAGTGAACATCCGCGCCTGAAAGAGTTACTCGACGAGTGACCGCTTCTCGGAACTCCGCCTTTTACTGGTAAACCCTTCATGCAAACTACCCCTGTCATCAAAAGAATCCCCCGTCAGTGGTTTATCCTGCTGGCGGCGGCGATTATCCTGGCCACCTTTCCGGCTGAAATCTGGGTCATTCTCGCCAGCCGCATCAGCGATTTTGCCGCCATCTTCCTCGGCATTTTCATCGAGGCCGCGCCCTTCCTGCTTTTTGGCACACTCGGTTCGGGAATTGTCGAGGTTTTTTTCTCAAAAGACCTGCTGGCGCGCCTGGTTCCCAAACGCGCCCTGCCCGGCAGCCTGGCAGGCAGCCTGATGGGCATGCTCTTTCCGGTCTGCGAGTGCGGAGTGGTGCCGCTTACCCGGCGTATGTTCCGCAAAGGGCTGCCGCTCAGCGCCGGAGTCGCCTTCCTGCTGGCCGCCCCGGTGCTCAACCCGATTGTCCTGTTTGCCACCACATCCGCTTTCGGCCTGGGAGCCATGCTCGCCCTGCGCCTTGGCCTGAGCATGGTCATCGCCGTCAGCACCGGTATGGTATTTTCCACTGCGCAATCGCCGCTGGAAGCGCTGAAACCCATCCCCGGCGCGGCCTTCACCCCGCTCGAATTGCCAAAAAACATCGAGATCATCCTGCCGCCGCTGTTCGAACGCTGGCGGCAGGTGCTGACCATCGCCCTGGATGAATTCTTCGAAATGGGCCGCTACCTGGTCATCGGCGCCAGCCTGGCCGCCGCCATGCAAACCTTCACCCCGCAAAACCTGCTGGTCGGCCTCGGGCAAGACCCGGTGCTCTCTGTCCTGGCGATGATGGCGCTGGCCGTTCTGCTCTCGATTTGCTCCACGGTCGATGCCTTCGTCGCCCTCGGCTTCGTTGGTATTTTCAGTCCCGGTGCCATTTTGGCCTTTCTGGTATTTGGCCCAATGGTCGATATCAAAAGTATTTTGATGTATGCGCGCGTCTTCCAGCCTCGCCCGCTGATTTACCTGATCCTGCTGCCCTTCCTGTTCAGCTTGCTAGCAGGCATCCTGGTTAACTACACACTACCCGGCCTATGAACCCACGCACCTATCGCCGCCTGCAAGCCTTGCTGGCTCTCGCGCTTGGCTTTTATTTCTTCCACGTTATCTCGAACGGGCAACTCAGCTTTTACATCAACCTCCGCTTTGCCTGGTTGAGCGTACTCGGCATGTTAATTCTCTTTGCGCTTGGCGCTAACATGCTGGATGTATTGAGACGCACCCGCAACACAAGCCCGGACGAAGACCCCGGCCACATCCACAGCCCGGAGCATGATCACGCGGATCATTCCGCAGCCTCGGCCTGGCCGCTGGTTCTGCTGCTCCTGCCCGTGCTGATTGGTTTCCTCGTCCCGGCCCGCGCGCTTGGCTCCGAGGCTGCCGCCAGTCGTGGGGTGACTGTCAGCGGCGCGCTGGCTGCCGGGGATGTCTCCCCAACCCTGCTGCAAGCCGGGCCTGACCAGCGCAGCGTGCTCGACTGGATTCGCGTTTTCAACACCCAGGCCGATCTGGAACAATACGAAGGTGAAATCGCCAACGTGATCGGCTTTGTTTACCGTGACCCGCGCCTGCCCGCGAACCGTTTCATCGCCAGCCGTTTCGCAGTGACCTGCTGCGTAGCCGATGCCTTCGCGCTCGGCATGCAGGTTGAATGGCCCGAAAACAGCGGATTGGCCGTCGACGAGTGGGTGCAGGTCAAAGGCCCGATCCGCATCATCGAGCAGGACGGACGCAAAATTCCGCTGGTTGTGGCCGAATCGGTGCGCCCCGTCGAGGCTCCCAGCCAGCCCTATCTTTTCCCCTAAATGAACCTGCCCCGCATCCGACATCTGGATTGTCACCCTGGCGATATCCGGCGGGCGGAACCAGGCTGGTTTTCCAGCACACGCCGTTGAAAGTGAGTACCAGCCTGATATTCTGTTGTATGATATGAATACGGGCCTGGTTCAACCGCTGGTTGAAAACGCATCCTGGCCGCAATGGATTCCTTAAAAACGAGGTCGCCCGATGGAACAACCCACCCCCGAATTATCCACCCCCAACCAGGTTCAAAGGGATGTCATCATCCTGGTCGTCATTCTGGCGTTGATTTGCTGCTGCGGCATCGCCCTAGCCGTTGGTGGATTCATGGTTTACGAACGCTACAACGAGACCCAGGCCGCCAGCGGAACCGCCACCAGCCAATACATGGCCACAAAAATCAAGCAGGACACCGACGCCCAGGCCACCGTCCAGGCCCAGGCGACTGCGACCGCTTTTGCCCTGCAATTACAGGCCACAGCAACCGCCCAAGCGAAAACCAACCTGCTGGCGGGTTATATACATTACGACGCCTTTGACGATAACGCCAACGAATGGCGCGCGGGCGAAGAGAGCAACGAATACTGGGTTGGCAAAACCGCCATCGAAAGTGGCCGCTACCTCTGGCAGGTGGACGAAGCTCTGGATACCTTCATCGCCTGGGCAGATTTCGGCGGCGAGCAGTCGCTGACAGATTTTGACGTGGCCGTCCTGGCCCAGCGCACCGCCGGGCAGCCCAAAGATGTTTGCTACGGACTCTTCTTCCGCAAGTCACCAGACGGCTTCGAGGCAGGCACCTACTCCGTATCGGTTTGCGAAAACGGTTATTTTTCCACTCTTTATTACGATGAAAATGTCGGTTGGGAAAATTTCCAGGATTGGACCTTGAGCGATGCCATTTATCCCGACCAGCCCAACTTGATCGAAATCAGCGCCCGCGGCTCGGACTTTGTCATTTTCATCAACAACCAGCAGGTGGCCGAATTCAGCGATGATCGTTTGAAAGAAGGCTCCGTCGCCCTGTTTATTGATTTTTACGAACAGGCGCCCGGAACAGTCTGGTTCGACAATTTTGCCTTGCAGCCGCGCTAAGGCCAAACCGAAATTATTCACGCCCCATCCGCCCAGGAGAGAAACCATGTCCACCGATATTCGCCGCGCAAACCTAGAAACCCTCGCCGCATGGAATGCCAACGCCGCCAATTGGGACGCCAAAATGGGCGAAGGCAACGATTTTGTCGAAATCCTGCAATGGCCGGCCATCCTGCGCCTGCTCAACCCCCAGCCCGGCCAGCATGTGCTGGACATTGGCTGCGGCAATGGCTTAATGGCGCGCCGCCTTGCCAGCCAGGGCGCAAGCGTCACCGCCTTCGACTTCTCATCCAACCTGATCGACTTCGCCCGCCAGCGTACCGCGCCAGATGCGCCCATCAGCTATTATGTGCTGGATGCCACCGAGCCAACCGACCTGGAAGCGCTTGGCAATTTCCGCTTCGACTCAGCCCTGTGCAACATGGCCCTCTTCGATATTGCCAACATTGAACCGCTGTTCCGCATCCTGCCGCGCATCCTGAGACCCGGCGGGAGTTTTGTTTTCAGCCTGATGCACCCGGCCTTTAACAACCCGACCTCGGTTCACATCCTCGAAGAAAGCGATCTGGGCGGGGAAATTGTCATCCAATACGCCATCAAATCCAGCCGCTACATGAGCCAATTCCAGGCTTACGGGCTGGCCCTGCGCAACCAGGCAAAACCGCAGCTTTACTTTCACCGTCCGTTGGATGCTTACCTGAACCTCGGCTTCCAGAACGGCTTTATCCTTGATGGCTTTGAAGAACGCGCCTTCCCTGCCGAAGTTCCCGCCAGCCATATCCTTAGCTGGGGCGGACAGTTCCACGAGTTCCCGCCTGTCCTTGTCGCCCGCATGCGCCTGGCAATCCGCCCATGAGCCAGTGGATTTACCTGCTAATCGAATTCATCGATGAGTTGGTCTTTGGCGCGGTTGGCGCGGTCATGCCGCTCCTGCAAGCCGATTTCCAACTTAATTACATCCAAATCGGCCTGCTCCTGAGCATCCCCGGCTACATCAGCATTTTCATCGAACCAATATTGGGCATTCTGGCCGATACCTGGCAGCGCCGCCGATTAATCCTCGGCGGCGGCGCCTTTTTCATCGTCGCCCTGCTACTGACCGCCATCAGCCAGTCCTTTGAACTGCTGCTTTTTTCGTTCATCGTATTTTTCCCGGCCTCCGGCGCATTTGTCAGCCTCTCGCAAGCCACCTGGATGGATGAAGACCCAGAACGCCGCGACCAAAACATGGCGCGCTGGACCTTCGCCGGTTCACTCGGAGTCGTCCTGGGCCCGCTGGCCCTGGGGGCAGCCCTCAGCCTCGGCCTGGGCTGGCGCGGACTGCACCTCGCCTTCGCCGCCATCACACTTGCCATCCTTCTCCTGGCCGTCCGTTACATCCACCCGCCGCGTATCAACCCCGAAAACCAGGAACCTGCCCTCAGCCTGGAAACTTTCCTCAACGGGTTGAAATCGGCTATTAGGTCACTGCGCCGCCCCAATGTCCTGCGCTACATGCTCCTGCTCGAATTCGCCGACCTGATGCTCGACATCTTGTTGGCTTACCTGGCGCTCTACTTTGTCGATGTTGTTGGCCTGCCGCCCCAAACCGCCGTCCTGGCCGTTGCCATTTGGACTGGCGTTGGCCTGCTCGGCGACTTCCTGCTCATCCCGCTGCTCGAGAAAATCCCCGGCCTGGCCTACCTGCGCGTTTCGGTCATCATCGAACTGATTCTTTTCCCGGCCTTCCTGCTCGTCCCCGGCCTGATTCCCAAACTCATCCTGCTCGGCCTGATCGGCCTGTTCAACTCCGGCTGGTACGCCATCCTGAAAGCCGAACTCTACAAAACCATCCCCGGCCAGAGCGGCTCCATGCTCGTCCTCGACAACATCAGCGCCATCATCGGGCGCACCCTGCCGCTCGGCATCGGCCTCCTCGCCCAATTTTTCGGCCTGGCCGCCGCCATGTGGGTTTTCCTGGCCGGGCCACTGGCCCTACTTATTGGCCTGCCCCGTCACATCCAAAATGACTGACACCTCCGTTTACCTGCACATCCCCTTTTGCGTTCACCGCTGCGCTTACTGCGACTTCAACACCTATGCCGGGCAAGAAGCGCTCATCCCCGCCTACATGAACGCCTTAATCAGGGAAATCGAGACGGTTGCCGCCCTTCAGCCGCACCCCGTACCCGTGCATACCATCTTCTTCGGGGGCGGGACGCCCTCGCTCGTCCCCACCCGCCACCTGTCCGCCGTCATGGACGCTTTGCGCCACGCCTTCGCGCTCAGCAGCAACCTGGAAGCGACCCTCGAAGCCAACCCCGGCACCGTCAGCGCCGAATCACTGATAGAAATGCGCGCTGCCGGCCTGAATCGGCTCAGTTTCGGCGTTCAATCGGCAAACCCATCCGAACTGCGTATGCTCGAACGCGCCCATGACTTCATCGAAGTCATTCAATCGGTCAAATGGGCGCGCCAGGCCGGCTTCGAACGCCTGAACCTCGACCTGATCTACGGTCTGCCCGAGCAAAGCCTCGCAAGCTGGCAAAACTCGGTCAAACGCATCACCGACCTGGCCCCCGACCACATCTCGATGTACGGCCTGACCCTTGAGCACGGCACACCTTTTGGCCGCTGGGCCGCCCGCGGCCTGCTGCCCATCCCCGATCCCGACCTGGCTGCTGAAATGTACGAATGGGCAGCAGAGTATCTCGCAAATATTGGCTACGCGCAGTACGAAATCAGCAATTGGGCATTCCCCGGCCAGGAATCGCGCCACAACCTGCAATACTGGCGCAACCTGCCCTATTTCGGCTTTGGCGCTGGCGCACACGGCTCGATTGATGGCCTGCGCTACTCCAACGTTCTGCGCATCAAAACCTACATCGAGCGCCTATCCGCGCCCTCGTCCGTTTCCATCCGTGAGTCCGTTATAGAGTCCGTTGACCAGTCCGTTTCCGCCCGCGAGTCCGTGACAAAGTCCGTTGACCAGTCCGTTCCCGTCCGTGAGTCCGTGACAAAGTCCGCTTTTAGCCCCGCGCTCGTCAACCAGCAGCGCCCCTCCCCGCGTGAATCGATGCAGGAAACGATGATGCTCGGATTGCGCCTCGTGCAGGAAGGTGTCTCGGACGAAACCTTCCGCGCCCGTTTCGGCCTGGGCATCGCTGAAGCTTTTCCGCGCGAAGTGGCCGACCTGACCCGTCTCGGCCTGCTCGAATGGCAAAACGGCGCGCTGCGATTAACACCGCATGCGCGCCTGATTGGCAACCAGGTTTTCCTTCGTTTTGTTGGGGATTAAGACTTTGATTTCTTGCGGCTGTCTCTGCCAGTCGGTTTCGGAAAGCTGAAAGGCGGCTTGAGATTTACCCCGCCAACCTGGATGCCACCTTTGCCCAGGCGCAGGATGCTCAACGAAGCGGTATCACAGCCCAAACGCTGGAAAGTATCCAGCGGCATAGCCAGGTAATAAGCCAACGCCAGCTTGACCGGGTCTGCGTGGAAAACCAGCGCCACCAGCGCATCATCCGCGTGCTGCTTGGCCAATGCCTCGATAACCGCCACGATCCGCGCCTGGCAGTTCAGGAAAGACTCACCGCCAGGAAAGGTAAAACGAGAGGGAGCCTGCTGGACAACCTTCCACTCAGGCAGTTTGGCGAGTTTCTTCAACTCCTGGCCCTGCCATTCGCCAATATCCGTGTCCATCAATTCCGGGATGAGTTGAATCTCCAGCCCGCGCCCGGCAGCAATTGGACTGGCCGTTTCAACTGCGCGTTCGAGCGGGCTGCTGTAGATTGCTGCCAACGGCGCATCTTTCAGGGACTGCCCAAGCGCCTGAGCCTGTTCCCGGCCGCGCTCGTTCAGGTGAACACCATCCAAGCGCCCGGCCAGTTTACCGGTTTTAACGTATTCATTTTCCCCATGGCGGATCAATAAGAAAACAGGCATCAAAAACTCCTAAAATGAAAATGTGCTACCAATTTTGCAAAAGGGCGGCCAGCAATCGGGCCCGCTCGACCAGACTCTCGGTAAAGATAAATTCCCGCTCCGAGTGATACTCCGCGCCAACCGCGCCCATCCCATCCAACACCGGCACACCTAAAGGGGCGACAAAATTGCCATCCGAGCCGCCGCCAGAACCGCCGGCTTTCAGTTCAATCCCCAGCACAGAAGTTGCAATTGCAGCCGCTTTGTTAAAAGCTGCGTGGCTGATCTCGTTATAGGGCATCGGCGGACGATTTAACGAGCCAGAAACTTCCAAGGAGGTGCCATCGAGCACCGGGCGCAGGGCCAGCATCGCCTGCTGGATGCGTTCAGCTTCGCCCGGCTGCAAAACGCGCAAATCGACTTCCGCCTCGCACACATCCGGCACCACATTCGGCACCATCCCGCCGCGGATAACCCCCACGTTGAGGGTTGTGCCGCGCTCATAATCAGTCATTTTCTGGATGTTCAATACCTGATGGGCCATTTCCTCAATGGCATTGCGGCCCTTTTCATGGTCGCCGCCGGCGTGCGATGCCCGACCCTTAACCCGCACCAGGAAATCGCCAACGCCCTTGCGCCAGGTTTTGAGTGAGCCATCCAGCAAACCGGACTCAAGCACAAAAACCACTTCGGCCCCCTGACAGGTTTGCTCGATCAAGGCGCGCGAGGCCAGGCTGCCTACCTCCTCATCGGAAGTAAAAACTGCCACCAGCGGATGCGAGGCTGAGATTCCCGCGCGTTGCAGGGCGCGGATCGCTCCCAGAGCGATGACGATGCCGCCTTTCATGTCCAGAACGCCCGGCCCGTAGGTTTTGTCGTCCCGAGTATAGAATGGCATCTTTGCCAGCGTCCCCAGCGGGAAAACTGTGTCCATATGGCTTAACAAAACGATCGGCTTGCCTTGTCCGCCTGGAAATCTGGCAACAAGCTGGTCGCCGGCCTCGGCGCAGGGATGTACCATCACCTCCGCGCCAAGGCTGCGGCATTCTTCGGCCACAATGGCCGCGACCCGGTCTACAGCCGCCTTGTCGCTGGATGGGGATTCCGTTTCAACCAGCCGCTGAAGCAGCCCAAGCATCTCAGATAACTCAAAATTCAAGGCTGACATGGGAAATTACCTCACTGGAGCAGGTAAATAACCAGGCTGGTCGAGCCAACCACAGCGCAATAGATTGCAAAGCCGTACAAGGAGCGCTTTCCCAGGAAATCAATCAGCCAGCGGATCGCAAACCAGCCGGTAATAGCCGCACTGACAAATCCAACCGCCAACAAGGGCAGGAAAGCGCCCAGGTTCGGCATCTGGAGCACATCCAGCATCTCATAGCCGCCAGCAGCCAGCATGACCGGGACCGACATTAGAAAAGCGAAACGCGCGGCAGAGGGACGGTCAAATCCGCGCAGCATACCGCCGCTAATGGTTGTGCCGCTGCGCGAAGCCCCAGGGAAAACAGCGATAATCTGAAAAAATCCAATCACCAGGGCATCGAGCCAATTCATCTGGTTCAAGTTCCGGTTTTTGCGGCTGAACCGCTCCGCCAGGCTGAGCAGGATCGCCGCGGCGAAGAGGCGCATGGCCGCCTGGAGCATGGGTTGCCGGAACAGCGCTTCAACCGCATCGCGCAGCAAATATCCGACCAAAAGCGCCGGGATGGTGGCCAGGACAATGTAAATTCCCAGCCAGGCATCTACCGAAGGTGTGTTGCTTGAACCACGTTTTACCAACGCCGCCAGGAATTTGAGCGTAGCAACCAGAATGTTGAGCAAATCTTTCCAGTAGAAAATAAATAGCGAAACCAGCGTGCCCAACTGGACGATTACCAGGAATGAAAAGGTGCTCTCATCCGCCTGGATACCCAGCAGTCTCTGGGTAATCAACAAGTGGGCAGTGGATGAAACGGGAATGAATTCAGTCAATCCCTGGATGATACCGAGGAGCAGTGCTTCTAAAAAGTTCATGATGTTTTCCTCTTTGCGTTATTATCCCATTGAGCCAAAAGTCCCGGGGCTTTTTCGGTAAACGAACCGTCCTTAACCGCAACGCGAATCTCCTCCATCAGGCGGATGAGCGCCCGCAAGTTGTGGATCGAGATCAGCGTTCCAGCCAGGTATTCTTTGGCGGCGATCAGGTGGCGGATGTAGGCGCGGGTAAACGTGCAGCAGGTATAGCAGTCGCAGCTTTCGTCAATCGGTCGCGGGTCGCGGGCGAAGGTGGCGTTCATCAAGTTCAGGCGACCTTCGGAGCTAAAGGCGGCATGATGACGGGCAAGGCGGGTTGGCAAGACGCAATCGAAGATGTCAACACCGCGCAAAACGCCGTTGATCAGGTCTTCGGGGGTGCCAACGCCCATTAAATAACGAGGTTTGTTCTCGGGCAGGAGCGGCGTGACCACATCCAGCGTTTGGTGCATTTCATCTTTGGTTTCACCAACCGACAGCCCGCCGATGGCAATGCCAGGAAACGGCAGGGAGGCGATAAATTCCGCAGATTGAGCGCGCAGGTTCGGGTCAACCCCGCCCTGGACGATGCCAAAAAGGGCCTGGTCGCTGCGGCGATGCGCTTCGAGCGAGCGGACAGCCCAACGGTGGGTGCGTTCCATCGCCTTCTTGATGTAAGCGCGATCGTTCGGGTCGGCGCACTCGTCGAAGGCCATGATAATATCCGCGCCCAGGTTTTCCTGGATCTGGATCGAACGCTCGGGGGTAAAACGATGCATCGAGCCGTCGATATGGCTCTTGAACGTGACCCCGTCTTCATCGATTTTGCGGATGTTGGAGAGCGAGAAAACCTGGAAGCCGCCCGAATCGGTCAGCATGGGATTGGGCCACTGCATGAAATTGTGCAAACCGCCCATATCGCGCACCAGTTCATCGCCAGGACGCAGGTAGAGGTGATATGTGTTGGACAAAACCAAGGAGGCGTTAATGCCCTTCAGGTGTTCCGGGGTCAGGGTCTTAACGGTAGCCTGAGTGCCAACCGGGGCAAAAACCGGAGTTTGCAGTTCACCGTGCGGGGTTGAAAACACGCCCATGCGGGCGCGTCCATTGGTGGATGTGATGTTAAATTCAAACATGGGGGCATTATAAAGGATAAGCGCCCAGGATTTAAGCGCTTATCCGGTCATTGGTTTTGGATTAGCAAGGCAACAAACTGGAACAGATTAACAAACAAGCCGCAACTTAAGGTTAAAAGCGTGATTCCCAAACCGATCCAACCAAGCAGAACCCCATTCCGGGCTGTTTTCTCGCCTGTATAAACATCCGGCTGCTGCTGGATTTGCTCCAAAGCTTTGCGCCCCAAAATAATTGCGACCACCGATGCAACCAGGGGAAATAAGCCAAATAGCCCTACAATCCCGGCAATCAAACTATAGCGAGCGAGCTTATCATCGGCGGGTCGGAAGATTGATCTGGAAGAGTGGCTGACATTCTCAGGGACGGGTTGAGATGTGCCCAGGTCAACCAAATCGATGAGGCTACTACAGTATTGGCATCTTGCGCGCCGATCCTGGCCAACGAAATAGATATCCATTGTCCCGCCGCACTGCGGGCAGGTAAGGGTTTGGTGAGTGGAAGATGGTGAATTCATGGCCAAAATCTGCGAGAGTTAGCACTATTTATAGCACAGAAACCCGGCAGATTTTGGCTTTTTTAGCTTTTCTTTTTCGCCTTCGAACGCATCTTACTCCGATTTTCCTGCGCGCGAAATTCCACAATCCTGCCAATCAAATCATAAGGAATGGGCTTATCCAGCGGAAATTGGATCGAGCCTTTGGCCTTTACATAAGGCAAAAGCTCGTCACTGAACTCAGTGATACCCGATGGCGTTGGATAAAGACCGATGTGTTTTTTGAAAGCTGCAAAATGAACCAGATTCCCGTTCAAATAAAAAGTGGGCATCTGGTAGCTTATTTTTTCCTCGGCATCCGGCGCGGCAGCCCGGATGGCAGCCCGTATTTTTTCCAGAATATCCCGGGTTTCCCCTGAAAAACCGGAGATATATTCATCTATCGAGCCAGGAACAGGCAAATTTGCATCCATCTCTACTCCTTGAGTTTTCAAAAACCATTTCTACACAATACTGATTTCAAACGCCAAAGCGCCGGGCGTTGCGCGCCCGTGCTTTGGCGGCTTCAATCTCGCGGTCTTTGGGGGCGGCATTGGTTTCAAGGCTATTCAGCAGTGTAGCCGAAATTTCGGTGATCGCTTCCACTGCGGCCTGGAAAGCGGCTTCGTTGGCCTGCGAAGGCTTGTTCACGCCGCTGATTTTGCGCACATATTGCAGTGCGGCGGCGCGAACCTCGGCTTCCGTGGCGGGTGGTTCAAAGTTGTACAGGGGTTTGATATTTCGGCACATTTTATTTTCCAATGATGTGAGCAACTTATTACTCGTTGTCTCGGTGCTTTTTGCCATCCAGTTTCAGGGTGTTCGTTGGGTCGCTATGTGCGCCGCCGCTCTCCACGTGCTTATCGCTGATCTGTGCGCCGTTTTTGATAATGTGAACGATAGCCATCGCGTGGCCGCGACCCAGGCCATAATCATCCTTGAGCCACTGCACGATGGCGCCGGCCTTGATCTCCGGCGCGTCGAGGCCCTTCGCTTTGGCCATTGCAATGAACTCATTCGGGGTTTTGCCAGTCTTTTCCTCGATATTGTCCAGGTAGGCTTGAAACGACATCTGTTTGCTCCTGTATCTTTAACTGACCGCTTTTTTAACCAGCGCAGCGAGCCTGGCCTCGGCGGCCGGGGTCAACTCTTTCAACGCAAAGCTTGTCGTCCACATCTCGCCTTCATCGATGTTGGCATCAGGCTGGAAGCCGAAGGTGGCGTACCTGACGTTGAACTTGCTGGCGGCTTGAAAGAAACAAATCACCTTGCCGTCTCGATTGGCATAGGCGGGCATTCCGTACCAGGTTTTTGGCACGAGTTCAGGCACACTGGCTGTAATGATTTCGTGGAGACGGTTTGCCAGAAACTGATCATGCTCCTGCATCTGCGCAATTGCAACAAACAGAGCTTTTTCCCCTTCCGCCCGATCCTTGCTCATGCGCGCTTCCGCTTTCAGCTCTTGGGCGCGAGCCTTCATTGCGGCTTTTTCTTCGTCAGTAAATGTGTCTTTCTTCGGACTCATGAGAATCTCCTTGACTGAATTGATTTCCGTTCTATTTCTCAACCCGGAATCTGAAATGTGTCCTGCCGCCAGGCAGGCTGACTACTTTTAGCCTCTCCAGTTGGATCGGGGCAATACCCAAATCTTCAAACAACCGCAGGCCGCCACCCAGCAGAACCGGCATGAGATCAATGTGGAGTTCATCCGCGACTCTGGCTTCTAGGCATTGCCTGATTGTGCTTGCACCGCCAATCACCGTCACATCTTTATCACCTGCTGCGGCTTTGGCCTGCTCAATGGCGCGTTCAATGCCATCCGTTACAAAAGTGAAGGATAGCTTGTCCGTTTCTTTGGGATGCCTGGCTGGAATTTCGTGTGTCAACACAAAGATTGGCACTTGAAACTCATAATTCCCCGCATACCAATCAGGGTCATCGGCCATGGCAAAAGCCTTGCGGCCCATAACCACCGCGCCCGTCTGTTCGATAGTTTCTTTTAGCAGGTCTGATTTCTGGAAAGCTTCAAAATCAGGGTACAAAAGCGCGACGCTCCCCTGGTCATCACTGACAAACCCGTCTACCGACATGCTCATCCCAACAATTACTTTTGCCATGTAGTTTCCTTCAGTTCGCTGACGGCTAACTTGCAATGGTTTTGTTGGAAACAGGGACATAATTCAGCACCACAATCCCGCTGGTAAAAGCGATGGCCTTGACCAGGATCAGGCTTAACTGCTGGCCAAGCGTTGTAAAAATCGACAAGCCGTTACCGATGGCCGCTGGATTGATGAACAGGTGATACTCATCGATCAGGTTATGCCTGACCAGGTCCGCTACGAAAGTTGCGCCGCCATAAGCCATGATGTCTTTGCCCGGCTGTTGTTTCAGGCGATTGATCTCATCGACCAGATCGCCCTTGGCGAGTACCGTATTGGCCCATTCGGATTTCTGTAAAGTCTTGCTGAAAACTATCTTGGGCGTTTCACTGAACTTGATTCCCGCGCCGTGTTCCGGGTGGTTTGGGTCAGCGGCCACGCTGGCCCAGTGTGGGATAAAGCCCTGGGCCAGATTTCGCCCCAGCACAATGCAATCAACCGGCTCGGTCAGCGCAGTAACGTATTGCTTGAGTTCCTCATCCCATTCTCCGGCCAGGAAGCCCATCTCGCCGTTTGGCCCGCAGATATAGCCATCGACGCTCATCTGCACCTGAAGTTTTAGTTTTCTCATGATACCTTCTCTCGAACTGTGGCCAGCTTCTCAACGATAGCCGCGATGCGCCGGGCGCGGGTTTCAGCGGCTTTGGCGCTCTCCACCTGCCGGACATATTCCTTCTGCATCGATGGCGCGCTGGCATCGAAAGCGGCCCACGCGCCGGGTTTGGTTTCCAGCGCAGCGGCCAAATCCTCGGGCAGGTCAACTATGCGCGGCGCCAGATCGAGTTCCAGCGTGACCTCCACCTGATCCCCGCCCTTGACACCCGCCGCTTCGCGATTGGCCTTGCTGAGCGGGATCATAAACATCCCGTCCATCACTGCCACGGTGCTGCGGTAACTATAGCCAGCCAGGGAGACAACCACCGGCGGCCGTTTCGAACTGCCCAACGCAACAACCACCTCGGCAGGAACGACCAGACCGGTGTTGTTGCCATCAACCCAAACGAGGGTGGTGTAGGTCGCTTTCATTCTTTAGTCTCTTTCTTAAAGGACAAACCCCGGGCGGTCAACGCTTCGCGGAGCGCTTTTAGCGCATTGGGGCCGATCCCATGTAACTGGCGGATTTCAGACTCCCCGTAGCCGGTCAACTGCTCAAGGTGCGTAATCCCGGCCCCGGCCAGGGCGCGCAAGGCCGGCTGGCCCAATTTTGGAAGATCGTTTTCACTTTTTAGCATCTTATCCTCCTGCCATCGCTCCCACAATCCGAAAGAGTTCCTTTCCGCTGGCAACTGTCTCCGGCAGTGGCGTATCCGGTGCTTCGAGCGACAAATCCTCGCCGCAGGCAAAAAAACGGATGAAAGCGCGCCGCTCTTTGGTCACATGGTCGCGGATCGTGCCGCGCAGCATCGGGTACCGGGCTTCCAGCGCATCCAGCAGCGACCGTTGGGTCACCGGGCCAGCCACGTCAAGTCGGAATTCCCGCTCGACATGGGCCAGTTGGCGCAAGTGGTAAGGCAACTCGACGCGAATCATGGCAGGGTCTGGACTTCGACCGAGAGCACCGCGGGCAAATCGTGGACGATCGGCATCCAATGGTCGCCCGAATCAGGGGAGACATACACCTGTCCGCCGGTGGTGCCAAAGTAGATGCCGCACTCCTCCAGTGTATCCACGGCCATGGCGCTGCGCAAGATGTTAACGTAACAATCTTGCTGCGGCAGGCCGTTGGTCAGCGCTTCCCAGTCATTGCCGCCGCTGCGGCTGCGATAAACGCGCAGTTTGCCCTCGGGCGGATAATGTTCCGAGTCGCTTTTAATCGGCACCACGTAGATGGTTTCCGGTTCATGAGAGTGGACTGCGATCGGGAAACCGAAATCGGTTGGCAGGTTGCCGCTCACTTCGCGCCACAGATCGCCCGCGTTGTCACTGCGCATCACATCCCAGTGTTTTTGCATGAACAACACGCCAGGGCGCGAGGGGTGCAGGGCGAGATTGTGAACGCAGTGACCGACCTCCGCCTCCGGATCAGGCAGTTCGAAGCCGGAATGCAGCCCGTTGTTAATCGGTCGCCAGTTCTGGCCGCCATCGTCGCTGCGGAAGGCGCCCGCCGCCGAGATGGCGACAAAGAGACGGTCATGGTTCGACGGGTCGATCAGGATCGTGTGCAGACACATCCCGCCTGCGCCAGGCTGCCAGAGATGCCCCTTGGTGTGGCGCAACCCGGGCAGTTCGTGCCACGACTGGCCGCCATCCGTTGTTCGGAACATGGCCGCATCCTCGACGCCCGCGTAGACGGTGTCGGGGTCGGTCAGCGAGGGTTGCAGGTTCCAGACGCGTTTGAACTCCCAGGGATGCTGGGTGCCGTCATACCATTGATGCGTGCCGGGAACGCCCTCATAGGCGAATTTGTTATCGACCGGGTTCCAGGTCTGGCCGCCGTCATCCGAACGCTGGATCAGTTGCCCGAACCAGCCGCTCGATTGCGAAGCGTAGAGCCGGTTTGGGTCGGCGGGAGAACCATTAATGTGGTAAATCTCCCAGCCCGCGAAGTGCGGGCCGCTGACCTGCCAGTCTTTGCGTTTGGCGTCAGAAGTCAGGATAAATGCGCCTTTGCGCGTGCCAACCAAAACACGAACATTGCTCATTGGAACAGCCCTCCTTCGTAAGCATCTTGCAGCGCAGCGATATCGAGCTTGCGCATCTTAAGCATGGCCTGGGTGGCCCGCTGCGCCCCGGCGGGATCGGGGCCGCCGATCAAAGCCCCCAAAGCAAGCGGGATAATCTGCCAAGAAACGCCAAACCTGTCTTTTAACCATCCGCACTGGCTCTCCTCGCCGCCATCTGCGGTCAGTTTTTCCCACAGGTAGTCCACCTCGACCTGGTCAGCACAATTCACAACCAGCGAGATGGCCTCATTAAATTTAAAATGTGGACCTCCGTTCAAGGCGGTAAACTCTCTGCCTTCTAGCTCAAAGTTAACGGTCAAAACAGTGCCAGGCTGGCCGGGACCAGTTTCTCCATAACGACTTTCGCTCAAAATTTTTGAATTCTTAAAAATGGATGTATAAAACCTGGCGGCTTCTTCCGCCTGACTGTCGAACCAAAGGCAAACGCCAATTTTTTGCATAGTCTCCTCAGCTTTCAAAATTAAAGAAAAACAAGCCGGCCCAAACGATTATCTGCTGCTCAATAATACTAGAACATTTATTCTGAAAAGTCAATAGGGTAATTTTGGTCTGATTACGCAAATTAAAAACTTTCGCCGCCAAATCCTGCCACCGGCGGCGAAAGTTTCAAGAACAGGCGCTAAATAAAAGGCAACAGCGCACTTTTTACAGGTTAAAGCCTCGCCTATGAGGCTTGCTGGCCAAGTCCATAAGTGATACGGGCCGCACTGATGAGCGCCATCGGCACACTCAAGCGCATCTGTGGCAGCAGCGGATTGGTAACAACCAGCTCGTAAAACGAAAGCCAGGACAAACGATTCCCCTCCATGGTGGTTGGCAAATCGGTCATCGCCGAAACACGCAACTTCCCCTGAAACAGGAATGAGCCCCCAACCACCAGACTCATCGGCTGCATTATCCGGTTCTTCTCATCCGGCTCATAATCAAGCGGATCCTTGGCCGGCGGAGTGATGTGAAAAGCCAGGCATTCAACAGTGGGAAAATAAATCTCCTCGAAGTTTGTCGCCCGCGGGGTTCCGGAGGCCAAACTTATCACGCTTGCCTTCAGGACATGCATATAAGTTGGAGCACCCTGCGTGCGAAGCCAGCCGCTGACTAACGCGCTTGCCTTGGTAACCACTTCGCCGCGAATCAACTTGTCGCTGCTATAAATCATCACCGGGGTGGATTTTTCGTCGGCCTGCAATGTATACATGAAAACCTCCTGAACGTTTCATCAATTATACAATAGCCCTTGCTCCTGCCTACATCCACGTTTATACTCGCGGGCATGAATCACAGCAAACGTTGGATTATTCCCCCACAACTAACGCCACAAGCAGACGCCGAACTCGCCGCACACCCCCCTGTGCTGCGCCAGATTTTGTTCAACCGCGGAATAGGCAGCCGGGATGCCGCCAATTCTTTTCTAAGGGCCGACTTAACCTTTGATAACGATCCTTTTACCATGAAAGATATGGACAAGGCTGTTGCGCGCATCCAGCAGGCGCTGGCGAACGGCGAACAAATCGCCATCTACGGCGATTACGATGTCGATGGCGTTACTGCCACCGCGTTATTGGTTCAAGGCCTGCGCGCACTGGGCGGTAGGGTGCGCGAATATATCCCCAATCGTTTCGAAGAAGGATATGGATTGAACAACGAGGCCCTCGACGTACTCCTGGCCGAGGGCGTCAGCCTGGTCATCAGCGTTGACTGCGGGATTCGTTCCCCACTCGAAGCTGAACACGCCAAAGAGATCGGCCTCGACCTGATCATTACCGACCACCATGAACCTTCAGGCGATATCCCCAAAGCCCTGGCCATAATCAACCCCAAGCAGCCCGGCGACGAATACCCCGAAAAATACCTGGCCGGGGTTGGCATCGCCTATAAAATTATCGTCGCTCTTTGCAAAACCACCCAACGAGCCAACCTTGAGCCAACCAGCTTGCTTGACCTGGTCGCTCTCGGCACCGTGGCCGACCTCGCGCCCCTGACCGGTGAAAACCGCTATCTGGTGCGTGGCGGATTGCGCCAGATGCGCCAGTCAGCCCGCCAGGGGTTACTCTCTCTGGCTGCGGTCTCCGATATTTCATTGCAAAAAGTTACCGCCATTAATATCGGGTTTGCCTTGGGCCCGCGCCTTAACGCCTCCGGGCGGCTGGATACCGCGATCGACTCTTACCGACTGCTGACGACAACCGATTTGTTCGAAGCAGGGCAATTGGCCCAACAGCTTAACGTGCAAAACGGGCAACGCCAGCAAATGACACGAAAAATTCAGGCCGAGGCCGAGACCCTGGCCCTGACCGAAGACCCCGATCCGTTAATCCTGTTTGCCGTACAGGAAGATTTCAATGCCGGGGTAGTAGGCCTGGCCGCAGCCCGCCTGACCGAATCCTATTACCGCCCGGCCATTGTCGGGCACAGCGATCCTGAAAAAGGGGAAACACGCTGCTCATGCCGCTCCATCCCTGAGTTTCATATTACCCAGGCCCTCGATCAGTGTACCCACCTGCTTGTCCGGCACGGCGGGCATGCTGCCGCAGCTGGGTTCACTGTGCGCAACGAAAACTTGCCGGCGCTCAAAACAAGGTTGAAAGAAATTGCCGCGCAAGAATTGGAGGGTAAAGACCTGCGCCACAGCCTCCTGGCTGACGCGGAAGCTCCGCTCTCGGATATGAACGCCGATCTGTTGCGCTACTTGGATTATCTCGAACCAACCGGATACG
>JAEWVF010000050.1 GCA_023459215.1 Chloroflexota bacterium
AGATCATGAACGAGTGCCACGCCAGTTTGCGCGACCTGTACGAAGTGTCAATCCCCGAGTTGAACACGATGGTTGAGATTGCCCAGGGGCTACCGGGCTGCTTTGGCGCGCGCCTGACCGGGGCCGGCTTCGGCGGCTGCACCGTTAATTTGGTCGAGAAAGCCGCCGCCCAGGCCTTCGCCGACGAACTGGCCCGCCAATACGAAGCAAAAACCGGTCTGAAACCGGAGATTTACATCTGCAAGGCATCTGATGGAGCCAGATTGGTGTAAATATAATGTCCGCGGGTATAACAAAGCGGGCTGGCGAATTCGCCAGCCCGCTTTTGATTCAATCCAAAATTTATTGGGCGCGAATAAACTTCAATGCTAATCATTCCAACCATCTGGAATGTATTCACCGTTTTCGCCTCGGCCCGCCGCTTGCCAAATGGCTTTCAATTCATCAGGAGTTATCGGAAAATTCGGAGAATCATGGAATGCTGATGAACCAAATTGTTCTGCAGCAAGAAAAACAGTATATTGATCGCCTTGCGTTTTCAAGAACTGTTCATATCCTTTGGCAAAACAATCCATATGGTTGAAAGCGGCGATACTTTCTTCTGTGTTCCAACTACTGGTGAAATAGCTGAAGTTGCCTAATTCAGTAGTGTTGTTTACCCAATCTTGATAGTTGAAACCTTGCAAAAAGTCCGATTTATTAGAAAAGCTAAACTGGGTCGCAAGAATACGGGCTTCAGCGCCATTATCAACCAAATCAATACCGTAAATATACAAATTTTCCTGCGTTCCATCATTTGCTTGGTGATAAATAGCTAAACCATGTTTGCGAAGACCCTTACCAGGGACGTAAACAAGCATATCAACAACACCGTAATTACCATCATCTTTACAAACTTTCTTCAAAGTAACTTCAGGAAGAATATAGTACATAATGCTAACGCGATACACATCATTTTTGCTCTTCATCTTGACAGGAACAAATGAAGATGAATCCTGAAGGATACGATTGCGAAGAAAAACTTCAGCAGGATGAGTGACAGCAAGAGCAGGTTTGATGTCTGACTTGCGAACATACATCACAGCACTATCATTGGCAGAGTCATTCAGATTTTCAGATATAACATAACGCTTACGATACACAGCCATATAATCTTCGCCGTTGATGTTATGAACAGGAGCGTTGCTCGTATAAAAAACTTCTTCAACAGTGTTGTTCGTCAAAAAGGCGAGACGAGGGTCAACGGAATCAACTTCAACAACTGCTTCAATAAAGGCGGTGGGATTACTACCAAATACCTCAACGTAGTATGGAATAGATAGGTCATAGGCACCAATATTCGCGGCTTCACCCGTGGCAACGAAGGGAAGCACTATTGGCGGAAAATTTTGCGTAGGAATGGCGGGAGGAATAACAGGAGCGGTAGGCATGGCAGTAATTACCGCTTCAACAGTCGCAGTTGTAGTTGCAGTCTCGGTGGGAATAACTTCTGTCAAAACAGGAGTAGCTGCCCCCACAGTCAGGTTTGACATGCCACAGCCAGCCAATAGAAACAGCGCCAGGAAAATAAAACCGAATTGTAAAGCAAAATTTTTCATCATTCCTTCTCCATGCAACAAAAAGGGTAAAATTTTCGGCTGATAAGCCATCACCACCCACACCCGCCTGTGATGTTTCTGTGGATCAAATTTGGCGAACATAAAATAATTCTATATCAAAATTCCCCGGATTTATGCCACGCCCTTCACCATTCACCATCCCCAACCCATTCCACCTGCGGTAAACTCAGCCCATGAAAAGCCTCTCCAAAACCCCCGTCAGCCTTGAACAGGCCCAGGCCATCGCCCAAACCCATCTCGGCCAGCCCCTGAACCGCTTCGCCGAACTCGCCGACGGCTATTTCAACGCCGCCTACCGCCTCGACCTGGCGGATGGTTCCACCCGCGTGCTGAAGGTCGCCCCACTCGGCCAAATCCGCGTGCTGCGCTACGAAAAGAACATCATGCAGGCCGAGGTCGGCGCGCTGCGCCTGGTCCAACAGCAGACCGAAATGCCCGTGCCCCAGGTTTACATCCATGATACCAGCCGGGCCATCCTGCCTGCCGACTACTTCCTCATGGATTTCATCCCCGGCATTTCGTTCTGGAACCTGCGCAAAAATCTGCCCGAAAGCGACCAGCAAGCCATCGAGCGCGAATCGGGCCGCTTCCTGCGCCAGATGAACCAGATTCGCGGCCAGGGGTTTGGCTATTTCGCCGCCACCGAGCGCTTCCCAAATTGGCCCGAGTGCTTCGATCACATGCTCCAGGGCGTTTTACAGGATGGGCAGGATGCGGGGATTGTCCTGCCCCTGGCCTATGACGACCTTTTGGCCCTCGCCCGCTCGAAATACGATTGCCTGCGAAGCGTCACCACCCCAAGCCTGGTTCACTGGGACTTGTGGGATGGCAACATCTTTGTCGATTCCGCCACCCGCGCCATTACCGGCATCATCGACTTTGAACGCGCGCTTTGGGGCGACCCCCTGATGGAGGTTGGATTCGGCGCCTTTGGCGATAATCCCCACTTCCGGGCCGGTTACGGCGAAGACCTGCTCGCCACGCCGGGAGCCTCCACGCGCAAAACGCTCTACAACCTGTACCTGTACCTGGTCATGGTCATTGAATGCACGTACCGCCAGTATGAAACCCAAGACCAGGAAACCTGGGCGCGGGCCATGCTGGCGACAGCTTTGGAAAAACTCAAAAACGAAGATGAGCGCGGGGGTTAAGGCCCATCCGGCCACTGTGGGCAGGTCTGGCGGTAAGGCTCACCGGGGAAGTATTGTTCCCACTCGGCCAGAGTCAGATTGCGCCCGGCCTGTTCGCAGGCAATCGCAATCCAGTTCTGGGGATTCATGTCCCACAAGAAAATCCTGGAAGAGCCATCCAGCATACCGCCCGAGGCCAGGATGTTCCCATCCGGGCTAAAAGCCACGCTGTAATTCAGCGCGCTGGAATTAAATGTCACCAGGGGCAGCCCGGAGGCCATATCCCAAACCACAATCGTATTATCGTAGCTGGAAGAAGCCAGGATGCGGCCATCGAAGTTAAAAGCCACGCTCGAAACCCGCTGGGTCTGGGCTTTCAACGATTTCCCCAACTTGCGCATCAATTCGACATCCCATAAAGCGATGTTGGCGTTCTCATGGCCGGTTGCCAGCGTTTTTCCATCCGGGCTGAACGCCATGAAGTTGACGTTCGAACGGCCCTCGCTCAACGTTTGACCAACCTGAAGCTGGCTGGATACATCCCACAGCTTAATCTCGCCGCCGCGTCCACCGGAAGCAAGCAGCTTGCCGCCCGGGTTGAACGCCAGACTGAATATCTTATCGCCCTGGCGGGGAAGTTCGAAAGCAATCGCACCGGTTTTGACATCCCAAAGGATGATCCTGCCATCGGCCCCACCCGAAGCCAACAGACTGCCATCCGGGCTAAAAGCAACGCTGTAAACCCAATCTTCATGCGCCAGGAGCGGCGCGCCGGCCGGTTCAAACGTTTGCATATCCCAGAGAATAACCTGGTTGCTAAAATCAGCCGAGGCCAGAAAACGGCCATCCGGACTAAAGGCCACATCGTAAACGCCCTTGTCGCCGGCGCTCAACCGTCTCAACAGGCGCCGGCCCGCAACGTCCCAGATGCCGATGCTGCCGTCCTGGTGAGCTGTCGCCAGGAACCTGCCATCCGGGCTGAACTTGAGGGCATAGGTGCCGGCCTTTTCGCTGAAATCGGCTGAAAGTTGTTCCGAGCTGATCTCCACCAAATCCATCAGCCGGCTGCGCGTCTGGTAATTGTCCAAAAGCCGGAAAGCCTCGACAGACAAAAGCAAAGCGCCAGGCAGGTCAGACCTGGTTTTTTCAATGGAAAAAGCAACCAGGGCCTGGGCGCGATAAATCACCACCGATTCGACCCGCTTGAGGGCGCTCTCGGCATTGGCCTGGGCCGTTGCTGCCAGGTTGGCGCTGACAATCGCTTCAGCCTGGGCTGTACCGGCAGCATAAGCATTTTCAATGGCCTGGGCCTCAGCCGTGCTGGCCTTCTCGGCATTCTGGATCGCCCTGGCCTCAGCCGTTGCCGCCCGATTGGCATTAAACTCTGCGGTGGCCTGTTGATTGAGGGCATCCTGGGCTGCCGCAACGGCAGTATCCTGAGATTGCAAGGCCCGGCTGGCCTGGTCGTTGGCGTAAATAAAACCCATAATCGACAAAACCAGGAAAAAAATTGCCGCAATCAGACCGGCCAGCATAATACGTTTTTGCAGTTTATCCTGCTGCTCACGCTGGCGCAGTTTGCGACAGGATTCCAGGAATTCCTGTTCTTCCGGGGGCAAAACCAGGCTGCCAACTTCGCGTTCGGCTTCATCCAGGGCCTCGCCGCGCAGGAGCAGGCCTTCGCTGCGCCCCTGTCGATTCCACAAAACGGCCTGGCGCTGGAGCAGGCTCAGGTTCTTCTCAAACCAGGCCTGGTTGTTCTGCTTGATCGGGGCCACCAAGCGGTCATGGGACAATTCGTACCAGGTTTTGCCAGCGCGCGACTCCCCGCGAATCAGGTGGGTATTCTCCAACAGGCGCAGAACGATATTGGGCAGACCTTCGGTATTGCGCGAACCTTTGAGCACCTGGCTGCGAATGCCATCGGCGGTAATCAGGTAGCGGTCAAACCACTGGCGCAAAACGCGCTCATCTTCGCCCTTGTTCTCGGCCACATTCTTAACCGCATTGGCATAATAGTTTGCCAGGGCCTGGTCGACGTTGCCAACCCGCTGCAAATCACCTTCATCGATGATCTTATCCTCGGCGGCGTTGGCCTGCCACAGGTTGTAACAAACCACCTGCAACTGGACCGGTTCGACATGCGGCCCCTCTTCGGTGGTAAAAGAACCGTCGGCTTGCTGCACCTGGATCCGGCGCAAATCGTCGACCAGCTTCTGGGCAGCCCCGTCCGTAAAATCGACAGCCTTATCCCTGGCCGGCTGCTGGATGGCAACCTTGGCCGCATCCGGCCCGAGCAGCCCCAGCCTGAAAGTCACATTCAAACGGTTGGGAATGGCGCGCACATAAGGGGCCAGTCCGCCCATATAATCTTCACGAATGGCAAAAAGCGCCCAGCGCCGCCGGTTTTGCAGGGCCAGGCCCAACTGCTCGAAAAAATCCTGCTTAAGGGCCGCATCGGTGGAAGACAGGGTCAGCACTTCCTCGAACTGATCGAAAATCAGCAAGCTATTCTCAGGAGAACCGGGCGGGGATGGATTTTGCTCCAGGTAGGCATCCAGGCTCAAGCGAGCCAATTCCACAAACGGGATGCGCTCTTTGCGCGGGCGGCGCTCTTCGAGCGAGATCAGGGTGCTTAAAACATAGCGATTCAGCCCCTCAACTTCATACACTTCATCCGGCGGTTCAAGGTTGACGCGCACAACCGGCAAAACGTTGAAGCGCTCCTTCATACCCGGGATAATTCCGGCCTGAATCAGGGAGGATTTGCCCGCCCCGGAAGGCGAGTGCAGCAAAACGATCCGTTCAGCCACCAGCAGCGCCGAAAGGGAACGAATCTCGCGGTCGCGGCCAAAAAAGGCCTCGCCGCTGCGGATCGAACGCGGCCCGACATATGGATTGTTGGGAATGATCGTATCCATCTCAGCTCTCGCTCCATTTCTGCATCAATCCGGTCAGGTAATCTTCGGCGCGGCCCCAGAAAAGATTGATATTGGCCCCTTTGATGAAATACTTTTCAAGATAGCGGCGCGCCCGCAAAGGCTCCAGGGTGCGCTCATCCTGCGGCTCAACCTGGACGGCGATGTGGGCATATTGGCCAAGCAGTTCGCTGCCAGCCTGGGCCAGGATGCTGTGAAAGATCACCCGGAAAGCCCATTCTTCGGTTTGAAAGCCGAGGAAAAGCAAAAGGGTATCGCTGAGCGCCAGGCGGACCTGTTCGGGCACGAAAGCCTTGTTACTGGTAAACCCAATCAGGTACTTGATGTACTCGTCCTCGGTCAGCACCAGTGAGCTGCGGTCGTTCCAACGGCCAAAGAGATAGAAAACCAGCGGACGCTCGGCGCTTGGCTCGTAATCCGGCTGCAAATCGAAAACCGTCTTGCGGCTGGCTAGGGTGGCGTTCCACGGGCTGAGCATCACTTCCGGTTTGCGACCAGCCTCTTCGAGGGCATCTTCGAGCAAACGGTCGGGATTGGCGGTAATGTAAATCGGGAAAGGCAGGCGGGCCAGCACGCGATAAGCATCCAGATGATTGGACTCACGGCGCTTGCGGCCAATCAGCCCCGCCAACGCATCCGGCTCGACCCATTTCCGGGTAGCCATCTCCGCGGGCAAATCGGGCTGGAAATTTTTCCGTAAAAGGCGCTGGACGGTTTCTTCATACTCGTCGAAAGGAACAGCCTCCCCTTTGTCGGTGGAAAGGTACTGAGCCACCTTGGGCAGGGCATCCCGGTCAAAAGGCGCCATCGGGTAGCGAAACGTTTCCGCCCACAACCGGGCAATATCGCCGCTGGGACCCAGAATGCTTTCGAGCAGGCCCGGCCCAATAATGGGTGTGCAGCGTCCGCGATTGATGTAACGCACCTCGGTCTGATAATCGCTGCCCCCCTCCCGGCTGCTGAAGCCTGGCGTATACCACAGTCGCCCGCTCTTGAGCCGCATGAACAGCACCGGCGACCAGAAATCGGGCTGGCTACGCACCGCGCCGCGCGCCACAGCCAGGGCGCGGTCAATCTGGCCATCCTTCTGCAATTCGCGGAAGAAAACCGGCAGGAAACGCGCAGCCGTATCCATGCGCAAATTGGACTGCATGGCAACCACCGCCGGGATGCCGGCCGCCACCAGTTGCGGGGCAATCGCGGAAAGCGTTTCTGCGGTTCCGTCACCGGCGCTCTGGCAGGAAATCAGCACTGCCAGGCGCGGCGGTTTCTGCAATTCTTTGATTCGCAAAGCCAGGTCTTCGCCTGCGACCGCTTCGCGTTTGCCATCGGCGCCTTCGAGGTAGAGTAGCGCCCTGCCGTTCACCATTGCACCATGACAGACCAGATAAAGAATGTCACTGGTTTCCTGGCGCAGCGCTTCAATGATTTGCTCGATGGATGCGGGCTTGCCCGATGAGGGCAGTTCCGTCAGATGGATGTCGGCCAGCCCGGCCCGGGCGCGCTCAAGTTCCCCGGCGCTATCGATGAGGGCCAGTTTGTAGTTCGCCAGGTCAGATGGATTGGCGATCGCCACCAGCGCGCGCAGCCCGCCTTTTTGGTGCAACGGTACCGGACGCCAATCCAGGCTGGAAAAATAGCGTGAGAAATACACGTTCTCATTGGTCGCCAGCGGGGAATCATCCTGTGGGTCGCGCAGCAGTTCCCAGCGCAGTTTGTGCAGTTCAGGCGCACTGGCGCTGATCCACAGACGGAAGCGCAACGGCAGGTTTTGGGCCTGGGCGCTGGCGCGCGCCTGTGCAAAAGCCATTTTCAAGGCCGGGTCGCCGAAAAGGGCGACGCTCAAGGCCCGGCCATAGGCATCCGCATCAAAGATGGCTGCCTCGAAGGCCTCGTCTGCCGGATTCAACTCAACCCAGGCCGGTTTGTCCTGGCCCAGGCCAGTATCCACCTCGCTTTGCGGCTGGCTAAAGCGGAATTGCACAGAATACCTGCCCGCATCAAATTTATGCAGGCTGAGTTCCAAATCGGCATATTGCTGCATAGCACCTCATTTCAAACGATATAGCCGGAGCATCCATCCCAAAAACACTACTGCTCTTTGTGTAAGTTTCTAGACCGAATCTGGCAAAAACAAGGCGAAACCGGCCATCATAGTTTAGATGTTTACGCAGTACTCAGTAAATTATACGAACTCATTCTATCAAAACCGGCAGGGCAATACAAACGTTGAGCAATAAAGGCTAGGGGCGGGCTGGCCGCAGGCTATCAGGAATCTCGCGGTAAACATCATCATAATCTTGGTATCCGCTGCGCACCACCAGGTCGAACAGGCTTTGCGCATCGAGAGTCTGCACTGGCAGAAGGACGCAAAAAATTGTGCCTTCAAAGGCGGGGTTGCCGGTCAATTCGGCCATTGTGCAGCGTTGCAAATCAATCAACGATTGCTCCTTGAGCAGCCGATCCATCACACGCACCGTCAACGGAGGCAGGTCGCGGGCATCGCGGAAAACAGAAGCAACAAGCGCGCCGCTGGCCACGCGGTTGCTGACCGCCACCGTCGATTCCTGTCCGGCAACCAGGACAACCCCGTCCAATTCGGCATCCTGTAAAGCATCCAACACCCCCAGAGCGATGGTTTCACTCGAAACCAACACCCCGTCAACTTCATTCTCTTCTTCTTTGAGAATCTCTTCGATGAGACGCTGGGCCGAAACCTGTTCGCGACCGTCGAGGTATTCATCCGCCAGCAAACGCACCTGACGCGAAGCTGCATACGGCGCAAAGGCCTCATCCTGGCCCAAACGATACAAATTCACATTATGGTCGCTTATCGCGCCCGTAATGCGCACCAAACGGACCTGGCGGCGGGCAGCCGGACGATTATCGATATCGAGGGCAGCCAACAAAGCTTCAGCCTGCAGCTTGCCCGCTTCGCGATTATCAAAAGAAAGATAAGCGCTCAGTTTTGAACTTTTGACCAGGCGGTCGTAGGCAATCACTTTAACATTGGCGGCAATCGCGCCTTCAACCGCCGGGACGAGCGCATCGCCATCCACCGGGACAATGATGATCGCTTTAACACCCTCCTTGACCAGATTATCAACCTGGTCGGCTTGCAAACGCGCATCGCCATTGGCGTGTTGGCGAAAAACTTCATAGCCCTTCTCTTCCAATAAAACCGCCAGCATGGCTTCCTCAGCCTTGTAACGTTCGCTTTCCAATTCGGGAAAAAGCAACCCAACCTTGAGCGGGTCGCCGCCACCGCAAGCAGAAAGACTCACCACCAGGGCCGCAAAAATCAGCAGTTGATATAATCGTTTCAATCCATTTAACATGCTTCTTGTCCTGAACAGAATTTACCCCATTATAAGCCAGCCCAACCCGGAGATTTCAACCATGCCCCCAACAACCCCGCAACTACCCTGGGAATGTACGCACAGCGAGCAAGGCCCAGAGATTCCGCTTTTCCGAACCCGTTATAACTGGATGCGCAACCCGCGCAATGGAACAACCCTGAAAGCCCTGGTACTCGAAGGCGGCGACTGGGTCAATATTGCCGCAATCACCCCGAATGAAAAAATTATCGTGGTGCGCCAATTCCGCTTTGGAACAGGCCGCACCACGACAGAGTTTCCCGCCGGGCTGGTTGAAGCTGGAGAAGAATCCCTGGTCGCCGCCCAACGGGAACTGGCCGAAGAGACTGGCTACACGACAAGCGAATGGATTTCACTCGGCAGCGTTGACGCCAATGCGGCCTTCCTGAACAATCAGTGCCACCTGTGGCTGGCAAAAAATGTCACTAAAACAACCCAAACCTCGCTGGATGCCAGCGAAGACATCCTGGTTGCCGAACTCAGCCTGGAGGAACTCAAAGCCGAGATTGAAGCGGGGCGATTCAGCAATGCGCTCTCGCTACTGGCGGCGTATAAAGTTTTTGAGTTGAAGTAAACAATCCAAATTACATTGAGATGCGCTACACCGAAATATAATTTACTCAAATTAGTACAAACAACTCTATGATATATTTGCGCGGACAGCAACTTTTCAATACTTGACAATTGATCAGGAAGTAGCGCGATGATAAAAACGTTTCTCTTAAAACAACTTAAGAATGAGTCTCTAATAGCAGTCGTTCTAGTTTTCTTAACAACCCTTCTCACTTACGCCATTCATATCCCCAAATTAGGTTATTACTACGATGATTGGTATGTTCTCTGGTCAGGAACAGCCAGGGGTGCAGATAGTCTTGTCACATTGTTCAGTACAGACCGTCCATTTATGGGGGTTATTTATTCCTATCTTTATAGCTTAATGGGTGACCAACTCATCCTTTGGCACCTCTATGCTCTCTTATGGCGCTTTATTGGCGCAATGGCTTTTTTCTGGATTCTGCGTTTGATATGGCCTACACAAAAATTCATTACTACACTCATGGCTATACTCTTTGTGGTATATCCTGGATTTTTGTCACAACCAGATGCACTTACCAAACAAAATCATCTTTTTGGGTTTGGAACAGCCTTGCTTTCGATAGCATTCATGCTACAAAGTTTGAAAATAAAAACAAAATTTTGGAAAATTATCTGTATTATTACTTCTGTTGTCTTAACTGCAAACTACCTATTTATCTATGAATATATGGTTGGTTTGGAAGGTGTACGCGCAGCATTATTAGTTTTTACTTTAGTTCAAGGGGGTATCAAAGCTCCGAACGCTCTGCTGAAAGAAACATTTAAAAATTGGTGGCCCTATCCTCCTGTTGTGGCTGGGTTTCTATACTGGCGATTGTTTATTTTTGATAGCAGCCGAAGTGCAACCAATGCTGACAAATTAGCGTTCAACTACCGAAGTGATTTGGTAAATATGTCCTTACGTTTGGTATTCGAATCAATAAAAGATTTTCTAGACACTGCATTTTTCGCCTGGTTTGTCCAGCCCTTTCGCTATTTTGCTACATCTGAATACGCTGAGCTTATTTTTGCGTTCCTGATATCTGGCCTTGTAATTGGATTAATCTGGCTGTATCAATCTATATTCAAGAAAAATGGCGAAACAGGTTTTGATGAAACCAATACACCAGCATTAATCAAAAATTTTATGTTGCTCGGTATTTTTGCTATCCTATGCACAATAATCCCCGTTGTTCTATCTGCCAGAGAATTTAATCCCACCGATGCATATAAAAGTTATGGCCTGCACCCTACAGGAGGGGTTATCCTCCTAATCACCGGTTTTGTTTTAATGCTTAAAGAGAGATACCGTAATTTTATATTGATGGGGCTGGTTGGTATCTCGGCTGCAACGCAATCTCTAAACGGTATAAGTTGGGGAAAATACTGGGATTATCAACGCGAAACCTGGTGGCAGCTTTCCTGGCGCGCCCCCGATATAAGAAATAATACGCTGCTGATGACTTATTTTTCGGTTGATTTCGCCTTACAGCAAGATTATGAAACCTGGGGGCCGGTAAACTTAATTTATCGGCAAGACCCATTTGAATATCCGCAAATTCAAGCAGAGGTGCTCAACTCCGATACCGCTTTTAATGTTTTACGTCAAGATGTTGCCGACAAATATATGCGAGACGCTTGGCTGCACCGGGATTTTTCTAAACTCTTATTAATCAGTTTGCCATCCAAAAACTCCTGTGTACATGTGATTGATGGTATTTTGCCGATTTACTCTGAAGATGAATCATTGCTAGTTGAACGAGTGGGCAGCCGTTCACTCATCAAACGGATTACAACAGAAGGCGAAACACACATTCCGCCTATCAATATTTTCGGAGTTGAGCCAGAACACTCATGGTGTTATTACTACCAGAAAGCATCTCTAGCTCGCCAACAAGGTAAATGGGAAGAAGTCAGCCGTCTTTATGATGAAACCGTTGCCCAAGGGCTGAATGCCAAGGATAAGTCTGAATATTTTCCGTTTATTGAGGGGCTTATTAATTCGGGCAGATATGATGATGCGCAAAGAATATTCGAATCTGAAATAAAAGAACGCGAAAAATTAACTTATAAAATTTGCGAAACCCTCGCTAAAAATCCGGGTTATCCCAATGAGTTTAACTATAATTACGAGAAGATATATCAAGTTTTATGCGGACAATGAACAAAAGACTTTTTTGCGTATGAACTGATGATTTCAACTTCGCGCCGCGAGGGCCATTTCCAGGGCCCGGACTCCATCTTCGAGGGTGCAGATGGGAGCGGACTCACCGGCAGCGACTTTCAGGAAATGGGCGGTTTGGGCGACGAACAGGTCGTTGCGCTCGAAACCAGCCGGGAGTTGGTATTCCGTTTCGATAGCGGGAGCAGGCTGGGGGTGGATCGCGCCAAAAGCGTCCGGCATCTGGAGGTGGATCAGGGTCCCGTCAGCGTTATCCCAGCGGAGAGTCCCCGCCGCGCCGACAATTTCCAGGCGATGCACCGGCGGGCGCTGGAAGTAGTTGACATGCACCCCGCCAATCGCGTCGCTCTCGAACTTTAGTCCAATTTCGGCCACATCTTCCACCCCGCTCAGTTCCAACGCAGAAATATGCCCGCTCAAGGATTGCAGCGAAGCCACTTCGCCCAGCAGAAAGCGCAAATAATCCAGCGGATGGGTGAGCGTGCGCGCCACGCCGCCACCCAGGTCGTCACGGGCGGCATAACTGGCGCGATAATCTTCCCAAGGATGCCAGTTTGGCAGGTATTCGCCCCAATGGGCATGGACGGTCAGGATTTTGCCGAGCGCGCCCGACTGGATCAGCTCGCGGGCTTTGTTCAGGGTGGGGTGGTAGCGAAACTGGAAACCGACCAGGATGCGATTGCCGTTCCGCTCGGCAGCCCGGCGCAGCTCATCGACCCGCGACAAATCTTCGGCGATGGGCTTTTCAAGCAGGATGGCGCACCCGGCCTGCGCCGACGGGATGGCGACATCCATATGCAAGGCAGTCGGGTTGGCAACGATGACTGCTTGCGGTTGGTGTTTTTCAAGCGCTGCGGCCAGATCGGTTTCGACAGGATAGCCCGCCAACTCGTCATCGGGCAGGGTCGCTTTGCGAGTGCGATACAGGACAAGATCACGCTCACCCAAGGAAATCAGGTTGCGAAAATGTCGTCGTCCAATGGAGCCAAGACCGGCAATCAAAATTTTCATAGGTGAATCCTTTGGAATTTATTCTACACAGCCGCGCGTTTTTGGCCAGCCAGCAAAATGAGCAACATACCAATCATCAACGCGCAAAAAAGTAAGGTGGCGCTAAAGCCGATTTGCAGACCAAGCAAGTCGCTGGCAACGCCTACCAGCCAGGGGCCGAGCATCCCGCCCAGGCCGGCGAAGGTAAAGAGCAGGCCCAAAATCGCGCCCTGATTTGCCGCATGTTGGTCTGAAACAGCAGCCGTAATGGTTGGGAAAATAATCGATAGGAAGAGGCCGCTGACCGGTAACAAGAAAAAGAGTTCGGGTGGCCCAAAAACGCCAACGGCGATGCTGACAAATGCCGCCAGTGAAACCATCAACATAATTCTGAGATAACCGATCCGGTCGACAAAGAAACTACCGATAAAGCGTCCGACCATCATCAGGCCAAAATAAAGGGAGAGCATCTGGGTGCTGAGGGACACATCCAGGCCTTTTTGAGTTTGCAGGAATTCAACGATCCAGGAACCGATGCCCAGTTCGGTGGAAACATAGATGGCAATCAGGAAATAGTACCAAATGGTATAACCGCTGAACGCAGTCTTCATCAGTTTCGAAAAAGAAATCGATTCGCTTTTTTGGATAGTCTCACGCGGATATTTCGCCAGCAGGGTATAAACCAACATCACGGCGACCAGCGCCAGCGCGCCCTGGTACACCTGGCGCCAGGAGAATTCGTTCGCAAGCAGGGATCCGGCGTAAAGGGGCGCGGTCATCGAACCCAACCCGTGCAGAACCGACATCAGGTTCAGGTATTTGGCCTTTTGCGCGGAATGCAAATCCACAATCATGTTGTTCGCGCCCAGTTCAATTGCGCCCAGTCCCAGCCCGAGAACGAGCATAGAGAGCGCCAGCGGCCAAAAGGTACTGAAACTGCTAAAACCAAAAATGCCAAGGGCCAGGCAGACCGCCGCAATGATTAAAACGGTTTTCTTGCCGGCCAGGTCGGCCAGGATGCCGGTCAGCAGGGTGGCAATCAGGAAGCCGATGTAAATTCCGAGCAGGATGCTGCCGCCAACTGAATAGGAGAAATTCAGGTCGCGCAGGAAGGCCGGAATGGTAGCCCCTTTCAGGTTATCGGAAAAGCCGAATACGAAAAAGGCGAAGAAACTGGCAATCGTCCAGACCCAGATGGTGGTTTTATTCGTGGTTTGCATGAGATTCCTTTTGTGATTTGCGCAAAGCCAGCCCCAGGCTGAGCAGGCCAATCGAATAGCCGGTCAGCGAAAGGGCGTAGAGCCAGCGCGCGCCAACGGCATCGAAAATTGCACCCGAAACCGGGGCAGCAAGCATACTGACCAAGCCGGAGATGGTGATGGTATACAGCGCCAGAACGGTACCGGTTTCGTTGGGCTGAGTGCGGCTCGAAATCAGGCCGATAAATGCTACCGTGTAAAAGCTGAAACTGGTCCCGCCGACAAAACGGGCGATCATGATTGTGGCAATCGAGGGGAAGAGCAGCACAAGCAGGCGCTGGAAGATGATAATAATGAAAGCCAGGAGCATCAGGCGCGGGGCACTGACCTTGCGGACGATTTTATCGGCCCAGAGCATGAAGGGCAGTTCGACCACCGCGCTCAAAATCCCGGCCACACTGATCAGGCTTTTGCTGGCGCCCAACTCGGCAAGATAGACCGTCTCGAACTGCAAAACCCCATTGTTCAAGAAGCCGATAAAAACCAGCGCAATTGCAAATCCAAAAAGGATTGGGTCGCGCGCAACCCGGCCCAGGGTGGCGGGCAGTCCCGGTTTGGGTGCATCGGCAGCCGGCCGGGCGCTGGCAAAATGCTGCGGGCGGATAGAAAATATCAGCGCGCTGGCCGCCACAAATCCAAATGCGACCCCGCCAAAACCGGCGGCAAAGCCCAGGCGTTCGATCAGCCATCCAGCCGCCAGTACGCTGATGATCCATCCAACCGACGACCAGACACGCACACTGCCGTAGCCTGTTCCGGCAGAACCTGCCACACTGACCGCCATCGAATCAGAAATCGGCACCAGGCCGGACATAATCATTGCCTGAAAAAAGATTATCAACAGGATCGGCCAAAAAGAGGTTTGCTGGCCGATAAAAAGGTAGGCCAACGCGCCAAGCGCCAGCGCCCATTGCAGATAACGCTCAGGGCGCGCGCTTTTCTTGACCTCGCTGACCAAAACCGGGGCAACAAGCAAGCCAATCAGGGAACTGGTTGCAGATAACGTGCCAATCTGCTTTCCGTTTAGCCCAAGGCCAACGTAAAACAGGTTGATAAAAGGAAGGATGAATCCCCAACCACCCAGGTAGGCAAAATAATAGGCGCGGGCAAGAAACAAGTCGCGCCGATCCAGTGAAGTAGGCTCAAAAGTGTTCATTTTTTAATCTGTGCGAGTATATCATCTGTCAGACAAAAGAATCTGGAATCGCAGGTTCCCGCAAGCGTGGATTATTATTGTATACTCGGCGAGATAAAATCAATTCCAGAGATAGTGGAACCATTTCAATGAAAGTCATCTATTTCTCACTAGACTATACCCCTCACGACCAGCGCTTTCTTTCCGCGCTTTCGGAAAGCGACCACAAAATCTTTTATGTGCGTTTGCAAAAAGGCCCACGACAAACCGAGTCGCGACCTGTGCCGGCCAACGTGGAAATCGTTCCCTGGGCAGGCGGGCAAAAACTGTTTTCCTGGCGCGATTTACCCCAACTGGTACTCGACTTCCGGCGGATAGTAAACAAGATTAAACCAGACCTGGTGCATGCCGGCCCAATCCAAACCTGCGCTTTCATCGCAGCCCTGGCCGGCGTTCGTCCACTCCTGACCATGTCGTGGGGCTTCGATCTGATGAAAGATGTCTACCGCAACCGCTGGTGGGAATTTGCCACCCGCTACACCCTGAAGCGTTCCAGCTTTTTTACATCGGACGCGAATGTCACCCGCGATATGGCCGTTAAATACGGTATGAACCCTGCCAAAACGGTTGTCTTCCCCTGGGGCGTCGATCTGGAACGATTCCAGCCCGATCCGGCTCACGCTTTCAGCGGCGACTCGTTCACTCTTTTCTGCAATCGCTCCTGGGAACCGAACTACGGTGTGGATGTGCTCGCCAGGGCTTTCGTATCGGTTACCCGCCAACGCCAGGATGTATCCCTGCTTTTGCTTGGCGGCGGGTCACAGGGAGCAGCAATTCGCCGCATCCTGATCAACGGCGGAGCCGAGGGCTATACCACCTTCCCGGGGCACATCAACAACGCCGAACTGCCGCGTTATTACCAGATGGCCGATCTGTACATCAGCCCTTCGCATGTCGATGGCTCATCCGTTTCACTGATGGAAGCCCTGGCCTGCGGCCTGCCATGCCTGGTGTCGGATATCCCCGCCAACAAAGAATGGGTACGGGAAGGGTATAATGGCTGGCTGTTCCACGACAGCGATCACATCGAACTGGCTGCAAAAATCCTGAAAGCCATCGAACAGCGCGAAAAACTACCCGAAATCGGAAAGAACTCCCGCGCCACGGCCGAAGAAAAAGCGGACTGGCCGAAGAACGTGCAAACCCTGCTCGAAACTTACAAAATATGCCAAAAACTGTAGCCATCATCCAGGCCCGGATGGGTTCCTCGCGACTGCCGGGTAAAGTTTTATTGGACATTGCCGGGAAACCGATGATTCAGCACGTCATCGAGCGGACTCAACGCGCCCGCAACCTGGATTCCGTACTCGTTGCCACGACCACCGACCCGGCGGACGACCCGGTAGCCGCTTTCGCCGCTTCGATCGGCGTTCCCTGCACCCGCGGCAGCCTGCACGATGTACTCGACCGCTACTACCAGGCGGCAAAACAGCACCAGGCCAAGTTCGTTGTCCGCATCACCGCCGACTGCCCGCTGATCGACCCGGATGTCATCCATCAAACCGTACAACTGATTACTGACAACAAGTCACTGAACACGGATTTTGCTTGCAATCGCCTGCCGCCGCCCTTCAGCCGTAGCTTCCCCATCGGCCTGGACGTGGAAGCCTGCACCTTTGCCGCCCTTGAACGCGCCTGGAAAGAATCGACCGAAACTTTCCACCGCGAACACGTCATGCCGTATATCTATGAAGGCGCGCGCTTGACACCTGAAACCCCACAGCTGGCGCTTGGTATTTCACAGCGCGGATTCCGCATCGCCCAATTGCATCATACGCCTGACTATGGCGAACAGCGCTGGACAGTCGACACCCCCGAAGACCTGGTCTTTATCCGCGAAATCTTTGCCAGGCTGGATGGGAAACCCAACTTTAACTGGTATGATGTGCTCGAAATCGTTCAAAAACATCCCGAACTAACCCAAATTAACGCCGGGGTGCGCCACAAAACCATGACCGAAGTGGATAACCGAGTAACCGATAAACCAGCTACTGAAAACTGATGCCCCTGATTACTGTATTCTCCGCCCCCAAACCCTTCAGCGATCCGCACATCGCCACTATCCAGCGCAACGCCATCGCCTCGTGGACCAAGCTGCCGGATGTGAACGTTGTTCTGCTCGGCGATGAACTGGGACTCGCAGAGGCCGCCGCGGAATTGGGCGTAACCCACATCCGCGAGATTCTGCGCAGCCCAAGCGGCGCGCCGCTGATGGACGCCATGTTCCGCCTGGCAAGGGAATCCAGCCCGACGCCGCTCTATGCCATCGTCAACGCCGACATCATCCTGTTCGACGATTTTGTGCAAGCCGCCAAAAATGTGTTTACCAAAAAAGAAAAATTCGTGCTCATGGGCCAGCGCTGGGACGCGGACATCACCGAACCGCTCGATTTCTCTGAAGGCTGGCAAGAACGCCTGCGGGCACAAGTCAAAAACCAGGGGGCACTCCACCGTCCAGCTGGAAGCGATTACTTCCTTTTCCCTGCTTCCTGCTACACTCAATTACCTGCCTTTATCATTGGCCGCGCCGGATGGGACAACTGGATGATCTACCATGCCCTGAAAAGCAAATTCCCAGCCATCGATGCTACTGCCGATGTGATGATCATCCATCAGAATCACGATTATTCGCATCTACCGGGCGGCCAGCCACACTACAAGCATCCCGAAACCGATGAAAATATCCGTCTGGCCGGGGGCCGCCCAATGACCCGTTTCACGCTCTACGACACCGACAAACGCCTCGTCAACGGCAAAATCCTGCCCCAAAAACTCGACTCCACCCGCCTGTGGCGCAAAATCGAATCCTGGCCACTGCTGGCGCTCAATTCCACCCGCCTGTCGAATGCACTGTGGCGGTTGAGGAAGATACTCGATATTCGATAATTCGCGATTCGATATTCAAAAACTCGATAATCGGCAATCTAATGTAAAATTGCCCGCCAACGAATATCGAATTATCGAGTATCCAATATCGAGTATCAAATAACCAATCCCGAATAACGAGTATCGAACATGCGCAAAGGCCAAAACCCCGCAAAATTTGCCAAAACCGTCGCCAAACCGGAACGAATCACCGTGGCGGTCTTGAACTACATCCCCTTCCTGAGTGGATTCTACGCCGAAGGGCTGGATGTGCTCAAAGTCTCGCTCGAATCGATGCGCAACGAGCCCGGCCTGCCCTTCGACCTGCTGGTTTTTGACAACGGCTCCTGCCCCGAGGTGCGCGACTGGCTCATCGGCGAAAAAGAAGCCGGACGCATCCAGTACCTGCTCCTGTCCGAGAAAAATCTCGGCAAAGGCGGGGCGTGGAATATCATCCTGGCTGGCGCGCCGGGCGAAATCATCGCCTATTCCGACAGCGACATCCTGTACTACCCCGGCTGGCTGGCGCGCTCGGTCGAACTGCTCGAAACCTTCCCGAAGGTCGGCATGGTCACGGCGCGGCCCTTCCGCACCAACCCGGACTATCACAGCGCCACCCGCGATTGGGCGCAGCAAAACGCCGTTCTGGAGGATGGCCAGTTCATCCCCTGGGAAACGTTCTGGGAATTCAACCGCTCGCTCGGGCAGGATGAAGCCGAAAATCGGAAGGTGTATGCGGAGACGGTAGATTACAAGGTGTTATTGCAAGCCCCGCTGGGGGCGAAGCAATCTCCCGTTGAACAGGAGACCGCCACGCCGCACAACCCGCGGCTCGCGGTGACAGCCCATATTGGCGCCTCGCACTGGCAGTTCGTTGCCTACAAATCCACCCTGGCGCAATTCCTGCCCTTCGACATGGATAAACCGATGGGCCAGGTCAAGCAGCTCGACCAGCGCATGAACGCATCCGGTTATCTGCGCCTGATGGTAAGCGATCCGCTGGTGATGAATCTCTCGAATACGACCGATTATGTGAAGGGCGTCTATGCCAAAGGCCAGCCCGCCGTCCAGCGCCCTGGCCTGGTCAAGCGCCTGGTACAATTCGCGCCCATCAAAAAGGCATTGTTGGCCGTCTACGATCAGATTTTCAAGTGGTACTACTCTTAACCCGTTGGTCGAGTAGGCGGCGATGTTCTTCCGCCGCCGTACCGAGACCACCCGTAACTTGAAAACAGCAGTTTCCCATGAAATGTTGGTCTCGATACACCCTTCGCAAAGAACGCTCAGGGCTACTCGACCAACGTTAGGAATGACCATTATGGCCTGGATGTATATCCTCGAATGCGCGGACGGTTCCTACTATGTTGGCTCGACGAAAGACATCGAACGCCGCCTATGGGAACATCAATCCGGCCTGGGCGCAAAATATACATCCCAACGTTTGCCCGTAAAATTGGTTTACTCTGAAGAATATGAGCGCGTCGCAGATGCATTTGCCCGTGAAAAACAAGTCCAAAACTGGAGCCGGGCCAAACGCGAAGCCCTGATTAAAGGCGAATACGATTCACTGCCGGATTTGGCAAAGAAAAAATTCGTAAAAAAGAGCAACCCGGTGGTAGAGTAGCACCCAGTGACAACGAGTATCGCGGTGGTCGAGTAGGGCGAAGCCCGTATCGAGACCACCCATAACCAGCAAACCATTGTTCCCATCAAATGTTGGTCTCGATACGTCCCTCACAAACACCGTTCGGGACTACTCGACCAACAGGTATAGCGGTGGTCGAGTAACCCTGAGTGCTCTGTGCGAAGGACCTATCGAGACCACCCACCACAACAAGGACACATGACCCAAACTGTCTTCATCTCCGCCGACCACGGCATGGCCATCATCTACTTCCTTCAATCGGACGTGGTTTCCACCCTGCTCAAAGCGGGCGTGGAGGTTGTTGTCCTGACCGACGATGACACCAAAGATAAAATCGCCGCCAAGTTTGCCTCCCTGAGCAAAAAGTCGAAGGGCAACCTGACCTTCGAAGGCCTGAAACTCAAACAGGCCGCCAAATACGCCAACAGCGTCCAATCGCGCTGGCAATGGCTGCTCTCATCCTACCTGCGGCGCGTCGGCGGATCGTGGCGAATCAACACCGAAGCCATGGACAGCAACATCTGGGAGGTCTGGGCCGAAAACGGCTGGAAATTCCGTTTGGGGATTTGGATTCCCTCCGCGCTGGCGATTCTGATTCTACGCTCCAGCCGCGCCGCCCGCAGAGCTTTGGTCAACGCCCAGATGCGCTTCACCCCCGGCCTGTATACCGACCTATTTGACCGCTACCAACCCGATTTGGTCATCGCCTCGACCGCCGGCTGGCGGCTCGACCGCTACCTGCTGCGCGAGGCCCACCAGCGCGGAATCCCGACCCTGGCCGCCATCGTCGGCTGGGATAACTCGTCCAGCTACACCATCCCCGGCGCACCAATGGACTACGCCACCTGCTGGTCGGAACTGCAAAAAGCCGAACTGGTTGACGGTTCCGACTGGAACCCTGAGCGCGTCCACATCGGCGGCATCCCATCCTACGATGGCTATTTCCGCAAGACCTGGCAAATCCCGCGCGAAGACTACTTCCGCCTGCATGGGCTCGACCCGAACCGCAAGCTGATTTCCTACGCCTGCAGTTTTGTCCACTTCGCCCCCAACTACCCCAACGTCGAGACCCTGGCGCGGCTGGTCGCATCCGATTCGCTCTCCGAGCCAGCCCAACTGCTCATCCGCCTGCACCCCAGCCACTTTCAGGACAAACCCCAAATCTTTGCCGAAGAACGCGAGCGGATTTTCGCCCTCGAACAGCAATACCCACACGTTCACGTTGTCCATCCGGTGGCACTGGGCGGCTCGCTCGGTTACTACGGCGGCGAAGACATGGATGAAAAAGCCTCGATGATGGCTCATTCGGATGTTTTTGTCACCGTCTACTCGACCATGGTGGTCGAAACTGCCGTCCACGACACGCCCATCATTGCCGCTGTGATCGACACACCCGGCGGCTGGAATGTTCCCGGCAAGTTCTCGCTCTCGCTGAAAGACATCGGCAACTGGCCAACCCACCAACGCTTCCGCGAAGCCAAAGCCGGGCGCGTCGCGAAGGATGAAGCCGAACTGCGCGCAGCGCTGAACGCCTACCTGGAGAATCCGGCCCTCGATGCCGCTGAACGCCGCAAATTCATCGAGGATGAGATGACTTATACGGACGGCACATCTGGTAAGAGAACGGCAAAATTCATCCTGAATGTGCTTGATTTGTAATATTTTGGGCTTTCCTGGGCATCCGGGTATATCATGCCCGTGGTCACAAATTGCGCTCTCGTGCATAAAACGCAATTTGTGACCGGGACGGGTATAATCAAATCATGAAATCTTCACCTGTCAGCCCAATTCCTGCCGGATTAAAGCCCTATTTTCAGGAATACGATCTCACTCAACTTGACCTGAATCGTGACGCCAATCTGATTCTTCAACGCACACTCGAATTCGGCACCTGGGACGAATTGCGCTGGCTATTCTCAATCTATTCTGTAAAACGGATTCGCATCTTCCTGCGCGAACATGGCGAACGTTGGCTGAAGCCCGTCACCTTCCACTACTGGCGTAAACTGCTCCGTATCCGCACCTGGAAAAAGCCCCCCTTTGCCAAGGTTGCCGGGGAATTATGGCAACATTAACCCTCGATCACCCGCACTGGGAATCGCTCACTCCTGCCACCCTGGATGCGTTCGAACTGGCAAGTCAGTTGGGATTCATTCAGGATTTTTACCTCGCAGGCGGAACCGGTCTGGCGTTACATTTCGGGCATCGCATCTCAGTTGACCTGGATTTCTTCTCAGAAAATTCCCAGGCCGTTGACCAACAACAACGATCCATCCTGCGCCAAACCTTTGACGAGCCAAATCTCGAAATCACCTACGACAAAGATACAACCTTCGTGGCGATTTGGCGCGGTGTTAGGGTAAGTTTCTTTCGCCTGAATTCCTATCCATTGGTTGGCCCAACTTACACGCTAAACAACATTCGGCTTGCCAGTGTGGAGGAAATCGGTGCGATGAAGCTGGCCGCAATCATTAATCGCGGCACACGCAAGGATATGGTGGATATGTACTTTATCCTGCAGCGGACTTCATTGGAAACGCTTTTTCAGGTTGCCGCGCTCAAATATGCCAAAATCCGCTCCTTTCCCGTCAGTGCGGTGCGGGCGCTTTCCTATTTTGAAGATGCCGAATCCCTGCCAATGCCGCAAATGATCGACAAAACGCCTTGGGCAAAAATGAAAAAGTTTCTGGAGGCAAGCGCCCTCCAGGCGGGAAAAAAACATCTCGAAGATTTGTGGAAATAATTGAAAAAAACCATGTTCCTCTTCTACTTCTCCATTTCGCTGGCGATTCTTTCCAGCGCGCTTTATCATTTCAGCGCCAAAAGCACGCCTACCAGCGTCAATTTCTCGATCTCCCTGGTCGTATCGTATGCCGTCGCCCTGGGAATTACCCTGCTGACCCTACCCTTCTTCCCGGCCTCGAACGGCATCCTGGCGGAATTGAAACAGCTCAACTGGGCCAGTTTCCTGCTGGCCCTGTCCATCGTCGGCATCGAGTTCGGCTTCCTGCTGGTCTACCGCTCCGGCTGGAACCTGGGCATTGCCGCCGTACTGGTCAACGTGGTCGCCTCGCTGATCCTGCTGCCGGTGGCAATTTTCCTGTTCAAGGATAAAATCTCGTGGGTCAATGTGCTGGGCATATTTGTTTCACTGATTGGCCTGGTGCTCTTAAATTGGAAAAGATAAAACAGCAGCGTTTCTATCAAAAACTTACATACGGAAGATATTTAAAGAAAAAATCCGCGTCCAAAAAGGTTTTAACAAAACCGGAGCACAAAAAGCATGGAATTACTCACCCGCCTAAAATCCGCCGCGCGCATCTTGCTCAAGGGCGAAGCAGCCAGCCAGAAACGCGCCGAAATCCCGGCCATTACCGCCGAGGAAGTGGCCGAGATCAGGCAGTTCTTCCCGCGCGAGAAGTTCTTCCTGATGGGCCATGCCCGCTCGGGCACCACCATCCTGATGCGCCTGATGCGCCTGCACCCGGAAGTCCACTGCAATTACCAGGCCCATTTCTTCACCCGCGCCCCGATGCTCAAATCGCTGGTCGATAGCCCCGAAGCCGCCGACTGGCTTTCGCGCAAATCCAACCGCTGGAACCAGGGCCGAGACCTGTCACCGCTGGTCATGCGCGCCGCCGCCGACTTTATCCTCGAGCGTGACGCCGCCCGCGAGGGAAAGCGCATCGTCGGCGACAAAAGCCCCTCGTCCAGCATCCACGGACAGGTGGTGCGCGACACCCACGCTGTTTATCCCGATGCCAAACTCATCTACATTGTCCGCGACGGGCGCGATGTGCTCATCAGCGAACGCTTCCGCAACTTCGTCGAAGACTCCAAGTTCCTGACTGCCGAAGACCGGCGTATCATTGCAGCGCTCAAAGTCGATCAGACGCCCTTCACCGATGGCCGCCGCTCAATTTTCACCGAACCCTTCATCCGCCAGATTGCCCAACGCTGGGCCGATGACCTGAACGAAATCGACAGCGAAGCCAAACGGCTTTACCCCGGCGCGTACTTCTCCCTGCGTTACGAAGACCTGCTCGCCCAACCCTTCGCCGAGATGCAAAAACTATGGGCCTTCCTCGGCGTGGAAGTCGATGCCGGCCTCGAAACGGCCATCCAGGCCGAAATGGGCCAGAACCTCGACGAGGAGTGGCAGGCTAAACGCGCCGGTGACATTGCCAGCTTCCTTCCCAAAGGCAAAGCCGGTAACTGGCGCAACATGTTCAGCGCCCACGACCGGCAAATCTTCAAAGAAGTCGCCGGGAATGTCTTGCTGCAATGGAACTACGAACAAAACCAGGATTGGTAATTTTGGGTCTTTGGGAATCTCCGGGATGGGTATTTTTTGTACACGGAAAACGCGGAAAACACAGAGAAACACGGAAAAATCGTTGTTTAAAAAACCCTTTCCGTGCGTTTCCGTCAATTCCGTGTGTTCCGTGTACGAGTTTTCACGGTAAATCCCAGAGAGCCGTAATTTTGGCCTTCCTTATCCCGGCAGGCTGTAGTATAATTGGCGCGTTATAGACCGGCCCTCATTAATGGATTTATTTCAGGCAGTGAAGGGAGTTGTGCAGGAGCGAATGAGTTTTCTGGAGATTCTTTCTGGTAGTCTCACCCCCTGCCCGGCTGTGTCTGTGACACGCGCCGGTTTTTTTATCCCTCGTATAGAAGGGAGGTGAAATAGCATGACCGCAGTGTATTTACGCCAGAACGAGTCCCAGGATCAACTGCTCAAGCGCTTCCGCAAAAAAGTCGTCAAGAGTGGTGTTTTGAGCACCGTGCGCCGCAAGCGCTGGTTTGTATCCAAGAGTGAGCAGCGCCGTATGGAAGACAAAAAGGCTATTCGCCGTCTCAAGCGACGCCAGGTAAAGTCCTTTGAATAGCATTGGCGCAAGGACAAAGTTAGTTGGAGGTGTGTATGGCAAAAGAAGATGATAAGCTTGTCGTCGAAGGAGTTGTGATCGAGGCCCTGCCCGGTACGCAATTCCGGGTAAAGCTGGAAAGTGGCCACGAAGTATTGGCCTACCTTTCTGGGAAAATGCGCAAATTTTACATTCGCATCCTGTTGGGTGACCGCGTCAAAGTGGAAATGTCGCCGTATGATCTGACCCGCGGCCGCATCACCTACCGCCAGAAGAAAACTGCCAGCGGCGGCAACATCTTTACTGACGAATAGAATCGCCATACACCAAAATGACAAAGAAGAGAGTCGGGAAACATCCCGGCTCTTTTTTCATTGCATAATATAATCAACCCATGCCCTTCGCCCGAATTGCTGTCAACGTGCCCACCCTGAGCGGCGTTTTCGATTATGCCGTTCCGGCGGAAATGTCCGCCAAAGTGCTGCCCGGCTGCCTGGTCACGGTTCCGTTTAACCAGCAGACGGTGCAGGGCGTGGTAACAGCGCTGCCCCCTGAACCTGCCGTGGCGAACCCCAAGCCGCTCTCCACGCTGCTGGATCCGCAACCGGTGCTGACGCCGCAGCAATTGGCCCTGGCCTTTCACCTGGCCGAAAACACGTTAAGCCCGCTGGCCGCCATCATCGGGCTGATGCTGCCGCCCGGCCTGGCGCAACAGGCCGACAGCCTGTATTCCCTTTTGGCCCAAAAAAGCGAACATCTCGAACTCTCAGCCACCCAGACGCGCATCATTGCCCTGCTGGCCGAACGCGGCCCGTTGCGCGGACGCCAGATCGAGCGCCATTTCTCGCGCGTCGACTGGCAGAAATCAGCCGAGGCGCTGGTGCGGCGCGGCGTGCTGGGCAAAACCAGCGTCCTGCCCACCCCCACCGTGCGCGGAAAATTCATCCGCACCGCGCAGTTGGCCGTCCCGCCCAACACCGCCCGGGCCGCCATGGACAGCCTGGGAAAAACCGAATCCACCCAGAAACGGCGCAAAGCCGCCCTCGAATATCTCATCCAGGAAGCGGAAGCGGTCAACGTTGCCTGGGTCTATGCCGCCAGCGGTTGCAGCCTGGCCGATTTACAGGAATTGGATGAGCGCGAGTTGATCCTCCTGCGCGAGACCGAAATCTGGCGCGATCCGCTGGAAAAAGTCAAAAGTAATGAGAAAAAAGGGGATGAGTTTAACCTGACCAGGGCGCAAGAATCGGCCTTGGCGAACATCCTTTCAACTTTCAACCCTTCGACAGGCTCAGGACAGGCTCTTCAACCTTCAACGCCTTTTCTCTTATACGGCATCACCGGCTCAGGCAAAACCGAAATCTACCTGCGCGCTGCCCAGGAGACCTTGAAAATGGGCCGGCAGGCGCTCATCCTGGTGCCTGAAATCGCCCTGACCCCGCAAACCGTGCGTAGATTTATGTCACGCTTCCCCGGCCAGGTCGGCATTCTGCATTCCAAACTCTCAGATGGCGAGCGTTACGACACCTGGCGGCGCGCCCGCAGCGGTCAAATCTCGGTCTTGATTGGGGCGCGTTCGGCGCTGTTCACGCCGTTCAAAAACATCGGCCTGATCGTGCTGGACGAGTGCCACGATACCTCCTACTACCAATCCGAACCGCCGTTTTACCATGCGGTCAGCGCCGCCGAAGCCTATGCCAAAATCTGCGGCGCGACCTGCCTGCTGGGTTCCGCCACCCCGACGGTGGCGCAGCGCTACCAGGCCGAGCGCGGCCAATGGAACCTGCTCGAGCTGCCAGAGCGGGTCGGCCTGTCGGCGGGCAACCAAACGACCGATTTCGAACTGCCGCCCGTGCAGGTGGTCGATATGCGCGAAGAGTTGCAGGCCGGCAACCGCGAGATTTTCAGCCGCGCCCTGTCTGAAGCACTGGCAGAAACCTTGCTGCGCAGCGAACAGGCCATCCTGTTCCTAAACCGGCGCGGAACAGCCACCTATGTTTTCTGCCGGGCCTGCGGCGAGACGCTTAAATGTCCGCATTGCGATACGCCATTAACCTATCACCAGGAGGAATCGCCCGGTCTCGATACGCCGCAAAACCGACGGCTACTCGACCAGCGACTTTATTCTGGTCTGCATTGCCATCGCTGCGGGTACAGCCGCCAAATGCCCAAAACCTGCCCAAAGTGCAAAAGTCCGCACATTCGCGCATTTGGCCTGGGCAGCGAAAAAGTCGAGAGTGAAGTGCTGCGCCTGTTCCCGCAAGCCATTCCGCTGCGTTGGGATTGGGAAACCACCCGCCAGAAAGACGCCCACGACATTATCCTGACCCATTTTGGCAACGGCAAAGCCAATGTTCTGGTCGGCACGCAGATGCTGGCCAAAGGTCTCGATCTGCCCAATGTAACCCTGGTCGGCATCGTGCTGGCGGATGTCGGACTGAACCTGCCCGATCCGTTTGCCGCCGAACGGGTTTTCCAGACCCTGACCCAGGTCGCCGGTCGGGCCGGACGTTCGCACAAGGGCGGCCGGGTCATCCTGCAAACCTTCCAGCCTGAGAATCCGGTCATCCGCCGGGCGGCGGGACACGATTTCAGCGGCTTCTACGCCGACGAATTGCAGAACCGCCGTCAGTTGGGCTATCCGCCTTTCGAGCGGATCGTGCGCCTGGAACGGCGCGAACGCGACCCGCACAAGGCGGAAGAGGAGGCCCATAAAATGGCCAGCCAGTTGCAGGCGTGGATCGCGTCCGAGGGCCGGGTGCAAACCGAAGTGCTCGGGCCGCTCCCCGCGCCTTTTCCAAAAATCGCCGATATTTATCGCTGGCAAATACTCCTGCGCGGGCCTGACCCGGCCAGCCTGTTCAAGGGCAAAACGCTGGCCGGCTGGCGGGTTGAAGTGGAACCGGTCAGTTTGCTATAATGTTTTGAGCGAGGTGCGCCATGTTAAATTTTTTGTCTCCCAATACCAGCAATATTCAAGACCCCGGCGAATGGCAAGCCAACCAACGTGGTGAAATTACAGAAGCGCAAAACGCCCGCCTGAATGCCAGCCTGGGTTTCCAGAGCGGCTGCGTCAGCCTGGTTTTTATCGCCATCCTGATGCCGTTTTTCTTCACCATGGGCGTATTTGCCATCCAGGCCTTCAATGAAGCCTGGTTTTTTGGCGCATTCATCCTGGCGATGCTGGTTCTTTTTGCGGTCATCATGTTCAGCCAGGTAGGCGGTCTCTGGCAAGCCTGGCAGCGCTGGAATGCCTTGAAACGTGACCGTGAAGGCCACAGTATCCGCATGGGACAGGGTCAGTTGGCTTTTGAAAAGGGCGCTTACAACGTCCAGGCCGCGGGCAGAACCCTGCGCCTGCCCATCAGCAATAACGCCTGCGGCCTGAAACCCGGCGCGACCTATCGTTTCTATTACCTGGAGGAAAGCGGCTTTGTGCTTTCGGCTGAGGAGTTATACCCGGCCAGCGCCGCGCAGGCTCAGAATGCGCTGCTGGATATCCTGGCTTCGGCCAACAAGTTCACCCTGGATGACCTGAATTTGAACCGCAACGGTGAAATGACCAGCGCCCAACGGATGCGGGCCTTGCCCAATATGTTTTTCGGCCTGTTGTTCGGGCTTTTTCCGCTCGGGTTCGGGATTATGCTCTTTACCAACGAACAGGAGTTGACCAGCCTGATCTTCCCGCTGATTATCCTGTTAATTTTCGCGCTTTTCGCCGGGTTTATGTTCGTCAACGGCCTGCTCGACCTGCTCAGCCAGTCGCCGCTGGTGACGGAAGGAGTCGGCCACAAAGAAAAACGCACCTCGCGCAGCAAGCGCAGCCGCAAAACCATTTACTATTATGTGATCGATGGCACCCGCTTCCAGGTCGGCCAGGATGCTTACCAGGCCCTGGTGGATGGCGAGCGCTACCGGGTGTACGCCCTGCCGCGCAGCAAACGCCTGCTGACCATCGAACCACTTTAGAATCTTATTGTTAGGAGTTCGTCATGGGACCAGAACGGGTTGTGCTTTCCTGGCAGGAGGTGGACAAGTTAATCCACCAGATGCTGCCGCAGTTTCGACGTGAATTTACCGCAATGGTGATGATCACCCGCGGCGGAATCATCCCCGGCGGGATGCTGGCCGAGACGATGGGCCTGACCCACATCCTGACCGCAGCCGTGGACTTCCCGTTCGAGCAGGCCAACGAACAGCAAAAGTTCATGGCCTGGCCGCAGTTCATCCAGTTCCCGGTCGAGGAGAATCTGCGCGGACGTTCGGTTTTAATTGTGGATGATGTCTGGGGTTCGGGCCGGACCATTACGGCGGTAAAAAACCGCGTTTCCGCCGCAGGCGGATTCCCCGAAACCTGCGTATTGCATTTCAACCCCTATCGCAACCTGTTTGGCAGCGTGCGCCCCGATTATTATGCCGATGTGACCAATGCGCACGTGGTTTATCCCTGGGAAATTGATCGCGGACAAGATTTGGCGTTGTTGGGAGATTCGATCTAGAACCTATGAAAACTTTGAGCATCGAGCGTCAGAAAAAAATCGATATTTTGCGCAAAAACCTATTTTTCCAGGGTTTGGGTGAAAGCTCGCTGGAGGAACTTTCCACCCAGACCAGCCTGCGCCAGTATGAGCGCGGCGAAGCGCTGTTCTGGGAGGGCGATCCGTGCGCCGGCCTGCATATCCTCGAATCGGGCAGCGTCAAATTATTTCGCGTGTCGCCGCAGGGCCGCCAGCACATCCTGCGCGTGGTGCAGGAAGGCGAAACCTTTAACGAGGTGCCCGTTTTCGATAGCGGGGAAAACCCGGTCAATGCCGAAGCGCTGGAAGCGACCCAGATCTGGGTGGTCGAGGCCAACGCCGTGCATGACATGATGGAAAAAGACCCGGAATATGCCTTGCGCATCATCCAAAGCCTGGGGAAGATGTTGCGCCACCTGGTGCAAATGGCCTCCGAAATGGCTTTCCTGCAAGTCACCCACCGCCTGGCGCGGCTGATCAATGAGACTCCGGCCCAGGAACTGAGCGGCGAAGGCGGCACACGCTGGACCCAGGAGCAAATGGCCGCCCGCCTGGGGACCGTGCGCGAGGTGGTGGCGCGTTCCCTGCGTGAATTGGAACGCAGCGGGGCAATCCAGATGGAGAACCGGCGCATCAGCATCTCGAACCGGAATGTGCTCCAAGAGTGGGCCCAGTCCTGGAACTGAGCAAACAAAAAACGGCGTTCCCAAAGGCGACGCCGTTTTTGATTCCTGGCAAAACCGGGTTAAATCTGTTCGAAGCGGTCGACCGGGACAACAAAAATTGTCGCCCGCTTTTCGCCGGTCAGGCTGGGGCCTAACTGCTTGCGCACCACCTCAATCCCGGCATCGACCCGTTCACTCTCGACGCCAATGAAAAGGGTCGTGCTGCCCTTGCGGAAAAATCCGCCGGTGGAAGCAACCCTGGTGACGCGAAAGTCTTCAGCGGTCAGGGCATGTACGACTGCATCAACATCATCATCGCGCAGGATGGCAATAATCATTTTCATGGCTAAAACTCCTCGAATCGCTCTACCGGGGTGGTGAAAATCGTAGCGCCGCCAACCGTGACAGGCACGGGCGTCGGCATGGGCAACGGTGAACCTTCCAGCGGCAGGGCCAGGTACTCGATACGCTGGCGGCAGGATGCCTGCAAGGCCTTCACAACGCGTTCTTCCGCGCCATCGCTTAGCCCAATCAGGAATGTGGCGTTGCGGCGTCCCAGGAAGCCGCCTGCGCTCGAAAAATGGATAACCGGCAGGCCAAGCTGTTCCACTGCCCGCAAAGCCAGGTCGGCGTCCTGTTCTTGCACAATGGCGGTCATCAAAGCATGGATCGGATTGTTTTTTGACACTGCTACCTCCTTTCGGCGGGCCGGCTCACTCGCTGGAAACCAGGGTATCCGCCGGGTGACTGACCTGGGTGGATTGTCCGTTCGGGAAAATCACTTCTGTGTGATCCAACATGCGCGCAACGGTCAGGCCTCTATATTTTACCGTAACCGGCCACGGAAATGGGTTCTCGTCCCAAATTTTGACCCGTTTGGGTGAAAGGATTTCAACGCCCAGGGTTTGCAGGAACAGCCCCACCGGCGCCAGGCCGCGCAGGGAATCGCGCTCTCCCTGGCCGGAGCCGGTCTCGGCGTGATAGGTGCGATAAAAAGACTGCGAACGCTTCAGGTTGGGGATGATAGCCGACATGATGTGGGCCACCAGGCGGGCCGCCTCGCGGCGATGGCCGTAAGCCAGCAACCCTTCGGCGATCAAGTGGTTCCACGGAACATGAACACTCAAACAAACCGGGTCGGCATCGCGGACAAAAACGCGCGGCAGGGCCGAAAGTCCATAAGGATGATCGAACCGGTCGGCACTCAGTATCGTGCGCTGGATCAAAGTCCCGGCATGTTGCTCATCGGGGATGCCGGCCCAGAGCGGCAGGAGCAGGGTCTGGTCGGCAATGGTCAGGTCGACGGTCTGGATCGTCAGGCGGTCGCGGCGGCTGAGGCCTTCAAACTCGAAGTGTCCGACCGTATCATAGAGTTTCTTGCTGGTTGTCACCGCCCCGGCAGCGCTGAAACTGAAATCATGCCGATCCAGGCTCTCGCTCTGTTCCTGTCCATTCAGCGATCCCTTGATCACCACCCGCGGACGCTTAAGCGCTTCGCCGTGGCCGTGGATGCGAATAATCAGGCGCGAAGCCTGTTTCAGTTCCTTTTGCAGGTCGAGTTCGGGTGCGGCCTGACGATCGCTAAGCACCTTGCCCGGCAGGCTCAAATGGGTATCGCGGTCAGCATAGAGATAAAAAGCCGACTCGGCATCCCAGCAGGCCTCGACGCCTTTGCGCAGGATTTCCATCTGTTTTTTGAGCAGGGTCAGGTCGGAGGTACGGCCAAGCAGGTCGGCCATTTTGCAGAGCAGGCTGGCCTCACGGTACAAAGCCGCCGAGAGGGCCGGACTCTGAACAGTGGTAATGTCGACCCCCTGCGCCCAACTATTCCAGCCGTCAAAAAGCGGATTATCTTCAAAACCGGTTTGGGAGACATGCTGCCACTCAGGCAGCCCGTTGCGGTCGTGGTCGCGGCGCGGTGAGAACCACGACCAGAAGAATTTACTGATTGCCGGGTAAACCTGTTGCAGGAAAGATTTGTCCAGGTGGCGCTGGTGACAGGTCCAGGCCAGGGTTGCCAGGTAAGGCGCAGCCAGGAAACGGGCGCGCTGCCCCGCCAGGCCGGGTTTGGCGTCGATTTCGCCATCCTGATCCTGGACAGCCAGGTAGTTTTTGAGCAGGCCGCAGGCCAGTTCCGGCGCGCCGGGGATGACCGTGCCCAGGTAATAACTTTCAAGCAGGGGCTGACCGTTCCAGAAATGTTGGTGGTCGGAACCATCTCCCGCGCGCGAGTAGCCCAGGTCGGGCTGGCGGACGAGGGCAAAAGAGTTATGCGGTAACTGTTCGGATTTGCCCAGGAACAGGCCAAAGGCCGCTTTCTGGCTGAAAGCCAGGACCGCATCCCAATCCTTGTCGCCGGTCTGGATGTCGACCATGTGGCTCTGGGCCAGCATCTCGATCCGGGCGCGTTCGGCGTCAAAGGGCCGGGCGGCAGTACGCCGCGCCAAGTCGAACGATTCCTGCGGGTCGCCCAGGGAGGCCAAAGCCCAGGTGAACTGGCGGTTGTTGCCGGGAGGCAGGTCGAGCGGCAGGGCCAGCGATGGATACGGACCGGGACCGGGCTGGGGGCCGCCCGTCAGGAACAGGACCGGCGCGAGATTTTCGGCTTTACCCTCCAGCACGCTGACCGCCTGGCGCTGGACAGCTGACATGGGCTGGCCTTCGAGCGGAATCAACTGCACAGCCAGTTCAAAACTGAACGAAAGCGGAGTCACGGCCCGGTTGGCGAGCGTAATCCGCCCACAGGCAACATTCGAACCGGCCAGCCAATACTCGAGGCGCACATCCAGCCCATTCAGCGGCGAAAAATCCACATCCAGAAAATTTGGCGCGAAAAAATGCACCGTCGGCGGACGAATGAAATCGGCCGGATCGTTGATGATTTTGCCGTTCAGGAAAAAACGCGGAAAAATGCGCATCAGGCGCACGCGCAAACCGTAAGTGGTGCGCAGGCCAACCGCGGAGGGTTCGCCGCCGCCCAGGTCAAGCTGCCAGACTTGGTCATCGATATAGCTGGGCTCGCATAAACGCGCGTCAGCCGCAATGGTCAGTTGCAATGGGTCGCCAGCAGTCAGGTTCCATTCTCTCATACGCGGCTTATTGTAAGGTGTGTTGGGCCGAAGGTCAAATAAAAACATTTGTGCTATAATTGATGGCTACGTTTCCTTCCCCAACCCACAGCATACCCGCCGGACGGGGTCGCCCGGCGGGCATAGCGAGGTGCTATGTCTTCCAATATCATTCGTGTGGTTGGCGCCCGCCAACACAACCTGAAAAATATTACCGTTGAAATCCCGCGCGACAAGCTGGTGGTCATCACCGGCCTGTCCGGTTCGGGCAAGTCTTCGCTGGCCTTCGATACGATTTTCGCCGAGGGCCAGCGTCGCTACGTCGAGTCGCTTTCGGCTTACGCGCGCCAGTTCATCGGCCAGATGGACAAGCCGGATGTGGATTACATCGACGGCCTGTCGCCGGCGGTCTCCATCGACCAGAAATCGACCAGCCACAACCCGCGCTCGACGGTCGGCACCGTGACCGAGATTTACGATTACCTGCGTTTGTTGTACGCGCGGGTCGGCATCCCACACTGCCCGGTTTGCGGGCGGGAAGTGGTCAAGCAATCGGCGCAGGAAATCGTCGAGGCAGTCGAAAGACTGCCCGAAGGCGAGCGGGTGCTGATCCTGGCCCCGGTCGTGCGCGGACGCAAAGGCACGTACCAGGCCGTATTCGAGGAAATCCGCAAGGCGGGTTTCGTGCGCGCCAGGGTGGACGGTAAAGTGGTCAGCCTGGACGATGAAATCGAACTCGACCGCTACAAGCAGCACAACATCGATGCCGTGGTCGACCGCCTGGTCATCAGCCATCCCGAAGATGAAACCGAACGCACCGCCGCGCGCACCCGTTTGACCGATTCGATTGAAACGGCGCTCAAGTTTGGCGAGGGTTATGTCACGGTGGCGAAAGTCGATAGTGGAAAATCGAATAGCGAAGCATCAAACCCCGATCTCCATTTCTCCGAACACCTGTCCTGCCCCGAGCACGGCATCTCGCTCGGCGAGATCGAGCCGCGCACCTTCTCGTTCAATACCCCACAGGGGGCCTGTCCCGAATGCCAGGGCCTCGGCTCGAAACTGGAAATCGACCCGGCGCGGGTGATCGATCCCGAAAAATCGCTCAACGAAGGCGCGTTGATCGCCCTGGAGTGGAACAACGTCCGTGACGACGGCAACCCCGGCTATTACTGGCAGATGATCGAGGCCATGGCCCACCATTACCGCATCGACCTGAACAAACCGTTCAAAGACCTGACCCCGGAACACCAGGAAATCATCCTGCGCGGGACAAAGGGCGAGCGGGTGCGCGTTCACTACCACAACCGCGAGGGTCGCACCGCCACCTTTGACGCTGCCTTCGAGGGCATCATCGGCAACCTGGAGCGGCGCTACCGCGACACCAACTCCGAGTACATCCGCACCAAGATCAGCGAGTACATGAGCGACCGGCCCTGCCCGACCTGCCAGGGCAAGCGCCTGCGCCCCGAAGCGCTGGCCGTCACCGTGGCCGATATCAACATCCTGGAAGTGACCGGCTGGCCGGTCAACAAGTCGCTGGATTGGGCCAGGAAACTATCAAATGGGGAGATTCTGACTCCGCGCCAGAAAGCCATCTCGGAGCGGATTCTCAAGGAAATCAGCTCACGGCTCGGATTCCTGGTCAATGTCGGCCTGGATTACCTGACCCTGAACCGTTCCGCCGCCACGCTTTCGGGCGGTGAAGCCCAGCGCATCCGCCTGGCGACCCAGGTCGGTTCGCGGCTGGTGGGCGTGCTGTACGTGCTGGATGAACCGTCAATTGGCCTGCACCCGCGCGACAACGACCGCCTGCTCGAAACCCTGCGCGGATTGCGCGACCTGGGCAACACCGTGCTGGTGGTCGAACACGACGACGAAACCATCCGCACCGCCGACTGGATTATCGACCTCGGGCCAGCAGCCGGCGAACACGGCGGCCAGGTGGTGGCCGAAGGCACCCCGGCCCAGATTTTGGCAAACAAAAACTCGCTGACCGGGCAATATCTGTCGGGTCAGAAAAAGGTCGAAATCCCGGAGACACGGCGCGCGGGAAACGGCAAAAACCTGAAAATCGTCAACGCCACGGCCAACAACCTGAAGGGAGTCAGCGTCTCGATCCCCCTGGGGAAACTGGTCTGCATCACCGGCGTTTCCGGTTCGGGCAAATCGACCCTGATGACGGATGTCCTGCACGATGCGCTGGCCGCCCGGCTGATGGGCGCACACACCCACCCCGGCCCGCACGAACGCATCGAAGGTATCGAACACCTCGACAAAATCATCAACATCGACCAGTCGCCGATTGGGCGCACGCCGCGCTCGAACCCCGGCACCTACACCGGCCTGTGGGACGAAATGCGCAAGTTGTTCGCCGAACTGCCCGAAAGCAAGATTCGCGGCTACAAACCGGGCCGTTTCTCGTTCAACGTGCACGGCGGGCGCTGTGAAGCCTGCCAGGGACAGGGCGAACTGCGCATCGAAATGCAGTTCCTGCCCGATATTTACGTGCCCTGCGATGTCTGCCACGGCAAACGCTTCAACCGCGAGACGTTGCAGGTGGCCTTCAAGGGCTACAACATCGCCGATGTGCTCGCTATGACCGTCGACCACGCCCTGGAGACGTTTGCGGCCTTCCCACAGATGGTCAACAAGCTGCGGCTGCTCCAGGAGGTCGGCCTGGGCTATGTGCGCGTCGGACAGAGCGCCAACACGCTCTCGGGCGGTGAAGCCCAGCGCGTCAAGCTTTCGAAGGAACTCTCGCGCCGCGCCACCGGGCGCACGCTGTACGTGCTGGACGAACCCTCGGTTGGCCTGCACGCCGCCGATGTGCATAAGCTGATCGAGGTGCTGCAACGCCTGGTCGAGACCGGCAACTCGGTGCTGATCATCGAGCACAACCTGGATATTATCAAAATCGCCGACTGGATCATCGATCTCGGCCCCGAAGGCGGCGATGCTGGCGGCCAGATCATCGCCGAGGGCACGCCCGAAGCGGTGATGAAGGTCAAGGGTAGCTATACCGGCCAGTTCCTGACGACCCACCTGGCGAATGCCGGGCAGTAACGGTTTTTGTTAAAAGAAAATAGAACGCGGATAACGCAGATTTAACTGATTCGCGCGGATTTCTTCAAAAAATCCGCGGAAATCCGTCTAATCCGTGAAATCCGCGTTCTATTTTTTCGACTCTACCGTAATTAACGGGAATTTCACCACTGAGACACGGAGTCCGCTGAGAAAACAGCATAAAAAAAACTCCGTGCTCTCAGCGTCTTCGTAGTTATCCTTTATTAATTCAACGCCCTTTCCCGTAAAAACGGGAGAGCCGTTAAAAGAAAATAGAACGCGGATAACGCAGATTTAACTGATTCGCGCGGATTTTTCAAAAAAATCCGCGGAAATCCGTCTAATCCGTGAAATCCGCGTTCTATTTTTTATTTTTCCAAATCATTGCGGAATTGCAGACAGTAGTGGTGGAAGGTATTGCTGACCCAGGCGCTACCCAGGCCAAAGGGAGCCAGCGGCTGGTTGTCCTGCATCCAGATTTTCTCATCCTTGAGGGTATAAACCCGGCCCAACTCACGCGCCAGGTCCCAGGCCAGCGGGTAAATTTTGCCGCCCTTTTTTACATTCTTCACAATAATCGTCAGGTAGGCGCGCTCTTTCAAGAGCGGCTTCAGCCCGGCGTAAATCTCGACCAGCAGGGCCACAAATGCATCGTAATCGTGGATATTCCCCAGGTCATGCGGGTCATCCGAATAGACCACATCCAGCGCCTCGGTTTCGCGGCGCTTTTTTTGATTTTCCGCCCCCTTGGCATGAAGCATGTCCCAGTACGGGGGGGAGGTCAGGACATAATCGATGCTTTCAGATGGGATGCCGTAGCTGACGGCTTTGGCCGCATCGCCGTGGATGACGGTCGCGGACAAGCCCGCGCTGGCTTCCGCTAAAGCGGCCTGTTCCTGGCTGACCAATTCTGCCGCAATCTCGGCGTATTTGGCGTTCAACTCGATGCCCCAGGCATTGCGTCCGGCCCGCAGCGCGGCAATCAGCGTCGAGCCGGTGCCGGCCATCGGGTCGAGCACCGTCCCGCCCTTTTTGGTGAAAAACTCGATGAAGTCCTGGGCCATCGTCTCAGGGAATTTGGCCGGATGCACCAAAACGCCCTTCTTGCGCGGCGGTGGGTTGTGGATGAACCACGATTTCTGGAACTTCAGCCAGGTTTTGGGGTCGAGGTCGTTGAGTTTGTTGTTGGGCATGGGGGCGATGATACCAGATTCCGCAAGATTTTCGCGTTTTAAACTGCAAGAGCCAGGGGTCTTGGCCCTGGCTCCAGCATAAGGAGGAGAAGAGAAGTCGCTGTTCGTCTGTGATTAATATAGCATGGCCGCGCGGAGCGTGCTTGACGCTTGCCCTATGCTTAACCGATGATTACCCGACAAATTGAATTTACTTGACTTTAGAGTTCGTTTTTACGAGTCTGGCAAAGCAGGAATCTTGGCTCAATAGGCGCTTAAAAACCAAAATCTGAACACGGAGTACGCGGATTGGACGGATTTACGCGGATTTTTCTAAGAAAAATCCGTGGGATTCCGCGTAATCCGTGCAATCCGTGTACCAAAAGGTCTTAACCCAAATTGAACTCTAAACTCAAGTGAATTTAGAATCTATCCGAAAATTAGGAGAAACCTGGCCTGTCGAGCCGCTTTGCGGCGAGACATCTTTTCCCGTTGGTAAAGACCTCTCAGTCGCTGAAAAGCGCTCCTTCGAGGTGACATGACCAGCCCGCCCGGACATAAATGTCCAGGCTAGCGTTGCGAAGCCCGCATAGCGGGCTGAGCCGCCTACCGGCGGCTTCGTTTTATAGCCCGGATGTTCACGTCCGGGCGAGGCTGGGCAGAAAGCGCCCTGCCAAAACCGTCCTTCGACTGCGCTGCGCTCCGCTCACACCGTCCCGGTGTCTTTCGGGAGGACTGGGGGTAAAATATCCCCATGCCGACCATCGATCTTGACCAACTCAGCCGCCAGCGCGCCGCAAGCTATCACCTGCCGCCCGCGCCGCGCATCGCCACGCCCGAATCAGCCCTGGAATGGGTCAACCGGCGCGGATTCGTTTATTTTTGGCCGATCAGCGGGGTCGACCTGCCCAGCCTGTGGACGGCCGTCGCCGGGGACAGGCCGGTGGCCGACGAGCATGACGATCCCGGCCACGTCACCTGGGGCTGGAAGGATTCCGCGCTCGGCAAACGCCAGTGGTACTACGCCAAACTGCTGCGCCGCAAGGCGACCCTGGTTTCGCTGGAAACGGCTCCCTATTTTTATGCGCTTTCCGATAACTACGGCTCGCCCGAGGAAGACCACCTGATCGCCTACCGCGAAGGCCGCCTGACACTGGAAGCCAAACAGGTTTACGAAGCCCTGCTGGACAAGGGTCCGCTGCACACGATTGAACTGCGCCGCGAAGCGCGCCTGGCGAGCAAGGGCAGCGATTCACTCTTCAACCGCGCGCTGGAGGTTTTGCAGGCCGATTTCAAGATTTTGCCGGTCGGGGTGGCGGAGGCGGGCGCCTGGCGCTACGCCTTCATCTACGATCTGACGGCGCGGCACATGCCCGAGCTGCCCGAAAAAGCGCGAGCGATTGGCGAGGCCGAGGCGCGCAACCGGCTGCTGGAACTATACTTCGCCTCGGTCGGGGCGGCCCAGTTGCGCGATGTGACCCGCCTCTTTGGTTGGGGCAACGAGTTGACCGTCCGCGCCCTCAAGCGTTTGATGGACAGCGGCCAGGTGACGGGTGGCGCGCTCCGCTCAGACAAGGCCGGGGAGTGGTACGCGCTGACGAGTCTGATCAAGGTATGACGACCGACTCGGCCAGCGTTTCCATCCTTGACGTACTGAACAGATGTGCTATACTGGTTCTATCGTTACCTTTAACCCTTTTCTGGAGAAAAAATGGCTCGTAAATCTGCTTCCCAGCAATCTGAAACTCCCCGCGGCGGCGGGATGGATGACGCCAAGCGCGCGGTACTCGACAAGGCGCTCGGCGATATTGTCAAACGCTACGGAGACGGTTCGATCATGCGCCTGGGCGAGGCCCACAGCATGGTGGTGGATGCCATCCCGACCGGATCGCTCTCGCTCGATATCGCCCTGGGCGTCGGCGGCCTGCCGCGCGGACGCATCACCGAAATTTACGGGCCTGAATCCTCGGGCAAGACCACCCTCTGCCAGCACATCGTCGCCGAAGCCCAAAAGATGGGCGGGACGGCCGCTTTTATCGATATGGAACACGCCCTCGATCCGGGTTATGCCGCCAAAGTGGGTGTGGATATCGACAACCTGCTCGTCTCGCAGCCGGATACCGGTGAACAGGCGCTCGAAATCGCCGAGACTCTGGTGCGCTCCGGCGCAGTGGATGTAGTGGTGGTCGACTCGGTCGCCGCGCTGGTTCCGCGCTCGGAATTGGAAGGCGATATGGGCGACGCCACGATGGGCGTCCAGGCGCGCCTGATGAGCCAGGCCCTGCGCAAGCTGTCCGGGGCCATCAACCAGACCAAAACGATGGTCATTTTCACCAACCAACTGCGCCAGAAAATCGGGGTGATGTTCGGCAATCCCGAAACCACCACCGGCGGACAGGCGCTCAAGTTCTACGCCACCGTGCGCCTGGATGTGCGCCGCATCCAATCGATCAAGATGGGCGCGGAAATCATCGGCAATCGCACGCGCGTGCGCGTGGTCAAGAACAAGGTTGCGCCGCCCTTCCGCACCGCCGAGTTCGACATCATGTACAACGAAGGCATCTCAAAAGCCGGCGACGTGCTCGATCTCTCGACCCAGTTGGAAATTGTGCAGAAACGCGGCGCTTTCTTCTCGTATGGCGATATCCGCCTCGGCCAGGGGCGCGAAAACTCGAAAGAGTTCCTGCGCCAGAACCCCGAAGTGGCCATGGAAATCGAAACCATCATCCGCCAGAAGGCGTTGGGCGGCGAACTCGTCCTGCCGGTGGATATGGGCGGCGATGACGATGGCGGCGGCGACGACTAAACTCTTTTCTTTTGAAACGAAGCGGAATAGACAGTACGCATGGCGTATTGTCTATTCCGCTTTTTTGTTGCTGCTGACAGCCTGCGGGCCGGCGGCGCAGGATGAGCCGCTGTTCATCCCGCCCGCGCCGGTTGCCAGTCCCCTGCCGGCGGCAACAACCATCAGCCTATGGACGCCCACGCCCGAAACGGAGTCCGCTCCGTTGACTGCGGTCAAGACAACCCCATCCCCGACCCCGGAAGCCAGTCCCACTGCCAGTGAAACGCCCTCCGCAGTCTGCGTCAACGACCTGAAATTCCTGGCCGACCTGACCATCCCGGACGGCAGCCAGGTCAACGCCGGGGAACGGATCGACAAGCAGTGGCGGGTGATCAACAGCGGCAGTTGCGATTGGGATGGCGGTTACCGGCTGAAGCTGGTTGGCGGCTTCCCGCCGCTTGGCGCAGAAATCAACCAGGCGCTTTTCCCGGCCCGGGCCGGGGCGGAGGTGACCATCCAGGTAATTTTTATCGCGCCAGACAGCAGCGGGGTCTACCGTTCGGCCTGGCAGGCCTATACGCCGGATGGCGCACCGTTTGGGGAAACAATTTACATCGAAATCAACGTTCCATAAAAACGAAAACACAGATTGCGCGGTTTTCTCAAACCAACGCAACCTGTGATGAGCAAAAAGGAATGGGTTCCCCGGCGGGTTAGCGCAAGGGGAATTCCAGATTGCCTTGAGGCGCTTCGCCCCAGAAGGATGGATTGGGGGCCAGGATAAGGCTATCGCTCGTCCAGGAGGAGACCAGGTAGGGTCCGCTGGAAACGATGGTGCTATTAAGCGTGCCATAATTCCCATCGGCCAGGGAGGCCGATTTGAGAATGGCAAAAGCCGGATTGGCCAGGGAAGTCAGCAGTTCAGGGAAGGGCCGGTTCAGGTGAATGATCACGGTGTCATAATCAACCTTCTGGACGCCATCCACCAGGGAAATTGCGCGCCCATCGGCATCCTTCTCACCGAGGAAGCCGGCAAAAATCGCTTTCCAGGTTTCATAATTCCCTGTTCCGCGCAGTGGGCTTTGGGGGTCCAGCCAACGATTGACATTATCGACCACATCATCGGGGGTGATCGGCGTCCCGTCGCTAAAAGCGGCATTCGCGCGCAGGGTGAAGGTGTAGGTCAGTTGATCATCCGAAATCACCCATGATTCGGCCACACCTGGTTGGGCCGCGCCGCTGGCATCCAGCGCCACCAATCCCGTGTAGAGATACTGGTTGACCGTGAGCGAATCAGGGTCAACCGCCAGGGCAGGATCGAGCAGGATGTCGGCAGACAGGGCATTCGGATCGGCCGGTTCTTCAGCCGGAAGCGGGGTTTCCGTAGCGGCAACAGGCGGCGCGACCGGTTCTTCTGTCGCAACAGGTGTTTGCGGCTGACAGGCGGCCAGCAAAAACGAGGCGAGTAAAACGATTACAAAAATGCGTGATGAGAAAATTCTTTGTTTCATGACGTTGCCTCCAGGCAGTGAAAAGAGATTTCTTAATTAGTCGTAAGAAACATTAATATAGCATTAAACTAAAGGAAATAGCGATGTTTTTTATCCAATTTTTTCTATAATCTTGTTTTAATTATATAATATTCTTAATTGGTGAATGCACCCAGGGAGTTAGTAAATTGGCCTGATTCTTCAACCCTTTTTGGCGGCAAACTACGACTAATATTATGAAACGCCCAGAAATAAATCTAAGTATTCTCAACGACGAAGAATTGGCCCAACTCGCAAAAATGGGAAAACAGGATGCATTTGCCGCATTATATGAACGCTTCTTACCTTCCGTCTACGCCAGGGTGCGTTTTAAGATTCCCGAAGCGGATGTAGAAGACGTAACCCAGGAAATATTTATTGCGGTTTTGAAATCTTTACACAGTTTTCGGGCTCAATCCAAGTTCGGCACCTGGGTACGCACCATCACCAATCGAAAAATTGTTGATTACCACCGCACAAAATCGGTTACCCAGGTGGAACACCAGGATTACGAAAACCTGCCGGGGAATGAGCATCACACTCAAGCAGAGTTTTCATCACAACAAGATGATTTAGCCAGCATCCAGCACGCGCTGCTTAAATTACCACAAAATTATCAGGATATTATCCTAATGCGGTTTGTAGATGATATGCCCTTCAGCGAAATTGCTCGGCACAATGGGCAATCCATCGAGGCAACCAAGTCCCTCTTCCGGCGTTCCATCGCCGCGCTCTCTGAAAAAATGCAGGAGGAGGTATTGGCAAATGACTAAGAAACCGCTGGCTGAACAACAAGAATTGGATGAAAAAATCGCGGATTTCGCCGACAAGGTGTTAAGCATGAACGAAGAAATCAAAATAAACGATGCTCAACCTGGCGAAGAGTTCTTGCAGTTACAAAAAACCATCCTGAAGATGAAAGCTGCCGCTCGGCAAGCGCGCCCGGATGCAACCACAAGCGCCAGAATCCGCCGGAATCTGCTGCTCTCGGCAAAACAAGAAAATTTTTCTAGCAACAAAAGCAGCGAAAACAGAAAAAGATTCTTCGGAATGGCGCTGGCAGGTAGTTTTATCGTAGTGGTCTTAATCAGTTTTCTGGTTTTCCCGGCCCAACCTTCCGGGCAATCATTAACAGGAACCGCCAATGGGATTTCGCCCCTGGCAACAATCGTTATCGTTTTAGGAATTATCCTGATTGCTATCTTCACTTGGAACAATCGCCAACGCTGAAAATCGAGGAGAGAGTATGTACACCAAAACCAAGTTCTATAAATTATTCAATATCCTGTCTTTGCTGGTCATCCTGTCGATGATCTTCTCCGCCTGCGCCCCCATTCCGGGAGGCGGATTGGCTGGCAGCGCCGGCAGCGGGGAGGAAACCACAGAACCCGCAGAGGCGCCGACTGAAGAACCGCCAGCGCCCACCGATGAGCCGGCTCCCACTGAAGCGCCAGCGCCAACCGAGGAACCCGCTCCTACCGAGGAGATTGCTCCGACTGAGGAGGTTGCTCCAACCGAGGAAGTCGTTCCGACCGAAGAGGGCGAAGTAACAGCGACCCTAGAGGGAACTGAAGAAACCGAGGCAACGGCAACACCAGACGGTACAGTTACAGTAACCCCCGAGGCAACGCCTACCACAGAAGAAACACCGCTGGTAGCCGCAGCTGTTGTCCGGGAAGATAAGTCCAGTCTCGAAATCAAAGGGCAGTGTACCCAAGATGGTAAAGCCCGTTTTGTGGTTAAAAACACCGGTGAGGCTGGCGAAGGCGATATGCTTTCTCCGGCAAATTACACTGTCTCAGTCGATGGCGTCACCGTGGAAACTGGCACAATTCAACTCGCGGGTCAGGCTGAAGAAGCTTTTGTGTTTGGGCCTTATCCTGGACAAAAGGTTGAAATGGATGTTGACATGCCAGTTGGGCATCCTGGTAACCCCCAGATTCGGGCAGATGTCACCTGTGGAGAAATCGCCACGCCAACACTGCCACCAACAGCAACCCCCACAACCGCAGTAAACGATCCTTATCTTGGGTTAAGCGTTGCCTGTAACAACGATCTGTCAGCCACCTTCAAGATTACGAATGCCGGCGGCGATATGATTGAAAATGGCAGTTACACCCTCAGCGAGCCTGGAAAACCGGATGTAACCAAATCGTTCAGCTTGGCTGCCGGGAAGAGCCTTTCTTTCAAAGCCGCTGGGAATGCATCTGTTGAGGTTAAATACGCCACTTCGCAATTAGACAACGTGACTCTGAAAGCCACCGGGACCTGCTTGCCGTTACCTTCCCCAACCTTCACCAATACCCCGATCCCGTCCAATACCCCAACTCCGTCCCTGACCCCGACTTTAACGAAAACCCCAACCTTTACCCGTACAGCCACCTTTACGCGCACCCCAACCTCCACCCGCACGCCAACCTTCACCCCGTCGTTGACTTCCACGCCATCGATGACCTTTACGCCGTCTTTGACATTTACCCCATCGTTGACTCGTACGCCCACCGCTACGTTCACTGTGACCAACACCTCGACGGCGACCCTCACACCATCCATCACGCCCACCCCATCGATGACCAATACACCGACGCTTACTCGCACGCCCACAATTACCCGCACGCCTTCGCCCACCAAAACCGCGACATCCACAAAAACTGCTACATTTACCCGCACAGCAACCTTCACAAGAACCATCACGCTGACGCCTTCAATCACACCAACGCGCACGCCGACGTTCACAAAGACTCTCACACCAACCAAAACCAATACGCTTACACCTTCGCAAACGTTCACTCCATCGTTAACATTCACACCTTCTTCCACCTTTACGCCAAGCCTGACACCATCGGCAACATTCACCAAGACGGCTACTCCGACCAAAACAGCGACATCAACCAATACAGCTACCTTCACGCCAACCCAAACCTTTACACCTTCGCTGACCCCCACCAGCACGCCGACGGAAGTGATCCTGGACGGTCAGCTTGACCTGTCTGTGTTCTGTAATGTTGACCTGTCTGCCACCTTTGTTATCACCAACATTTCCGGCACAGTTAGCGATGGAACGTACAGTCTGTCAGATCCAGCCAAGTCTGGCAATGTAGATCTCGGGCCAGGCGAGAGTACATCGATCAAAGGCGCAGGCTATGCGACCATGACGGTCACCTATCGCACCAGCTTCCTGTCCTCTGTAACCTTGAGCGTGACCGGTTCATGCTCGAGGCGGCCAGAGACCCCCACACCAACCAACACCGCCACCTATACCCCGTCTGTGACGCCTACCGCCAGCAATACACCCACCGTAACCCCAACCCCAACCGATGTTTGGGACAAGTCGAGCCTGTCGATCACGGCGAAGTGTCTGCCGGGCGGCAAAGCCTCCTTCACCGTGAAGAATACCGGCGAAGCAGGTGGCGGCGATATGCAACGCCCCGTTAACTGGTATATGTATGTAAACGGCGCGCTAACCGAACAAGGCACTCTGCAACTAGCTGGAGGCGCCAGCCAAAACTTCGAATTTGGGCCATATCCCAACTCGAAGGTAATGATGCAAGTTGATCCTCCGCTGGGCCACCCTGGAAACCCACAGATTCGTGCGGACACAACCTGTGACCTGCCGACAGCCACACCCACCAATACAGCTACCCGTACCCCAACAGCGACGTTTACACCAAGTAACACGCCAACCAATACACCTACCAACACACCAACCAATACACCTACCAACACACCTACCAATACACCTACTAACACGCCAACCAATACACCAACCAACACGCCTACCAACACGCCAACCAACACGCCAACCAATACACCTACCAATACACCGACCAACACACCAACCAATACTCCTACCAATACGCCAACAAACACGCCTACCAATACTCCTACCAGCACACCGACCAACACCCCCGTACCGCCTGACTTGAGCGTTGTTGGGCAGTGTCCTCCTGGACAGAATGTTGTTTCCTTCACCATTAGCAACAACGGTGGCCCGCTGGCTGGAGACTTCCGTGTCACCGTGAGCGGACCTTCAGGACAAATCTTCGAAGAGGATTATGACCAGAATACTTCCCTGCCTTTGACCGAGAACCTTGGACCGCAGGCTCCGGGCGAGTATGAAATCGAAGTCTTCTACATGCCGCTGGAAGTGAGTTCAACCTTCAAAGTCGAGTGTATTGCGCCTACTCCCACCCCAACCTTCACCCCCGTACCGCCTGACTTGAGCGTTGTCGGGCAGTGTCCTCCCGGACAGAATGTTGTTTCCTTCACCATCAGCAACAACGGTGGCCCGCTGGCTGGAGACTTCCGCGTCACCGTGAGCGGACCTTCAGGGCAAATCTTCGAAGAGGATTATGACCAGAATACATCCCTGCCTTTGACCGAGAACCTTGGACCGCAGGCTCCGGGTGAGTATGAAATCGAAGTCTTCTACATGCCTCTGGAAGTAAGTTCAACCTTCAAGGTCGAGTGTATTGCGCCTACCGCCACACCAACCTTTACCCCCGTTCCGCCGAGCTTGAACATCGCCGGGCAGTGTCCTCCTGGACAAAATGTTATCTCTTTCACCGTTACCAACAGCGGTGGGCCCCTGGTTAACGATTTCCAGGTTACCGTAACTGGGCCTTCAGGCCAGGTATTCAGCGAAACGTATCCTGCCGGAACAGCACTGCCGATGACCATCAATATCGGTCAACAGGCTCCAGGTGAGTACGAGATCGAACTCTCCTACCTTGGCAACGGAACAAGCTCAACGTTCACGGTTGTGTGTATTGCGCCCACGCCCACAACACCCCCGCAGCGCACGCCCACGCCGACCATCCCGCCTGTTGCGCCGGCCCGCGGCAGTAACATCTGTATCCAAACTCTGGTGTTCCACACCTTCCGCGATGACAACCTGGAAATCTACCGTCTGGACGGCATCGAAGGTCAACCCGGATTTGAACTCTACAACCTGTCGCGCGATAAAGCGGTTGACAGCCGCCCAAGCCGCTCGCCCAACGACATCTGGGTCGCGTTCCAAAGCAACCGCAACGGCAACGTGGAACTGTATTACACCGCACTGGATGGTTCTGGTGAAGCAATCCGCCTGACCAACTCCCAGTCGAACAACACCACGCCGATGTACGGCCCGGACGAGCGCACCATCGTCTTCCAGAGTGACCGCAACGGTAACCTCGACCTGTTCACCATTGACCAGGTGACCAAGCAGGAACGCCAGATTACCAGCAACCAGGCAGATGATGTCAACGGTTTCTACTCGCCCGAACTGCGCTGGCTGGTCTTCCAGAGCAACCGCAATAACAACTGGGATATATTCATCCTCGATACCGTCACCGGTAACGAATTCCAGTTGACTGACTCGCCAGCCAACGAAACCTTCCCGGCCTGGTCGTCCAACGGCAAACAAGTTGCCTTCATGTCCGATGTCGATGGCGGTGCAGACCTGTTCATCATCGACGTTACCGGTGAGAACCTGAAGCGCATCACCACTGACGGGAAGACCATCAACCCCGTTTGGTCGCCCGAAGGCAACCGCATCGCCTATCAGTCGGAACGCAACGGCAACCTCGACATCTACAGCTATGACTTGCTGGAGAACAAGGAATATCGTGTCACCGACTACGATGGCCAGGATGCCGGCCCCACCTGGGACTGCGGAGGCTCTAACCTGGCCTTCACCTCCCTGCGCGATGGCGATGCCAACATCTTCCAGGTCTTCTGGCAAGGCGGCTCCGCTGGAAACATGACCATTGACCCGGCAACCGATAAATGGTCACAGTGGCGGCCTTCCAACGACGTATCCAGCACCGGGTACTAAGCTCCACAGTAACAACCAAGTTCTCCGGCAGGTATTCTGCCGGAGAACTTCTTAATTCAGCAAAAAGAGAGTATATTAAGAACCATGCTCATCCTGATTCCCGCCTATTTGATCGCGCTTGTTATCCCGGCCTTTTCATTGTGGCTGATTTACAGACTGGATTTTTACAAAACCGGCGAATTCCGCACCATACTTTTATGTTTTATGGCCAGTTTATTCGCATTCCTGCTGGCAGGTCAGGCAAACCGGACCATCATTGGCGCAGGCTGGCTCTCGCGCCTGGATGTGATTCGCTACTCAGCCCCGATTCTGGAAGAAATCTTGAAAGGGCTGATCCTGTGGTATCTGGTCAGCCGGCCCAGGTTCACCTATTTTGTTGAGGGGGCCGTTTACGGATTTGCCGCCGGAATCGGCTTCGCCATCGTTGAAAATTTTGAGTACATTCAGGCGGCAGGCAATGCCGGCCTGATGCTGGCAGTCAGCCGGGTAATTTCGACCAACTTGATCCACGCAGCAACCACCAGCGTATTGGGGATTTTCCTCGGCCAGGCCCGGTTCGAGCAAAACTGGCCCCGCCGCATCCTGGTGGGCTTGCTGGGATTGTTCACTGCCATGGTTCTGCACGTCGGTTTCAATAATCTGGTCACACGGGTGGACAGCGGATTATTACTGCTCTATGCGGCCGTTTGCGGTTTGGCCAGCGCGGCGCTGATCGCTTACATCATCAAGCGCGGCCTGAAAACAGGGAAAGCCTGGTTGGAAGAAAAGCTGGGCATGGGCGACCGGGTGACCAGCAGCGAAGCCGCCGTGGTTGTGCGCATGGAGAGCGTGGACGACATCCTGAAACCACTGGCGGAACGCTTCGGCGACAAGAAAGCCAGCGAAATCAAAGATTTCCTGACCAAACAAGCCCGCCTCGGGTTCCTGCGAAAATCGGTGGAACGCCTGAGCGATGAGCGCATGAAGCGCGCCACCGAAGATGAGATCACAAAACTGCGCGACCAGGTGGATGTTGCCCGGCGAAAAGTAGGCAGCTATGCCATGCTCTTCCTGCGACACACCTTCCCCGAAGATTCGAGTCCGTTATGGGGCCGCCTTGAAACCCTGATCCAGGAGCGGGCCGCGGCCCGTCCGGCCAGCGGCGGTATGAACTTGTGGAATACACTCAAGAGCAAACAGGAAGAACAAAAAAGCCAAACAAAAAAGGAGAACGAAGCATGAGCCAAATCATCTCAATCCACTCATTCCGCGGCGGCACCGGCAAATCGAATGTAACGGCCAACCTGGCTGCGCAGGTAGCCCTGGCGGGCAAACGCGTTGCGATTGTCGATACAGACATCCAATCGCCGGGCATCCACGTTCTTTTTGGCCTGGACGAGAAAACCATGCAGAAAACACTAAACGATTACCTGCACGGACAATGCGCCATCACCGAGACCGCCCTGCTGGTTGGCAGGGAAGCCAACGCCCAACCCGGCGTGCGCCAACTGGCAGAAAAATTCCTATGGCTGGTGCCATCCAGCATAAAAACCGGTGAAATCAGCCGGGTGCTCCGCGATGGTTACGATGTCAATGTATTGAACAAAGGACTTAAGACGCTTCGCAAGGAACTGCAACTGGATTACCTGTTCATCGACACCCATCCCGGCCTGAACGAAGAAACCCTGCTCTCCATCGGCATTTCGGACGGGATGGTGATCATCCTGCGCCCCGACCAGCAGGATTTCCAGGGGACCGCAGTCACGCTGGATGTTGCCCGCAGCCTCGATGTGCCGAACATCCTCCTGTTGGTAAACAAAGCCCTCTCGAAATACGATTTTAATCAGGTGAAAGCTCATACCGAGGAAACCTTCCAGGCCACTGTTGCCGGGGTGCTGCCCCTGAGCGAGGATATGGTCGATATGGGCAGCGCCGATATCTTCTCACTGCGCTTTCCTGAACACCCCTGGTCGCGTGAACTGGTGCGCGCTGCCAAAACCATTGTCGATTTCGCCTAATTCATCCAACGGAGAAAACTATGAAATGTTGGTTCTGTGAAGAAAGCGCCCGCGCAATCTGCTCTTTTTGCGGACGGGCTGTCTGCAAAGATCACGCCAGCAAAATGTCGGGGTTTATCACCATGTTCCTCGGCGGCAATAATACCCCAAAGGGCCTGGCGGTTGCGGATGTAATCTGGTGTGGGGAATGCCAGCCCCAGCCTGAACCCATCCCCATGCCGGAATTGTTCTGACCCAGCGAGGAATCATGAGCGGAATATTTGACCGATTGCAAAAGCGGCTGGAAGTGGAAGCCCAGGAAGGCGGGATCAGCCCGCTCGATCTGGCGGCACTTCCACCCCTGTTGCGCAAAATTATGCGCTACATGCTGCGTGAATATGAATTAATGTACCCGGAAATTTTGGAATGGGTGGACACTCTTCCGGCGGCAGAACGCCCTGCAAAAGCGGAACTGGATCAAGCCCTGGAAGTGCTGACCAAGCAGTTCTGGCTGATCCGCCGCGGCGAAGGGGAACGGGTGCGCTACCAGGCCAATTTGCGCCGCAAGGCAGGCAGTAAACTCGCCCAAGGGGTTTGGAACGTGCTGGACACGAAAATCGCGGCCCAGGCTGCCGCGCGCAAAGAAGAACCCCCAACCGCAGAATAAACCTGACCGGTTTCCTGTCGTCATTTACCACAACGATCTTCCAAGTCAGTTTATCGTAGGCAAATTGACCTGGAAGGTCGTTCCTTTTCCCTGTTCTGAAGCAACCACAATCGTTCCCCCGTGATGCTGAACAATCCAATACGCAATCGATAATCCCAGGCCAAAACCGCCATGTTTCGAGCGCGAGCGTGATTTCTCGCCCCGATAGAAACGCTCAAAGATATGCGGCAAGTCATCGGGGGGGATGCCGGGGCCGCTATCGCGAACGATGACAGAAACCGCACCCTTCGCCTTGGACATACTGACCAGCACATCCCCTCCCGGCGGGGTATATTGGATGGCATTCGAAATCAAATTCAACAAAACCTGCTTCAAACGGTCGCGGTCGCCAGTCACCAACGCTTCATCAATCTCGGTCAGTTTCAGGCTGACCTTGCCCGCAGCCAATACATGCATTTCCTGGAAAACTTCCAGAACAAGGGTATCCAATTCAACGGGATTCGCGCCGAGGGTCAGCTTGCCCGATTCCGCCTGGGCCAGCAGCAGCAAATCGCCGACCATGCGCGTCAGGCGGTCGGCCTCATCCTTAATCGAATTGATCGACTCATCGTCCGGCCCCAATTTGCGGATCAAATCCGCATTGCCCTTGATCACGGTCAAGGGGGTGCGCAATTCGTGTGAAACATCGGCCAAAAAACGCTGTTGGGAGGTAAACAGGGTCTCAAGCTGTTCCAGCGAGCGATTAAAAGCGCTGGTCAATGTACCGATTTCATCATCGGGTGGCCCATCGTAGGGAATGCGCCGCGAAAGGTCATCTGCACGGGTGATTTGCTCTGCTATCGCGGTAGCGGTTTCCAAGGGCTTGAGCGCCTGCCCCAGGCTCAACCAGGAGGCCAGGGCGGCCAGGGCCACCGAAACCAGGGCAATCAGGATCAGCGCATAGAGCAGGCTGTTGCGGATGGTGTCAACCAATTCAAGGTTGACCGCCGCCTGCACCACCCCGCGCGGACGAGCCCCGGACATAAACGGGGCTGAAAGAACGCGCAGGTGATCGCCCTGCGCGTCATAGATACTGCGAAAAACCGGTGAATTGGTCAACAGGGCCGGCGCATCCAACGGCTGGCTCATATCGGCAATATTGTTACTGGCGCCTAACAAACGCCCCTCCCGCGACCAAACCTGCACGGAAGCGTTCGTTGAGACCCCCAAAGATAGCGGGGAAATGGTTCTGATTTCTGCGGATGTTTCCAACCCCAACGTATTGGTCACCCGCAGCACGGCAACGCGCAAACTGCTATCGATCTGCTCGAAAAGCACCACGCTGATGACAACATAGACGAGCACCCCGAACAGGAGCAGAATCCCGCCCAGGAGAGTGGAATACAACAGAGTCAGGCGGGCGCGCAAAGACATAAAGATCAGGGCATCTCGCGCAAAACGTATCCGACACCGCGCACGGTATGAATCAATCTCGGCAATTGCTCATTTTCTTCCAATTTCTGGCGCAGGTAGCGGATATACACTTCGAGCACATTGCTTTCCCCGCCAAAATCGTAACCCCAAACGCGCTCAAAAATAGTCGAACGTTCGAGCACCTGGCGCGGATGGCGCAGGAACAATTCCAGAAGCTCATGCTCCTTGGCCGTCAGTTGGATCAGCTTTCCGCCGCGCGTTACTTCGCGTGTGCTGGTATCCAGGCTCAGGTCGGCAAACTTCAGCACCTGCACGCGGTCAGTCTGGGTCCGGCGCAGCAGGGCGCGCACCCGCGCGGTCAATTCGTCCAGGTTGAAGGGTTTGACCATGTAATCGTCTGCGCCGGCATCCAAGCCCTGCACGCGATCCTGGATGGTATCCTTGGCTGTCAGCATCAGGATCGGCAATGAGCCGCCCATGCGCAAGCGATGACATACATCCAGGCCATCCATCCCCGGCAGCATCCAATCCAGAATGACCAGGTCGGGGCTATAGTCACGAGCCATATTCAACCCGCTGCGGCCATCCATTGCCGTATCAACCGTATAACCTTCATAAGTCAGTCCACGTTGAAGCAGTTTCAAAATGGCGGGGTCATCTTCGATAATCAAGATTCGCTCTTTCATAGGCTCTCCTTATGAAGATTATACCAACTCTGGTAGAATTTGAGCCATGCGCCCCCCCATGCTCAAACGAATCTTTGATATTTGCGTTTCCGGCCTCGCCCTGCTTCTGCTTTCACCCATCCTGCTGGTGGTAGCCATTCTGGTGCGAATTTTCCACGGCAGCCCAATCCTGTTCGGGCAGACCCGCCCAGGGTATAAGGGGATGCCGTTCCGCATCTACAAGTTCCGCACGATGACGGATGCCCGCGCCGCGGGCGGGGAGCTTCTGCCGGATGCCGAACGGCTGACTCCCCTTGGCCGGTTCCTGCGCGCGAGCAGCCTGGATGAACTTCCTGAGCTATTCAACATCCTGCGCGGCGAGATGTCGTTGGTCGGGCCGCGTCCACTGCTGATGCAATATCTGACGCGCTACTCGCCAGAACAGATGCGCCGCCACGATGTCCTGCCCGGGTTAACCGGCTGGGCCCAGATTAATGGCCGCAACGCCCTGACCTGGGAAGAAAAATTCCAGATGGATGTATGGTACGTCGATCACTGGTCGTTCTGGCTGGATATAAAGATTATCTTCCTGACACTGTGGAAGGTCATTCAACGGGAAGGCATCTCACAACCCGGCCACGCCACAGCGGAGGAGTTTATGGGGGATAATCCACAGGATAAAAGCACTAACCCGTAACCCCAACCAGCCCCAATTCTGGCGCAATCCGGCGCATGGCCGCGATGACATTGCCGACGTGTTCGCCCCACAGGTCCACGCCAAATTCCGCCGCGGCTTGCTCCATGCCTAACCGGTCTGTCCCAGCGGCAAAAGCCTTATCCTTCCATTTCTTTTTGACCGAAGAAGGCTCCAAATCCAAAATCGAACGCGATGGACGCACCAGCGCAACAGCTGTGATCAGGCCGGTAATCTCATCGCAGGCGTTGAGCGCTTTTTCCATCCGGGTTTCGCGCTGAATCCCGGAGTGGTCACCATGGCTCAGAATCGCCCGGACGATTTTCTCGCTCACACCGCGCTGACGTAAAATCGGCGCGCCTTCCAGCGGGTGCTGCTCAGCGGTTGGGTGAATCTCCCAGTCGAAATCGTGCAGCAGGCCGGCCAACCCCCACTCTTCGACATCTTCTCCATACTTCTCCGCATAAAAGCGCATGGCGGCTTCCACGCAAAGCATGTGGCGAATCAGGGATTCGCTTTTGACATATTCATTTACCAGGGAAAGGGCTTCTTCGCGGTTCATTCCTGTTTCAACCGCTCCAAACGTGTTTTCATCTCTGCCTGTGTCTCGGCATATTTCTCGATATTGCACAGGTTTTCCAACTCATACGGGTCGTTTTTTAGATCGTACAATTCACATTCGTTGGTTTCGTATTCAACATACTTCCAGTCATATGTTCGAACCGCATAAAATTGCGGGATCAGTTCCCCCACCCCGTCGATGGCCGGCCAATGCTCGATCAACAGTTCATCGCGCCAGGGTTGGTTGGGGTCTTCCAAAAGCGGCACAAGGCTGACACCGTCGACCATCTCAGGGATATCGGCACCGGCCCACTGCAAAAAGGTGGGCGCCAAGTCGATATTGGCTACCATGTTTTTAACCACGCGCGGTTCGAATCGACCTGGGGCATGCACCAGGAATGGGACTCGCGCACATTCATCATATGGACAGTTCTTGTCGACACCAAAACCATGCTCACCAAGGGTCATACCATTATCAGAGAGATAGACAATGATGGTGTTCGAATCCAAACCCGTTTTGCGCAAAATATTCAAAATTGAGGCAATGCCATCATCCACAGAAAGCATGGAACGCAGAATCTGCAAATCAGCCGTATCCAAAACATCTGCGGGTGTCTGCCTTAGCTCCTGAACATAGCGCGGCTTATCGCTGACATCTTCCTCGTTGAAATTGGGGGGCCGATGCTGGGTCCACTCCCATCCCGAACCAGAACGAAACGTTTCCTTGTGGCGCGGGGCCGATACATAGGGAGAGTGCGGGTTGTAGTAGCCAAGAAACAAGAAAAATGGTTCATCTTTGCTGCGAACGATAAAATCGAGGGCATGACGGGTAATCACATCCGCGCTGAAATTGGCTTTGTTCTTTGGGTATTCGACAATCTGTCCATTTTCAGACATGCTGTAATCAAAAAAATAGCCCCACCCGTCCGGTTGACGCCCCAGCAAAACCTTCCAATCGTTCCAACCCGGCGCAACATAGCCATATGGTTCCATGTCATTATATTCGTTCAAATATTTGCCATAATAAGCGGTACGGTAACCGGCTTCTTGCATCCACAGGCCAATTGTGGCCGAGTCATCGAGTTTACGCGCGCTGCCCATCGGCCACTCGTTGGTATAAACCTCGTGATTATGGGTATATTGACCGGTCAAAATCGTTGCCCGGCTGGGGCAACAAAGCGGCGTGGTAACAAAACCAAGTTCAAAGTTAACGCTGTTCGGGATAAACTCTGAAGCCATGACCGGCATATAACTCAAGGAACGATACGGTTGATCGTCGGTAAGGATAAAAATAATATTCGGGCGCTGGTCTTCGAGGCGTTCCTGTGAAACAGGCGCATCAACCGTCACATCAAAAATAGTTGGCGTCTGGGTTGGCTGAGGGGTTTTGCTGGCAGGTTCTTCAGTAACAGGCATTGCACTGCAACCGGAAATTTGAAAAACAGGAACAAATAAGCCGATCCCCAATAATATCAACAAAAAAAATCTTCTAATCATGATTGATTTCCTTGCAAACCTTGCAGGTTTCAGAGAGGTCGAGTTTGCTGCTGCCGCTCAAAACAATCGGTTCAGGATCGCCCAAAATGGGCAGCGGACGGGTTACGTGGACATCCACCAAGGCGGTGACTGTGGCAGCAAGCTCGCGCATATTCCAAAAAAGCATGGAAGAGCGCCGATAGTTGAAATTTTCAGCATTCACCCCAATTCCATCCAGCCCAAGGGCGTTACACAAATACAGGGCGCGCGGCATGTGGAAAGCCTGCGTGACCAGGATCGCAGAATCGACGCCAAAAATAGCCCTGGCCCGGTAACAGGTGTCATAGGTGCGCCGACCGGCATAATCCAGCACGATGGCTTCATCGGGCACACCCAGGCTCAAGGCATATTCACGCATGGCGGCCGGTTCGTTGTACTCGACCGTGCTGTTGTCGCCGCTCATCAAGAGCTTCTGCACCTTTCCTGAAAAATACAATTCGGCTGCTGTTTGAATCCGGTCGCGCAAGACCGCCGTTGCGCCTCCGCTGCGGGTCAGACCCGCCCCGAAAACGATGGCCACCGGGCGGGTAGGAGCGTCTGCCTCGCTATAAGTGCGCGCCCAACCCACCAAACCGGTTACAACCCGCGAAAGGGTCAGAATCCCCATCCCGGTCAAAAACAAATACCAAAACAATTTGCTGATTTTTGCGATAATTTTCTTAAACATGGAAAAGATTGTACCAAAAAACAGCGCCGGGTTTCCCCAGCGCTGATGAAATTCTTACATTTTTTCAGCAGGCGTTTAGACCACCCGCTCACGCATCTCGGAACTGATATAGTCCATGAACGAAACAACCACGGCAATCGCCAACATCTGGGCGCTGGCGCCGCTGTAGTTCAAGAGGTTGATATTCTGCTGCAAGAGGAAGCCGATACCGCCGCCGCCGACAAAACCGATGATCGTTGACATACGAACATTGATGTCCCAGCGATACATCGTATACGAGATATAAGGCGGGATAATTTGCGGGATCACGGCATAGACAATTGTCTGCAAGCGGTTGGCCCCGGTGGCCTCGATCGCTTCCAACGGGCCGGAAAGGATGCTTTCAACCTGTTCCGAGTAGAGTTTGGCCAGGCTGACGATGGTATGCAAACCCAACGCCAGCGTACCGGCGAATGGGCCAATCCCAACCGCGATGACAAATACAATCGCCATGACCAAGGCTTCAACCGAGCGCAGGGCATTCAGGAAGGTGCGGGTGACAGTATAGATAACCATGCCAACCGGCAGGGTTTCCTTGGCCTTGGTAAAAATTGCCAAAGCCAACCCCAGCAATCCGCCAACCGCCACCGGCCCCCACAGGGTGTAGAGCTGGTTATCGACCTGATACAACCAGTCGATCAACTGGGCAATCAGAACAAGAATGGTCGCGCCTGCAATGGCCGCCAAAACCATGTTAACCGTTTTAAGCGCGCCCAGGGGCAATTTCTCGGTCACCTGCTGACCGATGCGGCCCAAGAAACTGCTCAAGGTCGCGCCAGCGGCCAACCCGCCCAGCAGCGCAGTGCTGATGGCCAAAATATCGCCGCCCTGGAAGAGGAAATATCCAAGGAAGCCAAATGGGCCAAGAGCGGCCTGTAAAGCCGTGCCAATCGTCATGGAAAGGTTGGCCAACTGGAAGAGGCCAAAGAAACTCACCATAACGATCACCGCCAAGGCCGCCATACGCAGCAAGCGCGTGGAAAGCGGAGGCTGGTTAATCTCTTCCTGAGGGATAGCCCAGCGCAAGCCAAAAATAACTATGGTCGGGGCAACAATCACACTCAGCAAATTCACAAACAGGTTCGATCCGGCCTGGGTGCTCAAATCTCCCACCCAGCTAAACACCGCAAAACCTACGGCAATGCCAACCGGCCAACCTAAAACAGAAAGCGCAATACTGGCCAGGGGGCTTTTAATTGGTTTCATCAAGTTGCGGGCCGCGATAAAGCTCAACGGCACAGCCAGGAACGTACCGAAAACCGTCGCAAGCAAGGCCAGGAAAACGGTCTCAACGATTTTGTCCCAGGTCTCAAGAGCGGTTTTGCTGAACTGGGGCATACCGACATTGCGGCGCAACACAGCACGCACATACTGGACCTCGTCAGCGGGACGATTGGGGAGCTTGAATTCAAGCGAAAAATATCCGCTGGCATCAGTTTTGACGTTGTCGCGACCCAAAGTAACCAGGTTGTTGGGATCACTGCCCGGCACAAAACGCACTGGGCCGGTAGTATTCGGGGCAAAGTTAAAACCTTCGATGCGGACCGTTTCACCGGGGTTTGCGCAAATCGGGGTAATGCGCAGATGCGGCCCGGCGTCAGTGGCATTCAAGTCTGTCAAGAGCGCTTCATCTGCCGGACAGGGGGTATAAATCGGGGCATTGATGGTTTCTTCAACCTGCTCGTAGGTAAAAATATCCGGTCGCGCCAGGGCGCGCGTTACGCGAACCAGGCTTTCCTGGCGCTTTTCGCTTTTCAGTTCTTCCAAATCCACCTTGGTGATCTGGAAACCATAAGCAAAAATGACCATACCCAGAAAAGTGAAGAAACCAACACTTAATGATTTCCAAATGGATGCTTTTTTGCCATTTTTCATATCGCCCTATCCTACCCGCTCTGCGTCACGGCCATAAATTTCTTTAAACTTTTTATCGTCAATATCCTTTGGCAGCCCTTCGAAAACCAGGTTACCGCCATTCAAGGCAATAACCCGATCCGCGTAGCGATGCACCAGGTCTAAAAAGTGCAGGCTGCACAGAACGGTAACGCCATCTTTTTTATTGATATCTTCAAGGTGAGACATGATGCTGTGCGCCAGGACAGGGTCGAGGCTGGCAACCGGCTCGTCCGCCAGGATCATTTTTGGGTCTTGCATCAAGGCGCGCGCAATGCCGACACGTTGTTGCTGTCCGCCGCTCAATTCATCGGCGCGCTGGTAGGCTTTATCGGCGATGCCTACACGATCAAGCTGCTTAAGCGCTTTTGCAACGTCTTCCTTTGGGAAATGGTTTACCAGGCTCCAGGCCGGATTTACATAGCCCAAACGCCCGGCCAAAACATTGGTAATAACTTTCGAACGATGAACAAGATTAAAATGCTGAAAAACCATGCCAATTTTTCGGCGGATTCGGCGCATCTCATCTGGAGAAGCGGCAGTAATGTCTTCACCATTCCATAAAATTTGTCCAGCCGTTGGCTCGATCAGGCGGTTGATACAACGCAAGAGTGTTGATTTCCCTGAACCGCTTAAACCAATTACAGCCAGGAACTCGCCATCCGGCACTTCAAAACTAACATTGTCAAGCGCTTTGACACCACCATCATAGATCTTGGTCAGGTTTTTGATTTGCAACATAATGCGGCACCCCGGAAATGTGATTTTGGCGCGAACCAATATCCCAAAAACATAAAAAAGGAAATACTGCTCTTTTTGTAAGTTTCTAAACTGAATCTGGCAAAAACAAGCTGAAACAGGCCATCTGGGTTAGATATTTACGCAGTACTTAATAAGTATGTATCCGAAAATTAGGAGAGGCTTGTCATGTCGAGCGAAGCGAGACATCTTTTCGCGGCGTTAAAGACCTCTCAGTCGCTGAAAAGCGCTCCTTCGAGGTGACATGACCAGTAGATGGAATAATTTTCGGATAGGTTCTAAGTGCAAATTTGGGGCAGAGAAGTTTCCCTGCCCCAAATTTTTGATTCAAAATCGGGCTTACGGTGCGATGGTATAGCCGGTAGCGGCAACCATGGCGCGAATGATGTCATATTCGGCGTCGGTCGCAGGTTCGATACCGGTCCAACCGTAGAAGTCATTGCTACCAATCGACTCACCCCAGGCTTCGGTTTGGGCAAAAGCGGTCAGGGCTTCTTCGATCTGGGCGCGAACTTCAGCGGGGAACTCGGGACCGAAGGACATGGTGTCGTTCGGAATGGCGGCGGAAACGGCCAGGATGCGAACCTTCTGCATCACATCGGGGGCTTCCGTGCGGATGTTTGCGCGGGCATCAAGAACGCGCCAACCATCACAGAGCAACTTCTTGCCCTCGGCGTCGGGGGCGCAGTTCGGGATGGCTTCGGCGGGAATTTCGTACATTTCGTTGGTAACTTTGCCTTCCTGGTAGTCAGCCCAGGTAAAGACAGGAGCGCCTTCGGGATTCAGCGGAACGCTATAGAAAACGGTGCCGAAATCAACTTCGCCATTGTAGACAGCGGTAACGGTCTGGTTGTGGCCGCCAGTCTGAACCTGTTCGCCGGGGGTAATGCCAGCTTCGCTCAGTTCAACAAACGGAACCATGTAACCGGAGGTCGAACCCTGGTCGCCGTAGCCCCAGGTAGCGCCTTCGAGGTCTTCCAAGGTCTGGAATTCGCTGTCGCGAGCGACAATGTACTCAGCCCAATAAACAGGATAACCGAAGCGGATGGCTTTGAAGGAAACATCCACACCGCACAACTGGCTGGCAATCGCATAGCCCAGGCCGGGGATGAAGGCCATGGTATCGGTCGGGGAAGCACACATTTCTTCGATGGTGGCGGCGTAGGAAGTCGGCACAACCACTTCGAAGGTCAGGCCAGTGGCTTCGTTCAGCGCCTGGGCCATCACTTCACCACCGGTCACGATGATGTTGGCATCCACCGAGGGGACAAACAAAACCTTGATCGGGTGTTCGGGGCTGCCGACTTCGGGTTCAGGAACAGCGGTGGGTTCCTCGGTGGGCGGAACAGCGGTGGGCACTTCGGTGGGTTCTTCCACCACCGGAGCTTCGGTCGCCGGGACTTCGGCGGGGCCGCAGGCCGCGAGCACGAAAGCCAACACGGCCAGGACAGCGAATAACACATAAAACGAGCGTTTCATTTTTTTCTTCTCCTCATTTAGAAGAACTAAAATTTAGCCTGCACATGCAGGCTTGCATTTTTGATAATAATGCCATTTTGCGCATCTTGCAAGGCTAATATGTTTTAATAAGATTAAGAACAGGTAAAAGATAGTATAAAAATCACTCCGAAAGTTTGTATAATAATTCCATGGATAAAAAATCGATTGTTTTCTTTCTGATTGTCATCGTTGTTCTGGTCGGCGCAGCTTATTATCTGGTCACATCAGTACAACAAAGCGCTGAAAGCGCCATCAGCGGTGCGGTAGCCCCCTTCCAGCAAAGCAACGCCGCCCTGCAAACCCAGGTCTCGAACCTGATGAACCCCACCCCGACCATCATCCCCGACCCAGTAACGTACATTAATGAAGTCCGCGCCCTGGCCCGACTGGAGACAATCCAATACAGCGTCGAAAAGGTTATCACCGCCGAAATTGGACAGGGCAGTTTCGGCTTTCTCTTCGGGGACAAGCTTCTTTTCGTGGCCCACGGCATCGTCATCGCCGGCATCGATATGGAAAAAATTCAGCCAGGGGATATGCAATTGGTCAACGGGGCGCTCCAGGTACGCCTGCCCCCGGCGGAGATTTTCGTGGCAACCCTCAATAATGAAAAATCTTACGTTTATGACCGCGAAACCGGCATCCTGACGCAAAGTGTTCAGGATTTGGAAACCCTGGCCCGCCAGGCTGCCGAGCGCGAAATCCTTAATGCAGCCAGCGAAGATGGCATCCTCGAACAAGCCCAAAGAAACGCGGAACTGTTCCTCTATAAATTCTTCCAGGCTCTTGGATACAAAGAAGTGGTTTTTGTGAAGTAGTAACCGCAACAACAAAATGACAAACCGCAGGGAAATCGCTATCCCTGCGGTTTTTTTATTCAAAAGTGCGTGGGGAGTTAAGGCCTGACCTCGAGAGTCTGGGTAACACAAGCCCCCTTCAAATTCTGCTCGGTGCAGGCCATAATCACCACCGTCAGGCGATGGTCGCGCGGGTCCTTGTTGAAGACAGGGCTGTCAAGATAACCAACCTGCCCAGCGGTCAGAGGGGCAATGTTCTTGGCGATAATACAGCCTTCGGTCAGATCGAACGCGTTCAGGCTTTGCTGTTGAATTTCGTTGGTTTTCGTATCGGTAACTTTAATATAAGCCGAGCGGAACTGGACATCGCCAACATTCGTAACAACAAACCGTGCAAAAAAGCCGCCTTTACAAGTATCAAACTTCTTGAACTCAACTTTAATCGCGGGGGACTGGGTTGGCGAGGGGGCCGGGGTCAGCGCAGGCAGACCGGATACATCTCCCGTCACCTCCATGTTTTGGGCCAGCAGCCAGCAGCCTTCATCCGGGTTATCGGGGTTGCGAATATACCAGTAATAATTTGGACCGAGGTCCGCGCCAATCACATCCACAATGGTGCCAGGGGCAATGACCGCCACCAGATCATAGTTCCCGGCTGGCCCGGTGCGGCAGTTGGTTTCGCGAAACACCTCGGCAGAAGGGATTTCCGGGGTCGGGGTTATGGATGGTTCTGGAGTGACCGTTTCGGTAGCAGTCGCGGCCGGGGTTTCAGTTGGGGCTTCAGTAGCCGTCAGCGTTGACTGGGGAGTTTCCGATGGCGGTACGAGCGTCTCCGTTTCAGTTGGGGCAACTGCGCCATTGACCGGCAAATTACAAGCCGCCAGCCCCGCGCAAAGCATAAGGCAAAAAAATACTGGTAAGAATTTTTTAACCATGATCATCTCCTCATTATCCAATTCGGTATACACCATAATCATACAATAAATTACCAAGTGAAACAAAACAGGAGCAGGTTTAAAAACCTGCTCCTGTAATTCTACAGAACGACTACCTTTAATCGCCGGCCAGGCTTTCTGGCATGTCATCGGGCAGTTGCGGCATGGCCGAGCTATCGGACAAAACTTTTTCCGTTTCGGTAAAGCGGCCATGGACAAAACCCGTACCAGCCGGGATCAGCTTACCAATAATCACGTTTTCCTTGAGACCGAAAAGCGGGTCTGTAGTCGATGCAATCGCAGCCCCGGCCAGAACCTTGATGGTGTGCTGGAAGGAGGAAGCCGACAGGAACGAGTCGGTTGAAAGCGAGGCCTTGGTCACACCCAACAAGATTTCGGAATAGCGCGCCGTTTGTTTGCTATCAGCCAAAAGCTGCTCATTGATTTTCTTGATTTCCAGGTGGTCGATCACATCGCCAGGCAGGAAGCGGGTGTCGCCGGGTCGGGTGATTTGCACTTTGCTCAACATCTTGCGGATGATGACTTCAAAGTGCTTATCATGGATGTTCTGACCCTGAGAGCGGTACACCTTCTGAACCTCGGTCATCAGGTACATCTGGCAGGCGTCCCGACCTTGCAACTTCAGGATGCGATGCGGGTTGAGGGAACCTTCCGTAAGCGGCTGGCCAGCCTTGACATGCTCGCTGTCTTTGACCAGCAAACGCATCGTGGTCGGAACCTCGTTCTCAACCTCTTCGCGCTGCTCGTAAGAAACAATCACCTGGCGACCCTCGATACGCGCCCGGCCACCGTGCTGGGCAGTAATTGACGCCTCGCCGAGTGTCGCAAGCACATCCCCTGCCTTGACTTCATCCTCATCCTTCGCCGAAATCTCCCATTCTGCCGGAATATCGTAACTATCCGATACCATTTCGGCATGTTCGATGCGGACGAGTCGCAGGTCTGAGTATTTTTCAGACTGGATTACACGCACAACGCCATCGATCTCAGCGATGAACGCCTCGCCTTTGGGGGTCTTGCGGGCTTCGAAGAGTTCTTCCACGCGCGGGAGGCCGGTTGTAATATCGCCGCCGGCCGCCACACCACCGGTGTGGAAGGTGCGCAGGGTCAACTGGGTACCCGGCTCACCAATCGATTGGGCCGCCACGATACCAACCGCCGAACCCATTTCGACCAGGGTACCGCGGCCCATATCCAGGCCATAACACTTTGCGCAGATGCCGTGCGTGAGTTCGCAGGTCATTGGCGAACGGACTTTGATATCCGTCACCCCGGCAGCGGCGATTGTACGGGCATGTTCATGCCCGATGATTTCGTTCGCTTCCACCAAAATCTCACCGGTGTTGGGGTCAACCACCGGAGCCGCAGCCAAACGTCCATAAATACGGCTGCTGAGCGACTGACCGGCGACATCATCTGCTTTACGGATCCAGATGCCTTCGCTGGTAAAGCAATCGATTTCATTGATGATGATGTCTTGGGCGATATCCACCAAACGGCGGGTCAGGTAACCGGCATCCGCAGTACGCAGGGCGGTATCCGCCAAACCTTTGCGCGCGCCGTGAGTCGAGATGAAGTACTCCAATGCCGTCAGCCCTTCGCGGAAATTCGAACGGATCGGCAGCGGGATGATACGCCCGGAAGGATCAGCCATCAGACCGCGCATACCAGCCAACTGGGAGATCGGGCCAAAACCACCTTTGGTCGCGCCGGAGTTGGCCATCGTCGAAAGGTTGCCGCTCGGATCCATATTGGCTCGGACAGCCTTGGCAACATCGACTGTGGTTTTCTGCCAAATCTGGATGATGCGTTCATTCTGTTCCTGCTCTGTGAGCAGACCACGGCGGAAATCGCGCTGAACCAGTTCCACTTCCTTCAGCGAAACAGCGATGATTTCCTGCTTTTGGGCCGGCACGCTGATATCCGAAATCGCAATGGTAGTGCCGGAGCGCATGGCATATTCGAAGCCCAGGCGTTTGACCTCATCGGCGGTGCGAGTGGTTTTTTCCTGGCCGCAAATTTCGTATACATCCGCAATCAGGTCCTTGACACCGCCTTTTTCGAGCAGTTCGTTCACAAAACGAACCTCGTGCGGCAAAACATCGTTGAAAATAACCCGGCCAACGGTTGTCGCGATGACCCGCTCGACCGGTTCCGGCAAGCGTGAGCCGTCATCGGCGTAATTGGTTTCAACCCGGACTTTGATGTTTGCATGGATTTCAACCTGTTTCAGTTGATAAGCCATCAACACTTCATCCATAGTTCCAAACACACGCCCGTCGCCAACGTGAGCACGGCTGTCGGTCATGGTCAGGTAATACACGCCCAAAACCATATCCTTGGACGGGGAAATAATCGGCTCGCCATCCGCCGGCTTGAGCAGGTTCTTTGAAGCCAGCATCAATTTGCGGGCTTCGTTGACCGCTTTCTGCGACAAAGGCACATGCACGGCCATCTGGTCGCCATCGAAGTCCGCGTTGAAAGCGGTGGTAACCAGCGGGTGCAACTGGATAGCCGAACCTTCGATCAGGAGCGGCTCGAAAGCCTGGATACCAAGACGGTGCAGGGTCGGCGCGCGGTTGAGCAGCACCGGGCGATGCTTGATGACTTCTTCGAGCACTTCCCAGACCTCGGGGCGATTGCGCTCGATCAAGCGGCGCGCGCCTTTGACGTTGGCCGCGTAATTGTGCTGTACCAGGCTGGCAATCACGAACGGGCGGAAGAGTTCCAGCGCCATTGCCTTGGGCAGACCGCACTGATAGAGTTTTAGTTGCGGGCCGACCACGATCACCGAACGGCCAGAGTAGTCGACGCGTTTCCCGAGCAGGTTGCGGCGGAAGCGGCCCTTCTTACCCTTAAGCATATCGCTGAGCGATTTGAGTTCACGACGGCCACGGCGGGATAGCGCCTTGCCGCGCTGCGAGTTATCAATCAGACTGTCGACCGCTTCCTGCAACATACGCTTCTCGTTGCGGACGATAACGTCCGGCGCGCCCAATTCGAGCAGGCGCTTGAGGCGGTTGTTGCGGTTGATAACGCGGCGATACAGGTCGTTCAAGTCGGAGGTGGCAAAGCGGCCGCCGTCCAACTGCACCATTGGGCGCAAGTCGGGCGGGATTACCGGCAGGATGGTCATCACCATCCACTCGGGGCGGTTGCCGGAGCGGCGGAAGGCTTCCACAACCTTCAAGCGGGTGGTGGCTTTCTTGCGCTTCTGCTTCGACTTGGTGGTTTTAACTTCTTTCCAGAGTTCTTCCGAGAGCTTGTCCAGGTCGAGGCGCTTCATGATGTCATAGAAAGCCTCGGCGCCCATATCGGCGCGGAAAACCTGGCCCCAGCGTGACTTAAGTTCGCGGTAACGAGTTTCGCTCAGGAAAGTGAACGGGCGCAATTCCATCAATTCTTCACGGACGCGGCTATTCTGTCCCTGGCTGGCGCTGGACTGGTCCTCGAGCTGGTTACGCAGGGCTTCCATAGCGTCCGCAGCTTCGGCCTTGATTCGCTCGATCTCGAGCTTAATGTGCTCAAGCTCGCGCGATTTCTGGTCTTTCAATTCATTTTCAAGAGCTTCAAGGCGCTCTTTGACGTTTTTCTGAACCTTGCTGATATGGCCGGCAGTAACAACATCCCCGGCAGCGACAATCTGTTCGCCGGTGGCCTGGAAGTAAATCGCCTTGGCTGCGGCAACACCCATCTTTTCCTGCAAATCGGCCTCGAGGCGCTGGCCTTCTTGAATGACAGGCTCAATCTGCGCTGCAATTTGCTCATCGTAGGAACGTTCGAGGTCGGCCTTGCGCTGATTAAGCTCAGCAACATTCTGGTCGCGGCCCAGTTTGACTTCGGCAATTTTCGAGTTGATGACACCAGCTTGCTCGCGTTCAGAAACAGAAATTTCATCTTCGAGGCGCTTCAGTGCCTTGCTGCGGGCATCTTCATCAACATACGTAACAATATACTGCGCGAAATAAAGCACACGATCCAGGTTACGGCGCGAAATATCAAGCAAAAGGCCCAGGTAAGATGGGATACGGCGCGTATACCAGATGTGGGCGATTGGGGTGGCCAGCGAGATATGCCCCATGCGTTCACGGCGCACCGCTGCGCGGGTCACTTCAACGCCGCATTTATCACAAACAATACCCTTGTAACGAGGGTTCTTGTACTTTCCGCAGTAACACTGCCAATCACGGGTCGGGCCGAAGATGGCTTCACAAAACAAACCATCCTTTTCCGGGCGCAAGCGCCGGTAGTTGATTGTCTCGGGCTTCAAAACTTCACCGTAAGACCAACTACGAATGGTTTCGGGTGAAGCGAGGCTGATGCGGAGCGCGGTTAAGCCTTTGGTTTCCACTGTCACGTCCTCCTGTGGGGATTCTGGAACGATGTTAATGCCCAATCTCGTTGCAAGCATAACTTACAGACGAATAAATGCAAGCGCTAGAGTTTTCTCCGGCGCTTGCACCTATAGGCTAGATTTTAATATTTTTCATCAATCGAATGATTATACCGAAGAATCGCTGCTATAGTCAAGAGCGATTCTTGGAAAAACACTACTCCCCTCAATGCGGTAGGCTAAGGAAACCATGCCTGAAGTTGATTATAAAGCATAGGGTTAGCATTTTCAAAATGGTTGGTCGCCCCGGTCAAGCCCACCAACAGCGCAAATATGACCGTTAGAATGGAGCAAACCATCCAGCCAGCAATAAAGAACAATTTTTGATAGGGATGCCTAGCAAAGTGGTCAAACTGGCGGCTAAAAAAAACGGCAGACAGCAAAATTAACGATGGCGTTACATCAAAAAGATAACGTAAGGATGATGAAATAAAAAATAACAAAACAATAAACTGTATTGCAACAAAAACCAACAAACCAGAAAACAACCACAAGTTCGAATTAAGTTTAAGGGGCTTTGGTTTCCCAATCACAGAAATCTCACCGTCAACCCAATTCCACAAAATCCATATCAGCAATAATCCGGCAGCCCCCAATAATGGAACAACAAACAGAATGCCAGCCGTTGGCTCGGTATAGTAATAGTATTCAGGCAAGCGGATAAAGGATGGCCACATGGCTTCTTTTATCCAGGGAATCTTTATGTAAGGGAAATCGGTTAAAAAAACCGGCAACCGGAAAATATAAGTAAACAGATTCGGGGGAATGTAGGCCAAGGATGTTACATGTTCGTAATTGGCAGGCAAAGCAGGGCCTGTCAACTGGTAACGATGCCCAAATTCAAACATGGAACCAAATCGGGCATAATTATATCCCAGCAAAATCCCGATGGAGGCCGCCAAAGGCAAGCCCATCGCAACAAGGGGGGGAAACAACTCCCGAAGTTGCTGCCGATGCAGCAGCATCAAATAACCAGCCGTGAGTAAAGCTATTGCGCCAGTTGACACCAGCAGATTTGTGCGTGTTCCGCCTGCCAAACCCAACATCAAACCGGCCAGAGCAAGGTAACGCTTTGAAACGGTGTTGCCGCTTAACGCAAGATATCCAAAATACAAGCCAGCCATTGAAAAGGCCTGCCCTCCCGCAATGGATGCCTCATAAACCGAGGGACGGGTAAGCAGCCAAATACCCGGCACATTAAATATCAGCCCAAGCGCCGTGAACCAAAATAGCCAAACGGGCAAATTATTGTTTTGACAAAACTTTTGTAGAAGTAAAACACCAAATAAAGCTGTAACAAGGAGAAAAACCAACACCAGGCCTGCGTCTGTCACCGGAATAGCGAAAACAGATTCAAGTACTGCGCCTATCAGCCCTGGCATCAAACCCCAATAGAGATAGTATTTACCTTGATAAAGCGATGCATCCCACAGATGAGGAATATTTTCGCGATTACGGTAATCATATGGGTTCTCCAACGCCAACAACTCAGGAGAAGGCTCTAACAAAAGATGAAGTTGTCCTTGTTGAAAGGCCTGAGCCAGTAAATGATAATAATTCCTACCGGATGGCCATTGAAAAAATTGTCCTGCGGTCAAAATCCAGATATACAATACAACAGTGGGAATAGCCAGAATAAACAACCTGCTCACAGCTCGAAAATGCATCCCCGCTTCAGGAAAACGCCAATGGAAGAACCGCGGGAAAGACAAGGTGCAGAAAAAACTTTCCACCGGTAACAGCATTTGGCCAAATCGCCCAATAAACCAGGGAAAAAACCAGTAGGAAACAGCAAACAGGATTAGAACGAGACCCACGCCAATCATCTGAAAGCGGCGTAGGCCCCAAGTAACGTTATTATCCAGCCCTAACTGGAACGCAAATACGGATGCAGTAATTAAACCAGTACCAATCAAGATTAGAAAAAGTCGCAGGATAATTTTTCTATTCATACACAAAAAAACTACGCGCCCAAATCTGTCCAACGGAGTTCCTTGCCCATCGGCATATCGGCAATCGCTTTGGTGCCAATCACGTTCTGGATCTGGTCGGGCTTGATCGCACCGGGAGTGGCCGGGCGCAGGACATCGATCATCTCGCGGGTAAAGACTTCGCCAGCCTTGATGTCGCGAGCGGCGCGCAAGCAGCGGCGTTGGACAATGGCGGTCTGGATTTCGTTTTCGGCGATGAATTTATCAGCCGAGCCTAAAGCGCGTTCGAGCAGGCGCGTTTCTTCGACCATGCGCGCCCATTTATCGGGATCCATCGCAAATTTGTGGTCGGGGCCTTCGCGGTTGTTACTGTCGGTAAAGTGGCGCTCGATGACGCGCGCGCCCAACGTTACGGCTCCGACCACCGGGGCGACCGCGTGGGTATGGTCGGAAAGCCCCAGGATCACATCCGGGAACATGCTGGCGTAGGTTTTGAGCACGTTCAAGTGCAGGTGGTCGTAATTGTCGGGGCTGGCGGTGTAGTTGGTATTGCACTGCATCAGCACCAGTTGTTTGTTAATCTTCAAAATCGCATGAACCGCCTTCTGCACCTCGCCAATCGTCGAAGCGCCGGTGGCGATGAAAAACGGCTTGCCCTTGCTTGCCATGCGCTCCAGGGCCTCGATCCAATCGATTTCACCGGAGCCGGCCTTGTAAACCGGCACATACTGGTCGAGAAAATCAATCGCAGTGAAATCGTAAGGCGATGAAAAGTAATCAATCCCGACTTCGTTGCACTCTTCCACCAGGGTCATCGACCATTCGAAGGGAATCGAAGCCGCGCGGTAGACTTCGACCACCGATTTTTTCCAGGTGGCCTGGTGTGAAATCTGTCCGCCGCTCATGGCCTTGAAGCCGTAATCAGAGACGATTTTGGGCGCATCGAAATTCTGGAACTTAGCCGCATCTGCCCCGGCCTCTTTGGCCAGGCGGATGAGCATTTTGGCGCGTTCAAGATCGCCGTCGTGGTTGGCGGCAATGTCGGCGATGAAATAGGTTGGGTGGTTGGGGCCGATGGTGCGAGAGCCGATTTTGATTTCCATAAGTTCCTCCGTTTTTTATCTGTCATTGCGAGGCGGCGTATTCCGCGAAGCAATCTCCAGTTAAACGGGAGACCGCCACGCGCCACAGAACGGCGCTCGCGGTGACATCAAGCCTGTTGATAACTGCGCATTTTCTGTGGGTAACCCTGTTGAAGCTGTGTATAAAACTGCTCAATTCCGGTGGATACGCCAGGGATGGGCTGGCCCAAGTCTGTGGATAGTTTGTGGACAGATAGCCGCAAATTGTGGGAACGTTTGGCAGTCAGCTCGCTTTGCTCTAAGGAAATGGGACGAATCAGCCCTTCGTCGAATCCGAACTGGCGGGCGATTCTGACCCCGAACTCATACTTCGAGAGCGCTTCCGACCCGACCACGTGATACAGTCCCGAAAGGCCTTTGTCCAACATCCGAACCAAAACATCCGCCAAGTCCCCGACGAAGAGCGGGCAGAAATAAACGTCGGTGAAGCCGTTGGCGGGTTGACCCGCTGAGAGTTTGTTGTAGAAAAACTCGGAGAGCGAGCGTGTGCCGGAAAGACTCCAGCCAAAGAAGTTGACGCGGGCAACAGCGGCGGCAGGGTTGGCCGAAAGGACATTTTGCTCGCCAAGCAATTTGGTTGCGGAATAAACGCCGGGCGGGCTGGGAGCATCGGTTTCAGTGTAGATTCCATCTTTCGTTCCATCGAAAACCGCATCGGTGGAGATGTGGATAAAACGGACTGAGGCCCTGGCCGCCGATTCCGCCAAGATACCGGGAATCTCTGCGTTCAGGTAGCGGGCGACCTGGGGGTCGGCTTCACACTTTTCGAGATTGGCTAAAGCCGCAGTGTGGATAACCGCCTCGGGTTTGAGGCTGTCGATTAAACGGGAGGCAGCCGCCGGGTCGTCGAGATCCGCGCGGATAAGCTCGAAGGGCGTATTCGCCAATTTGCTCCGGTCAAGGCCGAGCAGGGTATGAGAGTCCCAATTCATCAAACAGAGATTGAGACCGAGAAGGCCGGAGGCGCCGGTGACTAGAATCTTCATGGTGTCAGGTGCGAGGTGTCAGGTATCAGGGGTGCGCATGACACCTGACACCTGATACGTTTTTATCCTTCCAACGTCCCATTCGTAAAGGCTTTTTCAAACGGGGCAATATATTTTTTGATGCCTTCGACATCCAGCCATTCGCTGTTGTTGTCGCTGGTGTAGCTGAAGCCTTCGGGCAGGGATTTGCCTTTGTTTTGCCACGAGTAGCCAAACCAACTGGCTTCGGCGGGCTGGACAACGTACATGCCCTCGAGTTCGATGCTGTGGCGGGCTTCATCATCGGAGAGCAGGTCTTCGTGAAGTTTTTCGCCGGGACGGATGCCGATGATTTCGATTTCGGCATCGGGGGCGATGGCTTTGGCGAGATCGACCACTTTCGTGCTGGGAATTTTGGGGACGAAGACTTCGCCACCTTCCATTTGTTCGATGCAGTTGATGACAAAGTGTACGCCTTGCTCGAGCGAAAGCCAGAAACGGGTCATGCGCTCATCCGTTATCGTGATTTTGCCATTTTGGCGCTGTTTGAGGAAGAGCGGAACGATGGAGCCGCGCGAGCCAACCACGTTGCCATAGCGGACGCAGGAATAGCGGGTGGCGGTTCCGGCGGCATAGGCGTTGCTCTGGACGACAAGTTTTTCGGCCACAAGTTTGGTGCCGCCATACAGGTTGGCCGGGCTGACAGCTTTGTCGGTGCTGAGGGCCAGGACTTTGGCCACCCCGGCATCCAGCGCGGCTTCGATGACGTTACTGGTGCCGATGATGTTGGTTTTGATGGCTTCCATCGGGTTGTATTCGCAGGCCGGAACCTGTTTGAGCGCGGCAGCGTGGACGACGATGTCGACTCCGTGCATGGCGCGCACCAGGCGCTCACGGTCGCGCACATCGCCGATGAAGTAGCGCAGGCGCGGGTCGTTGTAGCCGGCGACGCGCATTTCGTGTTGTTTGAGTTCGTCGCGGCTGAAGATAATGACCTTTTTGGGGTTCTTCTCAGCCAGCAGGATTTTAGTGAATTTCTTACCGAACGAACCAGTGCCGCCGGTGATTAAGATGACTTTGTTGGTCCAGTCCATGAGGGGTGCTCCTTTTTAAGTGAACCACTAAGGCCGCGAAGAGCGCGAAGAAAACCTTAAAAACTTAGCGTTCTTAGCGCCCTTCGCGGTTCATTAAAGGTCTTGGGGTAAATTTTGTCCATGAAGTTGGTTCTTCCGCGCCATTGGCAAGGCGCATGATACCATCTTTCATACGTTTGACATTCCAGTTGAGAATGAAGCCGATTTTGCAGTCCTTGAGTTTGAGATAGGTGAGTGTTTGGGTTATGTGAATGGGTAAAACAATATCGACAGTTTTGTTTTCGATGATAATCAGGTCATCGACCAACATGTCAATGCGATAACCGGCATCGATATGTTGTCCATCATAGGTAATGGGAAGTAGCAACTCAGTCTGGACTTTATGCCCGCGCTTGCGAAGTTCGTAGGCGTGGCATTGTTGATAGGCTGATTCCAAAAGACCAGGCCCTAAAGCCGTGTGGACTTTGATGGCAGCATCGACAATATCTGTGGCAACGGCTTCAATATCGTTAGACATACGGACTCCTTATTTCGAAGCGAACCGCGAAGGCCGCCAAGAGCGCCAAGAAAATCTTAAGGTTTCCCTTCGCGTTCTTAGCGCTCTTGGCGGTTCGATTGCTCTTTGCGCGCCAAAAACAGCCCGGAATCTTTGGTGATGTGGATGGCGCCTTTGGCTTGCAGTTCGGAGTTCAACTCCTGCTCCAGTTCGGCAAAAACAGACTCAGGAGCAGCCCCGTAACTGCTGGATGACCTGAGATAAGCCATTAACGGTGGAATTTCGGTAATCCGCAATCCATCAGGGTAACGGCGAATTTCGATGTCTTGGAAAAACGGCTGGAGTTGAGCAAACCCATTTTCAAGTGTGAATGGATTTTGGAAAATAGTTATCTCATTGCCTGCATCAAACCGCTTGAACCATTCGTGCATTTCTTTCAGATGGTTCTCTCCACCAGTAGCGGCGACCAAATGTCCGCCAGGGCGAAGTACACGATGGATTTCAGCCAATGCTTTGGGCCGGTCGGGAACATGATAGAGCATCGAATTGGCGATGACGATATCGAAGGTCTCTTCCGGGTAGGGAATAGATTGGGCGTCGATTTGCTCAAACTTGAAGCCGCGCCCGAGCGTGACGAGATTCCTCCAGGCCGAATCCAGCATCCCGGCAGAGAAATCGCTGAGGGTGATACTCCATCCGGCGGGGATTCGCACCGGGCAGGTCATCCACATCGCGCCGGAACCACAGCCCAACTCCAGGACTTCGGCTTCGGCGGGAAGTTCTGCCAGCACATCCCACATGCATGGGAAACCGCCTTGCGGATTGGTGCTGAAACGCTCGTGAATCGCAATCCGCGCATTCAGGTTGTCCGCGTTGCGGTATTGGTCAGATTGGAGGTAGGTGGGGTCGGTGAATTTAGGCATTTTTCTGACTTTCTGGCGCGATTTTATGGAACTTATAATCTGCCTTTTGTTCAAAAAGCGCCATTTGTTGCATTGGTACTGCTTCAGCCTGTGGTTCAGGGTCGTAATTTAGCACAATTGCCTCGAGCATCGGGTTACGATTCTTCTCGCTCGCGCCAACATGATAGAAATGTTCACGAGTAAAAACGGTAAAATTTTTGGCGTATTTTTCCAATGCCAGGTTTTTGCGATATTGATTGCTATGCCATGTGGAAACAATAAAGCGGGCCTTGCTCTCTGCCAACAAATCGAATAAATCTTGTTCGTCCTTCTCAGACCAGCCGTTGAAATAATCGGTATGCCTGCCAATATAGGGCGGGTCACAGTAAATCAAATCTTTTTCGGTGGCAGATGCCAAGGTTTGACGAAAATCGGCGCAAACGAACTGCCAATCATACATGCTCAACGCCTGGCTAACCTGCCTGATTTGATTGATGATTTTTGTAATATATGCCTGGGCAAAACGCTCCGGTTTGTGCCCAAAGGGAACATTAAATTTGCCATTCTTGTTAAAGCGCATGACTCCGTTGAAGGAGGAGCGATTCAGAAATAACAGGTCCAGCGATTCAGCAGTCTGATTAAACCGTTCCCGAACTTCGTAATAGTGGGACTGGCCTTTTTCGCTCAAAATCTTGCCTTCCCGCTCTAAAAATTCTTTGGCAATACCTGGCGTGATTTGTTCATTTTTGATGGCGTTGTATAAATTGATAATGTGCAAATTCGTATCTGCAAAAATAGCCTTTGGCGGACGAACATTAAAACCAACCACTCCTGACCCCATGAATGGCTCAATCCATGTTCCGCCTTCGGAAAGGGAAACATAATCGAGAATCCACTCAACCAGGTGAGTTTTGATTCCCTGGCATTTCAGGGGTGGAACAGCAATTCTCATGCCCGCTTTTTCCTCGAGGGTTTGTTAATCATCGGATTTGCCAGAGCGGGATCAAGGCCACGATAGGCAAGATATTCCCGCAGCAGGGTTATCTTCTTTGTTTTGCCGCTGGCTGTGGTTATTGTTATTTTGCCATAGTTCATCCAGTATTCATCAAACCAGGTTTCCCCCAGGTTTTTGAAAACGCCACTGCCATTAAGAATATCTTCAACCTTTGTCAAGCTGCCAATATTGGCGGTATTGGAACTTCCCTGCTTATCACTGGCGATTTCCCATTTTTCGGCAACAAAAAACTGGAAGTCTCGAATGACAGATGAGATAGACTGTAGTTCATTCAGTTGGAATGTACGGGTTTCATCTGCTTTTTCTGACCCGCTTCTGGAATAGATAATTCCCAAGCAGAAATGTCCCGCATATTCACCATATGGAAATTGAATATTTTTCCGGCTGACGCGGTTCATAAAATATTCGCCATGCGAACCGAGCGTAAAACCATTACAAAATTCAGGATTATCAAGTAATCGATAGGTTGTTTTTAAATCCACCGCGAATTTGATGTTTTCGTCATCAGCTTTGACAAAGGATAAATCAGGGTAATAATTTTGTTGTTCTGCAAGAACAATATAGTAGCCATTTGTGCGAGCAAATTCAAGTAATTTTGGAAATAAATGTATTTCCAAAATTTTAGAGACAATTTTTGTATCGGCAGAAATTATATAAATGTTGCGAAAAACATCAATGAAGCCTTTGACTGTCCAATCTCCATCAGGCGTAGTAATGTGATCTTGTAAAGTTACTACAAACTCTTTCAGGCTCTTCTTGAACTCGGCTTTAATTTTTTCGTGTTTTTGCATGATTGCCTCGTTACTTCTTGTCGCGGGACAATTCAATTCCTGAAAGATGAGACGAATTAGAGGACTTCGATAGTTTTTCTTTTCTAATCACTATCATCGGATACTGCCCATTTTCCGCGAAAAACCTGGGGAAAACGCCTTCGAGCCAGAAAACGAAGCGCAGGAAGATCTGACCGCCGAATTTGGGCTGGACAAACCAGCGCAGGATGCGCGTCGACAGGCTGCGCCAGGGACGGATTTCGAGCGGAATCTTGCTCCCGATTTCGCGTTTGAGCCATTCGGGCGTCAACTTGGCGATGAAAGTGCCTTCGGGGTCGGCTTCGTTGAGCCAATCCTTTTTCTTTTTCGCGCCCTTGCCCGAAAGGCGGCGCATCAGGCCAATCAGCGGCTCGGCGGCGCGAATCAGCAGCGGTTCATGCCAGCCATTGACGATGACGCCCGTTCGACCGGGGGCGAGCACACGATGCAGTTCAGCATATGCCTTGGGGTGTTCCTCCAGCGCCAGGTGATGAATGGCGTGCATCGAAACCTCGCCATCGAAGGCGTCGGCTTTGAAGGGCAGGTTCGCCAAATCGCCGACGACGAACAGGCCGTGGGTACCGAGGCGGGTGCGGGCTTCGGTCAGGGCCTGGATGGAAATATCGAGGCAGACGCGCTTCTGGTAGCCTTTGGAATAGGTCAGGTAATCGTCGTACTGCACCGGCCCGGAACCGGCATCCAGCAGGAATTTGCCATTCGGAATCAATCCATCGTTGACGCGCAGCCGCGTCTTGTGGATGTATTCCGCCGAGACGGGGCGCAGGTCTTCGTAGCGGGCGTTCTGATAGTTGCCGTCCGCTTCTTGCTGCCAGCCAATTTCATCGTAGAATTCGCGTACTTTTTGTTTTGTGTCGGTCATAATGCCTTTCGTAGGGGCACGGCGGGGGATCTGCGCAATCAACGTTCCCAAACCATCCGCCGTGCCCCTACCAATTTATAAATTTACCATTCCACCGGCTCACCCGCCAAATAATCGAACGCCTTGCCGAACTCGGCCCGGCCCTCATCAGACAGCACCCGGCTCAGGGGCCACACTTCCAAATCCTGCCAGAATTTCATCAGCCGCCAGGGAAAAGCGATGGGGAAGTCAAAGAAAAAGCGATAGGCGTAGTTCCAGGCGGTTTCCACCTGTTCGGCGGTTAACCGGTTAACCGGTTGAGCGGTTAACAAGGTATCCAACAAGCCAAAATACTCAGCATAACTTTGCGGCTCGTAAGTGAAGCCGCGCCCACGATAGTGCGTCTGCCCGGCCAGGATGACCGGCACGCTGCGCATCGCCATCTCCATGCCGACCGTGGTGGTGTAGGCCAGCCCGAGTGAAGCGATTTCCATCAGGTCGTAGGTGTTGACCTTCTCGTTCGGGCCAATCACATGGACATGCTCCGGCCTGTCCGGCACGGCGCGCTCAATCACGCCGACCATCGACGGGCCTTTCATCAGCCGCTCACCGGGGTGGACGCGCACCACCAGTTGCACATCCGGCCGCCGCGCAAAATACTGGACGGTTTTCTCAATCCACTCGGCCATCGAGGCGGTAAAGATGTTGCGGCCCAGCGTCAGGCTATCGCCGAGCACGTTGGTCGCCAGCAAAACAACCGGGCGGCCATCCAGCCCCAGGTCGGCGCGCAATTTCTCGCCGCCCACCGAAGCCACATCCTGCCAGAAACGCGTCCCTTTGCCGTATTTCTTTGCGCTGGTGCGCGCATCCTCCAGCCCGGCGATTTGCTCGCGCTCGCTCTCGGTCAGCGGGATTTGTCCCTTCGCGGCCCACAGCCCGTCGGTGTTCTGGCGCATGACGATGTCGTTCTGCGAAAGCCAGATTTGCTCGCGCTGGTCGTTGAATTCGTAGGTGACCGTCATCAAATCGAGATGGCGCGCCACCTGGTAGAAAATGCCCAATTCGGTGACAAGTCCATTCGGGACGAGTACCGTTTCGGGGCGGGATTCGTTCAACAAACGGAACGCCGTCAAAGCGGCTTGTCGGTTGCGGACTACCCGCAGCTTGTATAGCTCGGATTCCCGGTCAAAATCCTCGACCTGGAGCGTGTACATCGTATCGAAAGCAGACGCCGCTTCGACGGCATCTTTCAACCACTCAGGGCTGAGCGGAGACGCGCTCTTGGCGTCGTAGTCGAAGTCCGCCCTTCGACTGCGCTGGGGAACGCTCCGCTCAGGGCTTGTATCCAACAACGAAACAACATGGACCAGCCCCTTGAGCGGAGCCAACACCCGGCGCGTGTACAAATCCTGGCGGCGCAGGTCGAAGGCATTGATATCCTTGTCAAAGTCGCCATAAGGCAGATAGGCAATCGTGACCTCATGCCCCAGCCCGCGCAGCGCCAGCCCGATGATGGCCGCCTGCTCGACCCAGTAATGCAGCGTGGCAAACAAAACAATCCGTTTCCCACGTCCGTTTCCATCCGTGAGTCCGTTAGCGAGTCCGTTGCCAGGTCCGCTTCCGTCCGTGAGTCCGTTAGAGAGTCCGTTTTTAACCTGCCCCACCGCCGCCGGCAGCGCCTTCTCCAGTTGCGACAGGTTATAGCGCGTCCTGGGCCGCACCGGACGAATGGCATCGTACAGGTCGGCGGAATAGGGGATTTTGGAAAGAATGTCTTTAATCGTCATAACTTGACTTCGAGACTAAAAATCGGTATCATAAAAATGTAAAAGTCAAAAGACTTCTCCCACCTTGCGAAAGGTCGCCAATTGTGGCGGCCCCGCCCCGTCTGGACGTGATGACGACAAGGCTAGCAGGGTGGGTTGCTTTTAAGGGTGATACTCCACAACAACCTGATATTTCGTTTGAAGCATATCAAAGGCTTCGGAATCATGCTGGGCGTCTCGGCGCAAAACCGCTCCGGCTACCAAATCCGCAACCTGGATGAGCGGTTCGCTTTTTGAGCGTTTGGTCAGCACCCGGTTAAAGTGGCGTGGAATGTTACGGCGCTTCATGTAACGGCGAAACTCGAGCGGTAAGTCTGGCTCACCGCCGAATTCATCCAAAATCAGGGTGGCTTGTTCGCGTAGTGCTTCCGGAATGACCTTGAGCAACTCGGTGATGAAAAATAAATAAAAATCCAGGCGGCGTACGGAAATGAACGGCTCTTTTAGTGTGGTTTTGTCCACCACCAGCGCCCACGCTTCAAAGTCTGCTTTTTGGAGCGCCTGGAAAATACGCTGACGCAGTGGCGCGGAGGCTAATGCGTGAAAGCTGAACTCATAAGAGGCTGATAAACCGGATGCCTGGCGAACATCATCCAGAACCTGGCGGAGTTTTTGCGGTTCTGATGTGGCAATGACAGCCATCACAAAATAACGCGAAGCGCCTTTTTCAAAGTTGAAACTGACATCCCCGGCTTCATCGCCAGCAAAAGTGATGGTAATCATCTTTGCTCCAACTGCGACAGGTTATAGCGCGCCCTGGGCCGCACCGGACGAATGGCGTCGTACAGGTCGGCGGAATAGGGAATTTTGGCAAGAAATTCTTGATCATCTATTATTCTGTATAAACCCCAAAAAACAAGCTATTTTTGTATAAATCAAATCTTTTCGACGCTGAACAAAAGCTGTAAAGTTTTCTTGAGTCAAGTTGCTATATGTCATTCGGTAGAGGTTTGCTAATTCTTTGTCATCTTTTCCAAAAAAATCAGTATTTGAATCGGGCATCTTATCGCTTTTCGAAATATTGCGGGATTTTCCTAAGAGGCGGAAATTGCCAATGCTATTAACATTTTCTTTGATGCCACGTAGTTCTAGCTGGTGACGAGGAAAAATATGGTCTCGTTCTAGACTCCATGTTCGTTGGGTTGGAATAACTAAAACGCCGCCATCAATGATATTAAGTGTCAAATCTAAATCCCACAGATAAGAATCACGAAATTCATAATTTTCCCCGCGTCGTTTGGCTATAAATTGGCTAATCTCTTGGGTGGGAAAAAGGCCCAGATGATCTTTATGTGCTTTTACTACGATATCGTGCAATTGATCTAAAACGCTATCGGGAGCACGCGAGAATAACCGTGTAAAGAAAGCCATATACAAGTATTGGCGCATAAATATGTTTTCATCCCCATCATCTGGCCCCAAATATTTTTCGTTCAGCATTAAATAATCTAATAACGGAATAAGAGCCAATTTACTTCTTAGAAATCTGCTAGCCTTTATCAAAGCTTTGTCGTGCATCCAAACTCGTAAACCAGTTACGGCCTTTTCAAAATTGTCGAAATTTGCGGCTAAACCATCCAAGAAACCATTATCCATAATTTTTTTATAGTCATATTTAGCTCGCATGCCGAATATAACGAATGCTGCCTTAATTACAAAATCTGTATCAAAATCATGTCGCCCACCATCATTTAGTCCATCTACCATTCGTCTAATTCGATCCTCCATATCAGGTATTTTTAAAGTGACGGTGGAAAAGATTAGGTCAGATTTGGATAATTTAGTACCACCAGAATTTACTCTCTCAAAAACTTCAAGTACCTGTCCATAATCCAAGCTATCTTCAATTTCCTGAAGTAGCAAGTCATCGCTACGTACAAATTGATCGACAAAAGTAGAAACGATATCCTCAGCTAATTCTCGTGTTGCAACGTCTGCTTGAGGGAGCCTCTGGAAAACAAAATCTCGAATCTCTGCCAATCTCCTTAATTTTGCTAGCTCATTTACATGAACAAAAGCAGGATTTATAGCAGATTCTGCTGTGGTAAGAAAATCAAAGCAATAGTGAAATCCAAATTCACTTTCATCCGCTAATTCATCAATTTTCAAATAAGCTCGTTCCCCGTTATAAGAACCCCTAAATGATATAAAAAGAGATTGGAGCCTTTGCTGTCCATCTAAAACCATATAGGCTTTTTGTCGCCCCGGCAATGGTTCCATAGAAATAATGTTAGGAGCAGATTCGTTGTAATCAGTGATAAATTGTCGGCATCTAATATTTTGATTGGGTTTCCAAACAATTACAGCGCCGATTGGATAACCACAAAGTATGGAATCTAAAAGCCGTAATACTTGACTTTCGCCCCATACAAATTGGCGTTGAATGCTTGGCAATTGGTATCTACCGCGCTCGATATCATCTATGACGCCAATAACAGTTTGGGTTGGATTTAAATCTCCCATAAACTCTCCTGAAATATAGAAAAAACGTGGTTATACCATCTGGCAGTTACACATTATTGTGCTTGTTCAATCACCCAATCCAACCTCGGGCGCACTGGCCCCTGACGCTGTTCGGCCCAGTGGATACCGGGCGCGCCGATGGGGTCGATGTTGAAGGCCAGGGCGTTTTCGTCCATGAAATAGCGTTTGACGCCAAAGGAGCTGGCGTTGACGCCCAGGATGTAGCGGCCTTCATTGAGCAAATCGGCGGGCAGGCTGGCGCGGGAGATGTAATGCCCCGCCGGGCGGGTGGAATGCTTTTCGTACAGGGAGGCATCGTCCACATCGAAAGAGGTAAAAACATATTCGCCGCGCACCGTGCTCAGGTAGACACCCACGCGCAGGCCGGTGATCGGCGCGTCGAGACGGTATTCCATCTCCAGCGTGATCGGTTCGGTCGAGCGCAGCGTATCAGCGACGGAGCCGCGCGCATCCTTGACGCGCAGCGAAAGCGGACGGAACGGCATTGCGCTGGCCGGGACATCATCAGCATCCCAGACGCGTTCCCCGGCCTGGGCCTGTCCGCTGGCCAGGTAGAAATCGACCGCTTCGGCGGTTGGCGCGCGTTTGACGAGCTGACCCTTCTGCATGACGATGGATTCTTGCGTCAGGCGCAAAATCGCGCTCATGTTGTGGCTGACGAACAGGACGGTGCGCCCTTGCGCGGCGACATCGTTCATCTTGCCCAGGCATTTGCGCTGGAATTCGGCGTCGCCGACCGCCAGGACTTCATCCACGACCAGGATTTCCGGCTCGAGATGCGCGGCGACAGCAAACGCCAGGCGCAGGTACATGCCCGACGAGTAGCGCTTGACCGGGGTGTCGATAAACTGGGAAACTTCCGAAAACTCGACAATTTCATCGAACTTGGCGGCGATTTCAGCCCGCTTCATGCCGAGAATCGCTCCATTCAGGAAAATGTTCTCGCGCCCGGTCAGCTCGGGGTGGAATCCGGTGCCGACTTCCAGCAGGGAGCCCACCCGTCCGCGCACGGTAACCGAGCCGCGGGTGGGTTCCGTCACGCGCGATAAAACCTTGAGCAGGGTCGACTTCCCAGCCCCGTTGCGGCCCACGATGCCGAGCACGCGTCCTTCTTCCAACTCAAAAGAAACGTCTTTGAGCGCCCAGATATAACCGGCGTTGCGACCGGGATCGTCGAGTTGTTTGCCGAAAAGCGAAGCGGCAAAGCGGAAGGGGGCCTTGGCGGTATCGACCAGCACGTCGCGCAGCATCCCATACTGGAAGCGCTGCGAGGCGAGGCCGATTTTGTAGCGTTTACTGATATTTTCAACACGAATGGCAATTGTCATAAAGTCTCGAGTATCGAAATTCGATATTCGATACTCGTTATTCGTTTGTTCGAATTTCGAGTATCGAATATCGAGTACCTAAATCGTATCCGCAAACGTTCTTTCCATGTTGCGGAAATACACCAGGCCGCTAATGAGAATCAGGACAGAAATGGCCGCCGAGATGCCAATCAGCAAATCGGGCGGATTGCCAACACCGAGCAGCGCCCAACGGAAGCCGTTGACCACGCCCGCCATCGGGTTGAGGGCATAAATCATCTGCCACTGCTCTGAAAATACTTTCGATGAGTAAACCACCGGGGTCAGAAAAAACCAAAACTGGGTCAGAAAAGGCAGGGCATAGCCGACATCACGATATTGAACGTTGATCGCCGAAAGCCACAGGGCAACACCCAGAGCCGTCACAATCGACAGGAGCAGGAAAACCGGTAACGCCCAGAGCACTTCCCAACCTGGCAAGTAGTTATAGTAGAACATCATACCAAGCAGGATGACAAAGCCGATGGCAAAGTCGAGCAGGCCGCCAAGAACTGAGGACATCGGCAGAATCAAACGCGGGAAGTAGGTTTTTGTAATCATGTTGGTGTTCGAAGTCAACGAGCGGCTGGCAGAGTTAAGAGCGGTGGTGAACAATCCCCAAGGAAGCAACGCAGCAAAAGAAAAGAGCGGATAGGGTATATTGCTGTCCACCGGCAGCTTTGTCACGCCGCCATTAAACAGAAAGTTGAAAACCAACATATTCAGCACTGGCTGGAGAATTGCCCAGGCCGCGCCAAGCGCCGTCTGCTTGTAGCGGACTTTGATGTCGCGCCAGATCATGAAAAAGACCAGCTCGCGGTAAATCCACAGGTCGCGCAGGTTGAGCGCGGCCAGGCCGGAGGAGGGTTTGATGTAGATGGTTGTGGGTTCGTTCATATTTTAGGTGCTCGATATTCGATATTGGTTATTCGATGCTCGAATATCGAGTTATCGAATAACCAATATCGCTTTCTCGATTATCGAATCTTATCCCGATTGGCTTTGAACCACTCAATTGTGCGGCGCATGCCTTCTTCAAACGGAACCTGGGCAGCCCAGCCAAAGCGTTCTTTGGCGCGAGACACATCCAGGCCGCGGCGAGGCTGGCCGTTGGGTTTTTCGGTATCCCAGACGAGCTTGCCCTGGAATCCGGTCTGGCGCACAATCATTTCAGCCAGGTCCTTGATCGAAATCTCATAGCCCGAGCCGAGATTGACCGGGTCGGACGAGTTGTATTTCTCGGTGGCGGTCAGGATGCCCTCGGCGGCGTCTTCCACGTACAGGAATTCGCGGGTCGGGGAACCATCGCCCCAGACGACCAGTTCCTTATCGCCGCGTTCGCCGGCTTCGATGGCCTTGCGAATCAGGGCCGGGATAACATGCGAAGTTTGCAGGTTGAAGTTATCGCGCGGGCCGTACAGGTTGACCGGCAGGACAAAAATCGAGTTAAAGCCGTACTGCTGGCGGTAGGCCTCCGATTGGACCAGCATCATCTTCTTGGCCAAACCGTAGGGCGCATTGGTCTCTTCCGGGTAGCCAATCCACAGGTCATCTTCCTTGAACGGGACAGGCGTGAACTTGGGATAAGCGCAAACCGTACCGATGGCGGTAAATTTACCCACGCCGCGCTTCCAGGATTGGTGCATCAACTCGACGCCCATCATCAGGTTGTCGTAGAAGAACTCTGCCGGATGCTCGCGGTTGGCGCCAATCCCGCCGACGTTGGCGGCCAGGTGGATGATGAGAAGATTCTCTGGTTGAAGGTTTAATGTTGAAGGTTTAATGTTGAAGGTGGCATGCTGAAGGTGTGCCGGGACTTTGTCGGCAGGCTGCAGGGCATCCTCGAGCAAGCGATTAATATCATCGCGTTCGGTTAAATTATAGTTTTCGATTCGCGGAATCAAAATATCGACTACGCCGCGTGCGGCTAGTTTTTCAGTTACAAAAGAACCGAGAAAACCGGCCCCGCCGGTAACCATGACGCGTTTACCGTTCCAAAAGTCAGACATCGTAATGTTCTCCATCTTCGCTAATTCGGCGAGAATTTGGTTGAGATTCGAGATAACGAGATAATTTCACTAATTGACCACTGCAAATTCGCGCCAGTTCGTTCGCTTTTTGCATTTGGGTTTCGTCAATATAGTTCCTGTCCTTTGCCAGATAAAGTTGGGCGCGTAATTCGCCGGCCGAGGCTTTGGCGCGCCCCAAATACTCAATAAACATCGCCTGTGTGCGGCTTTCAAAGCCTTCAGCAATGTTCGACATCACCGAAACCACCGCCCGCCGCATCTGGTCACGCAAACCGAAATCACGGGCAAAGTCGCCAACAGATGAAAAATCGTAAATCATGTTTGCCAGTTTACGAGCATTTTGCCAAACCCGCAAATCTTCAAATTTTTCGACAGAATCCATCATCCGTTTCCTTCAACATGCAACATTAAACGTTCAACGTTCTTATTGCACAATAAACCTCGCATTGCGATACTGCTCGGCCTGTGGGTGGGTAATCATCCCCAGGCGCAGGGCGTTGACCACCTCGCGCACGCCGTCATCGACCGTCAGCGTGGCCGAAAAGCCCAATTCGCGCCCGATTTTCTCAAACGAAACCGTAATATCGCGCATGTCGCCGCCAAAAGTCAGGTTTTTGTACTGCACAATCGTTTCGGGCAGGCGTTTGATCACAAACCCGACAATCTGGTCTTTGGTGTAATTACCATCGGCGCTGCCCAGGTTGTAAACCTGGCCCTCGGCCTTCTCGCGCGGCGCGTCCAGGCCAAGCAGCAGGCCGCGCACCACATCGCGCACATGCACAAACGAACGCGAATAGCCGCGCTGATAAATCAGAAGTTCGCGTTTGGCATACGCATCCAGGACAAACTGGTTGACGGTCAGGTCAAAACGCGTGCGCGGCGAAAGTCCGTAAAGCGTGGCCAAACGGAAAATCAACGCGCCCGCCGGTCGCAGGAATTCCTCAGCAGCCACCTTGGTTTCAGCATACAGCGATTGTGGATTGAGAGGGGACTCTTCCGTTACCGGGCGTCCATCGCTCGAAAGGCCATAATTGCTGTATGTGGACGGGAACACGAAGCGCTCCACACCCAAACCTGCCGCCTGCTCGAAGACATTCTTCGTCGCCTCGACGTTATAGCGCCAGGCCGCCTGTTTGCCGACCGACTGACAGGCCGGGAAGCCGACAATCCCCGCCAGGTGGAAAACCGCCCCGGGTTTTTGCCAGCCGCGCGGCAGCGAGTCGCGGATGCTGCGCGGTTCGGTCACGTCCGCTTTGGCGAAGTGAAAGTTCGGGTGCGGCAGGTACGGGACGAGCGATTCGCCGCCATACAGGAGCGAGTCAATCGCCGTGACGCGATTCCCGAGGCGGAGCAATTCCCCAATCAACAAAGAACCGATGTAACCAGCCCCGCCGGTGACGATAATGTGTTTTTCAGTCATTCTTTTCTCCTGGACGAACCAGCGCCACGCTCAGGCCGCGCACTTCAAAAGCCGGCAGCGATGGATGATCGGCAATCGCAAGCCCTTGTTCCAGGCAGGTCAGGCGGCAAATATCGGCCACATCGCCTTCGCCCAGCAAACGGACTTGTTCGTAGCCTTCAGCGCGCAACTGAATGGCAACATCCTTGACCTTCTGGCGGATGCGGCGGTACATGTTGAACTGCTGCTCGACATAATCGACCAGCAGGCGGGCGCGATGACTCAAACCTTCGGGCGTGATGATGTATTTGAGCTTGCGCCGCTCGGCGCGCTTGACCTTGACGTAGCCTTTCTCAACCAGGCGCTTCAAGTGCCAATTAATCGTCCCGACCGCTACGCCAAGTTGGGTGGCAAGGTCGGCCTGGGTTACGTCCGGGTCGCGCTCGATGTTTTCAAGCAGGGATAAATCGTGGGAAGAATCGCTTTGGGTTTCCATAATCAAAATTCAGTCGTTGAATTATACCCTGAAATTCAGTTGCTGAATTTCCAATTCATGACATCAATCACTTGCCAAGCATTAGACAATCGTCTAAACTTGAACTGGACGTTTTCACCCACCCAGTCAAGGAGTATTCCCAATGCAACAAAACCAAATCAAAACGCAGATTGAAAGGCTCAAGGCTGCCGGCGCGACTTATGTCGATGCGCGCTGGTATCCGCGCGAAGAAAGCAACAGCCTGACGATGTGGAACGGCAACCTGAAGAACGCCTCCGCCTCGCAGGAAAGCGGCATCGGGGTGCGGGTGCTGTACAAAGGCGCGTGGGGATTTTCGGCTTCGTCCGATATGAGCGGCCTGGCCGGCCTGTTCGACAAGGCCTTCGCCAACGCCAGGGTAGCCGCCAAACGCGTCACCTTCCCGGTGCGCCTGGCCGAGAAAGACGCCATCCAGGCCACGTTCACCAGCCCGAACCGCATCGACCCGTTCGAGGTCGATTTATCCGAGAAAATCGCCTTCCTGCAAGCCATGGACGAGAAACTGAACCGGGCCGGGGTCGTGCAGCGTGTGGCGGACATGACCTTCATGCGCAAGCAAATCATCTTCCTCGATTCGGAAGGCAGTGAAATCGAGAAAAACATCATCGAAGTCTTTCCCAGCATCACGGTTATGGGTATGGACGAGAACGGCGAGATGCACAGTCGTAAATTCAGCCCGGCGCGCACCGGCGCAACCCGCGGCTGGGAAACTCTCGATATGGGCGTGTTCAGTGAAAACGCCGAGCGCATCGTGCGCGAACTGAACGAAATCCTGGTGGCCGACCCCTGCCCCAAGGAAGACCGCTCGGTCATCCTGCTGCCGGGAATCATGTTCCTGCAAACCCACGAAACCATCGGCCATGCCCTCGAACTGGATCGCATCCTGGGCTACGAGCTGGCCTACGCTGGCGGCTCCTTCGTCACCCTGGATGATTTCGGCAAGCTGCGCTACGGTTCCCCCAAGCTGACCGCCCGCGCCGACGCGACCGTGCCCAACAGCCCCGGTAGTTTCGGCTACGACGACGACGGCATCCCGGCCCAGGACAACCTGCTGATCGACAAGGGCATCCTGGTCGGGGCAATTACCGGCCGGCAGATGGTCGAGGAGGCCAACGCCCGCGCCCGCCGTCCGATTTTCAACGGCAGCAGCGGGGCCAACCGCGCCACCTCCTTCTACCGCGTACCGATTGAACGCATGACCAACATCAACATCGATCCCGGCAATGACGGCACCCTGGATGACATCATCAGCAAAACCGAGCGCGGCATCCTTCTCGATGGCGAAAAAAGCTGGTCGATTGGCTCGAACCGCGAGCAGTTCCACTTCGCCACCGACATCGGCTGGCTGGTCGAGGATGGCAAAATCAGCAAAGTCGTCAAAAACGCCACCTACAAGGGCGACACGCTCAAGTTCTACAATTCACTCTCCGCTGTCGGCGACGAATCCACCTGGGAAGTGCAGTATGTGGATAACTGCGGCAAAGGCCAGCCCAACCAGATCATGCAACTCGGTCACGGCGTGCCGGTCTGCCGTTTCGACAACGTACGCATAGGAGAATAGCCGTGAAAGACAAAATTTTGCAAACCCTGCGCAGCCTGCGCGCTTATGCGCTTGACAAAGGCATCGAAGCCGGATTTTTCTACCACGAAGAAGACAGCCACCTGATGCGCTTCGCCAATTCGGCCATTTCGCTTAACACCAACGAGCATCTCATCCGGCTCGAAATTACCGCCTTTGACGGCCAGCGCCGCGCCAGCTATGAAATGATCACCGACCTGTCCAAGCTGGACGAGATGAAGCAAGGCATCGATATCGCCGCCGAGATGGTCAAACACGCCATGCCGCTCAGCTACCAGCCGACCAATCCTGCCTACGCGCAAGATTTTAGCGATGAGAGCGCCTACGATCCCGAATTGAGCGCGTTGAGCGGCGAAGAGCGCCTGGCCTACTTCAACGAAGCGGCTAAAGGCCTCGAAACGGACGATATCAAACTCTCCGGCATCTTCTCCAGCGGAACGAACGTCACCGCCCAAATCACTACCCGCTCGGAACATGCCCAGTATTTCAAGACTTCCGATGCCCAGATTAACATCGTCCTGGCCCACCAAACTCTGAAATGGGAAGTATTGGCCGAACAATCGGCCCAGCGCAAGAGCGACCTGAACCCGGCCGCTCTGCACCGCGACCTGGCCTTCCTGCTTGAGCGTTACCAGAACGAACCGGCCCAGCAAATCCCGGTCGGCAAGTATGACATCGTCTTCGGCGCGCCAGCCCTTGGCGACCTGGTCGGCATCATGAACTGGATCGGCTTCAGCGGCGGCTCGATGAAACGCGGATTTTCCTTCATCGGCGAAGACAAAGTCGGTCAAAAGGTTTTTTCGGACAAATTCGACCTGAGCGACGATCCCACCCGGCGTGAGACCTTCCCCTTCCGGCGCGATATGATCGGCATGGAACGCAACAAATTCCCGATTTTTGAGCAGGGTGTCTTCAAAGGCTTCACCTGGTTCCAGGATGACGCCGATGAGTTTGCCGCCCAGCCCACCGGTCACACCGTCATGCACAAAAGCCTGGTGCTGGCCGGCGGCGAGATGGAAGTAAGCACGCTCGAGGAACTGGTGAGCCTGCCACGCGAGAACGATGTGCTTTACATCCCCTACCTGCACTATATGAACATCGTCAACCCGTCGAAGGGATTAATTACGGCCAGTTCGCGTTTCGGGGCGCTGCTGCTCAAAAAAGATGGCTCAATCGTTGTGCCGTTCAATGTGCGCGTCACCCAAAGCCTGCTCGATATTTTCGGCGACAAGGTGGCCTGGATGTCAAAAGCCCAGACCGTCAACAACACTTCGATGAGTTACGGCGCGCGCAACCCGACCGCCATCGTCACCCCGACCTTCCTGCGGGTCAACGACCTGGAGATTTCGCACTCGAACACATCGTATTAGCCCTCTTAATATGTCCTGAGCGGAGCGTCCTTCGACTACGGGCTACGCAAAATACGCTTGCCCTCCGCTCAGGACTTGGCAACTTTTAGTAAGTAAGCGAAGTCGAAGAACTTTTACAGCCCCATTAGGCAAAGTAATAGAACGCGGATGATGCAGATTTAATGGATTGGCGCGGATTTAAAAAAATCTGTGCAAATCCGTCAAACCCGCGAAATCCGCGTTCTATTTTTTATTCCATAGCGCCGGGGTATAATAAATGCGTGATGCCGATTGAACTGAACGTCAATGTTGTCATTTTCAGCCTGTGCGAAGACGCCTTGCAGGTTTTGCTTGCGCCGCACAGTGCAGACGTTTGGGCTTTGCCGCAAAAAAGCGTTACGGCAGACGAATCGCTGGAATGCGCCGCCCTGGCTGCTTTTTCGCGCAGATCACGCTCCCCCGAAATTTACCTTGAACAACTTTACACCTACGGCGACCCGGAGCGAGTCCCCGGTCAACGCGCCGTCAGTGTGGTTTATTTTGCCCTGATTCCGCTGGACGCACGCGGGGCGGAGTTTGAAGCGCTGCGCTGGCAGCGCCTCGACCAACTCCCGGCCCTGGCTTACGACCACGCCGAAATCGTCGCCTATGCCCTGCGCCGCCTGCGCTACAAGCTGGAATACAGCGCGGTTGGCTTTGAACTGCTGCCCGATGAATTCACCCTGAGCGAGTTGCAGCACACCTATGAAACCATTCTGGGCGAAACGCTGGACAAACGCAACTTCCGCCGCCGCATCCTGGATGCCGGCATCATCGAACCGACCCCGCACCGCCGCTCCGGCGATGGCCGCCCGGCTCAGCTCTATCGCTACCGCCCGGATGCCGTGGCCGAGGTCAAGGCGAGAAGGTTGTTTCCATAGGAATAGCTTTCATCACATCAAGCAACATACGCATACCTGTCATTTCGAAGGAGCCGCCTTTTGGCGACTGAGAAATCTTCCAGACTAGACCAAGATTTCTCGCTATCGCTCGAAATGACAAATGTATGCCAAACAAGCCCAATTAGGAGTAGCCCATGAAGCGAGCCGTCAGCATCAGCATTGGTTCATCCAAACGCAACAAAGCCGTGACGATTAACTTGCTCGGCGAGGAAATTTCCATTGAACGCATCGGCACTGATGGCGATATGGAACTCGCCGCCCAAAAATACAAAGAACTGGATGGCAAAGTGGATGCGTTCGGCGTGGGCGGCGGCGACCTGGGCGCGCTGGTGGACGGTAAGTGGTATCCGTTTTATTCGGTGCAGCCGATGGTGCGCTTCGTGCAAAAAACACCCGTCGTGGACGGAACCGGACTAAAAAATTCGCTCGAAGCGCGCGCCGCCTCTTTCCTGGATGAAAAACTCGGCGCTTATATCAACCAACTCGGACGCAAGGCTTTCCTGCCGGTTGGCATCGACCGCTGGGGCATGACGAGTTGCTTCCCCGCCGCCGGGTACGAAACCCGTTATGGCGATCTGCTCTTCGGGCTGGGCATCCCGATCATCCTGAAAAAGCCAAGCCAGCTCAAAGTATTTGCCGCCCTGCTGATGCCGATCGCCGGACGCCTGCCCTACGCCTGGATTTATCCGCTGGGCGAGAAGCAGGAAAAACGCGACCCGAAGGGCGAGCAGTGGTTCCGCTGGGCAACCGTCATCGCCGGGGACTGTCACTACATCAAACGCCACATGCCCGATGAACTGCCGGGCAAAATCATCTTCACCAACACAACCACGCCCGAGGATACGGCTTTCTTCAAGAAGGCCGGGATTAAATATCTCGCAACCGGCACGCCCGTCCTGGAGGGCCGCTCATTCGGCACGAACATGATGGAAGCCGCGCTGGTGGCGATTTCGGGCAAGAACCGTCCGCTGACGCACGAGGAATATAACGGGTTACTCGAAAAGCTGCACTTCGAGCCGCAGTTGCAGGAATTGAATTAGCCCGGTTTGTCACATCGAAGGAGCGCCTTTCAGCGATTGAGATATCTTATTGACAGGCAAAGATGTCTCGCCGCAAGGTCTCGACAGGCTCGACCACCAGCGGCTCGACATGACACTTGAAAAAGGACACCCTGGCACGAAGTAAAACTCGTGTCAGGGTGTCCTTTTTACTCTTCCACTTTTCTACTTGTTCACTTATTCCACCTGGCCGCATAAACCGATTGCGATTTTTTCGCGCAGCTCCACCAGTTCGGGGAACTGGTAGAAGAAAAGCACCTTTTCTTCGGCAATGCTATCGCCAGCCGGGCGTTCGGTCAGGATGAAATAGGAGAAGCTCTCGGCGATGTCTTCCTCGGGGCTGGTAGCGGCATAGTCGGTGATGAACTGGTCTTCATAACGGTAGTAGAACTCGTCGAGCAGTTCGTAGTAGCGGTCTTCGTCTTCTTCGAGGTCGATTTCTTCCCATTCGGCGTAAATATCGTTCCAGAACTGATCAATAAAAAGATTCAGATATGAGTCTGGGTTGGTGCAGCCTTCATAGGCAAAGTAGTTGGGGCATTTCAGGCTTTCTTCGTAGAAAATATCGGGGTCATCGGGATTGTTGAAAACCTGCCAGTTGGGTTCAATCTGGTCGGCGTTGAGGGTCAGCAGGTGGCCAAATTCGTGGATCAGGGTAAAGGTCAGGTATTGGGGTTCTTCGGCGTCAAGGATATCGACCATCAAATCCCAACGGGCCGGATCGGTCAGGGATTGGCTGACGGCAGCCAAGCCCTCGTCGCGGCCATCGGTGTAGACGACAAATTCGTTCAGGTAGGTGCGCTGCTCGGCGGGAATCAGGGCGGTGTAATAACGCCACAAGTTTTGGTGCGCATCGGCATTTTCCTGCAAGGAGCGCCAGCGACTGGGCACGTCCGGGTTGATTTCGGGGTAGAGCAATTCGTCGCCGGAAACGGTGTAACTCACCAGGGTAACTTCCTCGGCTTCCACCGCCAATGCCCTACCACGCAGGGCATTGGCGGTGGAAGGATAAAGGATGGAATCCAACCCTTCCATGCAGGCAACGACACAGTCGCCGTCCGGGCAATCGGATTCGGCGTAGGATTCATCCGGTTGAGCGGGAGCAGGCTGCGGGTCGTCTGGAACGGGCGGAACGGTTTCGGCCTCGGTAACGGGAGCAGCCGGTTCCGCTTCCCCAAAAACAATCCGCTCAGCGGTGACACAGGCCAGGCTGGCAAAAACAAGAAGCAAAAGAGGCAGCAAGAGGCGAGTTTTGAGCATGTTGGTCTCCTTAATAAAGTAGAGCGAGAGGGTATCTCGCTCTACTGTTGGTCGGGTTGTATTTTACTCGACAATCACCACATCGCTGGCGCTGCGGCCAAAGACCTCGGGACTGTACATCTCCTCGGCCTTGGCCGGTGGGGCGATGAAGGTGCCGGGCGTGGTGGCGCGGGCAACATAGGAGTACTCATAAACGCCGTCCCATAACAGGGAGGTGAAGGCTTCGGCGCGGCTGTCGCGCATGTTCTGGTGTTCGTACCAGGTTCCCCACCACCACCAGCCATAGCGGAAGGTGCTCTCGGAGGTGTCCTGCGGGGTGCTGCCTGAAACCGCCAGGGCAGGATTGACAATTTCCAAGCCCGCCGGGAGCGGGTCGACCAGGGCGACATGATAGCGGCGGTTGTCGGCAACCATGGTCAGTTTAACGCGCACGCGCGCGCCAGCCTTGATGTGCCAGCGTCCCTGGGCATCGCGGTAAACATCTTCGGGGTTATCGAGGCCCTCATATTCGCGCCGGACGACAAAACCCATATCGAGCGGGTCGAGGTTCAGGTCAGTCGGGGCATAGCGCAGTCCCAGGCGGTAGTACAGGCGACCTGTGCCTTCCTTGCTGATAATCAGGTCTTCGAGGCTGCCGGCGGTTTCATCGAGCACATACGTCATCGGGATGAGGGTCTCATGGCGCTCAGTGGTGCGCCCGCGGAATTCGCTCTCCCCGGCATAGGTATCGCCCAGCCAGATACGGGCCACAAAATCGGGCGTTTGGGCCTCGTAGGTATTGAAATAGCGGTCGAGCGAGAGCAGCACGAAAACGTTCTCCTGGGTGTTACCCCAGCGGCCCTTGGTACGATGGGCCAGCAAGCCGTTGACCAGCTTGGGGATCAGGTCGCTCTGTGGATTGTCCTCCATCAGCGCTTCGAGCAGGATGGCATCGGTGCGGCGGTTGGAATCGAGCAGCAGGTAGCTTTGTTCGTCATAGCCGGTGGTGAAATTGGCCGCGCCAGCCGTTTCGACCACGCGATTGGCCACAAAACGGCGAATCTCGTCCAGGCGGGTTTCGTTTTCGATAATCGGCCACAGCCAGCCAATGGCAGACATGGAGAGATTCTCCAGCCCGGCATCGCGCAGCAGGTTTTCGGCTTTTTGAATATCACGATCCCCGGCCAGGTTGCGGACATACAACGCGTAAGCGCTCAAGGTGTGGCGGGTGTTTTCGCTGTACCAGTAGGGATAGTAGTTTTCAATCTGAGCCAGGTAAGCGAGCGCATTCTGGTACATGGTTTCGGGCACATCGAAACCCTTCAGGCGGGCGCGCACCAGGGCATGAGTCACATGCACGGTGTTGAACGGGCTGGATTCAAATCCGCGCTGCCAGTAGGGGAAACCGCCATCGTAATTCTGCATCCCTTCCAGGCGGGCCAGGTCGCGCGCAAGCGAGGCTTCCAGTTCAGCCGGTTCGGGCAAGCCGTCTGCTTCGAAAGCGGTCAGGACATCGCGCAGGGCGGCAATCCCCAGGATGCGCGAGGCCAACTGCTCGGAGCATTCGTAGGGATACTGCACCAGGTAAAGGACAGCGTCCGTCAGGGCTTGCAAGGCGGTTGATGAGGTTGAAATCTCCAGGCCGCCATACTGCGGGAAGACTCCTTCGGGATACTGCACCGGCTGGGCGATGGCGCCAGAATCAATCACGCCGTAAGTGGCAAAGGCCTCGGTCGTGGCCGGGGTATAGACCGGCAGCTCAATCGTGGCCGCGTCGGCATACGTGCCCGATACCGCCGCCACTTGCAGGCTGACTTCACCCGCGCGCACAGTGCTGGCCGGGAAGCGCACCTCCAGACGGTCGTTGGCCGGGACGGTAACGCGCAAGCCAGCCACTCCCAACTCAAGGTTGGCGGCGCGCACAACCACATCAACCTGCATGTCTTCGTCAGTCTGGTTTTGCAGCACCACCGGCAGTTCAAATTTATCGCCAAAGTTCAAGAAACGTGGGGCGGAGGGACGCACCATCAGCGGCAGGCGGGCCGTCAAATTGGATTCGCCCACGCCGAAGCGTTGTCCCGTTTCGTCGACAGCGACCGCCATCACCCGGTAGCGGGTCAGGTTATCGGGCAGCTTGATCGTCACCCTGGCCGTCCCGGCGGCGTTGGTACGCACTGTCGGGGAGAAATTCGCCAGCGGGTTGAAATCGGCGCGGATGCGGATCGGCTCAGCAGCAGCGTTGCCCCCGCCCAGAGCCTTGCTGTCAGCCATCATGGTTGCTTCCGGCATCGGCGCTTCCATCGCCGGGGCGGCGGCGAAAGTCATCTCTTCCTGGGCGACGCGCTGGGCATTGGCCTGCTGGGCCAGGGCCGCCGGGTCAACCAGGATGATACTGGCGCGGGCATACAGGCTTTCCAGCAGGGCAGGCCGACTGCTGTAGAACGTATTCAACGGGTCGGCCATCTGGTAATTACTGAGGGCCAGAATGGCTTCGTCGACCACCACCAGGGCCACCTCGGCATCCGGGACGGGGTTGCCAGCGGCGTCGGTCAGGGCAATCTCGATGCTGGTCGCGCCGCCAGGTTCGAGTTTGCTCTCGAGTGGGGCAACCTCCAGGGCAAGCGTGCGGGCCAGGGGCGGGACGTTGAGGGTCAGACTGCCCAGGGCATAGGCCGGGCGGGCCGGCAGGTCGGCCTGAATGTTGCCCTGGTCGTCGGTGCGCGGGGCAGCGCCGGTCAGATCGACCTGGATATTCAGGTTGGGAATATGCTTTTCTTCGATGGGCACGCGCAGGGTGGTCGCGCCGCTCTCATCGATGCTGAAACGCTCGGTATACAGCATTCCGCTGCGGGTGACGGTCAACAAACCTTCCGCCGGGGCAAACGGCGACTGCACCAAAATCTCGGCCACATCGCCAGGCTGGTAGGTTTCTTTGTCGGGAATCAGGGTGGCTTCTTCCTGCTCGACCTTGCGCGAGGGGCGCAGTTGTCCGCCGCTGACCCAGCGGGTGATGCGGCTCTGGTTGTAACGCCCCGAGGTGTCACTGACGCGGGCCGTGATCTGGTAGGTGCCGCCCAGCGGCGTGCCAAACTCGCAAACTCCCGGCTCGGATTCAGACTGGACGGTGCATCTCTGCACATCCTGGGGTTCCTCGAGCCATTCGCCGCCGCGGGAAACCCATTCCAGGCGGGCGGCTTCGATCTCGACCGGGCGGCCAACGACCGGGTTGCCATCCAGATCGGTCACAATGTACTCGACCTTGAGCGGCGTGCCTTTCTGGACAAAATAGCGCTCGGTGCGCAAACCGATATACACATCCGCCGGGTGGACGAGCAAAGTCGTGCTGCTGGCCCAGGCCTGGCGGTTGACATCCATCACGGAGGCTTCGGCCAGCACGCTGCGCGGCTTGGGATCATTGGCCGGGTTGCCTTCAGGGCTGAAATCGAGGCGCAGATAATGGAATCCGCCCGCATCGGTCTTGCCGCTGAAGGTTTCGGTCTGGGTATCGCCATCGCCGCCGGGAATATCCCAATACTCGTAATAACGCCACCATGGCCGCCAGGTGCCAAAGGTGAAATCGGGCCAGTTGGGCGGGGCATAACTACCGGGCGAAGTGGTCACTGTCCAGGTGGTTTCGGCGTTCGGCAGCGCGCCGCCCGCGTAATATTTGGCTTCGACCGAAACGACAGCGTGCCCGTCCACGAAATACGGGCCAGTGGTCTCATTCTTGGCGGTAACTTCGAACTCAGGGCGGCGAAATTCCTGGATTTGGAAGGCATGGTAATGCTGCGAACCTTCCACGCCGCTGGCTGCGTTGAAGTAGATGGTGGCCTGCCCAAGGTTGACCACTTCCGGCAGGGTGACGGCAAAATCGAAGCCGCCCAGGGCATTGACATCGACCCGGCCCTCGCCAATGGTGTTACCGGTCGCATCGCTGATCTGGTAGGAAACGGAATCCAGGCCATTCGCCAGGCCGACATCGCCGTTGATGCCGCCGCCAATCTGGCGGATCCAACCCTTAAGATGGACTTCCTCGCCGGGGCGGTACATGGCGCGGTCGTCAAAAACGAACCAACGCAGGCTGTCACTTGGGGGCGCAACAACCCAGCCGCCATCCGACCAATAATAGGAGGAACGCGGCAGGAAGGCGACATCGTTGCCTTTGCGCGCCGTCAGATAGTTGGCCGAAGTGGGCAGGTCAAAGCGCGCCACACCGCCCTTGTCGGTGGTGTAGGTTGTGCCATTCTCCGGCTGGACGCTGATTCCGCTCAGGGGCGCGCCCGTTTTCAGGTCGGTAGCCCAGGCCACCATCTGGCTGTAATCGTTATAAGCATCCAGGCCAATCTGGGTCGCCTGCACCCAGGCAATCACCGTCTGCGAAGTCCTGCGCCACGGGTCCAGTTCGATCAGCGGCTTGGGCGGCTCGACAATAATCGCCAGATGACCCAGGCCGTTATCCAGGTAAGGCGTCAGGTCGATGTCGACCTGACTGAGGGTATCGGCGGGCAGGTCAAGGGACATGGACTGGTCGTAAAGCAAACGGCCAGGCATGGCAACCTGCGATTCGGGGTCCTGCCACTCGCGCAGGTAGGTTTTGTATTGCGCCCAATCCGCGGGCTGGACGGAATAGATTTTCACGTTCACGCGCGGATGGTTGATCACATAGACCGAAAAAACCGGCTTGTTCGTGGCCGGGTCAAGGGTCAGGAAATTCTGGCCCGGCCCCACCAGGATCGGGTCGACCTTGCCGACCTTAAAGGTCAGGCGCTGGTCGCTGCCCAGGGTCTGGCCGAAAATATCCTTGAGTTCGCCCGAAACGGTCACGGTGTAATTTGTGCGGCCGCGGGTTTCACCGCTGATTTCGATGTTCGTGCCATACGGGTTGGCAATCGCGCCGGGAATCTCAGGATCGACCTTGAGCATTTCCTGGCTGAAGGCCGAAAGGTCGAGCGGATTATTGAAACGGATATAGAAAGGAGTCAGCGGCGGGCACTCATCCTCGTACCAGGAGCAGCCGTGCTGCTCGATGCGCAAGGGCGCATAGGTTGAAAAACCGTACGAGTAGGCTTCGCTGGAGACCAGCGGGCCTTCATCCGATGGGGTTCCGGGGCCAATCGTGACCGCAATCCGCGTATCAGCCGGGAACGGTTTGGTGGCCTTGAATGCCAGCCAGCGGCCTTCGAGCGCGTTTTTCACCAGGTCGCTGACCGCTTCGTTCTCGGCAATTTCATCTTCACTGGCGAGCGCCAGTTCAACCTGCTGGTTACCTGCATAAACCTGGATCGTCGCCAGCACCGCTGCCGGGTCGATACGCTGGTCAAATGCCACCCAGAAAAGCGGTTCGAGCGGCTGGGGTTCATCGTAAGGATAGGTGGCCTGTACCCGTGGGGCCGGCGTTTTGAAGGTCCAGCTTACGGCTTCGGCCAGTTTCCCGCCGGTCAGCGATTCTGTCCCAGCGGGGACGGTTACACGATACTCGGTCGCCTTCGGCAGGCGGTCGATCAAGGCCGAGTCATACTGGAAGGTCAGGGTTTTCGTTCCCAACCAGCGCCAGGTGCCGGGCAGGTCAGGTTCGATATTGACCGGCACATCTTTCTCGGCCAGGTTTTCAAGTGTAGTCAGCGGCACCATCGGCTGATTGAAAGTGACGCTGATGAACGGGGCCAACGGGATGTCGCCCTCCGGGGCATAACGCAACACTTCAAGCGGACCGCTCTCGCCCACCTCGGGCATGGCCGCCGTTTCGTTAGGCGGGAAGCTGTCCCTGATGGTTTCGCCGGGGCGCGGTGGAGGCAGCACATCCGCCGGAAGCCTGAAATCGGTCTGGCCGGTTGAATCCGGCACAAAGGGTGCCAGCCGCGCAAAAATCCGGGCAATCTCCTCTTCACTGAGGGGTTCGCCCTCCGCCGGCGGCAGGGTTTCAAAGCCCTCGGCAGGCGCCTGTCCTTCACTTAAATCAAGATTCATCTGGGCCGGTTCTCCTTGTTCGTCGGTACCCGGCAGCAAGCCGGGATCGACAGCAATGGGGGCAGGCGTTGCCCAACCCGGCAAAGTAATCGCCGGCGGCGCAACCCATACCAGGATGACGAGCGCGCACAAACAAGCCAGGACAAGCACGCCAAGCGGCAGGAACAGCCACTTCGAGCGCAGGAATTGTACAAAAGCGTTTTTCATGATGAGTTCTCCTTCCGGGCTTGAGACGTTTTCACAGGGAACATAGTTCCTG
>JAEWVF010000051.1 GCA_023459215.1 Chloroflexota bacterium
TGCTCGAGGCCATGCCCGCCATTTTGGAAAAATACCCCAAGGCGCAGGTGCTATTCGCCGGTCAGCACCTGAACGTGATGGGCGAACAGGCCTATTTCAACCGCCTGGCCCCGACCATCCAAAAATATGAAGAAAGCGGACACTGGACCTTCTTGGGCAACCTGAATCCAGAACAGATGGCGGCCTACTACCCCAACCTGGATGTGCTGGTGGTGCCCAGCCTGAACTCAACCGAGGCCTTCGGCCTGGTGCAGATCGAAGCCATGCTGAACGGCACACCCTGTATCGCCTCGGCGCTGCCAGGTGTGCGCCGTCCGGCCCAGATGACCGGCATGGGCAAGGTTGTCCCGATCGGCGACTCGCCCGCCCTGGCGCAGGCCGTGCTCGAAATCCTGGCCGAACCGGGCAAATACCAGCGCGATCCGGCTGAAATTGCGCGCAGTTATGACCCGGACAGCGTTGCCGCAGAATACGAGAAACTGTTCGCGAAACTCAAAAGCTAGGCAAGCCCCTGCCCGACAAAAACGAAACGCCAGGTTCTGCCTGGCGCTTTCTTTTTAAAGGGTTTGACCAACCACGCGGATTTTTGCTATCATACAGGCGAGGTACAGATTATGGCAAAGATTCGCATCCTGTGGTTCCTGTTCGGGCTGGCGCTGGCCAGCCTTTTTGCGGGCTGCCTGCCCGCCGCCACCCCCAGTCCCGTCCCGCCGACCTTGACCGTGACGGCCTCGCCGTTCAAAAGCCAGACCCCGGCTGCCACGGCAACGGCCAGCCTGACTCCCAGCAAAACGCCCATCCCCTCCAACACCCCGCTGCCAAGTTCCACCCCCGGCATCCAGGCGAGCCTCCCACCCAGCCTGGAGGGGACACGCCTGCCCGAAGCCTCCGCCCCGTTGACGCAGGCCAACCTCGGCCAGGCGGTTGAACTGGCGCGCTGGGGCCAGGGCATCAGCCGCGAGATACGGTTCAGCGCGGATGGCCGTTCCCTGGGCCTGCTCAGCAGCATTGGGCAAACCCTGTTTGACGGACAATCCTTCGCAACGCTGCCTTTTGACGAGGCGCAATGGGCCAGTCTCTTCGCCCCGGCCATCCCCGGCCTGGAACAGCGCCAAACGGAGAAGGGCATCGAAATCTGGCGCGACGGCGCGCAGGTCGGGCTGATCAAAGCCTCGTCCGCTTTTTTCTCACCGGATCGCAATCTGCTGGCCATCCCGCGCAGCGGATCCAGCCTGGAGCTATGGGACGCCACCCGCGCCGGGCGGCTGGGAACCTTCAACGCCCCGGAATCGGATGAAAATTGGGTCTGCGGGGGCATCGCCGCGGCAGGCATCTCACCCGACCGGCAGTGGCTGGCGGCGGGCTGCGCCGATCCGGCGGGCATCGTCATCTGGCACATCCCGGATGGCGAATTGAAAGCAAAAATCGGCCTGCCGCTGGACAGCTATTTCGCCCTCGGCCTGGCCTTCTCGCCGGACGCTTCCCAAGTGGCTGGGGTTGTCCTGGGCGGGGATGTTTGCATCTGGGAAACAACCAACGGCCAGCTTTTGCGCTGTTTGAGCGGCAGCCGGGTCAATTACTATGTTGGCGATGTCCAACTCGTTTTTGCGCCGGACGGTCAGACCCTGGTCGGCGGTTTTCCCAACGGCGAGGTGCTGGCCTGGCAGGTGAACAGCGGACAACTGCTGAAGCGCCTGCGCCCAACTGCCCCCAGCGGAGCGGCGCTGGCCTTTTCAGCGGATGGCCGCCTGCTGGCTGCGGCAGCTTTTCGGGATGTGCGCGTCTGGGATACCGCCAGCGGCCAGCCGCTATCCGCCACCCGTCAGCCCGGGGCGTTCAAACGCGCCATGCTGGCCGCGCAGCCAGCCGCGCTGAGCGGGCCGTCCGGGGAGGTCGAGTTTGTCGCCTTCTCGCCGGATGGCAGCACGCTGATCTTTGGCCTCGATTCGAGCCGATTGTTCTGGGGCCGGCCCGGCGACGAGCGTTCCTACCAACCCGCGGACTTACAAACCGGCGAAATCCTGGCTTTCACGGCGGGCGGCGATTTTGTGCTGGCCGCCAACCTGTCCAGCCTGCAACGCGAGCAGTTGACCCCGGTCACGCATCTGCACGGGCCAAACCTGGGTGTTTACGCCTTCTCGCCCGACGGTCAACTGTTTGCCAGCAGTTGGCCCAGCAGCCCGACCGAGTACCGTCTGGAGGTGCGCAGGGTGAGCGGAAACGGGTTGCTCTGGCGGCAGGAAACCAGTCCGCCCGCCCAGCTTGCCATCAGCCCGGACAACGCCAGCCTGGGGATGGCGATTTCGGGCAGCGTGGAAGTCTGGCGCATCGCCGAGAAAACCCGCCAGTACAGGCTGCGCCCACATAAGCAAATAGATTTGGCCTGCCTGGCCTTTTCGCCGGATGGTCAACTGCTGGCGACAGCCGGCAGCGAGGGTATCATCTATCTCTGGAACGCCGCCGACGGACTGTTCCTGCGCACGCTGGAAGGCCACCGCGGCAGCATCCGCGACCTGGCTTTCTCGCCCGATGGAAGCCTGCTGGCCTCGGTTTCAGCCGACGGCAGTTTGCGCTTGTGGGGCGTGCCTTAGAAACCGCAACTGAAACACTTATAATAATGGCATGTCGACGCTATTTTCAGGATACAAACTGCATCATGGCTATTTCAGATAAAAAATCAGGCTGTTTGAGCATCTTCTTTCCATTCTTGAAATTCTTCCAGAAGGAAGAGATGCAAGCCCTGCCTTACCGCCTGCGCGATGATTTCCTTTCCCCGGCAGAGTTCTCGTTTTATAAAGTGCTCGCATCGTTGTTGGGCGCGCGTTGGACAATTCAATCAAAGGTCAGGCTGGCGATATTTTCTTTGTGTCCCGCCCAAATAAAAACATTGCATTCTTCAATCGAATCGCTCAAAAACACCTCGACTTCCTGGTTTGTGAATCAGCCAACATGAAACCAGTTTTTGGCATTGAACTGGATGATGCCAGCCATCGGCGCAGCAGCCGACAAGTTCGCGATGAATTCGTGGAAAATGCCTGCAAGGCCGCCGGCTTACCGCTGTTGCGTGTGCCGGTTCAGCGGGAATATAATTCAAGAGAAATCGCCGCCCAAATTGGGCCGTTTCTCAAGGCCAATCTCGAAAGCCCGGCCCCCCAGAAACAGCAGGCTGTTGAACAACCGGCCAATTCTGCGCCCAATTGCCCCAAATGCGATATTCCAATGGTGTTGCGGACGGTTGCACAAGGGGAAAACAAGGGCAAGCAATTTTACGGCTGCCAGAATTATCCCAGATGCCGGGTGATGAAGCCGCCCAAGAACTAAACCGTTGAAATTTGATCTGAAAGCTGTTCATAACTAGCTTTTTCTCAAAAAATATCAAACAAGTTTTTAGAAAGAATCATTACGATGGCAAAAGCAAAAATGAACGATGCTCTTAATAAAGTATCAGAGTTTATAAATTTTTTGAACACATCTGATGAAACATCGGACAGAGAAGATTATGGTTTATTTTTTTCATTAACAGATGAAGGAACCATTTTATTAAATGTTGATGATACAGAAAAATACAGAAAAACTTTGAGATTATTAATCGACTCGGTAGGGAATGAAATGATTAGCCAGAAGGCAATCGAGTCCTTATTTCAGGAAACAATACTCACAGTCATTGATATACAAGAAAAGCGAAAAAATCAACTGTTCAGCCAGAGACTTGAAAATGCCTTAAGTGAATTAAGGAAATCTCTCACCACTTCACCGTCAGCTTTTAATGTGTACCACCCTGTACACGGATTAGCCCTAGATGGATTACCAATACAGATCGGGAATGTACAATTTTGCATATTTGATGAAGTTCACTTAGCCTTGTTCGTGAATTTATTGAATGGCCCTGACAGTAATAAAGATACAAAAAGAATCAATACATCCTTCGCAGAAACCATTAAAGAAGCTGAAATTAATGGCAAAACTGTTGGACTAATAAGCGTAAATGCTATTGATGTTGAAGCAGCTAAAACATTGGCATTGAAGGAACTATCTTTAACTTTGGATGTCTTAAATTTTTTCAGCGATCTCATACCATATCAAAAGGGTTATATTTATCTCCCTGGCCATAGGGAGAAGCTTAAGATAAACATCCTAACACTTTCCAAGAATACAAAAACCAAATCTTCATTCGGGTGGAGCAGTGTTGGACCATTGCAACTATTTTCTTTTAACCATCTACTTGAGAATAATAAAAAACGGAATCTTGGATTTACTAGAGTATCTGACCTTCTAATAAAAAAACAGAATAGGTTAGAAGAAAAATTGATTTCAGCGCTTCAGTGGGCAGGTAAAGCTACTATTGAAAGCAGGAGAGAAGAAGCTTTTCTTCTCTATGCTATATCTCTGGAGAGTTTGGTGCTATTAGAAAATGAAAAAGAAGAACTAACATTCAGACTGAGAACGAGGGTCGCACATCTGCTAGGCAAAGATATCGAAGACCGCAAGAGAATAACAAATGAAATCCGTGATTTATATGGGATTAGATCAAAAATAGTGCATAGTGGAAGTTATCAGGTTACAGATGCTGATCTTAGCTTGATAAGATTTTATTCAAAAAACTGTATTCTGCGCATATTGAATGATGAACCTTTTAAATCTATGAACAGTATAGAAGCTCTGGTGGAATGGTTTAATGAAAAGATGTTGAGTTAGTTTTCAACTATTTCATGTGTTTTCTAGGCAAGAACAGCTTTTTACCACTTGAGCAAAGACAAAACCTATTATTAGGAAGTTAGATAGCAAAAAATATTCAACAAACAAAACCGGATACCTTCCAAAATAAAGGTATCCGGTTTCTCTATTCCCAATTTCTGCAAAAATCCCTACACCAACGCATCCACCATCAGGGCCAGGAAGATGAACATCAGGTACATGGACGAGTAGCGGTACATGCGCCAGGCAATTTTGTTGCTGTCGGTAGTCAGCACGCGCCAGGCGAAGTAGATCAGCCCGCCGCCGAAGACCAGGGCCGAGATCAGGTAAACGCTGCCCGCCATGCCGAAGAGCGGCATCAGCAAAGTCACGCCGACCAGGGCCAGGGTATACCACCAGACCTGTTTGCGCGTTTCGGCTTCGCCGCGCACGACCGGCATCATCGGCACACCGGCGCGGGCGTACTCGTTGCGCCGCACCAGGGCCAGCGCCCAGAAATGGGGCGGAGTCCACATGAAGATGATGGCGAACAGGAACAGGGCCGGGATGTCGAGCTGGCCAGTGGCCGCCGCCCAGCCGACCATCGGCGGGATGGCTCCCGCCCCGCCGCCGATGACGATGTTCTGGACGGTGGCTTTCTTGAGCAGGATGCTGTAGAGCACCACGTAATAGAAAATACCCGCCAGCGAAAGAAAAGCCGCCAGCAAATTAACATACCCGGCCAGCAGGTAAAAACTGGCAATCGACGCGCCCAGGCCAAAGGCCAGCCCCTCGGCGGGAGTCATGCGCCCGGCAGCCATGGGACGTTTGGCGGTGCGCTGCATGTTCTTGTCCAGGTCGCGGTCGATGTACTGGTTGATTGCGCCCGAACCGCCAGCCGCCAGCGCGCCGCCCAGCAGGGTGAAAAACGTCAGCGAGAGAGTCGGCCAGGCTTTGCCGCCCATAACCATGCCGACAAACGTTGTCACCAACAGCAGCAGGACGATGATCGGCTTGGTCAGGATGATGAAATCCTTGAGGCGCTGGCGCACGTCGAGGGGTGGGAAACCAACCACATCGCGCGAGTAGAGCGCAGTCGCAGCCGTAAACGCTCCCAGCGCGAGCCAGACGGCGAAAGCGGTCAGCGTGTGCAAAAGCTGGATGTCGGCGGGCAAGCCGCGGGTGGCCTGAATCGCGCCGACCAGCACCTGGGAGAAGAACAACGTCACGGTCACGGTCGCCAGCGGCAGCAGCCAGCGATGATCCCGATGCACCCGCCAGGTCTCAACCAACAGGGCGGCCATGATCAGGGCGGCAAATCCCGCCGAGGCGCGATGGAGCAGTTGGCTGGCATCGCCCAGGCCGGTCGGCAGGCACAACGGCCAGGATAAACAGTTTGCGCCATCGACGAGCGCGCCGCCGAAGGAAAGCAGGCTGACCGCGAGAAAAGCCAGCAGCGACAGGCGGAAAAGGGTGTGATTGAGCGAGACTTTCATTTTTTCTCCGTGATTACGTCCTTCGACTGCGGCTACGCCTCCGCTCAGGACGGTTTTTCTGATACAAATTTATGTTTTTCATCCGCCCTTCGACTGCGGGTCTCGACACCTGCACTGCACCAAACGCAGTGCGGCGCAAGTGTACATCCTTCGCAAACTACGCTCAGGACTACTCGACCCTCCGCTCAGGGCTTGTATTTTTATTGTTTCAACTGTTTGCGCAGGAAGAACGGATAACCAAAGAAGAGCATGGCGGCGAAGGTGAACCACTGCATGGCATAACCCTGGTGTGGGCCTTCGCTGATTTCGATTTCAGGCCGGGCCGGGAGTATCGGCGGTTGGCTGTTGTCCGCGGGTTGGTCGGGTTGCAGGTAAACCGGCAAAAGCGGGTGGGGGATTTGACGGGCGATGCGCGCCAGGTTGAGATTGTTCCAGAACTCGAGGCGGGTCTGCCCTTCGGCCAGTTCCGGATCGGGGATTCCGCCCATTTCGGGTTCCTCGCCCAGGCGCAGGACCCCGCTGACGGTTTGTTCGCCCGGCTGGTCGTATTTGCGCCAATCGGCGGGCGTTTCGTTCCCCGAAGCGGGAATCCAGCCGCGATTGACGAGGATGGCGCTGCCGTCGGCGAGAATGAGCGGGGTGATCAGGTGATAGCCGTAAACCAGGTCGTTGTACTGGTTGCGCAGGGCAACCTGGTTCTCATAATCATAGACACCCGTAACGGTGGCCGGGCGGTATTCCATCGTTGCCAGGTCTTCGGCGGGCGCGGCGCTGATCTCGAGCGGCGAGAGGGCCGCTACTTCAAGGTAATGGGCATTGAAGGCGCGCCGCAACTCGAGCCGGTCGAGCTGCCAAAATCCCAAACGCATCAGCACCGCCGTCGCAAGCAGGACGAGCAGGGTGGTGAAAATCCATTTGGGGGTGAGGAGTTTGGAGGGCATGGTGTCAGGTTGGAGGTGTCAGGTGTCAAGTCCTGAGCGGAGGGTCGAGTAATCCTGAGCGGTTTTTGCGAAGGGCACATCGAGACCCGCAGTCGAAGGACGGTTTTATGGGAAAAGTTATTTCTTGCCGAATCGCCCTTCAACAGCGTGCTTCACTATCTTTCAGCACTCCGCTCAGGGCTGCTGTTGATAGGCCAAACCACAAAACTATACAGTCCGAGCATGACGCCGAGCGGAACCCCGGCGAAGAACAGTCCATACAAACGGGTGGCAAAGGTGACGGGTTCGCGCACATCCAGGCCCATGTATTGGGAGGGCTGGAAGGAGCAGGACATGGCCAGGTTGTCGGCCTGGTCAAGGTTCAGGCTGGCAGATGTCCCGGCAGGAATGAGCAGCGGGCCGAGGGTGTGGGTTTCGCTGTCTTCATTCCTGACCACCAGCACATCGCCGCTGACGAAAACCATATTGAGCGGCAGGCTTTCTTCGGTCTCGCCGCGCGCAATTTTGTCGGCTGTCCCGGCAGGGATGACCAGTTCGATGCGCGAGGGCGCGCGTCCGGCTTCGCTTTTCAGGAAGGCGAACGAGGCTTCGCTGACGAAAAGCCCGAACACAAGGCCAATGACCAGGAAGAGGGACATGCGCAGGAGGATTTGACGGGTTCTCATGGTTGCTTCTTGAAAAAACCGGGCGCGCCCTTGTTTAAGAACACGCCCGGTTATGTTTGACTTACAACAAGGCAATGGAACACAGATTGTGCGGATTTTTGGGATTTTCGCGGGTTTTTCTAAGTTTTATCCGCGAAAATCAGTTTGATCCGTCTAATCCGTGTTCTATTTTTCTACACCAACTTGCCAATCAGATACAAGGCCGGGTAGAAGAAAATCCAGACCAGGTCGACAAAGTGCCAGTAGACCGTCGCAGCTTCGACCGCCCAGTGTTTCTCGGGGGTGTAGAGGCCTTTCATCCCGTTGCGCAGGACAATCAACAGGAAGATGATACCGGTGATGACATGGAAAGCGTGCATGCCGGTCATCATGTAGAAGATTGCGCTGCCGGCGTTGGCCGCCGGGGTGATGCCCTCGTGGGCGGCGGTCGGCCACTCGATGGCGACCACGCCCAGCACAAAGCCGATTCCCAACAGGGTGGTGATGGCCGTGTTGAGCAGGAAACCCTTGTTGTTGCCCAGTTTCATCTGGGTTTCGGCGCGGTTCATGAAGAAGGACGAAACCAGCAGCACAACTGTCACAATCAGGCCGAGGTTCTGGTCGAGGTGCAGGCGGGTCAGGCCCATCAGGTTGAAGCGCGCGGTCAGCAAACCGGCGAACAGGAAGGCGTCCGATAGGATGAACAGCCACAGGCCAAAGCGATTGGAGGTCAGCTTGTGCTCGTAGGTGTGATGATCCAGGTGCTTGTCGACATCGCGCAGGTGATAAACGTGCATGTAGTAATACAGCACCAGGGCAGCCTTGAGGATGGCCACAATCGAAATCAACAGCAGCGAGGCGTTGGTGATGGCAATGAAGAACTCAATTCCGGTCAGCACAGCCAGCACAATGAAAACATTGACGCCTTGCAGCAGGTTGGGCTTGTGGGTGTGAGAAATTTCAGGGTTATGCATGGGAACCGACCTCGGTTTCAATGGTCTTGACGTAGGTTGAGCCTTCCAGACCATAGTCATAGGGTTCACCCACTACTTCAAAGGGCTTGTCGTAATTATGAACGGGCAGCGGCGAGGGGGCCTGCCACTCGGGCGAGCGCGAATTCCAGATGTTGCCGGTGGCCGGTTGCCCCTTCTTGGCGGTGATGTACACATTCCAGAAGAAGACCAGGATGCCGGCGGCAATCAGGTAGGCGGAAACGGTCAGAACCGTGTGCCAGATGTCAAAGCCTAGCAATGCGTCATAATCTGCAATGCGACGGCGCATGCCGAGCAAACCAATGCGCATCATGCCCAGGGTCAGGATGAAGAAGGAGGGCGTCATCAACCAGAAATGCAGTTTGCCGAGGCGTTCATCCAGGCGCTTGCCGAAAGCCTTCGGATACCAGTAATACAGCGCGGCGAAGAACGGGAAAATGTAGCCGCCGAACATGGTATCGTGGAAGTGGCCGACGATGAAGTAGGTATCGTGCAGGTGCAGGTCGGTCGAGACGGTCGCATTCGGCGGGCCGGTCACGCCGCCCAGCAGGAAGACCACGATCCCGCCCAGGACGAAGAGCATCGGCGTCGGCATTTCGATTTTGCCCTGCCAGAGCGTTGCCGCCCAAGAGAAGAATTTAACCCCAGTCGGGACGGCCACCAGCAGGGTGCTGTACATGAACGGCACGCGCAGGTACTCGTTCATGCCGGAAGCGAACATGTGGTGCGCCCAAACCAGGAAGCCCACCAGGGCAATCGCCAGCGAGGAAAGCGCAACCCACTTGTAGCCAAAGAGCGGCTTGCGGGCAAAAACCGGCAGCAGTTCCGAGAAAACTCCCAGGCCGGGCAGGACGAAAACGTACACGACCGGGTGCGAGTAGAACCAGAACAAATGCTGGAAGAGGACCGGGTTGCCGCCATTCTGGATATTAAAGAAGGGCATTCCCAGCAAACGTTCGAAGACAACCAACTGGAAGGCCAGGCCAATCATCTGGGTCGCGGTCAGCGAGATGATCGAGGTGGCCACCGCCGCCCAGACGAAAATCGGCATGCGGAAGGCGGTCATGCCCTTGGCGCGCAGGCGGATCACCGTCACAATCAGGTTGAGCGCGCCCAAAATCGAAGACCAGCCCGCCACCCAGACGCCCAGGTAAAACATCTGGATGCCGACCGGGGCGCGGGTCGCCAGGGGCGGATAACCCGTCCAACCGGTGTCGAAGCCGCCCAGCACCATGCTCGACAGCAACAAAACCGCCGCCGGAACCGCCACCCAGAACGAGAAAGCGTTCAGGCGCGGGAAAGCCATATCCGAAGCGCCAATCAGCATCGGCACCAGGTAGTTAATCATCCCGGCGATGCCGAGCAGGATGGAGACAATCATCACCATGCCGTGCAGGCTCATCAGCGTATTGTAGAACTGCAGACCGTTCTGGTCGAAGAGACGGAATTCTTCGGTCAGGAATTGCAGGCCCGAAACGGAAAGTTCGGTGCGGAAGATGAGCGCAAACAAACCGCCGACCGAGAGCAGCAGCAAAGCGGTAAAGACATACTGGATGCCAATCACCTTGTGGTCGAGCGAAACGCCAAAATAGCGCTGCCAGCGGCGATCTTCATCATGACGCTCGTGGACGGTTTCACCCATGGCCTGCTTGAACCAGTCAGTCAATGCGCCAACCCCGGCCAGGAAGGAAATCGCCCCAACCAGGCCGCCGAAAACCCAGGCCGGTTCAGAGAAGAAAAATTTGTCGAAGGCGGGCAGGCCCATCAGGGCGCGGATGGCCGAAATAAACAGGCCGCCGGCAACCGTCCCGATGACTTGCGCGAACAAACCGCGCACCAACCCCAGAGAGAAGAAGTTTTTCATAAAAGGATAGTCCTCCGCGATTACTCGAGGGTTTTGATGAATTCGACCAGGTCGTAGACCTGGGAGTCGCGCAAGTAGCTGAAGCTGGGCATCGCGTTGGCATTGAAGCCCTGGGCAATTTTGGCGTTCGGGGCCGTAATCGACTCGTACAGGTAGGCTTCATCCACCAGGGCCACCACTGAGCCATCGGCCAGCGGGTGATTGGCCTGGCCAAACAATCCCTGCCAGCTCGGGCCGACGCCGGGCGTGCCGTTGAGTGAGTGACAGGCCTTGCAGCCCAATTCAGTATACAGTGTTTCGCCGCGGCCTGCATCCGGTTTGCCTTCCGAAGCCAGCAGTTCGGCCTCGTACAGGGCCACCTGTTCGGTCACCCAAACATCATAAGCCGCCTGCGATACCACCACCACTGGCGATTCCATGTAAGCGTGGGAGGTGCCGCAGATTTCGGCGCAGCGGACTTTGTACTCACCCTCCAGGTTGGGGGTGATGCGCAGTTCGGTCACCCGCCCTGGGATCAGGTCCTGCTTGACGCGAAACTCCGGCACCCAGAAGGAGTGCAACACATCCGGGCTTTCCATTTTGAGCAATACCTGCTTGTTGGCCGGCAGGTAAAGCGTGTTCGATGAGAACCCCTGCGGATATTCGAAGCGCCACGACCACTGGTAGCCGATCACGCGCACTTCGAGCGCATTCGGGTCGACGGCGCGAACCTGGCGCAAGTTATCCGCGCCGATGATGCCGAAGGCGATAACCACCACCAACGGCACAACCGTCCAAAAAATTTCCAGGCCGGTGTTGCCCTCGATGTGGGCCCCGTCCCCGGTCTCGCCCGGTTTGCGCCGGAAAACAACCAGGGAATAGAGCAAAATGACGGTAATCAGCGAGAACAGGAAGGACATCGCAATAACGTGGATGTCCCAGAGCCAGTCGATTGGCCCGGCCTGGGCGCTGGCCGCCACCGGCATCAGCCCGAGCGAAGTCAGGCCGGCGTAGGTGAGATAAGTAACCAGCAAGACCAGGGCCGTGATGGTTACAAAGTGGCGCACATTCCGCATAAAGTTAATCTCCTCGTTATAAATATACTGTCTGCCCTTTGGCGAAAGGCAAGATTTATGACTCTTCAGGCCAGGGATCCCAGGTTTCAGCCTGGGCCGGGGTCAGGCGCTTGCGGTCGTAGATCAACACCTCGCCCGACTGCCCCAGCGAAACCAACATCACCTGCATCGGGAATTCATCGGAGACAAAATGCTCCAAAAATTCAGCCCGGTTGATGGTTTTGTCATCGTAATCGACAATCACCAGGTCGGGCTGGTGCGCGTGCAGGGCATTCAGCGCCTCGCTCATCGTGGTTGCCATCCCCGCAATAAAGGCCTTGGACTCCCAACGCTCAGCATAAACTTTGCGCAATCCCTCGCGGAAGAGGGGATTCGCAGAAACAATCAGGACGCGGCGTAAGGAGTGTTTGCTTTCAGGCATGGGTCAGGGAAGATTAATTTAGAATGAGACGCACTGTAAATTTACCAAAACTTATCTTGATTGTCATCAACAAAGCCAGCCGGAACGGGGGATTTCAAAACAAAAAGCGGGTGATTTTGAAATCACCCGCTCGTTGGCGTAACCGGTATTTAGAGCAAATCCATCTGGGAGGCGCGCGCCACCGCTTCGGCGCGGTTGTTGACCTCCATTTTTTCCAGAATATGGCGGATATGGGTTTTGACCGTATTCTCGGAGATGAACAGGGTCGCGGCAATCTGCGAGGTGGTCTGGCCGCGCGCCAGGCACTTCAGGACATCCACTTCGCGTTCACTGAGCAGGCTGCGGCTGCGATCCGTTTTGGCGCGCCGCACCGCCTGCAAAACCTTGCTGGTAATCTCGGGGGCCAGGACGGCGTTCCCGGCCACGATTTGCTGGATGGTGTTGCGCAGGGCCTCCGGCTCGGCATTTTTGAGCAAATAGCCGTTGGCCCCGGCCACAATCGCATCGATTAAATCATCATCGTTCTGCGAGATGGTCAACATCAGCACTTTCTGCTCAGGCAAAATCTTGCGGATGGCCGCCAGGGCCTGGATGCCATCCATGACCGGCATGTTAATGTCCAGCAAAAGGACATCCGGCGCGAGTTTCTGGATGGCGTCGAGCGCTTCCTGCCCGTTCGAGGCCTCGCCCACCACCATGAACTCGGGCATTTCATCCAGCAAACTGATCAGGCCGCGCCGAAACAGGGCATGATCATCGACCACCATGATACGAATACGATGTCCCGCACTCATACGCTCTCCTTCAAACTGGCCGGCAGCCGCAGCGAGACCAGGGTGCCCTGGCCCGGCTGGCTCGAAACCTGGAAGTCGGCCCCGAGCATCTCGGAGCGCTCACGCATCCCGCGCAAGCCATAACGGGATGAAACATCCAGGGTTTCCAACAAGAATCCAACGCCATTATCATGCACATCAAACAGGATAAAACCATCGTGCTCATGCACCCGTACCTTGACCTGGCTGGCCCGCGAATGCTTGCGGACGTTGCTCAAGGCCTCCTGCACAATCCGGATCAATTGGGCCTGCACCGTCGGCGGGAATTCACCCGAAAGGTCGAAAACTTCCAACTCGGCGCTGATTCCCGCCGATTCGCGGAAATCGGTCAGCACCTCCCCGAGCCAATCGCGCAGGCTGGAGGTCGGCACCCGGCGCAGGTTGTCGATGGCCTGGCGGGCATCCAGGTAGGCATCTGACAAAGTCCGGTAGCTGGCTTGCAGGGTGCTGGTCAGGCGCTCGGTTTCGCCGCGCGAAAGGTAATTTTGCATCTGCGCCGCCTGGATTTTCAAAAATGCCAGGGTTTGGGCCAAGCCATCGTGGATTTCACGCGCCAGACGGGTGCGTTCATCAACCACCGCCTGGTATTCCAACTGGACCATCAAGCGCGCATTCTGCAACAGCAGGGCTGCCTGGGCCGCAATCGTCTCGAGCAGGGCGCGCTGGCGTTCGGCAAAGGTCTGGATGTTGTTCGCGCCCAGCACCAGGATTCCAGCCGGGGTCGAATCCTGCCACAAGAGCGGCACCGCCAGGAAAACCTTCCACATTTCGCGCCGGTTGAGGGTCACGTTTTCGAGCGAAATGCTCTGGCCCGAAGCCAGGACGCTTTTCCAAATGCCTTCCAGGAAGGTTAAGTCCGGGGTAGCAACCGGGGTAACGGAATCCTGGCGGGTTTTTGCCAGCAGCATCGGGGTTGACGCAATCCCGGCCTTGATTCCGCCGGGGATGTAAAGCAGGGCAAAGTCGGTGTCGAGCGCCTTTTGCACATTCTCAAGCAGGTCACTGAACAAATCCGAAATATCCGATTTCGGCCCGGTGGCCGTCTGCAAATAGCGCAGGGCTGTCATTTCCTGTTCGCGCAGGCGCAGGGTCTCGACCGCCTGTCCGGCAAAATCGAGCAGCGAAACCATGAACCCGGACTGTTCACCAGTCAACTCAGCCGGCTGCTCGAAAAAATAATTAACGATCCCCACTTCGCGCCCCGCGCTATGGATCGGGAAGCACAACACTTCAGCGGCCGGCTTGCTGGTTTCTTCGGGCAACAAAACACAGCCCGGCTTGCCGTGCATGGCCTTGCAGGCTTTACAAATCTGGCGCGTTTCCGGCGAAGCCAGGCGGTTGGACCAGTTCTCCAGCGCGCTGACCGGCACTTTGCCGTGCATCAGGGTTGGCAGGGTTTTTCCAAACTCATCATAGGGCAGGAAGGAGGCCCCGTTGGCAGACAGCAAACCGCAGCCGGTTTCAAGGACTGCTTCGAGCACATCCCGCTCGGAAAAAGCGCCCAGAACCTTCTTCTGGAAGGCCAGCATGGCCTGCACTTGCGACATATCCGCCTGTTCGGCGGGACTGCCGCGCAGGGCCGCCCGGCGCAAGGATAACCTGAGCCAAAACTCGAGCACGGCTGTCAGCAAGGCCGAAGTCACCAGCGCCACGGCAACCGATAACAGCGCATGCCAGGGCAATGCGACAATCAGGTAAATGCCGAAAACCAGCGCCAGGGCGGCAAAGGTGGCGTAACGCGCCCGCAACAGCTCGTGATCCATTAATTATTCCCGCACCGCGGCCAATACTTCCACACTATGGTCGGCCGGTTTAACGTTCTCGAAAACTTTCTTGACCATGCCATCTGCGCCAATCACAAAAGTGGTTCTGAGCACGCCCATGTATTCGCGACCCATAAATTTCTTCTGGCCCCAAACCCCGTACTGTTCACAGACTGCGTGGTCTTCATCGGCCAGCAGCGAGAAGGGCAGATTAAATTTCTGCTTGAACTTGGCATGTGATTTGGGCGAATCCGGGCTGACGCCCAGGATGGTCACTCCGGCTTTTTCATAAGCCGAATAATCATCGCGGAAATTGCAGGCTTCGGTCGTGCAGCCGGGGGTATCGTCTTTCGGATAAAAATACAAAACAACCGTCTGTCCCTTGAAATCAGATAAGTTGCGGACAGCGCCGGTTTCATCGGCAAGGCTAAAATTGGGGGCGGGGGTTCCTGCTTGAACTGTCATCTCTAAGTTCCTCCATTATTATCCAGCATTATACCCGACAGGAAATTTCCAATTTGGAGGTGATCGGTAGATTTAATGAAACTCAAACATCCATTTTAAACTGAACAAGGCCAGGACTGCTCCCGGCCTTGTCGCTTTCCATCATGCTACAAATCCACAGCCAGGCAAGTGAGAGTCTCTTCGATGCCCGCAATCGGTTGGATTTGGCTGGCAAGCACCTTGCCCAGGTGGTCGAGATTATCCGCTTGAACAATCGCAACCGCATCATACGGGCCGAAGGTCATGTTGACTTCACGCACATTCGGAAGTTTGCCAAGATGGCGAATGACATCGGCAATTTCGCCGGCGCGGATGTTAATTAAAATGAATGCCTTCATGGGTTCTTCTCCTGTGGTGAAAATACTGAACCCATTATAGAAAACTCATCCTGAAATAGATACAGGCAATCATCATGTTTTTACCAGATGGAAATCACTAAACCGACATTACCCGCGATTTCCGCGCACCAAGACCAGCGTCAGGAGCACAGCAGCCAGCAGGATGACTCCCAGCACCAGCGGGCCATCCTCGCGGGTAATCACCAGCAGCGGTTCAGGAGTCGCGGTAGCGGGCAGGGAATCCGGAACCTGGACGGGCGAACCGGTTGCAGTGGCAGCCGGGGCTGCGGTTTGGGCCGCGAACGGGTCCAGCGCCGGCAGGCTTGGCGAAGGTGAAGGCGTAGCCAAAACCGGCAGGGTGGCGGTAACAGGCTGCGGGGTGGCGGTGACTCCTGTTCCCTTGGCAATCAACAACTTCTCGTTCGGATAGATCGCCTCGGCCTCGCTCATCCCGTTCAGTTGGCGGATGTCCGCCACTTTGATATTGTAGGTGATGGCAATCAGCCAGAGTGTCTCGCCCGGCTGGACAATGTGATAAATCGTCCCGTCCGGCAGGGGCGTGTTCGGGAAAGCCGTCGAAGCCAGCGGCGGGGCGTAAGCGACCAGCGTGGCCGGGGTTTCACCGGGAGCCAGGGTATTGACCACCTGCGGCTGGCCATTGGCGGTCGGGCGGGCAGCATCGATCACATAATAGACATAGCCGTTGACGATGGTCACGCCGGCCCCGATCTCAGTCAGGTTGGGCGAAAGCATCGTATTCAAGTGCGGCGCATCGCCCTGCCACTGACGCACCGCATCCTGCACGCTTTTATTGCTACCGGCAGTGATATTTTCAGAAATGAAGCCGCCCAGGCTTAAATCGCCGGCCAGCGGGTAGCCCGCATTCAGGGCGCGTTGGAACGGGCGCGTGCCGCTGTAACCGGTATGCGAAACACCGTTAACCGACATAAAGTCGGCGTGCTGCTGGGCAATGCCCATCAGGATGGAATTGACCGTGTACGGGGCCAGGCCGTTGGCCGCGCGCAGAGCGTTGACCTCGGCGATGAGCGCATACGCATCCGTTACCACCTGCAGCCTGTCCGCCGCTACCGAAGCGGGCGCTTGCGCCTGGGCCGGGGTACTGGAAAATGTTCCCAAAATTACCAATAAAAGTAAAACTGTTACGGTTCTCATGCTTTTATTCCGTTAAGTTGATGACCTTTGTGCCTTTCAGGGCTTTCCTGTCGTCATTATAATCATTCCTGTGACGAAATTCCTGATTATCGGCCTGGGCGGCGGCCTGGGAGCAATTTTACGTTATGTCCTGAGCGGACTGGTGCAAAATTGGTCAAAAAGCGTCAGCTTCCCTTATGGCACCCTGGCGGTCAACCTGCTTGGCTGCCTGCTGATTGGTTTTCTGAGCGGTGTGGCTGAAACCCGCGGCCTGTTCAGCCCCGAAGCGCGCCTGTTCATCTTTGTCGGGCTGCTGGGCGGGTTCACCACCTTTTCGACGTTCGGCAATGAAAGCCTGAACCTGATCCTTTCGCGCGAGAGCCTGCTGGCATTTCTCAACCTGTCCTTGCACCTTATCCTGGGCCTGGCCCTGGTTTGGGCCGGGCGGGTGCTGGTATCGCTGTTGTGGAGGTAACATGAATTTACCTGAATCGGGCTGCCTGATGCGCATCTTCATCGGCGAAAGCGACCACCACGAAGGCAAACCACTCTATGAATGGATTGTCTTGCAGGCCCGCGCGCAAGGCCTGGCCGGGGCAACCGTCCTGCGCGGCATCATGGGCTTCGGTCCCAATAGCCGCATCTATACCAATAAAATCATGCGCCTTTCCGAAGATTTGCCCCTGGTTGTGGAAATTATCGATACGCACGAAAAACTCGATCATTTCCTGACCTACATCGAACCGGCCGTAGGCGATGGCCTGATCACCATGGAAAGCGCAACCATCAAACTCTATCGCAGCCAATCGGGCGCAAAACCAAAATAAGGAAAAATTATGCCCATCTTCACACCCGGACGCCGCTGGCAACCCGCCTTCCTGCCTTTCAAACACGAATCCCTGGGCCACCAGGCGCTGGCCACCATTGAATTGACCATCAAAGGGCCGCTCTTCGGCTGCCGGATGTGCGGCAACTGCCTGCTGCAAGAAACCGCCTTTATCTGCCCGATGGAATGCCCGAAAGGGTTGCGCAACGGCCCCTGCGGCGGCTCAACCGCCGAGCGTTGTTACGTCGATGAAACCCGGCCCTGCATCTGGTACAAAATCTATGAGCGTTCCTTTAAGATGAAGCGCGAAGAACGCCTGCTCGAAGTGCTCCCGCCGCTCGACTGGGAAAAAACCGGCACCGAAACCTGGGGCGATGTGCTCAGGCAGGCCCGCAAGGTCGGTCTGAAAAAAGTTGCCAACGGACTGGTCAACGCCGAAACCCGCCACGAAACCTGGGAAAGTGTCTTCAAGCCCGTGCGCCAACCGCAATGGTGGCAGGGCGATGACCAATACCATGCCCCGGCCTACAGTGAACCCATCTCCAACCTGGAACAACGCCTGCGCGCCGGTGAATTTGTCGTCACTGCCGAGGTCGCCCCGCCGATGACCGCCAAAACCGACAAGATGTGCAAGAATGTCGAAATGGTGCGCGAGAGCGTGACCGCCGTCAATTTCACCGACAGCCCCAGCGCCACGCCACGCATGTCCTCCTGGGCCTGTTCCGCGCTGGCGGTTCAGCACGGGGTCGAACCGGTCATGCAGATTGCTGCCCGCGACCGCACCCGGGTCGGTCTGCAAGGCGAAGTTTTGGGCGCAACCGCCCTGGGCGTGCGCAACATCCTGTGCCTTTCAGGCGATAGCATGCGCCTCTCCGGTCAGCCGCGCGGACGCATGGATGTTTTCGACCTGGACGCTGTGCAAATGCTCTGGATTTTGCGCCGGATGCGCGATGAGGGCCACTACCTCGATGGACGCGAGATGAAAACCTCGCCGCAGTTCTTTCTGGGGGCCGCCGCTGCGCCTTTCGCTTCCGAACCCAAATTCCAGGCATTGCGCGAGCAGAAAAAGGTTAACGCCGGGGCGCAATTCTTCCAGACCAACCTGGTCTTTGATGCTGAACGCCTGGATGAGTGGCTCAACGAACTCGACAAACGCGGCATCCTGGAGAAGGTTTACATCCTGATTGGCATTACCCCGCTCAAATCGCTCAAAATGGCACGCTTTATGCATGATGAAGTTCCCGGGGTGGTTATCCCACAATCCCTGCTCAAGCGCATGGAACAAGCCGAAGCCGCCGGGAATGCTGCCGAGGAGGGCGTGCAAATTGCGCTGGAGCTGATTCAAAAAATCAAAACCAAGCGCGGCGTCAACGGCCTGCACCTGATGGCCGTTGGCTGGGAAGAAATCGTCCCGCGGATTGTGGCCGAAGCCGGACTAAAATAAATTCTCGCGGACAAACTGCGCTTGCCAGTTTGCAGTGGGCGTGGTAGAATACCGTCCGCTGTGAAATTGGGGGCTCGTCTAATGGTAGGACGACTGACTCTGGATCAGTTAGTAGTGGTTCGAATCCATTGCCCCCAGCACCCGAAAACCTCCCGAAAACGGGAGGTTTTCGTTTATTTCGGCTGTTTTTCGGGAAAATCCTGTCGGATTCGGAAAATATCGGCGAACGGCTCGTAACCTGTTGCTACAGCCTGTGCAATTACCTGTGCAACACAACCGGCTTATCTCACGCAATTGGCGTAATTTCACCAAATAGAAGCTGATCCATCAAACTTGGGATCGAGTTTTCGTCCAAGTTTTGCAGACGGAACTTTCCCTGGGGAATAATGTGCCCATAAACATTCAGGGTGATCTCTGTAGATGCATGCCCCAAATATCGGCTGACTTCATGTACTGGGATACCGTAGGCCAACATAAAAGAAGCGGCCGTATGGCGCAGATGGTGAAAGGTCAGTTTAGCATCCAGTCCAAGTGAAAAGAATGCCGTTTTAAGTGTTTTCTCCAGTTCTGATGGGTCCATTGGCGTGCCAACCCGACTGGCAAAAACTAAATTAGATTCTCTCCACGCACTGCCCTGAAACATTGCCTGCCGGTTCATTTGAGCCTTATGCTGTTTCAGTATCTCGATCAGTTTTGGCCCAACGCGGATAGTGCGGTAACTACTTTTGGTTTTGAGGGATTCTAATTCGCGCGCTTTACCACGAAGTTTTCGCGCCGGCATCTGGGCTGAAACACGAATGGTTTGGTTTTCAAAATCAATCTTGTCCCAGGTCAGGCCTCGAATTTCTCCCGAACGCATACCGGTGGCCAACGCTACACAAACGATCGTCTGATACCAGGAACTGTCTAACTCGTTGATGAGTTGACGCGATTGCGCTGGTGTTAGGAATAGATCCTGTCGTATTTTTTTTCGCGATGGTATGCTCACGCGGAGAGCTGGATTTGCAGACAGTAGCTCATGTTTTACAGCGTGTTGTAGAATGAGGCGCAACACGCTGTGAATGTGACTTACTGTGCTCTCGCTGCAATCACGATCGATTAGATCTGTGTAAAACTTTGAGATATCGAGTGGTTTGATAGATCTGATCGGCTGGTTACCCAAGTGGGGACTGATGTAGCGATCCAGCCAGTCGTGATAATCGCGCAGCGTAGACGGTTTAACTGCTAGTCGTTTTTCAGTCAGGCATTGTTGGGCTACATCGTCGAGCGTGATGGACATGTTTTCTGCGCGCAAACCAGTTTCTACCCCTCTAATCTGTTCGCGAATCCAGCTCTCTGCCAGCCGTTTCGTTTGAAACGAATTAGAGATTCGTCTAGGTTTACCACCATTCTCTGATGGAATGGTTACCTGGGCGCGAAAACTTCCAGACGGATTCTGGTATACAGAGCCGGAGCCTGGGGCACGGTGATTTTCTGTAAAAGACTTTTTCATGGCCAACTCCTCATAGTTTGAAATATTAGAGAATATGACCATTCTGCAAATCGGTAAGTTGTTAAGGTGCGGTTTTTCTTCATATTTTAGCATCTCCAGAGAGACTGCCCAAAAAGAAAAAATGTTCTTTTTGGGCAGTCTCTGAATGGGTTGGTTTTATTTGAATGAATCTGGGGCTATCATAGATCGAACCTCATCATCTGTAATCTGCCGACCGAGATAAAGTTCGATGTGTTGGCGGTGTATCCGGATAACTTTACCCTCTTTCCATGCAGGCAACAGCCCAGACTGAATTCGATTACGAACAGTACTAGGAGAGACACGGGCTAACCTAGCAGTTTCTTTAATCGTAAAAACGAACATAGTTGTAACCCTTTCCGTACGGTGATGGTGGATTAAAACAAAAAAGCCGCAACCTGTGAGGCAGGTTGCGGCCTGTGAATGCAGTAGCGAGGCACAATGGTGCCAGACTGTCACTGGGTGAAGGCGCGTAGGGAGATGGTGAAAAAGGAAAAACGAGTGTTTTTAGGTATGGGGCCTACACGCCATTGGTTAAGACGTGCAGGAAGATTTAAGAGAATCAAAAAACTGGATGTTGTTGATTCGGAAAAGGAATGGCATCACATTACATAACATTGTGTTAAGGCGCGTAGGAAGGGCACATAATCTATAATCGATTGTGCGTTGTAAATGGAGGGGTTATACCTCGAATATGACCCGCTATATCAAATGATAATACGCGGGCGGGCTTGAGCCCGTAGTCGTGATTTGTTAAGGTTCTGAATATTTTTGTACTGCTGCATTGGGGGGCGCACAAGAAATGCCCTGCAGGGGTGCAAAAAACCTATTTTTTGTTGCCGTGGCCACGGTGCGCCCCAAATGCGGGGCGTTTGTTATGTATATTTTACAGAAATATGATGACCGGTCAAGACAATTTTTCAAAATTGTGCGATTTAGGTGTGCGCAATGCGCTGGATGCGCGCATTGCGCACACCTAACAAAATTGCAAACTCAAAAACGCCCCCAGCCGCCCCATCGCCTCGCCAAAGTTCTTGCGTCCCATGCCGATGCAGAAGTGGTCTCCAGTATACGCCGCCGCATATAATCATACTGTTTGCAAGCAGCATGCCCGGCCCAGCGCAAAGCCTGGATCCGGCACAACGCTCCCGGCATGGATGTGCTTATTGTGAATCCGATTCTGGTGAAAACTGGCCTCGACCTGATCATGTTCAGCGACCTGGTTTTTTACGAAACCACCACCTCGCTTTTACGCTTTGGCAAGCTATGTTGAGAGTGTGGAGACTCGGCCAGGATAAGGAGGTCAACGTTACCTTCCTGGCCTACGCCAACACCGTGGAGGAAGCCATCCTGAAACGAGTCGGCGACAAGATGAAAGCGGCAAAATTGTTGTATGGCAAGGAAGCCGCGGGTGTCCTGGTGGAGGTTGAATACGATGACGTTGTGCGCGAGGTCATCAAGGCCGCCCTGGAAGGGCACGTCCTGAAAATCCCGACCGGCGAGAAAATCGGCGCCATCTTCTCGGATGGCACTGAACGCCGGGTGACGATTTCAACCGCCCCGACCGGCTCGCTGGTGGCAGTCAGCCCCACCCTGGTGGTGATTGCCCCGGAAGCCCCCCGGCAGATGACTCTGTTTGGAGAGATCGTGGAAATACAAGGAGGCAAACGCAAGAGAAGGTAACAAAAAACAGCGAGGCTCATCACCTCGCTGTTTTGATTCACTCTTACATAAAGGCATTCAACCCAGATTCAAGTTCCGCCTTATACTGTGTAAGATTTTCTCCTTTCACCCGTTTTCATCTATGAAACACGCGCGTGTTACCCGGAGAACCCATGAACCTGTTCCAAAGCTCACCCATAGCCACCCCCCAAGCATTCGACCAGCTTTATCAGCGTAACCGTCTGCCCATCTTTCGTTACATCTATGGGCTGACCGGCGGTCCACAGGAGGATGTGGAGGACCTGACAGCCGAAACATTTCTACATGCCTGGAAAGCCCGTCAGCGGTTTGATGGGGATGAAAACAATGCAACCGGTTGGTTAATTCGGATTGCCAAACGCTTGGTGATCGACGACTACCGTTATCGCACATCCCGAACAACCCGTGGTCAGCCTCCTGACTCTCCTGCCGAGCTGCAGCCCGAGCAAATTGCCCTGGAAAGAGATGAGCGGCAATTTCTGCTCATCCTGCTGGAAGACCTGCCCGATGGTCAGCGAGAAATCCTGGTTCTGCGTTATATGCTTGGATGGCGGGTGGGCGAAATCGCCCGGCATGTCGGCGCGACGGAAAACAATATCTCCGTTACCATCCACCGCACGCTAACCCGTCTGCGTGAAAAATGGCAGGAAATGGAATTTGCTGAATTACCTGCCATGCTCGTTTCTGAGGAGAAAATCTCATGACCCCGATACCTGATGAACATCAAGTCGAGCAAATGCTCGCACAAATCCCGCTAGAACCTGGCGCGCATCTGGAGCGGCGATTATCCAATGCCCCCTGGAGGCCACGCGCCGTTGCCTGTAGGCGCGTCGTTACAGGGGCTCTGGTGGGCCTTCTGGCCCTGACGCTCTTCACCGCCATCACCCCACAGGGACGCGCCTTTGCGCAGGGCATCCTCCAATTCTTTGCCCGCACCGAGAGCGACACTCGTCCCATTCCGACCCTTGCGCTGGCATCTGACCCTGCTGTTCCGAGCCAGGCACCCGTCAGCCCCATCATCGAGACCCGCCTGCCCTTTGAGGATACCTGCGGCGACATCTACAGCGCACACTGCGGCATGGACGAAATCCGCGCCTTGGTGAACTTCCCGGTCAAGGGGCTGGAAGAAACTGCGCAAGGTCTGGTCTTCTCCGGCGCGACCGGCGGCCCCGAGCAGGTCATCCTGCTCTACCAAGGTGAAAGCGTCAACGGCCTGCTGCTCGTCTTTGCGGAACCCGCCGATGCCGCCAACCCGCTGCCGGTAGCGGCCAGCGCCGAGGTCGAAGTAGTCTCCATCAACGGCCTACCCGGCGAGTACGTTCAGGGTGCCTGGTACTCAATTGGCGGCGTCAACGAAGGCGTTTCCTGGACGACCGAGTCGTTCGCAAAGACTCTGCGCTGGGATGATGATGCCGTACGATACACTATGACTTTCCGCGCCGCGAAAGATACTGGCGTGCATCTCGAAAAATCCGACCTGCTCTACATGGCTGAACGGATGACCACTGAAGCGGTCGAAATTGCCGACACTTTCGCTCAGTCAATGGAGATTCAGGAAATCTCCCAACAGGTGGGCTTCACAGTGGTTGAACCGGGCTGGGTTCCCGGTGGATACAGCCTGCTCAAAGCCGCCTATACATCCGAACAGAATGCCGCCTGCCTGTATTATCGCTACGGCGAAGGGGCCCTTCCCGTGTTGGCAATTGCCCAACGCCCGGCAGCAGCCTCCATTTTGGAGGACATTACCATCAGCACCGTAGATGGGAACGGTCAGAATATTACCATCCCGGTTGTGACCGAACCTGTTGTCATCGGTGGGGCGCAGGCCGTGTTGGTTTCGAACGGGGTCAGCAGCGGCACGCTCTGCCCCGACAAAGACTTCGTCGGCAACCAGGCGCTCTACTGGCAGTTCAATGGCAAGGATTACGTTATCTTCGGGCTGATAGACCAGTATAAAGGCGGTGTCTTCCTCAGCCGCCTCGAAATGCTGCGCCTGGCCGAAAACCTGACTGGCGTTTCCACCCTATCGGAAGGCGGTCTCGACCCTGAGCGGCTGCGCTCGGCGGCAGAAGCCCAGAGTCTGGCCGGGTTTGAGGTCAAATCGCCATCCCAAATTGTCGCTGGGCTGCATCTCGACCATGCCGCTTTTTACTTGGCAAGTGAAGAAAATAAGCCAACGTCAATAGACGGGCCTTTCGACTTGGCGGGCGGGCAGACCGAAACGGTCGTCTTCGTCTACACCCCCGAAGGCAAACCAACGCGCGGCGGTCATGACTATGGACTGTTCATTACCCAGACTGCCGGCGATATCCGTACCCTGCAAGAGATTCACGGGTGGGGCGGGTTCGATGAAGTGATCGTCAACGGCCAAGCCGCTGAATACCGCCTGCTCTGTTGGGATACTCCAACGGGAGACACTGAATGCCACCAGGAACTGTATTGGCATGCCAACGGCATTGGCTATGGAATCTTTGCCTACCTTCCGGGCGCACTGGAGAGAGATGTATTGATTGCAATAGCAGAGAGTATGCAGTAATCGAAACAAATAACAAACACCCGAAAGATGTTCCGGGTGTTTGTTATTTGATCGCCAATACTTTGAGATTCCTGATTGATGAAAAACCTGGCAATATCTTTTCCTATGGCAATGGGCACCGAGTCATAATTTCAACCGCCCCGACCGGCTCACTGGTAGCAATCAGTCCCACACTGGTGGTGATTGCCCCGGAAGCCCCCCGGCAGATGACCCTGTTTGGGGAGATGGTAGTGACACAAGGAGGAAAACGCAGGAAACGCTAACAAAAACAGCGAGGCTGACCAGCCTCGCTGTTTTTGTTTTAGAAACTCAAATGATCGAGAAATGAAGTTCCCCCTTGACTTGGAGTTACCTCCAAGTGATACACTATTTTTATGAGAGGTGAAACATGAAAATTGCAGAAGTCAGCGAGCGCTACGCTCTATCCTCCGATACCTTGCGCTATTACGAGCGGATTGGGCTGCTCCCAACCGTAAATCGTACCGACAGCGGCATACGGGACTACAACGAACTCGACCTTCAGCGGGTAGATTTCATCAAGTGCATGCGTAGCGCTGGGCTACCGATTGAGGTACTGATTGACTACATGGAACTTATCCAGCAGGGCGACCGTACCATTCAGGCCCGCAAGGAGATCCTGGTTGAACAGCGTGCGCAGTTGACAGCGCGGCTCCAGGAAATGCAGAAAACACTGGATTTGTTGAACCATAAAATTGAAATCTATGAAAGAACAATCCTGGCTACAGAAAAAGAAATGTCCCAAGAACAAAAAGCCAACCAAAACAGTTCACAGCTTGAATAGCACCAGTTGGGAACCCCATCCGCGATAAACAATCGCAAATAGGAGATGAATGATGAAAATCGGACTGCAAATTCCATCCTTCAAGTACCCAGGCGGCACGACTGCCATCCGGCCCAAACTGAAAGAAATTGTCACCACAGCAGAAGAAGCCGGTTTTTATAGCCTGTGGGTCATGGATCATTATTACCAGATCAAAGGTTTGTTCGGCGAGGCCTATACCGACCCAATGCTGGAAGCCTATACCACGCTCGGCTATTTTGCCGGGCTAACAGAAAAAGCCTATCTTGGCGTGCTGGTGACCGGTGTTATCTACCGCCATCCTGCCGTACTGATGAAGATGGTTAACACCCTCGATATTCTCTCCGGCGGTCGCGCATACCTTGGCATTGGCGCGGCCTGGTACGAAGATGAAGCCAAAGGCTATGGGATTCCCTACCCTTCCACCTCCGAGCGCTTCGAGCAACTGGAGGACAATCTGAAACTGGCAAAGGCGCTTTGGGCTGGCGATGAGACGGCTTTTGACGGCAAGCATTTTTCTGCCCCGGCCATCACCAACAACCCGCGTCCGCTCTCAAGCCCGCATCCACGCATCATGATTGGCGGCACCGGCCCGAACAAAACCCTGCGCATGGTTGCCCAATACGCTGATGCCTGCAACATTGGGGATTGGGTCGGCATAGAAAATATGCAAAAGGCGCTGGATACGCTCAAAGAGCATTGTGAGTCTACCGGACGTGATTACGCCACCATTGAGAAAACATCCTTCAGCACCGTGCATCTTTCCGGGAAGGATACAGTCGATAGCGTGATTAATCGGATCAAGGAACTGGCCGGGATGGGCTTCTCCCATGCCATTTTCAACATGCCAGATGTTTATAAAATCACCCCGCTCGAAACCTTTGCCAGGGAAATCATCCCTGCCGTAGCAGAACTCTAAACATATTTTCTTACTCCATCAAACCAAATTTTTCCAAGGAGATAAAAATGTCCGTACAACACAAACGATTGGGAAAGCATGGCGTGCTGGTCAGCAATTTGTGCCTGGGCACGATGAATTTCGGTTGGCAAACCAGCGAAGAAGACAGCTTCAAAATCATGGATCGCGCCCTGGAACTGGGCATCAACTTTTTCGACACCGCCGATGTCTACGGCTGGAGCGTTGAACACGGCCACACTGAAGAAATCATCGGACGCTGGTTCGCCCTGGGTGGTGGGCGGCGTGACGCCACCGTACTGGCAACCAAGGTTTATAACCCGGTTTCGCGCAAAGCCAATCTGAAGGAAGTCAACAGTGACGGGCGCAGCCTTTCAGCTTACAAGATCCGCAAGCATTGTGAAGGCAGCCTGAAACGCCTGCAAACCGATTGGATTGACCTGTACCAGATGCATCATATCGACCGCGATTGCCCCTGGGATGAGACCTGGCAGGCCTTCGACAGCCTGGTTGACCAGGGCAAGGTTGTGTATGTCGGTTCCAGCAATTTTGCCGGTTGGGATATTGCCACAGCCTGCCAGGAAGCCTCCAAACGCGGGATGATGGGCCTGGTCAGCGAACAGAGCATTTACCATCTCAACAACCGCATGGTCGAGTTGGAAGTCATCCCCGCCTGCCGCCACTATGGCCTGGGCCTGATTCCCTGGAGTCCACTGGGCGGCGGCTTGCTGGGCGGCGCGCTGGAAAAAATGCAAACTGGACGGCGCATGGGCGAAGGTTTCGAAAAAGAAGTAGCCGAAAACCGCGAAAAGCTGGAAAAATACGAGACGCTCTGCCGCGAACTGGGCCATGCCCCTGGCGAAGTTGCCCTGGCCTGGCTGCTGCAGAACCCAATTGTCACCGCCCCCATCATTGGGCCACGCACTATCGAGCAATTGGAAAGCGCCGTCCGCGCCACCGAAATTGCGCTGGATGAAGAAACGCTGAAAAAGCTGGATGAAATCTTCCCCGGCCCTGGCGGCGAAGCCCCCAAGGCGTATGCCTGGTAACAATGCAGAAAAGGAAAAAACATGGAATACACTCGACTGGGCGCTACTGGTCTGAAAGTCTCGCGCATTTGCCTGGGCTGTATGGGCTTCGGCGATGCAGAACGTTGGATTCATAAATGGGTGCTGAACGAGGATGCGAGCCGCCCAATCATCCAGAAAGCCTTGGAAATGGGCATCAACTTCTTCGACACCGCCAATATTTACTCGCTTGGGGCCAGTGAAGAAATCCTGGGGCGCGCCCTGAAAGACTTTGCAAAACGGGACGAGGTGGTCATTGCCACCAAGGTGTTTTTCAAAATGCGCGAAGAGCCAAATGGCGGCGGGCTGTCGCGCAAAGCCATCTTGAGTGAAATCGACAACAGCTTGCAGCGCCTCGGCACCGATTACGTTGACCTGTACCAAATCCACCGCTGGGATTATGAAACCCCCATCGAAGAGACGCTCGAAGCCCTGAACGATGTTGTCCGCGCAGGCAAGGCCCGTTACATCGGGGCATCAGCCATGTGGGCCTGGCAGTTCCAGAAAGCCCTGGGCATTTCCGAAAAGCACGGCTGGGCGCGTTTTGTCTCGATGCAAAACCACCTGAACCTGATCTACCGCGAGGAAGAGCGCGAAATGCTGCCACTCTGCCGCGACCAGGGCATTGGCGTTATCCCCTACAGCCCGCTGGCTTCGGGCCGGTTGACGCGCAACTGGGCCACCGAAAGCTCGTTGCGCTCCGAAACCGATCAGATTCAGAAGATGAAATACGATGCCGCTGCCGAAAACGACCACCCGATCGTTGAACGGGTTGCAGAACTGGCCCAGAAATATGAAGTTCCGCGTTCGCGCGTCGCCCTGGCCTGGCTGCTGCAGAAAGCGCCGATCACAGCGCCCATCATTGGCGCCACCAAACTATCGCACATCGAAGATGCCGTTGGCGCGCTATCGGTAACCCTGAACCCGGAAGATATTGCTTATCTGGAAGAGCCATATCTGCCGCATCGGGTTGTTGGTCCTCAGTAATCAGCACGGTTGGATGAATCAAAACAGCGAGGCTTGAATGGCATCGCTGTTTTATTTTGGATACTTCAAAAAACCAGAATCAAAGGGAGATGTATCCTGGCACGAGCGTAGAGAGACTGGACACAGCATCTACTCATACAGGATTTTTAGATCATCTTCGCCTACTTCCAGGTGAATCATCACAAAATCGCCTTCCGTGGTTCTAATTCTGCGCATGGCTTCAACTGGCCCTGAAATCACGATCCCATCCCAATCTGGATGCCGAATCACATATTTGATCCGGCGCGGATCACCGTTCTTTTTGCTCACCAGCTTGGCCGGTTCAACATCAAAGTTTTGGAGGTGGCTGGATTGTGCGGCATAGGCCGTGAAGGCTTCTCTGGAGTAATTATCGTCAAACAGCTTCTCGGCTTCGATGGCGGCTTCAATCTTGGGAATGGTAACATTCCCTTCAGTTCGGCCCAGGGCAGCGATCACAATTGGCAGCTTGTCGGTCTCCACCTGAATGCCGCTCTCCGCCGCAAATTTGATCAGTTCAGGCACCAGTTTTTTGACTTGCAGTTCGTCCGATTTTTTGGTGGTGCAGCCCAGGAACGTGCTCCCAAAGTATTTCCTGGGTTCCGCGGATTGTAGATCGGTTACTTTCAAATCGTAGTGCTGCTTATCGGGATGGGGGATCAGCGCACCCTTTTGCAGTTCCTTGAGTAAAATATTGCTGACTTCTTCCACGGCGATTTCTGGTAAGTTCCCGCCCGAGATGATTTTGATGACTTGCTCATCTTCGCATCTGACTTTATAGATCGCCACGTAATTCTGGTCAGTGGTGGTTTCTCGGCACAAAATCACAACCAGCAGGCCGCGCGAGGCTGTGTTCGGGGAAACCTGATAAAGCAGGTCGGCCAACTTTTTCGAATTCTCTAAAAGCGTCTCCGGATTTTCCAATATCCCATAAATCAGCGGTTGGGCCAGCGAAGGGGTTGCCCCTTGATTGAAATTCCCGGAGACAGTATTACCTGAATCTTCCGCCTCCCATAATTTATCCGTCAGGTATTCCAGGAAATCCAGGATGGTGCCATCCAGTCGCTCGATCTCAATTGTATTTTCTGAATAGATCAGGTTGTTCGCCGCTTTGTCGACAAAATGATAAGCCACCTGTTTAAGTTGAATCGCCATACTTGCCTCTTTGTTGTAAGTTTTATCCTGCAGATGCTGAACGCTGGTTACAGGCTGGGCCTCATTCGCGGCTCCCATGCGCCATATTCCGCGGTTCGACGGGAAATTCGATAACTCTCTGGCACCCGGCGTTGGTGGAAAAGCATGCGCTATTGTACTCTGCTTGCTTTTGAAACACAGGCTGATTGGAGGCTGTCTCGCACTTCAATGCTCGCACCAATGGCTCCAGGATGGTCAGCGCCGCACGTTGCAATAGTTTTGAATATCGGGCTATATCCAGGGTTTTCTGATCGAATGGGCTGGCCCCCTGGACCCAGACACCCGGTCGACCCAGTATGTAAATAAACTGAACCGTCTGGCCAGGCGCAACGGCTTTACCCATTTCCACCAATTGCAGGGCGGCCCTGGCTGCCGGGGATGGAGACTTGTAGGCTTCAACTTCCCGGCTCAGGCGCTGGGTGATGAGCAAGTCTTCCACTGGCACGCGCCCGGCGCGCAAATCGCGTTTGGCCTGCGCTACAATTTCGCACGCTTGCGAGATGTATGTCTGGACTTGCACCAGGGTTTTGGCTTGAGCCAGGCATTGTAAGACCGCCAATTGGGTCTTGGCCACCCAGGGCGGGGTGTCGTGGCGGCGCAATTCGATACCGCGATATTTGATTTCTCCATCCCTTCGACCATGCTCAGGGCAGGCCTGAAACACGCCGAAATAACGGTTCGGGACCGGGATGCGGGCATCACGCTTTGATGGCAGGAAAGCCACCCAGCGGTAGACGCCTTCCAAGGCGATCGGTATGCCGGTCTGGCTTTCGATGGCGGCCAGCAAAGGTGCAAAATCGGCGGCAGCCTGGCAGCCAGGTTTCTGGACGAACAGGCAGTCAATGTACATGTGGATGACTTCAAACCCGGATGCCTCGGCCACTTCCTTGGCCTGCAGGAGCAACTCCCGGCTGATGGAGGTCACGGCTTCGTGAGATTCGATTTTTCCAAAGCGGGCATTCTTGTACCCCAGGTAGCCAAAACACACCACCAGCAGCCACTTGAGCGCGGCGGCGCGCGCTTTGAGCGCCTTTGCCCGGCAGTCGCGTGGGTTTAATTCGGAAAGCCTGCGTTTGAGCGCCAGGCGCTTTTCGAGCAGCGGGCGCAGGGTTTGAGGAACTAATCCATCCGGGGCGTTTTTCTTTCCGGTTGTTTCTGGCGAAATATTCGAGTTCACCATGATTGAAGGGTACATGGAAGCGAAATCAATTTGCGCGACATGCTCGTGGACGCCAATCAGCGGCTGGTAGATCATCCCGCCTTTGTCGGCGCGGATCAGCTCATCCAGGGTTTTGGCGCTTTCGGCCTGCTGCTTGACCACCGGCACCAGCACACCGGTTTTCAGGGCGGTCAGTATTTGCATGGCAGTGATCCCTGCTCCCGGCGACTTGCGTGCCATCTCCTGTACGCCCAAACCAGTCACGCGCGCCTGTTCTAATACCCCTTCCAATCCATATTCATTGAACAACATCGCGTTCTTCCGGTCGATATGCCAGCGTCCAAAGAGATGCACCTGCGCCCCGCGATAAACTACCTGGCCGTAGGCGAAGTAGCTGTCGGCTTTGCGGGTCAACACTTTCCTGGCCGAGTCGCGGTTGGAGTTGAAGGTCAGTTTGGGTAAGAGCCAGGTGTCGCCGTAATCAGTCAGGAGCAGATCGGGGTTGTATTGCTGGAGAACCGCTTTCAATGCAATCTCGAAGGCGCGGCAGGGTGCCAGGTTGAGAAAGTAATCCACCTTGCCATACCGCACCCGCACTTTTCCTGGTGTGCGTAAGGCCGGATCGACATCCGGGCTGAGTTCCAAAATCCGCAGCGGGAGCGGTTCCGGATCAAGTTCCCAGGGCGAGTCGAGGGCTTCGATGGCGGTGACACAGGCTCCAACTGAGTTAACCCGGCAGCGTCCCAATAGGCCGACCTTCGTCCGGGCGGCGAAACGCAGCGGGAGCGGGATGTCCGCATCGTAATAATCCAGCGCTGGAAACGCTGCCGAGAGTTCGGCAAAGAGTCCCGGCAAATCCGCTGGCCGGGAAACCGTGACCGCCAGCGCTTCCCTATCACCGGTGAACAGATCGCGGCGCGTTTCACGGGCCAGGGAGACATTCTTATCTTGCAAGAAACGCCAGGCCTGGCGCAAAACAGAAAATTCCCCGGCGGCGTAGAAAGTGACGGGGAAATCCATGCGCAGGGGGAGGCGATCGCCCGTGTCAGCCAGCAGCCAGAGTACCAGGCCGGTTTCATCGGGATATAAGTCAATCAACCAGCCGGTGGTCTGTGCCATTCGTCAGGACATCCACTTTCTGGCGCAGGATGGCGATCTCCCTGGCCTGTTCGAGCAGGATCGCCAGCAGGGCGGCCTCGAAAGGCAGGAGCGCATCGGTCTGGCTGATGGCGGCGGTGTGCCGGCGCGCAGCGGCGAACAAACCATCGAAAATGTACTGGTCGCTCTTGCGCAGCGTGCGGCGGAAGCGCGCCAGGGCGGCTTCGGTATCGGTCAGCTGTTGGGTGAGGGTGGGAAGGGTGCGGCCCATGTCAGTTCCCAGTCTCCAGTTAGCAGTGATCAGCAAAAAGCGAGGGTTGAGTCTCAACAGGGGTGGAGATTTCCGGCATGAGCAGCCGGTCGGCGCGGGCACAGACCATCTCAACCAGAAAGGCGCGTTCGGGGATAAGTGGCGGGGCGAGTGCGACCATCACGGGGGCTAACCGGCCCAGGCGCTCCACCTGGCGCAAACAGGCTTCCAGCAAGCGGCGGACTTCGTGGGCCGGAACATGGTCATCGTAGAAAGTGGCCAGCAGGTCGAGGATGATGTACGGCTGCCGTAGCGACGGTGTGCCTTCGAGCAAGGCCAGCATTTGGTAGCAGGTAAAGGCGCGCCGGATGAAAATCCGTTGGGCGGCGCGGTTCACCTCCACCGTTTTCTGCCGCAAAAGCTGGGCAACCCGATAAGGCTGGAAGCGGTTGCCACCATCCAAAACAGTCACGGCATCTCGCAGGGCCAGTTCGGCGATCAGGCGCGAGACGGGTTCACTCGCGGCAGATGTGGCGCAAACAACCAGTAAGGCGCCAGGGCGAAGGATGGGAAGAAGTTCCATGACCACAGCATAGCCGGGAATGAAAAAGAAAACATCCCCTTGCCAGGGGATGTATGGGGGGATTTACGGGGTAGCCTTGTGGGGGGATGCAAATCTGGGGGTGAATGGTTGGGGATGCACCGTATCTCAGCCTGATTTTCGATCCAAGAGCAGCCGAATCTGTGAAAGGTTCAGTTCACGCAAATCAGTTTCCCAATGTTGAGGCAGGAATCGCTCGCGCAAGAAGGTTTTGAAATCCTTCAGGAAATCCCTGACCAATTGTTTGCGCCGGAAAATCCCTTGCAAGAGCGTCGGTGTGTCCGAATTCGCCTCCACATTGTTCGTAATGCGTAACTCAACTCGATCGCCGGTAAGCGGGTTAACATGCAGGTAAACGTGAGGGCGGGTGGACACTTCACTCTGGATTTCCCAAACGGCTGGAAGCTGACCGGCGGCCAACTGTTCAAGCCACCGCACCATGCCATCCAATGGATCACAAACCTGAGACAGGTAAAGTGTCAACGGCTGTTTTTGCCCGGAAAGGTTAAGTTCCAAAACAATAACCCCAAAGGTATTGGAATCGAATTTTACCTTGAGAATCTGATACGGTTGAGTTTCATCGCTGGAGATGATTGATGTTTGGGGATTCATTCCTACTCCGCTGGCCGAAACGTTATTTTCCAATTATACAAGCGCATGGAAAGTTTTGCTCGAAAAATAGGCTTACTCATAACGACTGAAATCCCAGGCCGAGAGTAATACGCGTAAATCGGCTTTACTGTTGACATTGAATTTGATTTGAACATTGCGGGTATGGGTACGGACGGTTTCAACAGACAGCCCCAAACGCGCAGCGATTTGCGGATTGGTATACCCCAGGCAAGTTAGCGCTGCAATCTGCTGTTCGCGCGGCGAGAGCGACTGCCAGCGCCGCCACAGGTCGGCATCAAGTTGGCGCTGTGAAAGGGCTTCATTGACCAGGTCGGAGGCGATCTCATCGGGTAAAAGCTGTTCCTGTTCGGCCAGGGATTCGAGCCTGGATTGCAATGAGATATCCAACTCATATTTGCGCGGGCTGGGATCAGAAATCAATCCCAGACGTTCAAGCAGGCGACGAATAACCATGCCAACAAGAATATCAGAACAAAAGTTCCATTATCGTTGCAAATGCACAACAAAAGCGATGCAGGGATGGTCTGGCATTGCTTTTGTTGTGATGAGTTTGGTGTAGCCAAGTTTCAGGCCTTCCCACTGGGCACGGCCATGCCGAGCAATTCGAGGCTCTCTCCATCGGAGGAGATGAACAGGCACTTGACGCTGAATTCGTAACGAGCAAAGTAGCGTTCGAGTTTGAAGGTTTGGATAGGCATGGGGTCAGGGGGTTGGAGTAGCGGTTGGCTCTGGCTCAATTGGCAAATTGGAACAAACTGCCTGGTATGGCAGCGCATCGCCGATATATTGCTTCCATTCGGAGCGAGTCAGATTGCGGGTAACACGGGAACAGGCATCGGTAATCAAATCTTCAGGGCGCCATTGCCAAATATGCACAATACCATCATTGCCCCCTGAGACTACATATTGATCATAAGGATCAAATGCAACCGAATACACATAAGAATCATGCAATATGCGGGCAATTTCTTGTCCAGATGATATATCCCATACACGGGCTGAACCCTGAAGACACGGTTGGTTACCTATTTGGTACTCACAGCCTCCGGATACAACATATTGGCTATCTGAACTGAATGCGACAGATTGTACATATGAATCATGTGTCATACGAGCTACTTCTTTGCCTGTGTTAATCTCCCACACCCTAGCCGTGTTATCCATACTTCCAGAAACCAAGTATTTGCTGTTAGGGCTGAAAGCGATGGATCTTACAACACCATTATGCAAAAAATTAGCAATTTCTTTTCCCGTTAGTGCATCCCATATTTTGACATACCTATCAACACTTCCTGAAGCTGCATATACCCCATCAGGGCTGAAAGCAACAATATTCACCATATTATTATGTGTTACTCGATTAATTTCCTCTCCTGTAATGGCATCCCACACTCTGGCTGTGTTGTCCAGACTGCCCGAAATCACATATTTACCATTTGGGCTGAAAGCTACAGATGAAACAGAAGTATCGTGGCGCATACGGACAATTTCTTTTCCGGTAAATGCATTCCACACCCTAACTGCCCCGTCAGCGCCTCCTGATACAACATATTTTCCATTCAAACTGAAGGCAACGGATGACACTATACCATCATGGGTTACGCGCGCAATTTCATTGCCTGTGTCAGCTTCCCATACACGAGCAGTTTTATCTTCACTCCCTGAAACAACATATTTACCATCAGGGCTAAAAGCTACAGATTCCACACCGCCATTATGTACCATTTGAGTGATTTCTGCTTTGTTGGCAACATCCCAAATACGAACAGAACCTTGGGCACAATCATCATAAGCATTCCGTTTTTCACATCCACCAGAAACCACATATTTCCCATCTGAACTAACAGCTACAGAACGTACCCGTTCAGCGTGACTCGATTGGGGCATTTTCTCCTGAGCTTCTAATTTCCACACGTATGCCGAGCCTTGTGTGCAAGAAAGAGATGGCCCCTGATCACACCCCCCTGATGCTACAAACTTTCCATCTGCACTAATGGCAACAGCTGACACCCCTTTACCATGGGTCACACGAATAACTTCTTTCTTGGTTGCGATATTCCATACCCGGGCGGTTCCATCAGCACTTCCAGATACCACATGTTTACTATCGGAACTGAAGGCTACGGATTTAACTTGGTCGTCATGCACGAACCGAGCTAGTTCATTTCCAGTGTCTATTCCCCAAACTCGAACTGTATTATCACCGCATCCAGAGACTAGCAATCGACCATCTGCGCTGAAAGCAACAGAATATATAGCATTATCGTGTTTGATACTAATAATTTCTTTTCCTGTCAAAGCGTTCCACACTTTAACATTGCTCTGTCCACAAGCTGTTATCGCTCCTTCAAATTCGTCACACCCGCCTGATGCTACAAATTTTCCATCAGGACTAAAGATAACAAAATATACATGAGCACCGTGCACCATACGGGAAATTTCTTTGCCTGTCGCGGTTTCCCATACGCGAGCTGTTTTATCCCAGCCTCCCGAGATTGCGAGCTTGCCATCTGGGCTGAAAGCAACAGATGAGATATAACCATCGTGTGTCATGCGGGCGGTTTCCTTACCTGTTGCAACATCCCAAACACGGGCAGAGTGATCTTCGCTCCCCGACAATACATGCTGACCATCTGGGCTGAATGCAACAGTATCTACATACGAATCATGACTCATGCAAACACTTTTCTTCCCTGATACGGCTTCCCATACGCAAACTGTAGTGCCACCGCCAGAAACCACATATTTACTATCGGAACTGAACGCGACAGAATAAACATAGAAATCGTGTGGCATGTTGGCAAGCACTTGCCCCGTAGTAACGTCCCAAACACGTGCAATTCCTTGAACACAAACCCCAGATTCTAATTTAGCACAGCCCCCTGATACAACATACCTACCATCTGGACTAAAGGATATAGAAGTTATATCCGTATCTTTCATCATGCTGGCAATAGGATGTATCAGTGTATTACTTTGTAAAATCTGTGCAGATTCATGTGTTGGGAATTTACGCATTGATTGAATCGCTAATAATACAGCGGTGAGTTGCTTTGAATTTTTCACACTCAAGATATTCTGAGCCTGTGCACTTAATTGGCGAGCTAAAGCAATATCACGTTGCTCCTCTGCGTTTGCTTGAGCTGTAGCTCGGGCATTTGCCTCTCCAACAGCAGTTGCTTTTGCTGCGCTGGCTGTTGCCACTTGATAACCCAATTCTTTTGAATTCTCACTACTTGTCCAACCCCAGCCTGCCAGAACTGCCATGATTATAGTTAGCGCAGCCGAAATGCCGGTGATTGCATATCGTCTTCTTTTTGCGGCAGCCGCTTTCTCCATCTCCCTCAGCCCGATACACCCATTCAAATACGCCTGCTCGATTGGGTTCAGCCGGTAACGTGGATTTTTGCTCATTGCCAGCGCCAGCTCCAGCCTCGCGCCGCGGTGGTTGAGCAGGGATTCGTCGCGGTGGGCGTTGTCCCAACGGCGGGCGTCGTCGCTGATGCCTTCGCGCAGGCGCAGGTTGTCGCGGTCGTCGTTGAGCCAGGCACGCAGGCGCTCCCAGTGGCGGATGAGGGCTTCGTGGGCCACTTCCACTTCGTCGCCGGTGACGACCACCAGGCGGGCATCGGCCAGTTGTTTGATAAGCAAGGTTGTTGCGGCGGACTCGCTATCAGCCGGGATTAAGTCACGGAGCAGGACGCGGCGGCGGGTGTCACGCCCGTCGGTGCTGTCGTCAAGGCGGGTCAGGCGCAGGAAAATATCGCGCAGGCGTTCTTTCTCGAATTCCGAACAGCGCGCGAAGACCGCCTCGGCGGTCGAGGCAATCGCCTGTTTCACGCCGCCGAAGGCGCGGTACTCCTCGGCGCGCAGCCAGCGCCCGTGCCGGCGCGTCCACAGCGTCCACAGGGCATGCTGCAAGAGCGGCATCGCGCCCGGCTCGCCCGACACATCGTCGAGCATCTGCTGGCTCAGGTCGGACTCAAAGCGCAGCCCGGCGCACCCGGCCTGGCCCTCCATCGCCCGGCGCAGTTCGGTCTCGTCCATCGGGGGGATGATTTCTTGATGGTTCTGGACTTCATCCTTGAGCGACTTGAAGGGGGCCACCTCGCCGAGGAAGTCGGCCCGCAGGGTGATGACCACCCGCAGCCGTTGTGACTGTTCCAACAGGCGGGAGATAAATTCCGAACGCTGCTCCCGCACTGAAAGGGTGAACAGTTCCTCGAACTGGTCGACTACCAAAAGACCCTCACCCCTAACCCCTCTCCCGGTGGGAGAGGGGAACTGTTGGATGGCTTTCTCCAACTCTGATAACGGTTCCGGGCCGGGGCGGAAAATGGCATAGGGAACGTTAAGTGCGGGGATCAGCCCGGCCATCACCAGCGATGATTTGCCCGAGCCGGAGGCTCCCAGGACGGCCAGAAAGTTGTGCTCGTTCAGTTTTTGGACGAGTTTCCTGGTCAGCGTCTCGCGGCCAAAGAAATAGGCGGCATCATCCGGGCGGAAGGATTCCAGGCCGCGGAAGGGCGAGCGCGAGTCGTAGGCGGGCGGGGTCTGTCCCAGGCACAGGGCGTTGAAGGACAGGTCGAGCGCTTCCAGGCTCAGGCTGTTGAGTTGATCGAGGGTCGCTTTGCGCTCCGCGCGGCTGGATTCCGATAGGGATTTGGAATCCGCTCCCAGCGTGGAACGCAGGCGGCGGGTGAGCGCGTCGCGCAAACTGTCCATGACGGGAGCGCGCTCAAGCAGAGATTCCGCTAATTTATCGAGACCAAATTCCAGTTCTTTCTCCGTTAAAGCGCGTTCGGAATTGTCGTCAAAGAGCGGGCGGTCGCCCAGGCGGCTGAAAATGGCGGGGACGGTCAGGTCGTGCGCGCCTTGCAGCCCGGCGAGAGACTGGGCCAGGGCCAAGTCGGGCTGTCCGTGCTGGTGGAGATGGGCGTAAAAGGGGGCAGCGATGGCCCCGGCGGTGGCAATGCTGACGCGGTCGGTCATGGCGAGCACGGCGGGCAGGCCGAGTTCGCGGACGAGCCGCCCGGCGAGCGAGCCGAGGCCGTTTTGGGGCAGGGCGCTCTCGCAGGCCGTGATGAAGGCGAAGTGCGGCAGGTGGGCCAGGCTGGACAGATGGTTGAGCAGGTCAGTGGTGGGAGTGGGGGTACGCCTTTCGTCCTTGGGGAAGTACAGGATGGTTTCCCCGTTCTGATTGACCGCGCCGTGACAGACGAGGTGCAGGAAAGTGTAGGGCGTGGCGGTTAGTTTGTCACACAGGGCGTCGAGGCTGGAATGTTCGAGGATATCGCAGGGGATGTCACCGAGCGCCGATTGAATGCTGGCAATCGTGGCGGGGACATCGAAGGGGGCGAGTTTGTAGTCGCCGGAGAGCGATTCTGGCCCGGCGACGAGGACGAGGGCGCGCAGATCGCGGCGTCCGATGGCGGGGAAGTGGGCCGAGGCGGGCGAGGGGATGGAGAGCGAGAAGGGCGTGTTCTGCTGGCTGGCGAGGCAGCGCCAGCGGCCATCGAAGGGGGCGGCCAGGCGGTGCCAGTCGAGGGCGCGCAGGTCGGGGGCTTCGATGGAGAGCAGCACCCGCAGGGGTTCGCCGCCGGAAAGCCCTTCGCGGAAGGTGTCGCGGATTTCGTCCACGAACAGGGCCTGGCCGAGGGCGGTGCCGTAGGCGAGCGGGTCGTATTGCAGTTCTGCGAGAGCCGCAACATCGAGATTGAGCGTCCCTTCGCGGCGCAGGGGCAGGAATCCGCCCAAGCGGGTCAGGGAAGCGGCTGCCGGGTAGCCGCTGTCAGTTTGGCGTTGGAGGGTCAGTTCGAGGGTGTTCATTTAGGGCCACCAGGTGGTTACATCGCAGACGGCCTGGTAGATTTCGCCTGGGGTTTCGGGAGTACCAAGGTGGATGATGGCGGGCATAAGGGTGGCAAGGTCATTAAATAAGTCACTACGAGTATTGGCAGATAGCTCAGATAGTGTAATTTCTACTGGTTTATAGCTTTTTGGAGCGGGTGATTTTATTAGCTGCAAAGCCAGGTTTTCCCAAAATTGATACCTTGATTCTTCATCCGCAACCAATAGAGTCATTTGCATAGCATCATCTAGAACTTCCGGGAAAAAAACTACCAAACCATTCAACAAACAGGCCTTTGGCCATATATATTCGGCTGGAATTGTCTGCAATTCCTCAAACACTTTTTTCGGAAATTGCTGGACTAATTTACTCATTACCCGGGCACGATTCGACTCATCTTTAATACCTTGACCGATTTGGAATACTTGTCCAATATTTTTTTCCGGTATACGTTGAGCCAATATGCATAATGCTTCTACTCGCATCCCATTTCCAAAAATGTCAACGTTAGGATTGATTGTGCGGGCAATTTCCAGTAATTGATCCAGTTCTTGTTCTGGCATGAATTTTGCCAATACAGCTAATACCTCGGCGCGATCATCGCTATTTATAGACGGCATAAATATAAGAATTTGTTTTATGGCCGCTTCTTGTTGCTGCCGGGACAGTCTTCTTGGGAATCTGAAACGGGATGGCATGAGTAAATTTAAAGAATCCAATATCTGGATAAAGAAGGTATCCTCAATTGTGGGCTGTTTTTCGGACAATAAACTAATTGCCAATTCTTTCATAATGTAAGCGCTACGGTAGGAATGATAGCCTTCATCATTCAACGTTCCGATCGCCCCCATAATTTTGGTGATCACTTCTGGCCAATGCTGCACGAAGCCGCAAAGTGCTAAGGCCCGAGAACTTGTCTCTTGTATCGAAAAGGCGATCTGGAGTGCGTCTCCTGTTTCTTTTTGGGAAAGCCTTTTCGCCAGACGATTTAGTATTATTGCTCGATCATTGTCATCTCGAAATTGACAAACTGCTCTCAAGATTAGGTGGAGCTCTTTTTGGGGCATCTTGTGCGCTAGTTCGCTCAACACCTTTGCGCGCTGGTTCTCATTTTGGATCAACTGCGATAACTTGAATATGATTTGGAGATCATTTGTGGGTAAATATTGTGCCAGGATAGGTAATTCCTGAGCCAGATCATATTCGTCACGTTCTTGCTCAGCGAGCGAGACAATTTTCCCTAAAAACTCTTTAGGAATTAGTGGTATTAACTCGGCAATCACTTTTGTTCTTGAATAACTATCGCCGATTCCTTGGGCAATAGCTATCGCTTTAAGGCTAGCTTGATGGATGTATTTGGCCATTGATCCGAAAAATCTAGCTTGACGGCTTTCGTCTCGTATCATCCAGCGAGTTGCCATAAGCTCACCCGCAATTTCAGGCATCCGTTGAGAAAGGGTGCATAATACCTTGGTGCGATCAACTTCAGATTGGAGCGCACGCGCTTCAAGTAATATTCTTGGAAGTTCACTTTCTGGCAATCGGTGTACCAAGCTATTCAAGGCATTTGCTCGGTCATAATCAAACTCCAGTTTCAATGCAGCATTTACAACTTGTACCAACATTTCGTCTGGGCAATGCTGTCCCAACTCATTCAACAAGTATGGGTGATAAAACCCCGTTTCCGCTAATGTTTCAGTGAGCGCATCATTTGCTAAGTTAGGCATGCGCTGGATCAATGCAATCAGAAGAAATTTGTAGGATGAATATGGCGTTTTGCGTATCAAGGTTACGACTAGCTCAAGTTTTTCTTCTGGTAGGTTCTGCGCGAATTTACTGATTTTTTCTATAAATTCAGAAATCGTATCTCGCTTTGGAGAAGCGGATGCAATAATTTTTAATGCCTTGTCAAGCAGTTCGGGAAGGTTTTCTGCCATATCCAACAATAGATAGTCATCAAAATTTGGTACTTTTTGCACAGCAGCCAGGGCTTCCGCTTTGATATCTGGCCGATTTGGCGCCAGTGAACTCAACAAATATGCACGCGATATTTCACCTTCCATAGCCCGCGCATTGGCTAATATCTGATCAACCTTCTTGTCGGGTAATCGCGCTACCAGTACCCCTAATACTCTTGAGCGTTCCATCTCTTCCAATGGCTCTGCCGCATCCAGAATTACTTCAAGGGATGTATCCGGTAATCGCTTTGCCAGGGCAATTAAAACTTCTGCTTGGGCTTTCTTATTCCAGGAAATGGCAATGGCATCCTGAATTAAATTTTTATCTACCTTGTGCAACCTTTCGATAACCTTAATTAATGCTTCTGCGCGATATGCTTCATCCTTGATAGCGCGAGCAATCTTCAACGCATCGGGCATGTGTTCTTCGCTTATGTAGGGCAGTAAGGTAATCAGCGCCTGCGATTGTTGGTATGATTTTGGTATTTGACGGATAAATGTAAAAATCTGCGGCAAAGCCCACTTGCCTGAAATGATCAAGACTGGAATGAGATCAACTGGAATAACTCCGGAAATACTGTGCAGGCTGGCTTCGATCAGCGCGCAACGAACCTGATAACCTAAATGCCTGGCATAGCCAAATTTTGCCACAGATTGCCTGTCTTCTATCTGGCATCGCTGTCTGACTCGCTCAATATCTTGTCTGTATCCACTCTGTCCCCCATAAAGACTTTCGAACTCAACCCATGCTTGTGCCCAAAAATGGTATTCCACAAGCGGAAGAAATTTTTCAACAGGCTGATTTGTTCTCACCAAGTGCGTAGTGTAATTTAGCAGCACATACGCAGGAATTTTGTGCGTTTTTTTAGGATCATGGTTACCCTTGACAAATCCTTGCACGATTTCTTCACCCCAATGTAAAAAAAGTTCATCCATCCGGGCTTGTTCGTTGGGGGTTATTTCATCCCAGAAATATTGTCCTAATTTGGGGTGGCTAAAGGTATAGCCCTGGATCTGGTTGTCGCCAATGATGAAACGTTGCAAAACATCCAACGCATCAACGATGTAGTCGGATTCTAGTTCTGGCTCCAGTGCCAGGAAATCATCCCTGAAGAGCGGCCCCAGCGCCCCGGCCAGTAAGTTACGCACGGCGCGGACATGCTTTTCCAGCCAGGGTTTGTCTTTGCCCCACAGTTTTTTCTGGTCATCCCACCAGCGGTCAAAGTAACCTTTGTAGCCGGGCTGGATACCTGCCAGGTTTTCGGGTTTCAGGCGGGTAACTTCTTCTCCCTTTGCCCACAGGTCGCCCACGTACAATCCTACCAGCAGCGGGTCTCCTGCGCTCAAACGGTACAACTCGGCCACAATGTCCACCTGGCGGCTGAGTTCATCCAGCGGGCAGCCCATCTTGAGCAGCACATCTGCCACCCCGGCGCGGTCGAGCGGGGTTAGGGATGGTGCAGATGCCAGCCCATTGCGCTCCCAGTTTAGCCGCCTTAGCCAGGGGGTCGAATTCGCGTCCCCAGCCAGGAAACGGGCCGAGACGACCACGCGCACCCCGGCGGGCAGTTCGCCGGGCATGAAATCTGCCCCAGCCTGCCAGTCAGCGGCTTCATCCAGACCGTCCAGCACCACCAGCAGGGTCCGCCCGTTGGCGAGCGGCTTGGAGAGATAATCGGCTACCAGTCCGCGATAAACGGCGGTGGAAGTCTCCGGGCTGGCGGGGATATCGTCGCCGTGCAGGTAAGCCAGCCGCGCGGCCAGGGCGGCGTAAAAGATGCGCTCCATGTTGGTGCCAAAGCGGATGGAAACCGGCACAAAGGCCAGTGCTAAATCTTCTCGTGCTTTCAAGCTGTCCAGCCAGCGGACGAGCAGGGCAGATTTGCCGCGTCCCGCCGGGGCGGCCAGCAGGAGGTAGGGGGGCGTCTCCGCCAGCCAGGTGTTGAGCATTTTAAGCGCGTCATCGCGTCCGCCAAAGGGGACGGGGTGCGAGTCCGTACCGAGGTATTCGGTCAGGAAGTTCTGGATGCGCTGGTCGTAGTCGTAGGGCAGCAGGTTGATGCCCTCGACAATGGGGTTGCGGCGGGGTAGGATTGGAGTCGGCGGTTTGAGTTGGGGGCAGACCTGCCAGATGGTTTCAGCGGGAATTGCAAAGGTTGTTTCTGCATTACGGCCGGCGCCGGTATGCCCCTTTTTGATCATCCCTACTACCACACCACGCTGGTCATCATAAATTGGTGCGCCACTGTGGCCGTGATTAGCTTCGTGCATCCGAAACTGGATGAAATTCCCCTCTTGCTTGAGCGTGATGAAAGTCCCCAGCCCGCCAATCCCTTGCTCCTCGCCGGCGATGGCGTAGCCAAAGGTGTACAGGTCGTTTTTCAGCCGGCTCTCGCTTGCGCGTCCCATCCGCAGCGGGAAAACGCCCTCCGGCACATCGTCCACTTGCAAGATGGCGATGTCGGTCGAGTCATCAGGCCGCCAGTATTCGGGCAGCACATGAGCGCTTGTCGATGTACTTTTGCCGGTGAAGCGGATATCAATCGTATCCCCCGCGCCAGCTCCCAAGATTTTGACCACATGCGCACAGGTCACGGCAAGATTCTTTGAGACGAGGAATCCTGTCCCAACCGTTTCGCCGGTGGGTTTTAGGATGCGCAGAGTGGATGCTTCGATGGGGTGTGGCATGACGGGGTCTCCCCAGTGATTATAGTTAATAGTTTAGGATAAGGGAGAGAAAGAGTCAAATAGAGAATGTCATAGAATAGGCATTTTTAGGCGATTGAACTCCAAAAACACCTTGATAACCTATTCAAGCCATAATATTAATTTCCAAGTTGCGATGGGAGCAAGAAGCCCATGCCAGAAAATATTTTTATTTTCTGCACTCAGGTCAGGTTTTCACCGTTGAACTGATAACACGATACTTACCCTGTCAGGCTGAAACCAAAGACCTTAATCTGTAAAGCATCCAAAGAGAAACGACTGACAGGATATTTTTCCTCCTTGTACTGACAACTCGGATGCTTTAGCCGTACCTGTTGCGGGTAAAAATTGCACTTTTGTAGAGAAGGGATGCGCAATTTTCACCCGCAATGATGATGTAACCGTTACTCTCCTCGTAAAACGACATTATCTACATAAATCCGCACTGGTTTGTTCTCCGTGTTCGCCCCGGGCCGGTCAATGCTGATAATCCCATAATGGCTGAGCAGAGGCCCAAAAACATCCAGGGGAATGCGAACATGCTGCCAGTTTCCCAGTTCGATTTTCCCGCCTTCAATAAACTGGCTTTGCAATAGCTCCACTTTGAACGGGGAAGACTGATAGGCTGTATCGCGCAGTGTTACGCCGATGGTGTAGACTTTGGGTGTATCCTGTGGGTCAACATACAGGTCGAATTCAAGCCACTGGTATTTGCTCCAGTCCACATTGTCGTTGCGAAAATCGAGCGTCCAGAAGTAATACAGGCCAATGGCAATTGCATTGCCCTGCATGGCGATGTCCGATTGATCCAGGTCGATTTTTGCCGGGTCGCCATCGGGTGGGTAATTGGCCCAGGCAGGGTTGAGGCGGTTGTCGTAGATGACTTCTACGTTTGGTAAAACGCTTTCGGGGACAATCACCTGGGTGGGTGTTGGACGTGGTGCGGCCCCGTAAAAGGAGCGAATCACATCTTCTGCCGGTTTACCGATATAGGCGTTGTGCGTATTCCAGGGTTCTGCATAGTTCGATCCACCCTCGAAGGCATACCAGAAAATTCCCGCCAGCCAATCACGACCTTCGAAGGCCTTAAAAACAGCCTCGAATAGATCGGTTTGCTCTTGCAGGTCAATCTGGTTGGATGAATCCAGGTTGTTATAGTTTTGGGTCATGGTGTGGACACTCCAAAACCCAATTTCAGTGATGATGACTGGCCGATCCCATTTTAGTGAGAGGGCTTCCAGCCGATCCACATAGGGGATAAATTCACGAGTTAATTGTTCAACTGTGGGGTCGGTCACGCCGGGCAGATCGAGGTAATAGGGATGAACGGCAATTGCATCCAATGCATCCCAAAACTGGACATCCTGCAGGGCAAATTCCTCGTCAAACGCCATGCTGATTTTACCGTGATACACCTGGCGGACTTGGGCAATCAGTTCACGCCACTCTTTTTCGCGCTTTGGTGTACTGTCCAGTTCGGAAACGATGACCAGGTAATCGGTCCCGGCTTTTTCAGCCAAGCGTGCCGCATCCAAAACTGTCTTGCCATAGCTGGCAAACCATTCTGCCCACTGTTCTTCGTTGTACTTGTCTCCAATATCGCCAGCCCAATGGCCTTCGGGATCGTATGTGATAAGGTAATGCTCGCTCATCACCCGCAGGCCCAGGCTGTGGGCGGTTTCTACCAGGTGCAGGTACGCCGATTGGCTGAGCGTTTCCTGTGGTTTGCAATAGACTTTGGTATCGCGGATGCTGTTCTGAAAGCAGGGGATGTGCAACCTGATCCAATTTGCCCCGGTTGGGACAACGATGTTTTCCAGTATCCAATCCGTTTCCGGCCGTTGGTCGCCGCCCCAACCCGCCGGGAAATAAACCAGGCCCTTCATAAACGCATCCTGGGGCGGGAGAGTGGCGGTTGGGATGGGCGTTGCCGAAGGGATTGCCGTTGGCGTGACTGTTGCCGATGGAGCCATCGTTTGAGATGGCGAAACGACTGGTGGTACCGTGGAGGTCAATGGAGTAGATGGTGAACAGGCGGTCAACAAGGCGAGAATAAGCAGCAGGCAAAGCGAATAATTTTTCACAATAGATTTCCTTTTACTGGGTGGGCACGCCAAACAGCGTAACAGTCGTATCGATAAAGAAAGTGCCACCAAACCCATAGCGGGCTGCCAGGAATTTGCCATTGGGTGAGAAGGCCAGGGCAAAATCGCCGATGAAATTCTCAATGCCGGTTTGCAGGTCAAAACGTTTGAGCAACATGCCAGACTGCGCATCCCAGATTTCCAGCGTGGATTTATGTCCCACGGCCAGGAGTTCGCCATCCGGCGAGAGCGCTAAGGCCAGTTTTGCACCTGAATATGGCCCGCCGATAATGGTTTGCTTTTGCCAGCCATCCAGCGTGTACAGCCCGATTCGGCAGTCAGGGGTAACGGTGAACACGCCGCTTCCATCGGATGTGAAGGCAAAGGGCACATCAAGCAAGCAGTTGGCAACACTGTGAGTATGCACTTCCTGGCCGCTTTGAACATCCAGAATGGTGAGAGTACGATCTGTAAATGCCTGGTTGGAGCCAGATGTTACCAGGGCATCCATCAGAACAAATTTTGCATCTGGTGAAAAACCCAAGTTGTAGGATTGGCCTTTCAAATAATCTTTACCAGCAAAGGCGCGAACCTGCTGGCCGGTCTTAGCATCCCATACCAGAAGTTGAGAAAACGTTTTTCCGGCCACGAGCGAACTGTCCGGGCTGAAAGCAAACCGGAACCAGAGGCCCTTGAACGAGTATTCAGCCAGAAGGGTCTCGGGAGTGGGGTGGTAAATCTCATTTTCAACCCGGAAAATCTGCACCTGGTCACCAGACATTTGGATGGCGCTTTGCCCATCCGGTGATAGCAGCAGGGTGTCGCGCCCAATGCCCGCCAGGAGCGGGGTGGGATCATTCCCCAGGGATTGCTCCCAGGCTGGGAAAACATGCCGGGCCGTGTAAATATCAGGGGTGAAGTAGTAGGCCAGTGGAAGCAGGGGCAAGGTTGACTGCGCTGTGAATTCACCCGAAGCAGCCACCAAGCGGAGATTGCCCTGAACATCCCAGATAAGGCCCTGGTTTGTCCCGCTCTCCTGCCCATCCATGTATTGGAAATCTATGGTTGTGCTGAGTTCCCCGTTTTCAAAGCGATGGAGGAAGCCCTGGCCTGCTCCGCTGGTGAGAAAGGCATCGCCCAACGCCACCGGAGCGCGTTCGCCGGGGAAACGAGCAATCACCTGGCCGGTGGTCAGATCAATCAGGTCGGTTTGCCAGGGGGCATACCCGGAATCAACCGCCATGTAACGGCCATCTGGGGAGAAGGCCGAAGCCCAGCGCCCAAAGGGGTATTTCTTGAGCGAAACAGCGTTCTTGCTCTCCAGATGCCAGACCGATTCGGTGGTGACGATCACGCCGGGGTAATCGTCGAACATCTCGCGGTAGGCGGTGATGAAGTCATTTCCCGGTGAATAGTTTTCGCCCGCAACGTAATCCCAGATACGGTTGGATTCATTCCCGGCAATCAAGATGTGACGGTTGTCTTGGAATGCATATAAATGAACAATATTTTTTCCCAGGTTGGCTTCTAACTGGGCTACTACTTCGCCTGAGGCCAGATCGTACATCTTTGTCTGGTAGGAATTGGCAAGGATCACGGCTTTCGAGTCACTGGTAAAACCCACCCCGCGCAAGTTACCCGCCTCGCCAATCTTTCGCTCGGTTTTGGCGCTGGTATCGAACAGGTAAGCCTGATCGCCGTAGTTTTGGGGCGTCTCGGGAACGTAGACCAGGTAACGGCCATCCGGGGAGACTTCCAGAACCGGCCCAAGCCGGGGCTTGAGTTGGAAAACAGCCTGGCAGGTGTTCAAATCCACTAAGCGGACTTCGTCGTGAAAGCGGGCGGTTTGTCCGCTCAGGCTTCCCACTTGCCCATTGAACAGAAATAAGCTTGTTTCCGGGAAAAACTCCATCGTCAACGAGCCGCTGCCTCCGGGGCTGATGGGGTCATCAAAAGTCAGGGTGCAGGTTTTCTGCCCGGTTTCAAGGTTCCAGAGCATCAGTTGATTGCCGGCCTGATGGTTTTCTGTTTTGGAAATCACCGCCAGGGAGCGGGCATCTGTTGAAAGCCGGAAGGTGCGCCGCCCGCCGACATCGCGCAAATCGAGGGGCAGGAAGGGATGGGCGGTCAAGCCAGGCAGATCGAAAAGCTGAATACCATTCCCAAGAGCAAATGCCGCGCGGTCTTGTGTCAGAGAAACTTGAACACCGATCAGTTGCGATTCTGTGAAAGTCCCAACCGCTTCTATATTTTTGGCATTCTCAGCGCTGAGCGGTACGAGTTCGGGCAGGCTGGTGAAACGGTCGACTGGCAATTTGAGCGGCGCTACGGTTGGTTCAACTGTTGGACTGGGTTCAACCGGAGCGGGTGCTGTCAGGGTTGCGACGGACGGCTCCGTCGCGGCCACTGGTGGAAACTCGGTAGCGATAGGCGCACCGCAGGCGGACAGAAAAGCAAGCATCACCCATAAGAGTGCGTTTTTCATTGACATAAAATTCCTATGGTAGCTGGTTGACCACAAAATAGTCAAACTGGGCTGGTTGCGGAGCCGACCAGGCCTGGCCCGCCATCAGACCGATAAACATGGGTTTCATCTCGCTGATTTTTTCACCAATCAGTTGCCATTCCTGTCCATTCGGGCTGGCATAGGCGGTGTATTTGTTTCCTTCCCGGCGCAAGCGTAAATAAGCCATTTCACTTTCTGGCGCGGCAGTAGCCAGGTTATTGGGGTCAAGATTATTGTCGGTTACCAAATCAACATAAAAGCCATCCCCGGCACAGACATTTGGGGCATCACAGAAAGCGCGTCCGAACTGAATGTAGTTGGCAGCGCTTTCGTAAACCAGTAATCCGGCCAGTTGGTAATCGCCAACCGGTTTGAAGTTTACTTTCACTTCTATCTCGAAGTTTCCTTCCGGGATGGCGCGTAACAAGATGTTATCCAGATTCGCGCCGCCAACATAGCCAGGGCTGGCAATAATTTCCAGCCAACCAGGATTATTGGTGAGACTCCAGGTTTTCTTATTCTCCCGTGTCCAACTCCAGCCTTCGGCCAGGGTGCCGTCGAAATCATCCCTGAACAAAAGTGGATTGGGGGTGGCAGACGGTTCTACCGTAGGAGAAGGCGGGATGGGAGTTTCGCTCGGGGCCAAAGTTGCAATAACAACTTCTGTTTGTGTTGGAGCCGGGATATCCGGGGTAGGTGTTGCTGGGGCAGCGCACCCGGCAAGGACAAAGAAAATAATCGGTAAGGCAAAACGAATGCTGTGTTTCATAGAGTCTCCTTAATTTTTGACGGGTTATGGTACGCCCCAAAGCGTGATAATGGAGTTGGACTGGTAATGGCGTCCGAAGCGGGTGCCAATCAGAGTGCCATCGGGAGAGAAGGCTACCTGGTAAACATAGCTCAATTCGGCGTCACGGTGCGGCGGGTAGATACGGAAGGCCGGATTAACGTAACTCTGGATGAGTTTTCCAGTCGCCCAATCCCACAGTTCGAGTTTGTTCTGGTAAGCCACCGCCAGCAGGCGATCATCAGGCGAAAGCGCCAGGTCGATGTTAGCATCCTTGAACGGATCGTGAAATTCCTGTTTCAATTCCCATGTAGCTGTGTCGAAGATCCCGATGCGGCAGTTTTCGGTGACCGTGATTGTTTGAGCGCTGTTAGCGGTGATGGCAAAGGGCAAACCAATGTTACAGCCGGATTTGCGGAAGTCTTGTTTCAGGTCGAAAAACTTGAGCTGCCGCCCGGTTTGAACCTCGAAAACGCGCAGCGTGGCATCGGTATGGATGCTGATCGAGTAATCGCGGGTGTATTTTTCATAACTCAATAGGATTTTGCTCCCATCGGGGCTGAACTCAAAATCATGAATTGCGCCGGGTGTGACCGGCAGGGGGATGGTGCGCAGTTCTTTGCCGGTGGCGGCATCCCAAATGACCAGTTTTTTCTCGAACACCCCGGCGGCCAGGCGATCATCGGGGCTGAATACCATTTCCAAGACATCGCCGGGCGTCAGGGTTTGGATGACATCTTCGGATGCGACCTGTTGCTGGGCTTCACTGTTCTCGCGCATCCTAAAAAATTGCAGTGTGCCTTGGCCGATATCGCGCAAGCCTGTCTGGCGGTCATGCGAAACAGCCCACTGGCTCCAACGCGGGTTCATAAAGGCGGCCAGGAAATCATCGAAGGGATAAGTTTTTTCTTGTGCCCAGGCAGGAGCCAGGTTTTGCGGCGCGGCATCAGCAAGCACAAATGGCAGCCGAGCGGATTGGAGCAGGCTATGGGTTATGTAGTCAAGCCGGTAAATATTCCCGAGGGTATCCCAAACGAGCAAGTCCTCGTTTCCAAGCGCCAGGCCTTCGTCATAATGCAGGTCAAGCACCGCAAGCGGCTGGTCGCTGGCGTAATTAAAAAAGGCAGTTTTACCCTGGAAGGTGGCGATGAAGCCGCCGCCATCGGGAAAAGCAATCGGGTTGTAGTAATCGGGAACGGTGAACAAGGGTTTTCCGCCGTTGTTTAGGTCGAGAACTTCAATGTAACGCGGCTCGCTCAGCGGGCTGGCGGCGGCACGCGTCCCATCCGCAGAAATCAGGATGCGTTTCTCGAACAGCCAGGTTCCGTATTTCTTCAAGTTGGCAATTTTGCCCTGTTTTTCAATGTTCCAAATATAATCGTTGGTGACGATATAACCATGTTCAAGTGTAGCGCCGTGATTAAGCGGGTTTTCAGACAAGTGGATGAAATCGCCAGGCAGGGTGAACAGGGTGTAATCGCTCAGGCGCAGGGCACGATTTTGATCGTAGGCGGTGATGAGAATCCAAGCGCCATCCCGACTGGACTGGTAACTTGCAAAGTAATCGCCCATACTGCCTGGAAAGTCATGCGTTTTTTCTCCGCTTGCCAGATCGTAGATGGCGTTACCAGCCTTGGATGTAACCAGGATGGATTTGCCGTCTGGCAAGAAATGCACGCCGCGTGGGTTGCTGACTTCGGCCAGGCGCTTCCGATAACCTCCGCTGGTTGAAAAAACGAAAATCTCGTTTCCATCCCCAAGCGCAGCCTGTTTGCCATCTTGCGAAATTGCCCGCACGTTACCAGAATTTTTTTCGTTCAACGTCGCCCGGCAGTTTGCATCCCAGCGCCACATTTGATTCCAACTGCCACTGGTTAAATAAGTGATGGATCCATCGGCATAAAAGTCGATGGGGGCTGGGGAATTGTTGGCCGGCGCAATCGGCTCGGTATTGTAGGTGCAGAGGGTCTTTCCGCTCTTGACATCCGTTACTTTCAAAGAAAAGTCAAACAATTTGGGGTTGCCCGGCACGAAATGGACGGTGCGGCTCCCATCTGGCGAAACTGCAAGCCCAAAGATAAGCCCGGTCAACGATTGGTAAGTTTCAGGTTGGAAAGTGGCTCTGTCCAGTACCTGGTAGCCAAAGGAAGTCAGCAGAATGATTTTATCCCCAGCTTCGGTCAGCAACACTTCGGCAATGCCTTCGCTATCCACGCCGGCAACGGGGATGAGTTGCGATGCATTCTCGGCGCTAATGGGAGCCAGGACCGGAAGAGGGTCAGTCAGCGAGAGCGGATAGTTCGGTGCTGGTGTGGCAGTTGGAGCCGCTGTTTGGGTCGGCTGGACAGGCTCCAGCGTGGAGGTCGCTGGCGTGATTTGATGCTGCGATTTGGCTTCGACTGGCTGGGCAGTTGGCGCACAGCCAACTATCAACAATAACAAAATGATTGACAGAACTGTATGACGCATGATTTTGCTCCTTGTGCTTGTTTTTTACCGGCAGTCCGCACCCTCAAAAATATATTGAGAGACTGAATTTCATTGCCGGTTTTAGCGATCAGGAAAGGCCGATCGGGTTGTTTTATTTCCAAAAAACATCTTGTGTGTTCGGATGGAGATTATTCAGGGCGATACAATCGGTCATGAATCGGCGCTGGTTAAACGTGCGTCCATCAGAAGGGTTTTTTGAAACCAATCCGCAAGTGGGCGGGATGTTGTAAATGGCAACGGGTTTTATGGCGTCATTAATTATTTGAATCACGTAGATGACCTCATTTGGGTCTCTCGATACAGAAAACGTACCTTTGTAGGGAACCTGCTTGAATTGAATTCCCAAAAATGCCTGCCCATTTGGTGACCATGCCACTGCCAGGATGTCGGAATATTCCAAAACTTCCATGGGATCATCCAGTGTATAAATGTGGGTAAAATGTTTTCTTTCAGAAGTTGTGCCGGTTATCAAGAAACGGTCTTTTTGCGGGGAAAATAATGTTGAGGAAGTCCAATAAGAATACCCTGACGGAATTTTTCCCAGCATGAGCGTATTTTTTTGAACCGCATCAAAATTCCACACTCCTGTTGTAAAAAGAGTTGACAGGTCGTTTATCAAGACGAGATTTTCACCTGATAACATCAACAAAGCATCTTGTTCTGGCAAAATCGCAAGTAGTGTCATCCCCAAGCGCCTTGATAGAATTGAAATTGGCAGATAGGGTTTCTTTTGACGCGTTTCCAGCGAAAAGAGATCAATGGATGAATTCAATTGGGTTATGAGACCACTTGAGTCTGGCAGCCATCCAACAAAAACACCCTTTCCGATGGGGATTTTTTCACCGCTGGTAAAGTTATATACATCAATCTGATTCAATTTATCCCCGAAGAAATAATACATGACCATCAGCCATTGCCCATCTGGTGACCAGTCTATCTCTTCAACATATATATTTGAATTGATTGGTGATAGCGCGCGCACTTCGCCGTTGGAGATGTCAATCAATTCAAGGCTCTTCGTTTGCGCAACTGGTTCATCCTTTGGGTAGTTTGGGGCTACCAGCAACCAATTTCCATCTGGAGAAAACTTCACAAGCGGGTACCAACGGCCAACTTCCGGCATGGATAGAAGTTTCACGGGGTCGGCTTTAGCCCCTGGCTGAGCCAGATAAACACCTTGTTCTTCTGGCTTTTGGGCGTTGGCACCCAGAAAAAAATGAGCGATTTGAGGAATGCTTCCCCCAAATGGAGTGGGACTGGCTGCTGGCGTGGGCATGGGCGTGGGTGTGGGTGTCGTGGTTGGTGAAGGCCGGGTATCTACTGCCTGGTTGGATAGGGCAGTGTTGGCAGGCGGCCGGTCGTCAACACTGGATGAGCAGGCAGCCAGGATGACAAGCAAAAATGATAGCGCAAGATACAATCTCATGGGTATCCACTCCTTGTGATGTTTGATGCCAGTCAATGTTAAAATTATCCCATCGAATTGAACGAATAACTTCCATTCCAGATTTTCGAAAACCCAAAATGGTCGATCTCTCCGTCCTGCTCCGCAGCCATCGCCAAAAAGCCGGCCTGACCCAGAAACAACTGGCTGAGCGCATTAATTTTTCGCATTCGGTCATCAGCCGCGTCGAGCGATCGCACAGCGGTTACTTACCATCGGATGATTTCATTACCATTTTCTGCCAGGAACTCGAGCTGGATGAAGCTGAGAAATCAGCATTGAACCAGGCTTTGCAGTCAGCCCGGCGCAAGCCGGAACAAAAATATGTTCCGCGCCCCGTTAGATTTTCTTTTTCCTGGAAATGGCTGGCCGCCGGGTCTCTGGCCTTGGCGATTTGGTTGGTTGCACTCTACGGGTTTTTCTTCCCACCCCAACCCGGTTCCGCATCCTATGCCCATTACGCCGAAATCCCCGCTGGCGGGGTTTTGTATGCCAGCGACTTCGAGAATCGCAGCTTCTCCGATTGGAAAAATCTCAACAATGGGCGCTGGGAGATTTTTGCGACAGATGAGAACCATGCCCTCGGCGTCCGCGACCAGGACCCGGAGGCCGTTCCCAACGCCTATTTGCTCATCTCCGATGATTGGGCAGATTATGCCTTGAGTGTGGATGTAATTTTCACATCCGGTGTTTATGAGCAAATCTACCTGGTGGTGCGCAGCGCACGCCAACCCAATTGCAGCGGGTATCGGATTGGCGGCAACCGGCTAGGCGTTTCCATCTTTCGCTTCGACGATACCCCGGCTTCCTGTGAAGGCGAAGTGCTGGCAGAGAACATCCACTTTCCACTGCTTTCCGGCCAGCACTATGCGATGCGGGTGGAAGTTATGGGGAATCAAATCAGGTATTACATCGATAGCGAATTGGTTCTGAGCGCCACCGATGCCAAATATCCCAAAGGTGGGCTGGGTTTCCTGGCTTACCAAGTTAAAGAAGCCTATTTTGATAACCTGCAAATCATCAAAATAGGCGAGTGAAACTGGTTACTTAGGTAACGCCCAGGTCCGGATGGTGCCATCCCAGGATGCGGAAGCAATCCAGGTTTGGTCAGGCGCAAAAATTAAACTGGTCACCAGTTCACTGTGCCCGGTTAATTCTTTGATGGGTTCACATTTTTGTACATCCCAGAGCATCAGGTTATTTCCATAACCGGAAACTAAAAGTTTGCCATCTGGGGAGAAAGCGGTCGCCCGTTGCTTTGCCAGTTCAGTTCCCTGATTTGCCTGTTGGGCACCATTGCAAACCTGGCTGCCGTCACTGAGCTGCCAAAGGTTAGGAAAAGTGGGCCAAAATGAACTCGTCGCTATTAATAAACCGTCTGGTGAGATGGATATATGAGTAACCGCAGTCTCGGTCTTGAAAGTTTGTAGTAATTCACCGTCTTTTACCTGCCAAACCTGAATCACTCCATCCTGTTGCCCGGTAATGATACGGTTGCCGTCTGGGGAAAAAACCAAACCCTGCATGTTATGGGGAAATCCATCTGTATACTGAAAAACTTGCCAAGTTATTATGTTTTTCCAGGTTGCTGTTTCAAAAATCTCAACATAGCCAGACGTTTCTCCGATTGCAGGATAAGTCAGGGTGCTGACCGCCATGAGTTTCCCATCTGGCGAAAAAACAGCCCGGGGGTGAATACCACCCAGATGAAACAAATGCGCACCGCTACTCTCAATCACTTCCAGGTTTCCAAAAGAGGTCATAATCAGGCGCTTCCCATCTGCTGAAGCGCTAACACTTAAAAAACGATCACCATCATAAGGGTAAGTGCGAAATATCTCGCCATCTTCGGTTAACCAAAACACATATGGCTGTGTTGAAGCTGCTGGCCGATTGTTTTCAAGCATGGCCAGGGAATCGATCTGTGCGCCAAATGTTTCTATCGATTGAAGCTCACTGCCGGTGGAAAAATCCAAAATGGAAACGGTTGTGGCGGTTGTCACGGTAGAAACACGGCTTCCATCCTTGGAGATGGAAATATTCCGAACCCCTGGCAAACTCGCCCCCAGGGTACGTACCATTTTCCCAGCCAAATCCCAAACGCCGACACCGCTTTTCCACAATCCAGCCAGGACAAATTGTCCGTCCGGTGAAAAAGCCAGTGAACTAACGGCTGACTCAGTCTGGATGGAAAACACTTGCTTTCCAGATATGCTGTCCCAGGCTCGAATGGCATCGTCACCGGCTCCGCCGCCCGAACCTGAGACCACCAGGCTGCCATCAGGAGAGAAAGCCACACTCGAAACCCAATCCAGGTGTTTGTCAAAAACGGCCAGAATTTGCCCATCTTTGACCCGCCAAATACGGGCATCGCCCTGATTTCCCCTGGCGCCCCCCGCCAATATGCGCGCCCCATCCGGAGAAAAAGACAGGCTGACAACCTGTCCGTACATGGATAGCGTTTGCAACAAGGAACCATCACTTCTACTGTAAAGCCTGATTTTGCCATCCTGCCCACCCGCTGCGACTTGGGAATTATCGGGGGAAATCGCCACGCTGGAAATATCAAAAGAGCCATCTCCCAGTGTTTGGACTACCTCGCCGGTTTCAAGTTGCACCACCAGTGCCTGGTTTTCGTTGACTGTAACGGCCAACTTTTGGTCGCCAGATAGCGCAAAAAGCCGGGGGTGAAAAGTAGTGGGAACCAAAAGATTGTTTGTATCTGTCGCCAGATGATAAGTTCGGAATCCAGCGCTGCCCGCAATCACCAGGCTTTCAGAATCCTGCGACCAAACCGTATAATTCACTGTTCCCAGACCAATGACATCACTGGGAACCAAAGCATCGGCATTTTTAAGTGTGATTTTGACAGGTGTTGCCGTTGGTGTGGGCAAAGGTGTTTCGGTGGGCGGCCGATCGGTGGCTGTGGGAACTGCTGTTTGAGTGAGAGTATCTGGCTGGGGTAGTGTAGTGGCAGCCTGTTCTGTGGCAACAGGCCCGCATGCCGAGAGAAGAAACAAAATGACGAATAGCGAATAGATTGGTTTCATAAACTTCATCTCCAGCGCCGGGTAAGGATAGCTTCACACAATCATATGCGCCGCAAACATGAGTGTTGCCGCGTTCCTTTGATTGAAGTAAACTTCCATTGGAATACTGTGAAATCATAAGCTCTGTTTATGCTTTTGCGCCTGAAAAGTAACTGCAAAAACCTGAAATAAGGTTTTCTCTCATGGATAAAGAAGTTTCCGAAGCTAACATCAAAGAAATCTCCACCATCTTGCGCAGCCTTCACGAACCTGAAAAGTGGCAGGATTCACGTTGGCTGGCCTCCTACCTGGTCAAGAATTACCTGTCCACAGGGAAAATTGCAACGCCATCTGGGGCTTTGAAAGCCGTGCTTGCAAACACTCTGGATGTTTTATCCCAGGAAAATGCAAACTATGGAGCCATCCTGCGCGGGCGATATTGGGATGGGTTAACCGTTCACCAGATGATCGACAAAGCGCCGCATTATTGGCAGGAACGCAACTTCTACATCCTTCAAAGCAAAGCAATCGGGCGTTTCACCGCCCTGCTATTGGAAAAGGAAAAAGCCTGCCAACAGGCTGCCTCACAGCGCAAAGTTTCCGTTTGGCTCGCAGCTCTGGCGCTTCTGATTGGGACTGCGCTGACGGTCATCTTTTGGGTTTCACCCTCTTTGGCGTCCAAAGAGAATCAACAGATGCCCGCTGTGCACTCGAAGATTTCCCCCCAGCCAACTTCTACTGCCGGATTAGTTACTATTTCAGCCCTGCTCGAACCTGCCAGGACAAAAATGGTCTTTGATGAAGATTTTGAAAATGGTTTTGGGAACGCATTTACAAACAAACTGGGATTTTGGTCTGTGGTTGCGGATGGCAATGAAAACCATGTTTTGGATGTAAACAGCATGGATACAGCCATTGAGTACCCCATCATCGATTTTGGAGACTCGACCTGGCGTGACTTTGTTTTGGAAACACGCATCCGGATTGTGGATTACGCGGTTTCCAACGAGGCCCCTTTGGCTTCGATTCGTTTTCGCGGCAATTACAAGGTCGCCTTTACACCCCGTTGGAATAGCGTTGACCTGGTTCTTGACCCTCCCTGGCAAATTATTTCGGCAAGAACAATTGAACTCCACAAAAACAGGTGGTATTCCCTTCTCATTTACGCAACAGGCCGTGATGTGTATATTTTCCTAGATGAACAACTGATAATCCAGGATTCACTGGAGCAGGAATATTCGGGTAAATTTGGTTTTGCCACCTGGCCCGAAGCGCATGTCCAATTTGATGATCTTATTATTCGGCAGATAGAAAAATAGGGAACCGCTAATCTTGAAACCGGCAAACGAATATTGGAAAACAATTTGCTTGCGAGATGTGGTTTGGGTGAATAGATAATTTTCGCAACACTGGTTTCTTTGAAAGTTCACCTACAAGCGGTTGATTAGAGTGGCCTGCTATAAAAGATAACCATCAATCCCATGCAACTCAAATACTCTTGAGAGTAATCCTTATGCAAAAAACGGCCCATTTTGGGGTCGTTTTGAAGCGATTATGGCAGGAAATAGATGACGGATAATAACTTGCCTGCCTAATTGGCGTGCCGGGTTTACTCTCTTTTATTCACGACACAGCGCCACCAAGGATCAGTGGGGGATTTGGCTCTGCAAAGGCGAAAGTCAATATAGCTTGCTTCCACCCATTGACCATCGATGTTCGAGTTGTCGCTGCTTAGCCGGTACCAATCTCCCTTTTGATTTTGCATATCGAAAAAGTAACCACAGCCCATCGTCAATGGGCTACCCGGATTTCCCCAGGGGATATTGTAGGTCGCAGCACCTTTTCTCATCACACAGCCTTCTATCCGAGGAAAGAACATTTGCTGAAGTGCATAGAAGCACAAAGCGCCAACAGCGATCAAAAACACCGCAGTAGAGGCAAAACGCCTGATCGAATATAAAAATTTCTGCCAGCGCACTTGTTCAAGGGAAAGAGTTCCATCTGGTTCGAAACTTTTCGCGCGAAAAATCTTTTCGATGATTTTGATCAACAACTCAACCAGGAGCGCAGAAAGAACAGGGATGAGCAATTCCATAGGGTCATTTCTCGGTGACTCTTACATTCAGGATTTTCCACACATCACCTTCCTTGGCAAGCGTCAGCCAAATGGCTCCTTTTGCCTGGTTTTGATAGGTAACTGAAAACGCAACCTCAACCTTCTGCGCAGCCTGGGATGACATGCTGATACCACGCTTGTAGGAATCCACCTGGTCAGGAATACCAAAATATGACTGGATCGCAGCCGGCTCTCCAACCTGCTCCGCAGTTTCTTGAGCCAGGAGGGCAAATGCGTTCTGGCTATTCCCATCCTTAATTGCTTGCATAAAGGTTTCCGCAGTTTGGTATGCAGATCGCAGACGGAGGTCACTGATCAGGCTTGGCAAGAAAGTGATTGCCAGGATGAGCAAACAACAGCACAAAATGGTTCCAAGGATCGTGATCAATATGGTTAGGATGGTTTTTTTATTCATTTGTTAATCCTTCTTTGATTGGTGTTATGGGGTGGGGGATTCTTGTATGTGGTTTATAATGGTTTGACCATCAACTTATTGAGCGATACCATGCCAAGACAAAAACTCTATCCAGACAAAGAACGAATGGCGCTTAGTGTTCGCCTGCCTGAGGATCTGTACGATCAGGTGCAGCGAAGTGCCCAAGAGAATCGGCGCTCGATGAACCAGGAGATTGTGTGGCTGGTTCAGAAGGCGCTGGAAGCTCTTGCGAAAGAGCAGAAGTCAGCAGGGAAATAAGCGCCTGCTCTTCATCTATTCCGGCATTTTGGGCAAAAACAAGGATCTGTTCGAGCAACTCCGGGGGAAGGAAAAGGTTGATCGCTTTCATGTGGGGAATTATAACTTGAAAATGGTTCATAAAGAACCATAAATATGGCAAAAAATCTCCACAACGGTGGGTTTGGCAATATTTCGTTTCTTAATTGCAAGGGTAGCTTAAGAATTTGTTATGTGGAGAAAACCAGCATCATTTTTCATGTGTGAACATAATGATAGGCAATTTTTCTGGATATGTTGTTAATCTGCAGCTATTTGTGAGAATATACCAACGCAGGAATAAGAGCTTCTATAGATTTTGATAAAAAAGACTAGTAAAAATACTAGTAATGATTTGTGAAAAATAGAATAAACTATTACTTTTGGGCGATTTATTCACATATTCAAAAATATTTCGACTTCCTATAAACTCTCCTACGCGAAACCGTTACATCCCATTGATACGAGGAAACCCCATGCAAAAACATAGCATCAGCCAGAGTTCTAAACCGAGCAATCATTTTCTGCTCAATATTCTCATTATCTCTATGATAGTAATCTCCAACTTCGGAAAAATGGTTTCCCCTGTTAACGCCCAAGGCCTGGAACAGGAAAAAGTAATACATTCGAACATAAATGAACAACAAGTATCCCAAAAATCGAATGAGGCTTCAACGAAAGCACGTATCGCAAAACAAGAACCGGCAGAATCCTTTAGCGAAGCATCAGCAACGAACGAACAAATGCCCGCTCAACAGGAATTTGGGGCACAACTCATCTGCCTTGAAGATTATTGCTCAGAAAAAAAACCCGGGATTCATTTGGTAGAAACCGTTGAAGGGACTGCATATCTTTCTCCTTGGGGTTCATTCATTCCAAGTACCTTTAGTTTCAGAATTGATTGTGATACGGCAGAATATGGTTGCACACAACACGATATTTACTATCATGCAACTTTTGTGATAGAGTGGGGATCCCCTTTTAACCGTGGATATGTAAATGCATCGTTCCCAGCCTTCAGCGGCTCATTGCCTGGTACTGGTTTTCCTGGTTATTCAGCCACTGGAAGTTTAGGTCAAGTTCCCTGTGGTTACAACAGGGGAGGAACCTGCACTTACGAAACATGGGGGGTCTTGAACGCCAATAGAATTTACCCATATGAGTTGCCGAGCACAAATAGCCATTTTATTATTCAGGGAAACGTTCATGGCTTGGGTACATTTGACACCATTTACAAAAAAATCTCGGTTGAAGTGTCTTTTGACCCAGAATTTTTAACAGCCAAGTTGCCTGAAGACGCAATGCGGTGCACCGGTTGCTCAAATATTTCAACATCTAATAACGCTAACAACTATATTGGAGATCCAATTAACACAAGAACCGGGGTTTTTAGTTATAAAACATCGGATATTGGCTTCTTGAGCAAAGCAGGAGACCTTTCTTTTCAGCGAATATATATATCAAACAATGCTAACGTGAATGAAACGGCCCTGGGATACGGGTGGACACACAATCACGATATCCGATTAATCTTTTCGCAACCTGGGTTTATCCTATTTAAGGATGAAAACGCAAACATTTTTCGGTTTTGGGACAAAGGAAATGACACTTTCCAACCCTATAACGGTGTTACCGCCACTTTAAGAAAAAATACCTCTCCTTTTATTACCTACGCCTTGGAGACGCCATCAAAAACGATATATGTATTTAGTAGCAATGGGCGAGTCCTCAGCAAAACTGATGAGCAAGGCAATCTTTGGGAATATGTATATGATGAAGTGACTGCAAAATTGCTCAGGGTTAACGCCAATAACGGTGCTCGCTTCCTCGCTTTCGCCTATAACGATGAAGGCCTGTTGTCACTTGTATCTGACCACACTGAACGAGGCGTTTCTTTTTATTATGATGACGGAACCAGCACTCTAACAACAGCAATCGATATTCTCGGGCAATCCTGGCAATATGAATATGACACGGATCATCGTTTATTGAGAGTTCTTGATGCGCAATCGCAACAGGTTGTGCGCAACACATATTACCCATCAACCGATCCATTCGCCGGGCGGATATACCAACAATATGATGGCAATGATAACCTGGTCGTAGCCCTAACATACAATCCGGATGGCAGCACAACAATTCAAGATGGTCTGGGGAATACGCGCACCGATGTATACAACAAAGCAGGGGTTTTGGTAGAAACAAGCAATCCGGATCTGTTATCGACCACCAGCAAAACGTACGATCACAACTTCCGCCCTGAAACAGTTACGGATGCCCTCGGCAACCAAACCGAGCTGGACTGGAGCGACGATGGCGCGGACTTAACCAGCTTTACCGATGCCGCTGAGAACGAAACCACCATCACTTACATTGACCATAAGCCGCAAACAATCACCGGTCCCAATGGGGTCGCTACAACCTACGTCTACACTGACAACCTGCTGACCAGTGTTACAACCGCGGGGCAAACCACCAACTACACGTATTACACCACCACTCCCCGTCAGGGTCTGCTGGAAACCGTCCAGGATCCAAGCGGGATGGTTACCAAATATGAATACGATGTGCATGGCCAACAAACCAGGGTGATCGCTAATTACGATCCCAATCATGGGGAAAATGAAGCCGGTCTCTATAACCTGACCACCAAGTATGAATACGATGAATTGGGCCGGGTCACAAAGATATCTACCTCCAGCGGCAAAGCCGACCCTGCCTGGTTGGTTTCATACAATGAATATGACGATGCCGGCAAGCTGGTACTCAGTGTTCGGAACTACAACCCGGACTTCTCCCAAAACCACCAGGATTTGTACAACCTGACCACCCGCTACACCTACGATGTGCGCGGCAGGCAGATCGCCGTTCAGGATACATACGGCAGCATCACCCGCACCTATTACAACAATGCCAATCGGATTGTGGCGGTGGTGCGTAACCTTGCCCTGGCCGGACGAACCGTTGAAGCAGCGATCGCGGATGAAAACATCCCTGCGCGCGGCAGCGCTGGGCCGGGGATGAACCTGCGCAGTGACTATTATTACGATGCCGCCGGCAACCAAATCGCCACCCAGGATGAGCGCGGTATCATCAGCCGCACCTACAACGACCGCGTCAACCGCACCGTTACCAGCGTTCAAAACCTGCAAGGGCAGGATGTCTATACCACCAGCCTTCCGACCTACGATCCGCTCAAGCCGGATGAGAATGTAATCAGCCGGAGTGTTTCGGATGCCAACGGAAACATGATTGCAATTATCGATAACAGTGGCGTTATCACCCGCACCTACTATGATGAATTGAACCGACCCAAGCGGGTTGTCCAAAACCTGGTCGGCCAGGGCATCGAGGTTGCCTGGCTGGCTGATTCAGCCTGCGGCAGCGTGGATGAAAACCTGTGCACCGACACTTTCTACGATGTCAGTGGCAACCTGATTGCCACCAAAGATCCCCAGGGCATCGTCACCCGCACCTACTACGATCAACTCAATCGCCCGATACGGGTGGTTCAAAACCTGCAAGGGCAGTCGATTGAAACAAATTGGCTCGCCGATTCGCTTTGCAACCAGTCCGATGCAAATGGCAACGTCAGCATCAATCTGTGCTCAGATACAGTTTACGATGACAGTGGGCGGATGATTGCCAGTCAGGACTCGCGCGGACAAATCACCCGCACCTACTATGACGCCGCCGGACGGGTTGCAACGGTTGTGCGCAACTTGACCGGTCAGGATGTCGAGATCGACACACCTCCGGCGCGGGCAGCCGGCGCAGCAGATGAGAATATCCGCACCGATACCGAATACGATGGCGCGGGCCGGCGAAGCCTGACCACCGATCCGCTCGGGAATCAGGTACAGTATGAATATGATCTGCTGGGACGCCTTTCGAAAACAACTGTAAACCCCTGGCCCGAGCAGCCCCAGAACTACCAGGGCCCGGTATCGGGCGAGTACTACAACCTGGTTACCACCTACACTTATGACGCCCTTGGGCGCACCCTGACCACAACCGATACGGCCGACAACATCAGCTTGAGCGAGTACGATCCCCAGTCGGGCCTGTTGCTCTCAACCAGCCGCAATGACCTGCAAACCGTTTACCATTACGATCTCTTTGGCCGCCAAATCGCAGTGACTGACCCGCAAGGCAGCATCACCCGCTCTTATTTTGACGGTCTTGGCCGAACAGTGGATACGGTGCGCAACCTGAGCAACTGGGAGATCAGCAACCCGATTCCTCCGACCGGGCAAACCAGCAGCGAGGTCAACCTGCGCAGCAGCGTTGTGTATGGCTCGAACGGGCAGGTTCAGGAAAGCATTGCAACGGATGGCACAGTTACTGAATACGAGTATGATGCGCTTGGCCGCCAGACCAGAAGCGGCACCCCACCCCTGCCAGGCATCCGCTCGGTTTATGACAGCCTGGGCCGTCTGGTGATGAGCATTGCGCCATCCTCAGACCCAAACCTGGAAGAGGTGGTCACGCGCTATGCGTATGACGCCCAGGGCCGCCTGACCGATGTTTGGGAAAACTACCGTCCCGGTTATACAGCGGACGCGGAAACCAATGTTCACACCCAGTACACCTATGATGCCGGCGGCAACCGCCTGACCATCCGCGATGGCAATGGGCATGCCACCGCCTTCACCTATGACAAACTGGGCCGCTTGTGGACCGAGGCAGACGCGCTTGGGCATACCTGGACCTACAGTTACAACAAGAACAGCAACCGCACCGCCCTGCTGGACGCCAATGGGGCAACCACCCAGTATGAGTACAGCTCCCAGGGAAGACTGGTGGGCATCGATTACCCATCCCCGGATGCCGATGTTGCTTTCGAATATGATTTCCTGGGCCGGCGCACAGAGATGCAGGATGGTCTGGGAACGACCACCTGGGCAGACTATAACGACCTGAACCAGCCCACAGCCATCACCGATCCCTTTGGAGATACGGTCACTTATGCGTATGATGACTTTGGAAACCGCAGCGGGCTGACCTACCCGGATTCCGGGATGGTGGTTTCGTATGATTTCGATCAGGCTCAGCGCCCGAATCTCGTCAGCCGCGATCAATCCCCGGCGGCGGAATATGTGTATGACATGCTTGGCAGGGTTCAGAATATTAACCTGGCCAACGGTGTTGTGAGCCAGTACAACTACAGTGAAACAGGACAATTGGAAAGCATCCTCCATCTTGCCGGAGAACAGGAACTGGCCTCCTACCAGTACGAATATTACGATAACGGCAACCGCAAGCAAGCTGTGGAACTTGTTTCCGGCAGCGGCGCGGCGACCGGCCCCACTGTGCAGGTAACTGTGGTGGACACCAGCGGCATTCCGTTGGCCGGGAAAACCGTCTACGCATTCAACGGCAGCACATACACCAACTACAGTCGCGTAACCGATGCCGAGGGACGGGCCTCAATCACCCTGCCCGCAGGCAGTTACCGCTTCCGGGTTGATGTAGATGGCACTCAGTTCTGGAGCGGGGAAGAAAACCACTGCGAGATCGGCCAATGCGGATCTGTGGAGTTCAGCATCCCGCAGCCAGTGCTGGTTTCCGTGACGGATAGTACCGGCGCGCCCCAGGCGGGTTTGAAGGTTTACGCTTTCGATGGCACAACCTACACCAACTTTAGCGCCACGACCGATGCCAATGGGCAGGTTTCCCTGCGCCTGCCGCTCGGAAACTATCGCTTCCGGGCTGATTTTAATGGCACACAATTCTGGAGCGGGCCGGAGAACCATTGCCCGGTGCCAGGCTGCACAATGGCCGAAGTGCGCGTGACCAGGCCGATGACGGTCTCGGTGAAAGACCATCTGTCCACCCCGCAGGCCGGTATCAAGGTTTATGCCTTTGACGGCGCCGCCTACACCAATCATTCGGCCACCACCGGCGAAGACGGCACAGCCACCCTGACCCTCCCTGCCGGCAGCTACCGCTTCCGGGCGGACCTGAATGGCACCCAATTTTGGAGCGCGGCAGAGAATCACTGTGAAGTGGTGTCCGATAGCGCCAGCCAGGGGCAGGGCTGCGAAAGCGCCAAAGTGACCCTATCCAACGCCCTGGTTGTAACAGTAGCGGATACAGCGGGCGCGCCGAAGCCAGGCGTGAAGGTGTATGCCTTCAATAGCTCCACTTATACCAATTATTCGGCGACCACCGACGAAAATGGCCAGGCCAGCTTTACCCTACCGGAAGGCAGTTACCGCTTCCGCGCCGATTATAACGGCACCCAATTCTGGAGCGGGATAGCGAACCATTGCGCGGTTCCGGGCTGTGATGGCGCGACGGTAACCGTGACATCCTCGACTCTGGTAACGGTTGTGGATAGCGACGGCGCGCCAAAATCAGGGCTGAAAGTCTATGCCTTCAATGGCTCGACCTATACCAACTACAGCGGAACAACCAATGCCAGCGGACAGGTGAGCTTCACCCTACCGCAAGGCTCGTATCGTTTCCGCGCGGATTTGAACGGCACCCAGTTCTGGAGCGCTGCCGCCAATCATTGTGATGTTCCGGGTTGTGACAACGCCAGCGTGGTGGTAAGCAAGCCGCTGACCGTAACGGTAAAGGATACAGAGGGCACACCAAAATCAGGGTTGAAGGTTTACGCTTTCAATGGCGCAACCTACACCAACTACAGCGCCACAACCAACGCCAATGGGCAAGTGACCCTGACCTTGCCGTTTGGCAGCTACCGTTTCCGGGCCGATCTGAACGGCACCCAGTTTTGGAGCGCTTCTGCCAATCATTGCAGCGTGGTTTCGGCAAGCTCGACCCAAGGCCCGGGCTGTGAAAGCGCCGAAGTCACCGTGAGCATCCCGCTGGTTGTCTCGATCCGGGATGGCGGTGGAACAGCCCTGTCTGGCGTGAAAGTGTATGCCTTTAACGGCTCAAGCTATACCAACTACAGCGCCAGCAGCGACGCCAATGGCAACGCGACCCTGACCCTGCCTCTGGGCAATTATCGCTTCCGGGCCGACTACAACGGGCTTCAATATTGGAGCGATACTCAGAATCATTGCGCGATTCCCGGCTGCGCCAGCCTGAATATGATCGTTGGGCCGCAGATACCCAGTGCAACGCCTTCACCCACCAGCGCGCCGACCAGCACCCCCGAACCGACCCAGACGCCCCAGGCCAGCCCAACGGTTGAAGCGGCCCCGCAGGAAACCCTGACCCTGACGCCCGAGGCCTGGCTTCCCGGCGCGGCCAAGGTGTTTGCGCTGGCCCGGCCCGGCGGCGAACCCAAGGCAGTGGAGAGATTACGCCCGCAGCAAAACCAGGCCGGGAACCAGGTTGTCGTAACGGTCTTGAATACCGACGAAATGCCGCAGCCTGGGCTGAAAGTTTATGCCTTTGATGGGGCTGCCTACACCAACTACAGTGCCACCACCGATTCCAACGGCCAGGCTGTTTTCACTCTCCCGCAGGGCGAATACCGCTTCCGCGCGGACTTCAATGGCACCCAGTTCTGGAGCGGGCCAGAGAATCATTGTTCCACACCGGGTTGTGCCAGCGTATCGATCACGGTCAGCGTACCGGTTGTAGTGACTGTCCTGAATACCGACGAAATGCCGAAGCCTGGGCTGAAAGTCTATGCCTTTGATGGAACTGCCTACACCAACTACAGTGCCACAACCGATTCCAACGGCCAGGCTGTTTTCACTCTCCCGCAAGGTGATTACCGCTTCCGTGCCGACTTGAATGGCACCCAGTTCTGGAGCGGGCCAGAAAATCATTGTTCCCTGCCAGCTTGTACCAGCGCGGCAATTACCGTTTCCAAGCCGGTAACCGTGACGGTGGCCGGGCAGAGCGGACAACCCTACCCGAACCTGCCGGCTTACGCTTTTGATGGAACCCGCTACACTGGCCACTCCGCCACAACGGATGCCAGCGGCAAGGCTACCTTCACCCTGCCGCTGGGCGAATACCGCTTCCGCGCCGATTACGATGGCGTCCAGTTCTGGAGCAGCCCTTCGACAGGCTCAGGACAGGCTCCCCAAAACCACTGCACCATCCCCGGCTGCGAAGCGGCCAGTGTCACCCTGCCGGGCGGGACGAGCGAAATGAGCGTCATGATTGACTACGAATACGATCCGCTCAACCGCCTGACCAAAGCCACTTACTCCGACCCCAACAACCCTGGGGCAGGTGACCGGGTGTTTGAATACACCTACGATGCGGTTGGCAACCGCCTTTCCCAAACCGTCACCATCAATGGCCTGAGCGCAACCACCACCTACCTGTATGATGACGCCAACCGCCTGACCAGCGTGGGTGGTGTAGCTTACACCTACGATAACAACGGCAACCTGCTTTCAGACGGGGCAAACACCTACAGCTACGATGCCGCCAACCGCCTGATTTCCGTGACGAGCAGCCAGGGTACGGTGACCAGTTACGGCTACAATGGGTTGGGCGATAGACTTACGGAGACTGTGAATGGAGTGACCACTACCTTCACGATGGACTTGAGCCCTTCGACTGGGCTGAGGGCAGGCTCCGGCTTGACCCAGGCCTTGAGCGACGGCACGCACGACTATCTCTACGGTCATGGCCGCATTGCCCAGTCACCAATCACTCAATCACCCAATCACCAAATGGAATACTTCCTGGGTGATGCCCTCGGCTCCGTGCGCCAATTGACCGACCAAACCGGAGCCGTGACCTTCGCCCAGACCTACGATCCCTATGGAGTCGTGACCACCTCAACCGGCTCCTCCGCCAGCGGATACGGATTCACCGGTGAATACCAGCAAGACGGCCTGGTTTACCTGCGCGCGCGGCATTACGCCCCCGGCATGGGCCGCTTCCTGACTCGCGATACCTGGCCGGGCGAAGTCAACCGTCCGCTCTCGTTGAATCGCTGGGGATATGTCGAGGGGAATTCGGTCAATTTTGTCGACCCGACGGGGCATTGTATCGGTTGTTTCCTGTTTTATTTTTCTGGAGCTGGTTACAATGGGACAAATATAGACGATAGTGAAGTGACATTGCTGAATGAGATAGAAGCTAGAACCCAAGCAAAGGTTATCAAAGTATATCCTTACGGGTTGGGAACATCGGGAACTGCTAATCCATTTCTCAGTATGTTGCTTGCTTCCAACCCTAATGCTTTTCTTGGGAAGAAATCTGAAGAAATATTAGCTTATTTGCTGGGGCATGATAATGACTTAATGTGCCATGATTATTCATCAGTAAAACTTAATAACTGGCAATATCAGGTCACATTCCTTGCCTATAGTGGTGGCGGGCAAATGGCATATACGACCGCGGAAAATTTGAAAGAGTACGTGCTGATAGACGATCTAATTACTCTAGGAGCTCCTTTTAAAAATTATGGCGGAGAAAATATTCATCAAATGTGGCTGTTTGAGGGAGAAGATGATGAAATTACTCATGGGCTGGGTTTGATATTAAGCTGGCAAAGCCGATCACATCGGAAGAATGTCACACATTGTGATCTATTGGGTGATAATAACGATCCATACGGACATTGGTATCCAAAAAATTACTTTGATGATGATGTAAAGTTCATGGGAGCTAATTGTCGAGGCTCCTATGCTTCTGCACTTACCATTTCGCGTGAACAAGCATCACTATTAAATAAAAGTCGACTGCAAGCTAATGTTGATATGATTGTAGGAATCATGGAAGGATGGATAGGGTGGGCTAGATGATGAAAAGCAAGAGAACTATCTTTGGAATATCGTGTTTGTCAGCGATATTGATAGGAATAGCGGTTATTGCCTGGTTTAAATTTGGCATTATACAACCCTATGATGATTTTATACAAAAAGAGCAAAGCATTTTGTCTTTGTTGGACGAACTAAATGCCGATGTAGAGCAACAGCTTCCTCCTTTACCTCCTAAATCAAAATTGGAAGGTAAGAGTTTCTATGGCCTGGACAATTCATCTTTTTATAAAGCTCATGGTAGATGGCTTACCTTAAATATTTCAACATCGCTGACATCGGATGAATTATTTACATATTATCATCTAGCATTGTCCGAGAGAGGATGGTCAGAAAAAAAGAAGCCTGGAACCGTCGCTTCTATTTATTATTATCATGAGACAAGCTGTCTACGGCTCGGTATTCCAGGTGGTGATTCTTATATAATCGTGATTTGGCATGATTATGAAAAACAACCTTTTGCGCCGGTTATTCCCGACCAAAACGTTACCAGATTTTTTGAATTTGGCCGTAACGTTGCGAAATGTCCATAAAGCATTCGGCTCCGTGCGCCAACTGACCGATGCGGACGGCGCAGTAACCCTGGCGCGGACGTATGACCCCTATGGCACAGTCAACACCAGCAGCGGAGCCGGCTCCAGCACTTACGGCTTCGCGTCCGAGTACCAGTCCGGCGACTCGGTTTATTTGCGCTCACGATTCTATACGCCTTCAACCGGCCGCTTCCTGACCCGTGACACCTGGAACGGCGATGCCAACCGTCCGCTCTCCTTAAATCGCTGGGCGTATGTCGAGGGGAATCCAGTCAATTTAACTGATCCTTTGGGCTTATGCCCAAACTGTTTTGTTTTCTTCTTCCCAGGGGCAGGCAATCAAGGAGACACTAACAATAACGGAAACATGGATGACGATGATCTTGGAATGGGCGAAGCCCAAATGGTCCAAGACTTAAGGAGCCGAACAGGGGCCACCGTTATCCCAATTTATCCCTATGGCGCAGGGGTCGGCGGAAACATTATTAAGGATAATATCTTTGAGGCCATAATCCCAACCATGAAACAGAAAAGTAATATTCCTTGGCATAAGGCACAAGAAATAATAGCCCGGTTGTTAGGCGACGATATATTTGCCTGTTACAACAGCAACTACGGGGTAGGCCAATTTGATGACAACTTGCTCGAAATAGCCTTTATTGCATATAGTGGAGGAGGACAAATGGCTTATTCTACCGCCCAAGAACTTGATGGGAAATTGGTTGTTGATAATTTGATTCTGTTTGGATCGCCCGTCATTTTCCATAAAGGTATGGGAAATATTGATACATTGTGGTCGTTTTTTGGTACACAGGATTCTCTTCCACTTATCAGGAGTGGAGCATGGTCACTTACTACTGATAAGTGGACCTTTTGCGAATTATTTGGAGATGATGAATCGCCGTATATCCATTATGATGAACATCACAATAATGACTACTTCGATGTTAACCCAGGCAAGTTTAACGGCTCATTTTGCTTTGGAAAATATCCTGAGAAATCAATTTCGAGAGAAGTAGCGGCGAAATCTGGGCTTAGCCACTATGAAGCCAATCTAGTATATTTTGTAAACATAATCACTGGAACATCAAAATGAAAAATCTAACCAGCCTGATTCTGAAGATAATACTTATTCTATCTTCATGTATTGCAATCGCAGGCGCACTATATGTGTATTATATTTTTGGCATTCTTAAGCCATATGAAGAGTTTCGCGCCAAAGAGATTGATACCATTCCCTTATTTGATGCGCTTAATGAGGGTATAGAGCGTAGCCTTCCTGATCTACCTCCTAATTCTGTTTTGGAGAAAAAATCGTCTGTTGGAATACAACCGACAGCCTATATGGGACATGGTCGCTGGATGCGCATGGCAGTCGCATCTGAAATGCCCGCCGAGTATATTTCCGAATATTATCGCTCATATTTGCTGGAAGACGGTTGGCTAATAAATCCATTTCGCCAAGTTTCTGGCCATGACTATTATTACCGTGGAACAAGTTGCATTCAAATCTTGTTGCCAAGCGAATATGTTCGCACTTTTTATCTTATTATTTGGCATGATTTCAAAAGTCAATCTTTTAGCCCGAGCTTACCTAATGCACTTTCAATAAGATTTTTTGAACTTGATTGGGGTGATATCTCAACATGCCCTTAACCTTTTCTTACACATACTGCAAATCTACATGACAACATCAGTTTTTAAAGATTGAGCAGGCAGGAAAGGATACACGTCTGACCATCGCTGGATGCATCGCCTACACCTGCGACAACAACGGCAATCTGCTCTCGGACGGAGTTAATACCTACACCTACAATGCTGCCAACCGCCTGATTTCCATCACTGGCCCACAGAGAACAGTGACTTACGCGTACAATGGCCTCGGCGACCGCCTGCAAGAGACCGTGAATGGAGTCACCACCACACCTTCACAATGGACATTTCGACTTCGCTCAATGCAGGCCTGAATACAGGTTTGACCCAGGCCCTCTCGGATGGAGAGCACGAGTACCTGTACGGGGCTGGCCGCATTGCCCAATTAGACATGGATACACTGGATACTGAATACTTTTTAGGCGACGCTCTCGGCTCGGTGCGCCAACTGACCGACCAAACCGGAGCAGTAGCCTTTGCCCAGACCTACGATCCCTATGGAGTTGTAACCGCCTCAACCGGCTCTTCCGCCAGCGGATACGGATTCACGGGTGAATACCAACAAGACGGCCTGGTCTACCTGCGCGCGCGGCACTACGCCCCCGGCATGGGCCGCTTCCTGACCCGCGACACCTGGAGCGGCGATGCCAACCGTCCGCTGTCGTTCAATAGATGGAATTACACCGACGGGAATCCGGTGAATTTTACAGATCCATCAGGGTATAAAAGATTTCCGATGAGTTGCTTTGATAGTAACGACCCGATTTGCGCTGACAGAGCGTTGCAATTAAAGCAAGTGGGTAATAACATTAAGGAAGAAGTCAGAGCAGGAGGCCTATTACCCGTGGAAGGATTTGCGCGTTATGTGGATTACGCTCTTCCCTTATTTGATAATAATATTCGAGGCATGATGTGGGCACTTACCATCACTATTGATGGGTTTGATCTGAATGGAAAACCGCTGCCACTGCAAATTGGTAACCCCAATTTCACTTATTGGCTAGGTTATGATTGGTTACCTTATAAACAAAGTCGTGAAGTGCCGAATTGGGGTGGTACGCAAAACTGGATTGACTCAAAGAGAGGGGATTGGAAAGAAGAATATTGGGACAAGACAGCTAACCAAGCTTTTCATTTTTGGTTCTACGTAGCTCTCACCTATGATGAAGATTTAAGCATAGCTAGGTTTGCAAACTGGTATCACGATAACCCAAATGATTGGGAAGAGATAAATTTTCTTGACGACTCGCCTCCTCCACCTTCGGGTGCGACAAGGGAGGATTGGAATTTGTCAAATGTGGGAATGGAACTTGGCCAAATATTGCGTGCTGATTGGAACGCACTGCTTCGAATATGGCAGGCAGAGTGTGATTCAGAATGGCAAGATGCTACGGGGCATGTCTTTACCAGTCCGGGTGCATGGATTCGAACAAATCTAAAGGCTCCTCCGCATGGAATGAGATAACAACATGAAAAAACAATTTTGTTTTTTCCTTATTTTGGTAATAACAACAGTGAGTGTCATTGTGTTTTTGTTTCTTTTCAACATTCAAACAATGGCTAATCGTCAACGTCATATTTTCTGTGAACTCCTAAAACCTGGGATGAGTAGAAATAATGTTTTGAGTACCCTTGAACAATTTGGAAGTTTTGAACACTCATCTATATTAACATCAGCTGTTGGAAATGGAAATTTTGTGGTTTATATGAAATATATCGATATACGCGTAGTAGGACATAAAACCTATGTCCTTACTTTTCAGAACGATAAATATACGGGCGTCTCGGCATTAACGGGTTTTTGGCAAGGAATAGATAATGTTGAATCGGTATGTTCTCCTTGAAACAACTCTATTTCCACGGGCATCGGACCATCTTCTACGGTCAGTTACCGTTACAATGGGCAGGGCGACCGGCTTCAGGAAACTGTAAGTGGATCGACCACCACCTTCACAATGGACATTTCGACTTCGCTCAATGCAGGCCTGAATACAGGTTTGACCCAGGCCCTCTCGGATGGAGAGCATGAGTACCTGTACGGGGCTGGCCGCATTGCTCAAGTTGACCTGACACCTGACACCGGAGCACCTAACACCGTCGAGTACTTCCTCTCCGATGCTCTCGGCTCTGCCGAAGGGCCAACTGAGCGACCAAACCGGGGCAGTGACCTTTGCCCAGACCTACGACCCTGAGCCTGCCCTGAGTGTAACGAAGGGGAGTTATAACCACCTCAACCGGCTCCTCCGCCAGCGGATATGGATTCACGGGCGAATACCAGCAAGACAGCCTGGTCTACCTGCGCGCGCGGCATTACGCCCCTTATCTTAAACGGTTTCTCCAAGGTGACGCGATCGAATATCTTGCGAAAAAGCAAAAGCCAGACGGAAAATAAGCGTCTGCCCTTCATCCATTCCGGCATTTTGGGTAAAAGCACGAATATGTTCGGGCAAAGCTGGTGGAAAGAAAAGTTTGATCACTATATAAGGGGAATTACAACCTGAAATTGGTTCATGAAGAATCATATTTGCGTCAATCACTTTCTCAACAATGTTGTTTCTATACATATGGATATGAATGAGCCGCAACCCTGGCCAAGTTTTTCCGAAACCTATTTTGAAAAGATGCAATATAAAATTCAAGAAATTAATCGTTGTTTCTGGTAAACCATGCTAGACTCTTTGATAGGCTCGAATTTTCATGAGCATCTGGATGAGGAGCTTTTATGCCAAAAAGAGCATCCGATTGGGGAGCTTTCTTGAGAACACTGCTGCTTTTGAAACATTTGCAGCAAGCGCCGGCCACCGCCTTGGAACTTATCGAGGCTGTTCAGAAGACCCTGGGCAAAGATTGTTATCCTGCAGATCCTGGCGCCCGCAGAGATGCGTTTAAGCACGACCGCGAAAGATTGCGGGATCGATTTTTGGCCGATTTTCACTTTGACCCCAAAAACCATTTATATATTCTCGACGACCCTGGACCATTTGGCGCCCTGACTCTTGGAGAGGATAGCTTACGTGGACTGGCACTTCTTGCGCGTGATTTTGGCAATGGGTTGGGAGAGCGAGTTTACCTGCGTGATTTGCTGAATGAATTAATTGGGCGGCTTTCATCTGAAAACCGCCGGCTGCTCGAAAGCCAGCCCGAATCGCCGGTTATCGGGATGCGGCAGTTTGTTGACAAAGGAAACATCTCGACTCGCGTTTGGGAAACAGTGCAAAAAGCAACAGAGAAGCGCCGCAAACTTTCATTTCGTTATCTTTCCCCACGGTACAAAGATAACCTGCCAGTGTATTTTGAAGTCTCCCCCATTCACCTGAAATACCAGGATGGGCACTGGTATTTACGCGCCTGGATGCTCAAGCGCGAACCACAAGAATTTCCTGGCGGCGAACCGGAATATATCCGTTTTCGATTGACTTATATTCAGGAAGATGAGGCGCTCAAACTGTGGCCGACAGTCTTCCCAGAGCGTTTTCGCACCCCGCCTCGTTACCTGGTTGAGTACGAACTAACCCCGGAAATTGGTCGCGGTGAAATTAGCCATCACTTCGCCGAGACACAGATCACCCGCCAAGCGGATGGCAGGGCCTGTGTTCGCGGTTTTACCGATGATATTTGGGAGGCAGGACGGTTGCTGCTGGCCTATGGAGAGGGATGCATTGTTTGGGGCGGACAGGAACTGCGCCGCGAAATGGAGCGCAGGGTCGAGGGCATGGCGCGCAATTACGGTTTTTTTGTTGAATAATCCCTGTTCGCAGCCGGGTGGTGCATTCATGTGGGTAAGTCTCTCTGTATAATGGAAGTAACCGGCCAAGCAAGGGGGGCGGGGGTGAGCCGGAAAATTTGGCCCAGGTTGGAAGAGCGGAGATACCTGAATGAGAATTACAACATTACCGGTGTTTTCAAAGTTGGCAAATAAAGAAGAAATTCCTGCCGCTTTGCAAGAAAAATTACCCAAAGACTGGAGGTTATCTCAGCACCAGTTGGATACCTACCTTACCTTGACCGCAGGCGAGACAGATGTGATTTTCAATACGGCGATGACAGGGGATGGGAAGAGTTTGGCTGGGCAACTCCCCATTCTTGTCAAAGGCGGAGCGCATTGGAAAATGCTGACCATGTATCCTACCAATGCGCTGATTGAAGACCAACGCGGCAATTTTGAAAAGACAAAAAATTGTTGGAATGCCGATGTGCGTCCTGAAATACTTTACGGGCTGAAACTTGACCAGATTATGGATGAAACTGGTTTTACCCGGCGTGGGGATGCTTTGATGAGCGTCCTGAAGAACGAAGATTTTATTTTGACAAACCCGGATATGTTTCACTATGTTATGCACCAGTTTTATCGTTTCCCTAAAGAAACTCCTGACGGATACGCTGCGCAAATAACAAGTTTGGTGAGTCAATTAACTTTTGACGAATTCCATATTTTTGAAGCCCCGCAAATTGTTAGCGTTTTAAATGCCCTATTGTTTATGAACGAAATCGGCGGCAAGGCCAATCGCCACAAATTCTTGTTCCTTTCGGCCACTCCCGGCGAATTGCTGATGAAGTATTTGCAAAACTCAGGGTTGAATGTTCATCCTGAAATCAAAGGAGAATATGCCACTGAAGGTGATCCTGCCCAATGGCGAAGAATTTTATATCCAGCAGAAATCAACATCGAAGCCGAAAACAAAGTTGAGAATTGGGTGGATGCCCACCTGGAAGATATTATCCTGCCGTTTTTCAGGGAAAGGACGCCAAACGCCAAAGGCGCAATCATTGTTAATTCCGTGACTGTGGCTGACCGGCTTTTGCGAAAAATCCAGCCAGTTTTCCAGCAACATGGATTAACGGTAAAGTCGAATACAGGTTTGACATCCCAATCTGGGAAAAGAGATTCTTATGCAGCTGATTTGCTTATCGGAACATCGACAGTTGACGTAGGGGTGGATTTCCAAATCAACTTTTTGGTTTTTGAAGGTCTCAACGGCGGCACCTTTTTACAGCGATTAGGCCGGTTAGGACGACATTCAGGCTATCAAAGAGATGGAAGAGAATACGAGTTTAAAGACTATGTTGCCTATGCCCTGGTGCCTAATTGGATTGCATCACGACTCTTTACCCCAAGTGAAGAGAACCCAACTCCGCCTTTGGTTGAAAATACCACGATTGATCGCCAACAGTTTAACGAGGCCATAGGCAAGGCATACCCGCCAACCACAGATTTTCGGCACTATGCCCGGTGCTGGGGACAAATGCAAACGATTCGAATCTTGCAGGGCTTGCGCCATAAAACTATTCGTGAGCAATACAAAGAAACATTTACAAGGTTGGAACAACGTTATAAGAAAACCTTTGAAACCGAGTTGTTTTATTCACGGTTTAACAGCCTCCAAAACGAGAAACCCCCTGTCATTTGGGATGAAGCCTTATCTTTTCGCGGCGGCGATAGTTTCCCCTGTTGCATTCTGGATTTAAACGAACAAAACCATTGGGAGCAATTCAAGAACACCGATATGCTCCGCATGATAGCCGGGTACAACCTGGAAGCCTTGGGAAAAGACGCTTTTTACGCCGCCGCTCAAAAAGCGGGCTTAAAAACCGAGATTTTTGAAGGCCGAAAGCCACTGGCTTTTTTCAAAATGCTGGGAGTTGGAGCGGAACGGCAAAACGTCAAATTCCAGTTGAACAGGGATATGTTGGGAGCCGGTGAAAATGAATTTGGTGTTGTGCGCGCCCTATCCGGCTTTGAATTGGAACCCGATTTCCCCGATAGAGTGATGATTAATAAACAACTGCGACAAAAAGACTTTGTAGTTCTATTGTTTGAAGGAAAAACGCCGCTCGAAATCAAAAAAGAGTTCCATTTACCGATGCTTTTCCCACTTTATGAGTATTACAGCCGCGATTATCGCAGCGGAACTGTCGCCTTTGGGCGAATCGCCCTGATGCTCGAATCCCGTCTGAAATTTCTCAATGTTCATTCTGGCGGGGGAGCAGTGATTTGCTGAAAATCAGGAGTTAAGCCTATGTGAACGTGAAAAGACTGGCAACCGCCTGACAGAAATCAACCATTTTTTGAAATACGGTGATTACAAAGAAACCGATTAACGGAGGTCACATGACAGATATAGTAGAGTCTGCTGAACTGCTCGAAGATGCGCCTGAGGATGAATCTACTTCACCATCAGAGCAAAAAGCCGAAATTGCGGATGTCCCACTTTTTGCGGCATTGCTGCGGGACGTAGTCAGCAAACTTTGGGAGGGCGACGAGGTAATGGCTCAATTTGTCGAGCATGTCGCCGCGCCGCTTTCAGATAAATTGGGCTGCGAAGCGGCCAAAGGTGGCATTTTTGCCGAAGAACACTTGCGGCAGGGCAAAACGCGAGTGGATGACTATATCAAAGACCAGTCCATGCGGGCGCACCTAATCAATGGACTGTTCCCCGTCCTGCATTTGGCGCGGACGCTGAAAACCTGGGGAGCGTCACAGTTTCGGCTGTACAATGACGAGGCGCGGCGCGTGTTTATTGCCGGGTATGTTTTGCATGATTTCCTGAAACTGCCCAACGTTGAGCTCGAACTGGAAGAGGCCGGCTTCAGCCATGATAGAGCCATCGGTGAGGCGCAAATGCCGGTTATCGAGGGGATTTTCCAAAAGTGGTGTGAAATTTTGGGGCTGGATAAATTCCTGGAGCCGATGGGCGGCACGGGGGCGGTCATCCACGATTTGATTTATGTAGCCTGCAATACCCAGGTGCGTTGGGGAACGATGCGCAATTTGAGCGTTTTTCCGCATTTGCGATTGGAAAGAACCCAGCGTGTTTTGGCAGAGGACTTAAGCCATCTTTCGGATTTGCTGGCTTATGTTTTCAGAACTCCGCCAGAAGTGACGAATCAGGGTTTACAAGAAGACATTACCACTCTGAGCAATGGCATGGCGCGATTAACTTACCATCACATTGCCGATAATCGCGGCGTGTTGACCAATTTCATTCAAAACGCTACTCTCAAAGAGATGGCAGGGGAATTCCGTGTGCCGCTGCTCTACGCTCCCAGCGGAGTCATCTATTTGGAGCATAAAAAACAAGCTACGCCTGCCCCTGCCGTTGAAACTGTCGCTGAAAAAACCATCGAACATATCAAAACAATGGTTGGCGCAGAGTTGGCGAAAAATCAAAATGGAATTCGGCGCGATGGAAAGGGAATGAAATACGCCGACTACTACTGGCTGTTCTTTGAGTTGCCCCAATTCATCGAAATCGGTCAAAAAGCGACTTTTCGGGTGATCAAGGACGGTAAAAAACCATCAGCGGGAAAAAGGTTTACCAAAATGAAAGAGGGCAAATGGATGCCTGCTCATGTAGACCTGGATTTACCGGATGATTTGCGAGTTGACCAGTTGGCCGAATGGTGTTTTTTGGCCGAAAAACAGGTACAAGAACGATTACCAGATTTCCAAACAGGTAGTTTTTTGCTGTCCGAGATGGGTTTGAGCGCACTGGAAGATGATTTCAAGGCCGTGCCGCGTGACAACCGCGCTGGCGGCGTAGGGTATCACTGGTATTTTGCCGCCGGGTATTACATCAAGAAACATGGCGGATTGTCGCCGGAAGACGTAAAAGATAAGGCAGAAGCATGGGCGATGAAGTTAAGCAAGGCTGCGCAGGGAGAACTCACCGCGCAATCCATGGGTTTCAATGATTGGGATGACTTGCGCAGCTATATCCACCAAAATTTGACCATTAGTAGTTCTGGCGGGAAACCTGACTTGCGTTCTGCGATGCAAACCGAGTTAAACCGTTATTCCAGCGCCAAACGCAAAGGGCGCGGCACAACCCAGGTTTGCGCCCTGTGCTCATCATCTTTACGCGTAGATAAGCAGCGTGAAGCGGCGGTTTTATTTGCCCCGCAAGTTTACAGCAACAAAAAACCACTGAATGGGTCTGATGCCATCCGCGATATTTGCTCGATTTGCAGCATGGAGATGATGCTGCGACAAATTTTGATGAATCGTTCGGCGGCCAGCGGCGGCGATTTTGAAAAACGGCGGGTTCGCTATCTGTTTTTCTACCCAATGTACTTTTTCACGCCTGAGACATTGGAAATTGTTCGCAGCATTACCAACCAGATGAAACGCCCAAGTATTACCGATTTGCGCGGTCAACTGGTGGATAAAGAAACTGGCGCGGCAGATTTTTCACCAAAAACCTTACAGCGTTTACAGGAATTCATGTTCAGCAACCCGCCTGACCCGGCCAATGATCGTTATGTACGCCTGCACTTCCCGGAAACCGAAACTGTGACCTTTGACTTTATCGGTGTGCCGCCGCCGAGCCGGGAACCAAAAGACGCGGAGGCCTGGATTCACCCGGCACTATTGAGCCTGATTTTGCCGTTGTGCCTGGATGTGAAGGTGGTTGCTAGCGAAGCATCCACCCCGCCGCTGCTTGAAGCGGGCGAAATCAACGAAACGGTTTTTCTGGACGCGCCCCATGCCGCCATCCAATACCTGACCGGCGGGAAAACGCGCCTGAACGTTGACCTTGTTTTACCGGCAGCCCAAAGGCTTTTGGCGTCTTATTTCATTCACGTGGATGCCAATGCCAGCAGCGGCGCGGGTGGTTTTGACTACCGCTGGCAGGATATTCCCGCCACAGCGCGGGCGCTGGCAGAATCGCCGCTGTATGCCTTCCACTATCTCAAAAAATGGCAGAGAAAACAGAAACCGAAGATTGATCCCCTGCCAGCCAAGAAAATCGCCGAATATTTGCAATATATCACCCATTTAGGAGATGACCCCATGACTAATCACGCCAGGGAACTTACCCAACTCTACCGGCAGTTCTATCGCGCCAAACGATGGAATAGCAACAGTATTTTGCAACCGGTCAGCAAAACCGCCCGCGCCATTCTGGATGCCGATGCCCAAATGTTTGGCACACCAGATGCTTTGACAGATGCGGTTTATGGCGCGCTCCACGCCTTTATTGACCGCGCTTACCGCGAACAACTGGCTTTCCCCCCGCGCGGCAGCACCCGTGAAAGCCAGCAAACCGCTATGCGAGAATTTGTCAGTCACTTTGTAAGCGACATCTTTTTCGGCGTTTTTCGTGGGGATAAAAGCGCCTTGCGGGGCAAGCAGTTGAATTTGCTAAAAAATGCCTGCGAGGTGATTTACCTTGATGAGGCCGCTAAAGATAAGGCCGAACGCGAACAAGCCGAAAAAGAAACCGAAGAATAACCCAATGTCATTGCGAGTGAAGCAATCCCCAACTAAACGGTGAGCCTTACTGCTAAGGTATGTCCGCTATACGGGAGATTGCTTCGCCAAAATGTGGCTCGCAATGACAAACTCAAAACATAAAAAGGAGAATTTTTCATGTCTACACTAAAACAAGATTGGTTCAATACACAAGTTCCCGGCAAGCCGATGGGGCGTTACGCTCACATCATCACCGTCCGCGTCACCGATTCGTACCCGCTATTCCAGACCGACGGTGAATTGAACACAGCGCGTGTTAACAGCGGCGAGGCGGATAAAAGTCCGATGACCCGCCTGACGATTTTCAAGCGCAAGCAATCCACGCCGGAACGCCTGGTGGGGCGGGAGCTCTTGCGGCGCTATGGTTTGGTCAGCGGCGAGGAAGCCAACGAGAAAAAAGAAACTGGGGCGGATGGCCTGCCGATCTGCGATTACAACGTTAAATTCTGCACCCAATGCCCGGATTGCATCTCTTATGGTTTTGCCATCGGCGATGCAGGTTCGGAAAAATCGAAAGTCATCACCGACACGGCCTATTCGTTGAGCAGTTACGAACACAGCCACGAGGCTTTTACCCTGAATGCGCCCTACGAAGATGGCACGATGACTCGGCACGGCGATGTGACCAGCCGGATTAACGAACAAGACCATGTTTCCCCGCAGGTGATTTTCCCTTCGGTCATCACCACCCGCGATCTGACCGAAAACCTGTTCCTGTATGTTTTGAACAACATTCAGCGCGCCAAACGCTATGGGGCGCAGACCACCCGCACCGGACGGATGCAAAATCATATTGTGGCGGTGGTTTTGGCCGATGGCGAGATTTTCTCCAACCTGCTTTTTACCCAAAAACTCTATGATGCCTTAAAAATGCAAGGTCAAATCAATCCGCCTGACCCAATTGACCCGCAAGCCGTGATCTCTGCTGCCCAGGAAATTATCCCGCAATTGCTCAAGGCGGATGGTGTGGTCGTTGACCAACTTATCACAGGCAAGGAACTTGAAGGTTTGTTGAGTGAGGTCTCAGCGGTCAGCGCCAGCGATGCCAGCATGAAGAACCTGCTCAAAAAGGCTTTCGCCGATAGCCAGGCTTATCATCAAGCGTGGGTTGCCAAATCCAGCGGCAAGAAGAAATAGGAGGCGTTATGCGCCTATCCCTGTATCGGCTGACCTTTCACGAAAACCTGTTTTATGCCACGCGGGAAGTGGGGCGGCTGTATGAAACCGGGCGGTATCTGCACAACTACGCCTTGACTTATGCCCTTGGGTTAGCTAATGCGCCATATTTCCAGGCGCAACAAGCGCCATCCTATGCGTCTGAATTGAGCGAGTTGAATACCCTGGGGATTTATGTTACCCCAGCTCGTGGAGTAGACATACGTTACCAGATGGTGACATTCAAATTTGCGAATAATGCCTACCACGTTGAGATGTTGCCCGGCAGTCGCAACCTTCCATCTTTCGGACGCGCCAAAGAGATCGCGGTGGGAAGCATCTTCGAATTCGCCATTCTGCACATCAATACACTTAAAGCCCCAAAATGGGTGCGCATGGGTTTGTGGCGTAGTAAAGCACAAGTAGAAATGCTCGGCGAGGCAGAACTAAAACCGATTTCTGTTGAAAAAGAACAGACTGCCAGTTTGCCGCTCAATCCGCTGGATGTACCTGGCAATTTTAAGATTTACGATCTGATTTCCATGCCACCATCTAGTCTGGTTGAAAACGCACGCTTGGAAACCGAATGGCTTAAAGCTGAGATTCCCAATCGCAGCAATCCCATCTTTTTGCCCGCTCACATGCGCTACACTTTCCCATCCTAATCCAGTCCAGCCTTACGGGACTTAAACCCCCGTAAGGCTTCTTTCCCAAAACCCATGACCACACTCTATTCATCCGTCATCAAACTTACCAGCCAGCATAACGTTACGCTTAACCACTGGGGCGGGCAACATGCTCATGCGGCATTCCTCGGCCTGATCCATGCAATGGATGCAGAACTGGCAGAGCAATTACACGATGCCAATGCCCGAAAACCGTTCACAGTCAGCCCAATTTTGGGCCTGCCACAACGACAGCAACCAGGCAGAAAACAACCAGAAAGCGAAATGGCGGGTTTGTACTTGCGCGAGGGCTGGCAGTGTTGGCTGCGAGTGACCATGCTGGATGATGTGCTTTTCCGCGCTTTCCTGGATCGTTTTCTGGGCAGCGGCAGCCTGCCCACTATTCGCATTGGCGATGCGAATTTTCTTGTTAGCGAGATACTGACAACGCCAGGCAGTCACCCCTGGGCCGGGTATGTCGATCTTGAAGAACTACAAAAAAGGCTCGACGAACCTGCGCCGGCAAAGTTTACCTTCCAATTACATACGCCAACCGCTTTCGGTTGGAAAGACAATCTGGTAGCAACCATGCCCACCCCAGCGCTGGTCTTTGGCAGCCTGGCGCGCGCTTGGGACGCCATCCAACAAAACTCAGAGCAAGCATTCCTTGGCCAGAGACAAGCCAAGGTTATTGAATCCTATGCCGCTGAAAACCTGCTTTTCAGCACCTTCGACTTACGCACCGAGCGAATAACCCTGCACAACAAAACCCAACTGGGCGCGGTTGGGCGTTTTGAGTTCATCCGCAACCAAAAAGAGGATGGGCGGCTGGCCCGCGCCCTGCACCTGTTGGCCGACCTGGCTTTTTATACCGGCCTGGGACGCAAAACCACCCAGGGCATGGGTATGACCAGCCGAATATAAGCTTTCAGTTTTAGATTGGGGATTTCAGTTTTTTGTGGGCTGCGGTTGGTACAGGTCCAACCCGGGGATATATTGAAAATCTTTGATGTTCAACGTGTAAAGCGGCAAATTATTAAGGACAGCGGTTGCCGCAATCAACGCATCAGGAATGTTCAAGCGATGACTAAGAGCATATTGACGTAGCAGGTCAAGAAACAAACTGGTTATTTCAGCATCAAGCGGAATTTGCTCAATCAAAGACAGGTGCTTTTCGATTTTTCGCATTTCACGTTTGTCGCGAGCGCCAAAATATAACTCGCCAGCGGTGATAACGCTGATGGCCAGGTTTGAAGCACCTTGGATTTCTAAAGTGCTCCGAACCTCGCGATTGTCTTTATAAAACTCGATCAGGATGTTCGTGTCCAGCAAGATCATGTGCGCCCTGGCCATGCTTTGCCCCGCAGCGTTTCCAGCGAAATATCTCTGCCAGCCCATAAACCGGCCAAAGCCAGAAATTCAGCATCTTTCGAAACGTTTGCTTTATCAACCCGCAGATTACCGCTGGAGACATTCTCGACAAACTCCAGGGTTTTCAGAAAGCTAACCAAAGCCCGCGCTTTCGACTTATCTTTGATTTGAATAGTGATCTGTTCCATAAACACCTCTACCTTTAATTATACAGGATTTGGAGCCATTCGATGAATGATCAAGCCGAATACCTGCCACTCTCGATGCTCAACCAACTTGAATATTGTGAGCGGCGCTTTTTCCTGATGCATGTGCGCGGCGAGATGGAGATCAATGCGCATGTATTGGAGGGGACGCTACGCCATGAAAATGCTCACCAGCCGGGCAGCAGCCGCGAGGGCGAAACCATTAGCCATCGTCGCTTGTATGTCTGGTCAGATGAACTGATGATCGCCGGCTTTGCGGATATCGTCGAACAACAAGGCGTTGTTCCGTTCGGCAAGGGCGGCGCACGGCTGGCCGGACAACATAGTATTGGAGCGATGATCCCAGTGGAATACAAGAAGGGACGGATGGGAAAATGGCTCAATGATCATATTCAACTTTGTGCACAGGCCTTGTGCCTGGCCGAACGAACCGGCGGCGTCAGTCCCAAGGGTTATATCTTCTACTTTGGTTCGCGCCATCGCGAAGAGGTGGAGATCACTCCGGCGCTAAGAGAGCGAACAGTGCAAAGCATCCGCCGGGCGCACGAAATTGTCGCTGGCGGGCAATTACCCCCACCGCTGCAAAACTATAACAAATGCCGTGATTGTTCGCTGGAGCCAATCTGCCTGCCACGCGAAATCAAAATCCTGAAAGGGGATAGCCCATGACCACCCTTTATGTTACCGAACCCTATTCCATTGTTAAAAAGGAAGGCGAAACGCTGATTGTCAGCATTCCAGAAAACAAGAAGGAGAACAAGCCTGCCCGCAAGATCGAGATCCCTGCTATCAAAGTCAGCGAGGTGGTTATCGTTGGCGATAGCACCTTGACGGCCCCTGCCCTGGCAGCGCTTACCGCCCAGAAAGCGCACATCACCTTCCTGGATATGTTTGGCAACTTTCGGGCGCGGGTGGTGCCGTCAGAATCAAAAAATAGCTTGCTGCGCCTGGCGCAGTTTCGAGCTTATCATGATCCCGCACGCAGTTTCGGGTTGGCGCGACAGTTTGTGATAGGTAAGACTCATAACCTGCGTACCCTACTATTGCGAAGCAATCGTCGCCTGAACGATGAGCATGTGGCTGATGCCGCCGAAAGCCTGCGCAGCATCTTGCAGCAGCTTGAAAAACTTGTCCATAACGGCGAAGCGCCGATTGATCCATCCAGGCCGCAAAAAGGCAGCAGTTGGGGAACGTTGGGCGGTTACGAAGGTGCAGCTGCGGCAGAATATTTTGAGGCATTTGGCCGGCTGGTGCGCAGCGACACAGGACTGGGGTTTGAAACGCGCTCGCGGCGTCCGCCTCGTGACCCGGTTAACGCCATCCTTTCCTATGGATACACCCTGCTGATGCACCAGTCAGCCTCTGCCTTGCAAACGACCGGGCTTGATCCTTACATCGGTTTCCTGCACTCATCGCAATACAGCAAACCATCTCTCGCGCTCGATCTGATGGAGGAGTTCCGCGCTCCGGTGGTCGATTCGGTGGTGCTGACCCTGGTCAATAATCGCATTTTGCAGGAGGGTGATTTCATCGACGAATTGGGGGCTTTTCGATTAAAAGATGGGGCGCGGCGCACTTTCCTAGAAAAATTTGAGGAGCGCATGAGTACTGAAATCGAACATCCGGTTTTCAAATACAAGGCCACGTACCGGCGCTGCATCGAACTGCAAGCGCGGCTGCTTGCCAAATCGCTGGATGGCGAAATTGGCAGTTACATCCCCTTCAAGGTGAGATAAAATGAGTGAGACGCATTTTTATATCGTGGCTTATGATATGCCATCTGACAAGCGACGCAATAAAGTACATAAAATATTGAGTGGTTTTGGGCAGTGGACGCAATATAGTCTGTTCGAATTATTTGTGACAGACAAGGAACTTGTCCTATTACAGAACAAGCTGGAAAAGGTGCTCAATGCTGAAAAAGATAGCGTACGCTTTTATCCGCTGTGCGCAGCCTGCTTAAAAAGTGTAGAAACTGTCGGCTCGGAATTGCCCAAGGAACCGAAAATTTTTTTGACTTAAGCTCTGCGAGCGGGAAAGCGCCGCCAAATATGCCGGGCGCGCTCGCAAACGTTGACCGCCATATCTGGCGGTTACACCCGAAACGAACCCCGCCGGTTGCCCAACTGCCGTGGCAATGGACAAAGGTCATCAGAAAGGCTTATCCCTCTCGCAGGCCAGGATCAAGTGGGATAAATATCTCCAAAGAAAGCTATTTTTTGCCTATGCAACCCCTTTTCGTAAGTATTTTCAGGAAATTTGCGACGTTTTCTTCTGCGCAGTGGGAGAAAATGCAGGGTCTGCGAGAGCGGTCTGAAACCACCCCATCCCAACC
>JAEWVF010000052.1 GCA_023459215.1 Chloroflexota bacterium
GCTTCTCCGTTCTTTTATTTCCGGGCATTTTTCCCAGTTTTGTTGTGACACATTTCTCAGCTTTGCTGCGACAGATTGCATAGCTTGAAAAAAGCCTCTCCTGTAACATAGGGTCATACCCTAACGGGTGCGATGGAAAACAAACAGGAGTCCCGTCATGCAAACTACCTTTCGTTTATCCCCTTTCAATGTCCAAGTTTCCCCGGCCAGTGATGAGCGCAAGATTTCACCTCCGGCAGATTTTCCCGTTTATTGGGCCGACCCTGCCGACGAGCAACACCACTGGACGCGCGACCGCGAGCATACCCCGCATCCAATCACGCCCATGTTCCTGAGCGTCGTTGCTCCCTGTGCCGGGGAAGGGCGGGGGCGCGTCATCGAGCATTATGCCGAAGCGATTGTTGGCCGCGCTGACCGGGTCTTCAACGGCTACAACTATACCCGTTACCTGGTTTTTAGCGGCGCCCCTGATGAAGTTAATGCCCGCGCGCGCCGCCACCGTGAAACCATGAGCGAAATCTGCGCTCATCTTGAAGAAACCTGGCAAGAAGAATGGAGGCCCGCCCTCGAAGACCTCTGGCGCAATTGGCAAACCTTTGACCTGCAAAACGCCGCCATGCCCGACCTGCTCCAGCACCTCGATGACACCCTGCGCTGGACAACCAAACTGTATGAAATCCACTACCTGATGGGTTCGCCGATGTGGTTTGCTCTCGATGAATTCGAACAATACTATACCGACCTGTTCAGCGGTGCGACTGCCCTCGATGCCCACCGCCTGCTGCAAGGCTTCGACAACAAAACCCTGCAAATTGGCCGCGCCCTCTGGCAGCTCAGCCGCCTTGCCCGCCAGCATCCCGCCGTCGCTGAACTGATCCTGACTGCCCCCACTGAAGACATTCTGCCGCGTTTGCCCGATGTTCCCGGCGGCAATGAATTCCAGGCCGCTCTCGAAAACTTCCTGCAAGCCTACGGCCTGCGCACCGATCTGTGGGATTGGGGCTATCCCTCCTGGGATGAAAACCCTGCCCCGGTTTTCACCAGCCTGAAAAGCTACATCTCCCAGCCCGACACCGATATGCTTGCTCATCTGGCTGAAACCGCTGCCGAGCGTGAAGCCGCCATTGCCGTTGCCCGCGAGGCGCTCAGTCACTATCCGCTGGTTGTTTGTGAGCGCTTCGAGACGCTGCTCGCCGCGGCCCAATCCGCCCTGCGTATGAGCGAGGACCATACCTACTACATCGATTTCAACGGTCTCGGCCTCGTCCGGCGCGTCATCCGCGAATTTGGCAAACGTTTCGCAGCCAGCGGCCAGCTTCATGAGATTCGGGATGTTTTTTATCTCAAGGTGGATGATGTCCGGGCCTTGGGCGCCAACCCTGGCCTGAATCTCGCGGAACTGGCCCAGAATCGGCGGCTGGAGCAGGAATCCTGGGCAGACTACCCCGCGCCTTTGGATCTGGGCACCCGGCCTTTGTCCCCGCTGCGACTTTACTCTGCCGATGCCCGGCGCATGGCCCGTTACACCGGCACCTGGGTGGCCGACAGCGACTCTGTAGCTCCCTGGCAATCTCCTGTTTCAGCAGAAAACCCATCCACTCTGCGCGGACAACCTGGCTCGTCCGGCAAAGTGCGCGGACGCGCCCGCATCATCCTCAACCTGTCGGATGCCCATCGGCTGCAAAAAGGCGATATCCTGGTCACAACCACCACCGCTCCGCCCTGGACACCGCTCTTCCTGACTGCCGGCGGCCTGGTCAGCGACGCCGGTGGCCTGCTTTCGCACGGCGCGGTTGTTTCCCGCGAGTACCGCATCCCGGCCGTGGTGGGCACATCCCTGGCTACCCGGGTCATCGCAGACGGCCAATGGATCGAGGTGGATGGCACGAACGGAATCGTTCATCTTTTATAGTGAAGGGGCGTCGCACAACTGCCTTGAAAGGAGACTCGCCATGAACATCGCCTGGCTCGGAACCCCCGCCACCCAAGACCCGCGCCTCGTTGGCGGCAAGGCTGCTCACCTGAGCAAATTGGCTGCCAGCCAGCCTGTCCCGCCCGGTTTCTGTATTTTCCCAAGCGGAAGGCGGCTTACCCAATCCGAACGCCGCGCCCTGGCCGAAAATTACGCCCGATTGGCAACCGTCAACTGCCAATTGCCAGCGGTCGCCGTGCGCTCCTCCGCCATCGGCGAAGATGGGCAAAACGCCTCCTTTGCCGGTCAACATGAAAGCTATCTCAACGTCCGCAGCGCGGAAAAGGTGGCCGAGGCGGTCGAAGACTGCATCGCATCGATCCATGCCGCCCGCGCCATCGCTTATCGCCAGTCGCATGGCCTGGAGCAGCAAATCATTCCGGTGGTGCTGGTGCAGCAGTTCATCCCCGCCGACGTTTCTTGTGTGGTTTTCAGCCTCGACGTGCGCAACGGACGCCGCGACCGCATCCTGGTCAATGCCGCCTGGGGCTTGGGGGAAAGCCTGGTGGGCGGCACGGTTACTCCCGACCTGTATGTGATTGCCAGGGATGGGTTGGAAGTGCTCGAGAGCCAGGTTGCTGAGAAGCAGGTGATGACGGTGGCCGGCGAAACGGGGAGCTGCGAGGTTCCTGTCCCGCGCGCCCTGCGCTCGGAAGCGTGCCTGACCGAGGGCCAATTGCGTCAATTGGCGGCAACCGCCATCGAACTGGAATCCTGCCAGGGCTGGCCGGTCGATCTGGAGTGTCTCTTCTCGGCTGGAAAATTCTATCTCGTCCAGTGCCGCCCGGTTACCACCTTACATCCCCAAGGTATTTAAAAGAGGAGACCACCCAATAGCGGGTGGCCTCCTCTTTGTGCGCGTAGCGGTTAGTCGGCTGCGCTTTCGCCGCCCTGCGATTTGAAGCGGGCGCGCATATCGTTGACTTTCCCCTGCAACTCCTGGAAGAAATCGCTATCCACGATTTCGCTGACCTGGCTGTCGCGTTTGCTCTCATCGATCATGATTTCGAGTTGTTCGACGCGGGCCTTCAGGGTTTGTTCGCGGGTATAGATTTTGCCGGTCATCAGTTCGAACACCCCGGCCAATTTGTTGACTTCATCTTGCAGTCGTACCGCGTACAGGGGCGAGAAATCCTGCTTGTAATCGCCAGCGCCGATCAGGTTGGCGATGCGGGTCAGTTCCATGACCGGGCGGGTAATGCCTGTTGCGACCAGGTAAACCACCACAATCAATACCAGCAGGGTCAGGCCGAGCGCAATCGAGGTGTTGGTTCGAATGTTCTCTTGCAACTGGATCACATCACGGGCGCACATATCCACGCCGACCGCGCCAACCGGTTCGCCCTGGGAATTCAGGATGGGCGCGTACCCGGAGAGCCAAACGCCCCATTCGTCGGTCCATAATTCGCTCTCGACGCCGGGTGTGCGGATGCCTGCCACCATGGTCGGCGAAATGTCACTGTAATCCTGTCCCAGGTCTGGCCGGGCATAGGATGGCACCAGGCATTCGCCGATTGAGCTGTTGGCGGCAACCGGTTCAGCCGCTGATCCGGGCGGCAGGGCTGCGCTGACAACCAACTGCACCTGATCGGGCTTGTCGGGCAACTGCAAGTAGGTGTAAACGCCGGAGGCCTGCGGGTTGGTCTTTTTGATCAACCGCAGATAGTCTGCAATCTGAGTGTAAGTGGTGTCGTCGATTTGGCCGCTCGCAAACAATGCCTGGTGGGCATCCCCATCGACGCCGGCTGCCGCCGTTTGGGCGGTTGCCAGCAGGTTGCGGCGCAGGTTTTGCATCGCCAACTCGGTTACGAATCCATCGAGCCAGTAGAAGATGGAGGCAAAGGCAACAATAAACAGGAATGCCAGCAGGCCAATCAGTTTTACGCGCAGGCTGATGAATAAAGTTTTTGGCTGCGTTTGTTGTCCAACAGGTTGGGTAATTTCGCTCATTTTGCTCCTCCTAGCAGGTAAGAAAGCGCATTCTTTACAAATGCGTGTCCCTTTGGAAGCCGGTACACATCATAGTATAACCCATGCACAAAACCCACCAGATCAAGGTTTTGTAACGAGTTGCCATGCGCGGAAGGGATCAAAACCAGGTGCATCGGGCGCGGACTTTCGTCCTGTAAATCCTGGGGCGAGATGTAATCGACGCCCTCGATCATAACCGGTTCGATAAACGGCACCGGCAGGATAATCCCGCCACATTGACGATGGAACTGCAACCGTTTTTCATCTTTTTGGCGTTCCTGCTCGCTTTCGGCGTCGATGGGACGCTCCACCTCGACCAGGTAGCCCAACGAAGCGGGCTGGCCAAATTTTTGGGCGTCCATATCCAGTTGATGCAGGGTTTGTTCCACCAGCCATGTGCCCAGGCCTTTTCCGCGGGCGCGCGGGGTAAAGCCGATATAAGCGCCGTGTCCGAAATTGCGGGTGATGATATGGCTGAAAATGCGCACCCCGACCCATTCCCCGTCCAGTTTGACCAGCCAGACATGATCGTAAGTGTTGGGGTGGGACGGATGGCTGCCCTGGGCGCAGGCTTGCAGGTAAGGCAGGTAGCGCCGGTCTTCCGGGAAAACTTGTTCGAACACTTCACAGGCTGTGTTCAGGAGTTCGGCGGAATTTCCATTAACAACATGCAGTTTGGCCCCGAATGGGCCATTTGTTTCAATCGGCATGTTGCGGCTCCGGGTAACCGGTCCAGTGATCTGCGAAGGCGTACAGGTCCCACCAGGCCCGCGGAATGTAGGGCAGCAAATCCTGCCAGGTTTGTTTCATGTGTTTGGAAAACATCGGGTTGAGAAAAGCCAGCGAAGGACAGTTTTCTCCGAGTGTCCATTCCATGTTACCTGCCGGGTCCAGGCTGGGCAGCAGCGGAAAGGTGCGGCAATCGAGCGGGTTGTGGGCATGGATTCCGCACAAACGGTTGTCCTGCAAAAACGGGCAGGGTTTTCCCAGGTCGAGCGCGCCAATCCCGATCCGAATTTCAGGCGTCAGGTCGATGGGCCAAACGCGGAAGACATCCTGGCTGACGCCGGTCTTGGCCATGATATATTCCATCTCGAAAGGCAGCAGCACCACCACCGGACTGGCGATTTTGTCCGGCGAGAGCGGCCGCATACCCACCCTGGGACAGCAGCGCGCTTCGCACAATTCCAGGCATTTCAGGTTGCTGAAAGGCGTGGTTTTGTCGGCTAGAATATCATCGAAGCGTTCAAACCATTCTTGCTTGAGTTTTGTTAACAACTCATCATTGCTCACAAGACACCCCCTTTGAATTAGAACTCGATACCGTCCAGTGCGCTTTTTCGGCGCGAGCGAGACAGGCGCCAATCGAGCAGGCTCTGTTCGTATTTTGCGCGCAAGCGGAAGCCGGCTGTGATGGCAACCAGGGCGGCTGCAATGGCCAGACCCAAATAAACGTTAATGATTTGTCCTTGCGAGATGAAGGACAGGTTGCGCAGGAAGAGCAGCAACCCAAGCACCAGCGAGCCAACGATGGTGGAAATATCGTAGAAATAGCGGTCAATCATCACCGCGACGCGTCCGCGGCGTTCATCCGGGATAAGGTTTTGCAGCGACTTGCGCGCCGGCTCATCCCAGGATTGCTGGACCAGCCGCACCAGGTATTTGGCGACTGCCGCGCCCATAACGCCTTGCATCAGCGCCGCCAACAGGCTGGCCAGCGCCAAGGCCACCGGCTGGAAGATAAATGAATTTTTCAGCCCGATCCGTTCGAGGAAACGCCCCGAAATAAAAGCCTGGACCGACAGAATGCTGATAATCAGGATGGTTTTGAAAGTACCGTAAAAAGCCTGGAACTGGAGCGGGTTTCGTGAAACGGCCCGGTCGACTTCAAAGATGAAATGATACTCAATAATGGTAAAAGCCAGTCCTGAGAGAACCATGGAAATCGCCAGGAAGGTAAAGATGGGCACATTTTTGATGTAGTCCCACCCCACTTTAATCGTCTGGCGCACATCGCCTTCATCGCGCGACTGGCGGGCATTTACCGTGCGCTTGGGCAGGGCAAATTGCAGGATGAGCATGGTGACCAGCAGAAGGATTGCGCCCACAATCAACAGGGAAGAGGCGTCGCCGCCGGTGCGTTGCAGGATCCAGCCTGAGAGCGCCGCCAGGCCATTCCCGGAGATACTGCCCAGCGCCGAACCCATAATAATGATTGGGTACAGTCGTTTTGCTTCCGCCGATGTATAAAAATCGTTGACCATGGCCCAAAACGCCAGGGGAAAGATGGCATAGAACTGGTCGGTCAGGATGTAGAGCAGCGGATAGGCGGCCCAATCAGGAAACTTGAGCATGAACAGGATGCGCATGACCAGGAAGACGGCGGCGAACCCGAGCGAGAGCCACTTGAGCAATTTCAACCTGTCCATGCGGTCGACGGCTAGCGCATAAATCCCTGCGGTAACAATCGTGATCAGCATGTCTGCGATCCAGAGAAAGACGATGTTGTCTGGCCCTACGTTGCTGACAAAACCACCGGTAGCAATCACATCAGATAATTCCAGCACCAGGGTGGATAGCGCCAGGATTAACATGAAGGAGAAAACCTGTTTGTATTCTTCCGGCTTGATATTCAGGAAAGGAGTTTTAAGGGCCATTGGTTTTCCTGTAAAAATTTATTGATTGGGTTCTGTTATAAAAAAGCCCCCCGTCTCTGTTGGATATGGGGCGGCCTTTTTATATTCGCGAACGAATTCCTGTCAAGATAAAATGCGGTCAACCAGGCCACGGTAGATTTGGGCCACTGGATGCTCGGGGAAGCGCATCGAGAATACACCGGCGCTTGCCAGGGTCATCAAATCATCCGAATGGGGCACGACTGCGGCGACTTCGCAATTGTAGGTTTTTTCAACCCGCTGGCGCACATCGGCGGTATTGAACATTTCCGGCACTTTGTTGACCATCAGGTACATCTTCGGCACATCCAGTTTGCGGGCTACTTCGACGGTGACGCTGGTGCCCTGGTAATCTTGTGAGTCCGGGCGCAGAATGAGCAAGAGCACATCTGAGATGGCGATTGAGAGCAAGGTCTCTTCGTTGAGGCCAGGATGCGTATCAATGACCAGCAAGTCCAGTTTTAGTTTTTGGATGAGCGAGTGGAAGCCATCGTTGAGCAACCCGACATCATAGCCTTCGCGCAGTACGCGGGCAATTTCACCGGCCTTGATACTGGAAGGGATCAGGAATAATTTCCCTTTGACATCCGGGCCAAGCGAGGCGGTGACATCGTGCGCGGTTTCTTCAATATCACATTTTCCCCAGAGATAGTCGTTCAGGGAGCGGCCCATTTGCTGTTCATCAAGCCCAAATAAAACATGGATGCCAGGGGATTGAATATCCGTATCCACCACGCCGACCCGCAGGCCGCGCAAAGCGCTCAGATAAGATACATTGGCGCTGGTGTTTGATTTGCCTGTCCCGCCACGGAAAGAATGGATAGAAATAATTTTGGACATGAAATTTCTCCTCCGCACTGAATGTCACAATGATGCAACTGTTTTTAGCTATCCAGATTTTCAATTTTACCATTTTTTGTCTGATTATTATGCAAACCTTAACTACTTTGCAGGGCTTTCTTAAAGTAGCGAAAGTAGGGACAAAAAAGACCTTTCTCGTGTAATCTTTTGTTGCGAGACAAAACATACACAGAGGAAGGTCAAGATGGAGTCTATCACAAGAAATGGTGTAGTTTTTGATGTGGGCAGCTTGTATGCACATTTTCAGAGCCTGAAAGATAACCGCAAGCCCAAAGGATTGCGCTACCGACTGGTAGATATTCTGGTCATGATGGTGATGGCGAAAATT
>JAEWVF010000053.1 GCA_023459215.1 Chloroflexota bacterium
TTGTCATTTCGAGCGATAGCGAGAAATCTTATAGACCGAAACCAAGATTTCTCAGTCGCTATCGCTCCTTCGAAATGACAAAACCGAGGTAATTGATGGCTTCAAATAGTTTTGTCCGGTAGAGAAACTCATCCTCGAACTGGACGGAAGTCAACACTTGGAACAAGCGCAATATGACGAAGAAAGAACAAAATACTTGAACTCGCAGGGCTATCAAGTGATCCGTTTCTGGAATAACGAAGTCATGAACAACATCGCAGGCGTTATACTGGCCATTACCTATGCCTTGGAAGATAAACCCGATAAAAATTGAACGTTTGGCCGCCAGCGGCCAGGCTGAACAACTTGCAACAAGAAGGAGCGAAGATGGAAGCCAGTCTTTTTATCTTGTATTTTGCGGGGACGCTTTTGCTGTTCGCCATCATTTCGATCAGCGCCTCAATCCGGGTCGTGCATGAAGATACCCGCCTGACCGTCTACCGCCTTGGGCGCAGCCTGGGCGATAAAGGCCCCGGGCTGGTCCTGCTGATTCCGTTCATCGACAAAGGCGTGCTCAAACCACTCGGTCAGCCCGATCCCGCTTCGCCCGGCTACCGGCTGGTGGGCGCGGTTGGGGAAACGCTCAGCACCGTTTTCCGCGATGGCAAGGTTTTATTTTCCAGCGGCGAATGGGACGCGGTCAGTCAGTCGCCGATTGCCGCCGGGAAGCGGGTGCGCGTGGTGCGCATGATTCTGGAAGTGGAAGAGGAAGGCGGGCCGGCCTAGCGGCCTGTTTCAACAAGGTGAAACGATGAAATACGAAACCCTGCACAATCTCTCGATCCCCAAAATCGGTTTCGGCTGCTGGACCATCGGCGGCGAAGGCGCGGCCAACCCGGCGGATGACGAGCGCTCACTGGCCGCGCTGCGCTCCGCCGTCGAGCTGGGCTACCGCCACTTCGACACCGCCGAATATTACGCCGCCGGCCACTCGGAAGAACTGCTCGGCCAGGTTGTGCGCGAATCCGGGCGGACGCGCGAGGACTTTTTCATCACCTCCAAGGTCAGCCCGGAGCATCTCGCCTACGAAGATGTTCTGCGCTCCTGCGCGGCCAGCCTCGCCCGGCTGGGCCTGGCTTACCTGGATTTGTACCTGATTCACTGGCCGGTGCGCGGGATGAACCTGCCCGAGACGTTCCGCGCCCTGAACCGGCTCGTCAGTGAGGGCCGCGTCCGCGCCCTGGGAGTGAGCAATTTCAACCTGAAGCTGCTCAAGGAAGCCGAGGCGTTATCCGCGACCCCGCTGCTGACCAACCAGGCGCCCTACAGCATCCCTGACCGGCGTTATGTCGAGAACGGCGTGCTGGCTTACTGCCAGTCCAACGACATCCTGCTGACAGCCTACTCGCCGGTCAAGAGCCGCTTCTTCAAAGGCAAAAAACTGGCCGAATTCGCCCGCCAAAAGGGCAGCACGCCCTTCCAGGTTGGACTGGCCTGGCTGGCTCGCCAACCGCGGGTGATCGCCATCCCGACCTCGTTCAACCCGCAGCACCAGGCCGAGAACCTGTCCGCCGCGGATTTGGAACTGAGACAGGCCGAGATGGATTTTCTGGATAGCCTGGCCTGAAACCCCCAACTGGCAACAAAACAGGGCGCGGGATGCGCCCTGTACCTTTTTAAATCTTCCTTCGCTGGCTCGAACTGTCGGCGCTAGTAACGGAACTCAAGCACCTCGTCATCCTTCATCAGCGCGTTGACGAAACGGGTCTGGTCGGCGGGTTTGCCGAGGGTTCCAAAACTGAGGATAACCTGGCTGCCGGATTTGTGCTCCTTGTGGCCGATCACCGTCAGGCCGTACTCGCCAAAACGCTTGGAGAATTCGGCAATCTTGGGGCTGTTCAGCGCCAGGCTGATCTCGTAATTGCGCGATTCGCGCACGTTATCGATCCAGCGCTCGACATATGGGAAAAACCAGAGCACAATCAGCACGGCCACCGTCGCCAGCCCGACCAACAGGTAGCGCCCGCCGCCCAGGCCCATGCCGAGTGAGGCCGCCAGCCAGATCGTCGCGGCGGTGGTCAACCCGGCGATTTTGGTGCCTTCGCGGATGATTGCGCCCGCACCGAGAAAGCCGATGCCGGTCACGATATTGGCGGCGATGCGGGTTGGGTTGGTTTCGTTGCCCAGCCCGAGCGAGAAGATGGTGAACAGGGTCGAGCCGATGGTGATGAAAATGATTGTGCGGAAACCGGCGGCCTTGTCCCTGAATTCGCGTTCGGCGCCGATCAATCCGCCAACGAGAATGGCCAACACCAGCTTGAGCGCTTCCTCGGGAATAAATTCCATGTTACCTCCAGATGTACAGGTTTATTCATCAAATTGTACATCAACACTCATCCCGGCGCGCAGCCCGTCGGGATACGGTTTATCGAGGCGGATGGTGGTGGCGTAGACCACGTCCCCGCCCAGGGTCGAGGCAACCGGCGAAATGCGCATCACCTCGCCGCTGATGGTCTGACCGAGGGCCTTGACAAAGACCTGCACCGGCTGCCCGGCAATGACTTTGACCACATCGCGCTCGCTCAAGTCACTGGTTTCAACCTGTAATTCGTTGACGTTGCTGATGAACAGCGCCGGCAGTCCGGGTTGGGCGTATTCGCCAGCGCTGATTTCGATGCGCACGATTTCGCCATCGATGGGCGCCAGCAGGCGCGAGGCTTCCAGGCGTTCGCGGGCCAGGGCCAGGGCGTTGCGGGCCGAGTCGAGCGCAGCCAGGCGCATTCCGCTGGCTTCGGGCGGCAGGCTTTCGCCGTTCAGCGCCAGCAGGTACCATTCCGCTTCGCGGGCGGCGGCCTGGGCGGCCTCGAAGTTGGCGCGGGTGATGGCGGCGTCGGTTTCGGTCGGGGTGCCGGTGATCCAGTTGTATTCCGCGATCAGGGCATTGACGCGCAGTTGGGCCTGGGTCATGTTGTAGAGCGCGGTTGCCTTGCGCGTATCGCCATCCGGCAGGCGCGAGACGCTCTTGTAGGCATCCTGGGCGCGGCTGAGGGCCTGTTCGGCCAGGTCGATTTCGGCTTGCAAGTTGTCGACGCGCGTTTCGGAGGCGCGGGCATAGCCCAGGGCGTCCACTTTCTTTTGGGCCTCCTCGAGCGCTTTTTGGGCATTGGCCTGGGCCTGGCGGGCAGAAGCCAGGGCCGCCGGGGAGGTCAGCTCCTTGAGATTGCGCTCGGCCTGGGCAACGTCGATTTGCAGGGCGGCATTTTCCAACTCAATCAGCAGGTCGCCCGCTTTGACGGTGTCGCCGACCGAAACGTGAACCAGGCTGACGCGTCCGGCCATGCCGAAGGCCAGCGCGGCCTCCTCAGAGGGGATGACAAAGCCTGAGGCAACGACTCCGCCCAGGGGCGAGGAGTCAGGCGCGGGGGAGTCCGCTCCGGCATCCAGCACCAGGGTGGGGATCGGCGTGGGGGCCGATCCAACCCCGGAGCAGGCGGAAAGCGCCAGGATTAAGAGAAGAGAGAAAAGCAGTTTGGTTTTCATTTACTCAACAATCAGACCGTCGCGCAGGGTGACAACGCGCCGGGCATATTTGATGACACGCGGGTCGTGGGTGGCGAAGACGAAGGTTACGCCGGTTTCCTGGTTGAGGCGGGTCATGATTTCCATGACCTGCTCGCCGTTGACGGTATCCAGGTTAGCGGTCGGCTCGTCGGCCAGGATCAGGGCCGGCTTCGTGGCCAGGGCGCGGGCGATGGCCACGCGCTGCTGCTGGCCGCCGCTCATCTGGTCGGGGCGGTTCTGGGCGCGGTCGGCCAGGTCGACCGCTTTGAGCAGCTCTTCGACGCGCGCCTTGCGCTCGGCGGCGGGAGTGCCGTTGAGCAGGAGCGGCATTTCGATGTTCTCGTAGGCGGTCAGGGTCGGGATGAGCGCAAAGAACTGGAAGATAAAGCCGATGTGGCCTTTGCGCATATCGGCGCGCTGGTTGCGGTTGAGGCGGGTGACATCGTGCCCATTGACCCAAACCGAACCGCTGCTGGGCTGGTCGAGACAGCCGATCATTTGCAGCAGGGTGGTTTTGCCCGATCCGCTTGGGCCGACCAGGGCGGTAAATTCACCGTTTTCGATGCTCAGGTTGACGCCGCGCAAGGCCTGCGTCTCAACATCGCCGATTTTGTAGACACGGGTAACGTTTTCGATTTTTGTGACTTCCATGATATTTCTCCTTAGTTAGCCCTGAGCGGAGCCGCCTGATTCTGGCGGCGTAGTCGAAGGGCAAATCAGATCGTTCTTCGACTGCATTCCTCGCTGCCGCTCGTCATTCCGCTCAGGACTATATCTATTTTTCCGCCCTGAGGGCTTCGACAGGTTCCATGCGCGAGGCGAGGCGGGCCGGGTAGTAAGAGGCCAGGAGGGTGACGATAAAGGCCGTGACCGTCAGGTTGATGACATCTTCGAACATCAGGTAGGGATAGATGCGGTCGCCCATGATCATGCCGCTGATGCCGATGTCGCCAAAATAGATGCCGACGCTGCCGAAATAGCTGGCAAGCAGCCAGCCGCTCAACAGGCCAACGGCGATCCCGCCCAGGGCCAGCAGGCTGGCTTCAGCCAGGAACAGGGCGATAATTTGGCGGCCTTTCATGCCCAGGGCAGTCAGGATGCCAATTTCGCGGGTGCGCTCGAAAACAGCCATCAGCATGGTGTTGACGATAACCGTTACGGTCACGCCCAGGATGATCAGGTTCAGAATCATGATGTAGGCGTTCGAAAAGTCATTGACCAGGACGAGCAGTTCATTCATTTCCTGCCAGGTCAGCACCTTGATGTTCGCGCCGCTGATGGCTGTGGCTACAGCGCCAGCCTGTTCGCGGTCGTTCAACATGACGAAGATGATGCTGGCGCGTTCGCCCGCCCCGGAGAAAGCCTGGGCTTTGGCCAACGGCAGCAGGACAATGCCTTTGTCGTAGGTGCTCGAGCCGGTTGAGAAAATTCCGCGCACACTGAAGGGCTGCTCATCGACATTGCCTTCGGCGGTGTTGACCAGCAGGTTGAGCGAGTCTCCGACCTTGAGTTGCAGCGATTCGGCCAACGGCGCGCCAATCAGGATGCCGTCGCGGTCATCGGCGGCCGGGAACGCGCCAGAGATAACCACATACGGCTCGTTGGCCGGGGAGGTCGGATCGACGCCAATAATCTGAACGCCGCTCGATTGGTCGCCAGAGCTGACAATTCCGCTGGCGAAGAGGCGCGGGGTGGCAAATTTGACCAGGTCGAGGCTGGCAATCTGGGCCGCAGTTTTCTGCGGGTTTTCGAGCAGGTATTCCCAGGCCACGCTCAACTTGTCGGGGTCATAATTGGCGGCGCGCACCTGGATATGTCCGCTGCTCAGGCGCAAGGTATCTTCCATCGAGCTGCGCATTTCGCCTTTGAAAAAAGCGGCCATGAAGAGCAGCAGGGTCAGGGAAATGGACAGGGCCAGGGCCGAAAGCGCCGAGCGGCGGCGGTGGCGTCCGAGGTTGCGTAAGGCCATTTTGAAAAGGTTCAACATGCCGGCCTCCTTATACGTGGTGGAGCGCTTCCGCCGGTTCGCGGCGGGAGGCATCGCGGGCCGGCAGGAGCGCGGCCAGGGTGGCGATGATCAGCACGGTGACGCCGTGTTGCAGCACCTTGAGCGGCACCATTTGGGAGTAGATGCGTCCGCTGATCAGGGCGGTGTATTCAGTCAGGTCTGCAAATCCGCCGTAATCGATGCCGAAATAAGCCAGCGCGCCGTTGACAATCGTCCCCAGAACAGCGCCAATCAGGGCGCCCATCACGCCAATCAATGTGCCTTCGAGCAGGAACAGGGTCATCACCTGTCCAGGCTTAACGCCGAGTGCGCCCAGCACGCCAATCTCGCGGGTGCGCTCGAAAACGGCCATCATTTGCGAGTTGAGGATGCCGATGGCGGCAACCGAAAGCATGATAACGCCGAAGACGCCCATCATTCCGGTTTTCATATCCATGGTCTGTTTCAATTCGGGGAAGGAATTGATCCAGGTATCGACTTCGTACCCGGACAATTTGCCATTGATGTAGTTGACGACACCGGATTCCTGGCCAATTTGCTTGAGCGAAATAACCACCTCGGTCACCTGGCCCTCCAGGCCGAAGAGCTGCTGGGCCTCGAGCAGCGACAGGTAGATGGTGCCTTTCTCCACGCTGGGCACACCGACATCGTAGATGCCAACTACGGTCATCGTGCGCTGACGATTCTGTTCGTGCGTGGCGCGGGCGACCATGGTAATGCGGTCGCCAACGGTGATGTCCATGGCTGTGGCCAGTCCCTGACCGATAACGATCAGGTCGCCATCCTCGGCTTGCAGGTAGCGCCCGGCGCTGATATTCTGCGCGACCGGGCTGACCAGCATTTCCTTTTCCGGTTCGACGCCGATTACGGAGACCGAAAAAGCGCCCTCGCGATTGGTCACAACGCCGCCGGTGCTGATTCGGCTGGCGGCTGAGACCACGTCCGGGTGGCTTTCGGCTGTCTGGATAAGCGCTGCCGGATCTGAAAGCGGCAAGAGCGGCTTGCGACCGACTTTTTCATTGTATCCCGGCGCATGCACCTGGATATTGCCGCCCAAAAGCTGGATGGCGTTGCCATAAATCGCCTGCTCGAAACCGCCAATCAGGCCGTCGTACAAAACGAGCATGGACATCATCACACCCATGGCAAGGGCTATGATGAGCGTCCTGCGGCGCTGCCGCCAGACGTTGCGCCATGCCAGGCGCAGGTAGAGTTGCATAAGGTTGTCCCTTTCTTGCTGACCGCGATATTTATGGCAAGTCAGCAATTATAATTAAATAGTAAACAAGTTACTATTATTTGTCAAGCCCTTTTGGGCTGTTTTTTGTCATAAAAAAACAGGGACAACTGTCTAAAAAGACGGTTGTCCCTGTTGGGGGAGCAATAACAACTACTACTTGATTGCCGGCACCATGGCCACGGCGCTGTATTGCAGTTCGCGCTCGTGCTTGAACTGCTGGGTGTACAGACGGTAGTAGTGTCCACGCTGGCGCAGCAACTCGGCATGTGTGCCCTGTTCGGCGATCTTGCCAGCCTCAATCACCAGGATGCGGTCAGCGCGCTTGATGGTCGACAGGCGGTGGGCGATGACAAACGAGGTGCGGCCTGCCATCAGCGCATCCATGCCTTTCTGGATCAGCGCCTCGGTCAGCGTATCCACGCTGGAGGTGGCTTCGTCCATGATGAACAGTTCCGGGCGGGCCAGCACAGCGCGCGCCAGGCTGATGAGCTGTTTCTGTCCGACCGAGAGCAGGTTGCCGCCCTCGCCGACATTCTCCTCGTAGCCCTTGGGCAGGGTCAGGATGAAATCGTGCGCCCCGGCGATTTTGGCGGCTTCTTCGATGTCATAATCGGATGCTTCCAGCCGCCCGTAGCGGATGTTCTCGCGCACGGTGCCGCTGAACAGGTGCGGTGTTTGCAGCACGATCCCGATCCGGCTGTGGATGCTTTGCAGGGTGTAATCGGTATAGTCGCGGCCTTTAATCCGAATCTGGCCTTCGGTCGGCTCGTAGAAACGGCACAGCAGGTTGACGATGGTCGATTTACCGCCACCGGTCGGGCCTACCAGTGCAATCGTTTCGCCGGGTTTCACCTTGAGGGTGAAATCGGTCAAAACCGGTTTGCGGTCTTCATAGTAAAAGTGGACATGGTCGAATTCGATTTCGCCCAGCAGCGTTTCGGCGTTGACCGAATCGGGTTTGTTGTGGATTTCGGGTGGGGTATCGACCAGCTTGAAGATGCGCTCGGCGGATGCAATCGAATGCTGCATTTCAGCGTAAACGCGCGCCAGGTCCTGAATCGGCCACATCATGAAGGTCAGGTATGAGACAAAGGCGTGGATGCCGCCCACGGTCAGCAGGCCAATCCCGGACTGGATCCCGCCATACCAGACGATAGCGCCCAGGGCAATGGCCGAGACAATCTGCACCACCGGCAGGAACAGGGCCGAGAGCCAGGCCGCGCGGTACGAAGCGCGGTACATGTTATCGGTCAGCACCTGGAACTCGCGCGTGTTCTCATCTTCACGCCCGAGCGCCTTGACCACGCGCACACCCTGGATGTTCTCGTTGTATGCACCGGTGATTTTCGAGTTCGCCCGGCGCGAGTTGCGGAACTCAACCAGGATGCGCTTGCGGAACTGGACGGCAATCACCATCAAGATCGGCAGGATCGCCATCACAATCAGCGCCAGCCGCCAGTTGATGATCATCATGAACACCACCGAGGTGATGATGTTGGTTGCAGCCCAGGTGGTGTCGAGCAGACCCCAGGTCATCAAGTCAGCCACACGCCCGGTATCGGAGGTGACTCGCGCCATCAAGCGTCCAACCGCGTTCTGTGAATAGTACGAGAGCGAAAGCTCCTGCAAGTGGTTGAACAGCATCTTGCGCAGGTCATACTGGATGCGTTCGCCCAGCACGCCGGCCAGGTAAATGAACAGGAACACCAGTCCCGATTGCAGCAACTGGAATGCGCCGTACAGCAGGGCCAGGTCCCAGATGCGTTCCTTGTCGCCCAGGGCAATACCTTCGTCGATGATGCCCTTGTTGATGTAGGTAAAGGCGCCATCCAGGGCCGAAGTAAACAGGATGGCCAGGAAAAATCCGATTACGTATTTCCAATGCGGGCGCAGCAGGCCAAGGATGCGCTGCAAGACCGGCCCGGTCAGTTGACTGGTATGTTCTTCTTCTTCGAGTTCGATAATTTCGTCAGACATTCTTCCTCCGAAGGATGAAGGATGGGGGATGAAGGATGAAAATCATTCCCGCTCCTTATCGCTGTTTCGCGGTTTTTGTGATTGGTTAACGCGATTTTTTATCTTGACTACGATTGAAACAAAAATCGCGGTCAGTTCATCGGTTTCTTTGATAAGCGATTCAAGTTTTTCAGGCTGGACAATACCAGACTCAACCAGCAATTCAAGCCAGTAACCTGTTTCGTCAAGTTCTTGAAGGCCGCCTTCCATCTTATTGATGAAATCAGCGTCAGATTTTGCCCGGTGGGCTTCGCGATAATGAGCCCCAACCGATGTTCCTGAGCGCAGAACCTGCTTGCCAAGCACTTGCGCTTCAGTTGTTTTTGACAAACTGCCATAGAGTCGGATAATTCGTAGTGCAAACGCTTTTGTCCGGGCTTTCAAATCCTGCTCTTTTGGGTTGTTTTTTTCTTCATCTTTCATAATTCATCCTTCATCCTTTACGCGGCAGTGATTTCCTGCTGCAGTTCTTCGTCCACCCGGGTCTGGATGTCATAAATCTTGCGATAAATGCCATCCTGGGCAACCAGTTCGTCATGCTTGCCGGCCTGGACAATTTCGCCCTTGTCGAGCACCAGGATCAGGTCGGCTTTCATCACCGATTGGATGCGGTGGGCAATGATGAAGGTGGTACGGTTTTCCATCAGTTCGTTGAGCGCCTGGCGGATGTCCGCTTCGGTTTCGGTGTCCACGCTGGAGGTCGAGTCATCCAAAATCAGGATGCGCGGATTCTTCAGCAGGGTGCGGGCGATGGTCACGCGCTGCTTCTGGCCGCCAGAGAGGGTCACGCCCTTCTCGCCGACCAGGGTTTTGTAGCCATCCGGGAAGCCCAGGATAACATCGTGTACCGCAGCGGCCTTGGCAGCGCGTTCGACTTCTTCATCGCTGACGGTGCGGCCCACTCCGTAGGTGATGTTCTCGCGGATCGAGCGGCTGAACAGGAAGGGTTCCTGCTCGACGATGCCGACCTGCTTGCGCAGGTATTCGCGCGGATAATCGCGCAGGTCAACGCCGTCCAGTTTGAGCGAGCCGCCGGTGTAATCGTAGAAGCGCGGCAGCAGGTTGACCAGGGTTGTCTTGCCCGAACCGGTCGAGCCGATCAGCGCCACCACCTGTCCGGGCTTGAGCCGGAACGAAATATCCTTCAGCACAGGCAGGTCTTTCTCATACTCGAAACAAACCTTGTCGAAGACCAGTTCGCCCTTGACCGGCCCCGTTGGGTGGATTTTGCCATCGAACAGGGGTTCCTGTTCGTGCTTGACCATCTCCATCAAACGGCCATACGAAACCAGGCCGGTCGAAGTCTGCACAATCAGGCGGCCCAGGTTGCGGATCGGCCAGATCAGCCAGACCACCAGCCCAACATAGGCCAGGTAGGTGCCAATGCTGATGGTGCCGTCGATGGCCAGGAAGGCGGCAAAGATGAATCCGCCCAACATCTGGAAGCCCAGCACAATATCCGAAAGCGGCCAGAACAGGGAGTGCATCAGCAGCAGGATCTTCCCGCGCAGGAATTTCTCCCAATTATCCTTCTCGAACTTGCCCTTTTCGTACTCCTGGCGCGCAAAGGCTTTGACCACGCGCACCCCGGTCAGGTTTTCCTGTAGGGTGGTCGAGAGCACCGCTTCCTGTTCCTGATATTTTTCGTAAGCGGCGGTCACTTTTTTGAAGAACCACAGCGAAACCAGCAGGATGAAGGGAATCACGATTACCGAAACCAGCCCCAGCGGAACGTTCAGGCTCAGGATGGCCACAAAGTTGATTACGAAGAGCAGGATGATGCGCCCAACGCCGATGGCCTGTTCGCTGACGAAACGGCGCAGCGAATCCACGTCGGAGGTGCAGCGCTCGATCAAATCACCCGTCGGCGTCTGGCCGTGGTAGGTAAAACTCAACCGCTGGATGTGATCGAACAGGAAGTCGCGCACCCGCTTGGTCACGGATTCGGCGGTATAAGACGCCAACCGCCCGGAAAGGAAAGCAAAACTGCCCTCGAATACGGCCAGGATGACAAACCCGACAGCGATGTAGATGTAAGTTTGCTGCAAACCGCCGGATAGCGGCTGGGCCGCTCCGCCAATCAGGTCGGCAAAGTAGCGCAGCAGGAATAAAGTGGCAGTCTTGGCCAGCGCGGAGACAGCCAGGCTGGCGGTTGCCCCGGCATAAGTCCAGTGGTAGCCGGAGAGAATCCGCCAGACGCCGAGCAGGCGATTCTTGCTCTGGGTTTGGCGCAGGTCAAAAACGGATGGGGCTTGGGTTGCGGTGGCGTTCATTCTTCTTTCCTCGGTAAAAAGGGACAAAAAAACCGTGTGCGTTGTGCGCACACGGTCAAATGATGACTCTGGGTCGACTTTACCAGTCAACAGGCGCACTTCGAAAAGGAATCAAAACAGGGCTGCCGAAATCAGAAACACTAGCCGGGGTTTTGATGAAGGTTTTATCCATGAAGTACGCTTCCTTTCTTAGAATTAGATTAACGTCGAATAGTTTATCATCCGCTCTTGCGATTTGTCAAGGAAAAAGATAACGAAATTGTATTTGGATTTCGCCCAATGCTCGTGTAAAATTTTGACAGGACAAAAGGAGAATTCCATGAAACGTTTTCTTAGCCTGTGTTTGGTCGCTATCGTTGTTTCGGCGTTCCTGCCGGGATGCGGCATCGCGGAAGCGGAACCGGTTCGCATTGGTTTGATTGCCTACCTGGAAGGGGATGGGATCACCGTTTCTTCTTCCGGCACGCCCACCCTAAACGGCGCGGAATTGGCGGTCAAACAGATCAACGATAGAGGCGGCTTGCAGATTGGGGGGCGGTCACATCCGGTTGAATTGGTGATCGAGGCGATTGAAAACGACGCCACCCAGGCGGTTGAAGCCACCCGGCGCCTGATCGAAGAGCAAAAAGTGGTTGCCATCGTTGGGCCGCAATACAGCGGCGATGCGATTGAAGCCGGGGCGGTAGCCGAAGAAGCCGGCATCCCCCTGATCAGCGGCACATCCACCAACCCGCGCACGACCGATAATCGAAAATTCGTTTTCCGGGCAACCTTCACCGACACCTTCCAGGCCTCGGTTTTGGCTGACCTGGCCTACAACGACTTGCGCGCCCGCCGGGCGGCAGTCCTCTACGATAGCACGGATACCTACTCATCCGAGCTTGGCCTGCTCTTTGCGGCCAATTTTGCCAACCGGGGCGGAGAAATCGTGGCCAGCGAAACCTTTGAATCGGGCAACTGGCGTATGGACGAGCAGTTCAACCGCATTATCGAGGCCAGCCCGGACCTGGTCTTCCTGCCCGTGTACCCGGCGGAAGCCATCTACCAGGCAGCGACCCTGCGCAAACTGGGCTTTAGCGGACGATTGCTTGGCAGCGATGGCTGGGATGCCCTGGCGCTGATTACCCTGCCGGCCTTCGAAGGAGCCTATTCGACCACCACTTATTCGGCAACGGTCAAAACCCCGGCCAACCAGACGTTCATCAACAGTTACCAGGCCGTTTACAACACAGATCCCATCGACGCCGCCGGCCTGACGTATGACGCCTTCCAGTTGATTTTTGCCGCCATCGAGGCGCAGCAATCCTTTGCGCCGACCGCCATCCGCGACGGCCTCTATAACCTGCCCGCTTATACCGGAGCCTCCGGCCCGATTGATTTCATCGACAGCGGCGACCCAATCAAGCCCATCAACGTGCTGCAATATGATCGCGGCGTATTGAAGTTCTATAAAGCCATTCAACCTGAACAGTAAACGTAAAAAGCGCCGGGCGGCCAACGCCCGGCGCTTTTTACGTCTGGGTACTTGCGAGCGGTTTTAACTGATGGTTTGCGCCAGGTCGTTAATCCATTTGCGTGAGAAAAAGCGCCAGATGCAAAAGATGAACTTGGTCACTTCTTCGGTCAGCGCCATCAGGTAAACGAATTCAACTGGCCAGTTCAAGAGAAAGGCTGCCACGGCTGCCAGCGGGACACCGACAATCCAGATGACCAGCCCATCCAGCGCCAGCGAAAAGCGCGTGTCGCCGCCCGCCCGCAAAATGCCGACAATGATCACCATGTTGGCAGCCCTGAGCCAGATGGCTGCCGCCATAAGCGTCAAAATAGAACGGGCGCTCTCGATCACCTGCGCCGAAACCTTGTACAGACTGAAAATTCCATCGGCGAACAGGAAAACCAACAAACCAATCAATACGCCCGCCGCAATTTGCAAGCCCAGCGAACGACCGGCATATTTGAAAGCCTGTTCCTTTTCGCCTTTGCCAATCAGGTTGCCGACCAGGATCGCCGTGGCATTGCCCAGACCAATAAACGCCACAAAAGCCAGTTGGTCGATGGAGCCGACGATGTTGATGGCCGCAATTGCATCCGTGCCGACGCGGGCATAAATGGCGTTGTATGTGGTAATCCCCAGCGACCACAGGATTTCGTTGGCAATCACCGGCAGGACGGGCGTCATCACCGTGACGGTGAAACCCCAATCGAAAGCCAGGATATCCGTCAGGCTGGCTGCCGCAGGATTCTCGGGGCGGCGATAGACAATGACCAGCATCAATACACATTCGAAAACCCGCGCGGCCAGCCCGGCCCAGGCAGCCCCGATCACGCCCAGTTTGGGCAGGCCAAAATTCCCGAAAATCAGCCCGTAGGCCAGGAAAATATTCAGGGTGAGCGCGAGAATGGTCACAAACATCGGCGCGCGTACGTTCCCGGTCGAGCGCAGCACAAAAGCGTAGGCAAAAGTCACCGCAAAAAACGGATAAGTCCAGCCGAAAATACGCAGGTAATCGGCCCCCAGCGCGGCGACTGCCGGGTCTTCGGTGTAAAAGCTCAAGGCGGCCTGCGGCGCAAAAATCGCCAGCGCCCAGAAGATGGCGGCCCCGGCCACGCCCAGCTTAAGCGACAAACCCAGCACGCGCCGGATGTTGGCAACATCGCCCTTGCCCCACAGTTGCGCGGTGAACATGGCCGCGCCTGAACCAATCCCAAACAACACCAGATTGACCAGGAAGAAAATTTGTCCGGCCAGGCCCACTGCCGCCAGTTCCGTTTCACCCAACTGACCAATCATTAACACGCTGACCATGTTCAGCGAGGACATCACCAGGTTTTGGGTGGCAATCGGCAGGGCGATACGCACAACATTGGCAAAATACTCGCGGTCGCGGTAGAAATCAAGCACTGACGTTACGAAAGACATTTTTCTCCAAAAAATGGACTCCAAAGTCCCCCAACTTTGGAAACAGGCGAAACCCGAAAATCTGGAGATTTTCAACTCCAGAAAGCGGTGGAAAATTATAGCCGATGGGAGTATGATTTTAGCTATGAAAACTTACCAGATCACCCCCGATGGCGCACGTGAATTAGCCCTGACTGCTACAACTCTTGACGAAGTCAGCCACCAATTGCCGCAGGGGCTTTACACCACCTTCCGCACTTATTCTGGCGGCACACGTGTGCTTGGTTTGCAAGCCCATCTCGACCGTTTGTATCAGCCATCCATTGTCCAAGGCGTAACGCCAGAAGTTTCAGAAACGGAATTGAGAAACTTCCTGGCTGAAACCTGCTCCCGTACCGGCGGCGAGTCGCGACTGCGGCTGACTCTCGGCGTATCAGACTCACCCGGAGCTGTCTTCGTGACCATCCAGCCGTTTACGCCCCTTGGCGCAGAAATCTACCAGCAGGGCGTGCGCGTTGTCAGCGCGGAAACAGCCCGCCGAACGCCGCGGCTAAAATCGACCGCGTTTATTGAAGCCAGCGCCGACCTGCGCAAACTGGTGCGGGACGATATCTTCGAAGTCCTGCTTTGCCGAAACGGAAGCGTACTCGAAGGCATGACCAGCAACTTCTACGTCATCCAGGCCGGGGCGTTGATCACGTCCCGAAGCGGAATCCTGCTCGGGGTAACGCGTCGCACTCTCATCCGCCTCGCCCGAAAAGCCGGGTTGGAGGTCGAGTACTGCGCCCCTGACCTGGATGAACCTTTCAGCGAAGCCTTCCTGACCAGCAGTTCGCGCGGGGTGGTACCCATCGTCGCGATCAATGGAAAGCTGGTGGGGGAGGGCAAAGTGGGTGCCTGGACAAAGACCCTGATTGCGGCTTATAACGCTTATGTTGAGAAATATTCACAAGAAATTCAGTTTCGTGAGAATGGCAGGCGACAATGAAACAAAAGAAAATAGCGATCTTTACAAGTGGCGGTGATGCGCAAGGGATGAATGCTGCTGTTCGGGCAGTGGTGCGCACAGGGCTGGAACGTGGGGCCGAAGTCTATGCCATTTATGAAGGCTATCAGGGTCTGGTTGACGGTGGTGAGCGTATCCGCAAGATGGACTGGGATTCGGTCGGCGGAATATTGCAGCTTGGCGGTACCGTAATCGGCACGGCGCGCTCGAAAAAGTTCATGACCCGCGATGGCCGTCGTCAGGCCGCCCGCAACCTGATCGAGCATGGCATCAGCGGAATCATTGTCATTGGCGGCGACGGCTCCCTGACTGGCGCGAACATTTTTCGACAGGAGTGGCCTTCGTTAGTAGTCGAACTGGTTGAAAGTGGCGCAATTTCTGCCGAGTCGGCGCAGGAATATTCCAACCTGTCTATCGTTGGGCTGGTTGGCTCGATCGATAACGATTTCCATGGCACCGATATGACCATCGGGGCGGATACTGCGCTGCATCGCATCACCGAAGCGATGGACGCCATCACCAGCACTGCGGCCAGCCATCAGCGCACTTTTGTGGTCAAGGTCATGGGCCGCAACTGCGGTTACCTGGCGCTGATGGGGGCGCTGGCCAGCGGAGCCGACTGGGTGCTCATCCCTGAAGCGCCGCCGGATGTGGATAACTGGAAGGATGTGATGGCTGAGCGCCTGAAGGCGGGGCGCAAGGCGGGCCGCAGGGATAGCATTGTCATTCTGGCGGAAGGCGCCCAGGACCGGCACGGAAAATACATCGGCAGCACGGAAGTGCAGCAAGCACTGGAGGAAAGGCTTGGCGAAGAAGTGCGAGTGACCGTGCTGGGGCACGTTCAGCGCGGTGGACGCCCGAGCGCATTTGACCGCAACCTGGGCACGCTGATGGGTTATGAGGCCATCGAAATCATCCTGAACGCCCGCCCGGAGGATGAGCCTGTCGTGATCGGGATCAAGAATAATCGCATGACACGCCTGCCTTTGATGGAAAGTGTGCTGAAAACGCAGGCGGTGGCGCAGGCCATTGCCGAAAAGGATTATGCGCGCGCCATGTCTTTGCGAAGCTCGTCTTTTTCAGATGCGTTCAAAACCTTGCGGACGATGGTACGGGCCTTGCCGCATCCTGTCGATGCAGGCCAGAAGCACTTTCGAATTGCAGTCCTTAACGCTGGCGCGCCTGCGCCTGGCATGAATACCGCGGCCCGCGCCGCAATCCGTTATGGGCTTGACCAGGGTCATGTCATGCTTGGCATCCGTAATGGGTTTGAAGGCCTGGCGAACGGTGAAATAGAAGAAATGAGTTGGATGAGCGTCAGCGGCTGGGCATCGATGGGCGGCTCTGTCCTGGGAACCAATCGCAAGATTCCCAAGGGCAAAGACTTTTATGGGATGGCGCGCGAGATCGAAAAGAATCATATCGATGCGCTTCTGTTCATTGGGGGCTGGACCGCTTACCTGGCAGCGAATGCCATGATGGTCAACCGCGCCAACTTCCCGGCATTTAATATTCCGATTGTCTGCCTGCCCGCTTCGATCAACAACAACCTGCCAGGGTCTGAGTTTAGCATCGGGGCCGATACTGCACTGAATAGCATCGTGGACGCTGTCGATAAGATCAAAATGTCGGCTGGCGCAACCCGGCGCTGCTTCGTGGTTGAGGTGATGGGACATCACTGCGGCTACCTGGCCCTCATGGGTGGTATGGCCACCGGCGCTGAACGCGTCTACCTGCCTGAAGATGGCGTCTCGCTACGTGACCTGCAAAACGATGTCGAGTTGTTGAAGCGCGGGTTCAAGACCGGCAAGCGGCTGGGCCTGATGATTCGCAGCGAGCATGCCAATGCTGTTTACACAACATCTTTTATGTGTTCCTTGTTTGAAGAAGAAGGGCACGATCTGTTCGATGTGCGTCCGGCCATCCTGGGGCATTTGCAGCAGGGCGGCGATCCTTCTCCCTTCGACCGTATCCAGGCCAACCGCCTTGCCTGTTTGTGCGTGGAGGCGCTTGTGGATGAATGTTCCCGGGGTGGACTCCAGGTCAGTTTTATTGGAATGCAGGATGGGAAGCTCCAGTTTCATGACATGCGCGATTTCGAGCGCATCATCGATGCCGAAAATCTGCGGCCAAGGGAGCAGTGGTGGTTGGGTTTGAAACACATTGCAAGTCTGCTGGCGCAGCACGGGCCGTCACAGGGTGCCTGAGCGGGCTGGTTGCCTTGAAACCAATATCAACACGTTGAAAGAGATTTGAGAGAAAAATGTTTCAAATATCGGATATCTGGAAAAACATTTACCCACAGGCGCATGCCGGTGTACTGGTAATGCGCGGCGTAATCAACCCGCCGCACCATGCCGGGCTGGAACTGCAAAAAACGATGCTCGAGGAGCAAATCCGCGCCCGTTTTGCCGGCCAGGAACGTCCGCAGATTGGGCAAAACCCCGTGCTGCAAGCCTACGAGGCCTACTACAAACAGTTCAAAAAAACATATCACGTGCAACTGCAACTGGAATCGATGCTGCTTAAGGGCAAATCGATTCCGAGTGTGGCGGCCCTGGTCGAGGCAATGTTCATGGCCGAGATGGATGACCTGCTGCTGACCGCCGGCC
>JAEWVF010000054.1 GCA_023459215.1 Chloroflexota bacterium
CGATAGCTGCATTCGATGCCAAAGCGGCGACGATATTCATCGAAGACTTTGTCAGCGGACCAATCGAGCAAAATAACGATAAAAGCCAACCATTTGCGACGTTTTTTGCCGGTCTTATCGGGAACCAGAGAAGCTTTCATGGCGATGGTCGAAATCGTTCCATTGGTGAAAGTGTAAGCCGTAGTGTAGCTGGAGCGGCCATGACGCAAAGCCTTTGTGCCACCGGTTTTTCCACGGATTGGGTTAGCGATGATCGCAGCTTGCTTGGCTTCTTTTGTCAAATACTCAACGATCGGTGTTGCCGCAAAACCCTTATCCATATAGAGAACTTTGGCCGAGAAACCGAGCTTTTGCAGTCGTAAAAGCAGGATTTTGAGTATTTCCAGGGCTTCTTCTTCTGGCAAAACGTAATGCACCGCCAGAGTTAGACGGACTTGCCGCCAAATTACATAGGCAGTTGCCAGGCGTACAAAATGGGTCGTGCCTTTCTTGGCTTGCCCGGAACAAGTAACTGCACGGGTTTCTGCTTGTTTTCCATAAAATGGTTCGTCGTGAAAGTCAACCGCAATTTCAATACCCGTGCGCGCCATGCTTTCTGGAATACACTCTGCCAACGCCTGGTTGGCTCGCTCTTCCTGGCTCGACAATTCTTTGACTGACAAGGCAAGATTGATATATTCGCGCTGTGTATTACTATCGGCCACATCTTCTAAGTCAGCGCAGACCGCTTCCAAGCTGCTGCATTCGGCGCTCGCTTTCAAAAGCATGTCATAAATCATGTCAGTTTTACAAATGTAACCGTTCGCTTCAATTTTCAAATGCTTTTTCATTACTCGCAAGGCGTATGCGCGAACATCTTCTGCTTTTAGCTCATGTTGGTGTATCATCTCAGCGGGCTTCTTTGGCAATTGGTTTTGGTTGGCGCCTTACCTTTTACCAGAGTTGCCCCTTTTGTCAATCAAATCTGTGATTTACTGAAATTGTATAATAATCAAATTCTAAGAGGAGCATATTCATGGATCTTACCGTTATTTCCACATACCGCTGTAACTCACGTTGTTCGACTTGCAATATCTGGATGCACCCTACCCGCCCATCCGATGAAATCGGACTGGATGTGCTGGAGAAAATCCCATCCGGAATCGACAACCTGAACATCACCGGCGGCGAACCCACCATTCGCGCCGACCTGGCCGAGATTGTTGATATTCTTTACCCCAAAGCAAAAAAACTGGAAATCAGCTCAAATGGAATGCACCCACAACGCCTCGAGCCAATCATCAAAAAATATCCCGATATTAAAATTCGGTTTTCTCTCGAAGGAACTGACAGAGTCAACGATAATATTCGCGGTGAAGAAAACGGCTTTCAAACCAAGGTTAACGGATTGCGTCGCCTTAAAGAATTGGGCGGTTGCGACCTCGGTTTTGCCATGGTCATCCAGGATGACAACATTCAAGACCTGCCTTATGTTTACGAGCTTACTCAAAAAATGGGCGTTGAACTGGCAACATCAGCCCTGCACAACGGTTTTCAATTCCACAAAAACGATAATTTTCCCTATGATCGCGCCAAAGTCGCCAGGGGTATCGAGTACTTGATTACCGAAATGCTTCGAACCAACTCTGTTAAAAACTGGTTTCGGGCTTACCTCAATCTAGGGTTGATGGAAAAAGTACTTGGAAATGACCGCTTAATTCCCTGCACGGCGGCAACTGATTTTGTTTTTGTTGATCCCTGGAGCGATGTATATGCTTGCAATGTTCGTAATGACCTGCTGATCGGAAACTTAAAAAAACAAAACTGGGAAGATATTTATCAAGGCAAGAAAGCCGAAAATATTCGACAGCAAGTAGCCGCCTGTACCCAAAACTGCTGGATGGTGGGTTCGGCGCGTACGGCCATGCGCCACCCGGTTTATACAAAATTACCCAAACCCAAACCATTTTGGTGGGTTGTGTTAAATAAAGCGCGAGTAATGTTAAACAGACCTATTCCTTTTGAAAAATATGTTGATTTTAGCAGTGTAGCACAACGGCCCGCAGGCCAAAAACGGCAATATTTCCTTGAAAGCGCGGGAATCAAACGTCAATTGCACAGCGAGGAAAGTGATCACTATCGTGCCTTTGGCGAATTTAACAATCGCTAATTTAAAGGGAAATTGAATGAAAATTGCCATGCTTGGCATTAAGGGGATTCCCGTTCCCGCAGGTGCAGAAAATGTAGCAGAGCAAATTGGAACCCGTTTGGTACAAAAAGGGCACCAGGTAACAATCTATGTTCGCTCACACTATACACCCAAAGATCTTACTGAGTATAAGGGGATGCGTTTGGTTCACCTGCCATCCATCCCCACGAAAAATCTGGACGCAATAACCCACAGTTTCTTCGCATCTTGGGCAGCAATTTTTTCCGATGCCGATGTTATTCATATTCACTCAACCGGTAATTCAATTTTTTCCCTTATTCCCAGAGCCTTTGGAAAAAAAACCATTGTGCAAAGCCATGGTCTCGATTGGCAACGTGCCAAATGGGGGAAATTCGCCAAGCTTTATCTAAAGCTCACTGATTATTCCACCGTTCATTTTCCAAATGCGGTTACTGCGGTTAGTAAAAAAATGACCAGTTATTATCAAGGGCTAACAAAGCGCCCTGTTATTTATATACCCAATGGGGTCGACTCTAAAACAAAACGCTCAGCAAAGCTAATTCATCAATTCGGTTTAACTGAAAATGAATATATTCTTTTTGCCGCCAGATTTGTTCCCGAAAAGGGAGCACATCACCTGATAAAAGCATTTCAACAAATTAAATCCACAAAAAAATTAGTAATGGCTGGCGATGGCAGCTATGGAGATCGTTATGCAGATGAGCTAAAATCAGCGGCCAGCGACAAAATCATTTTTCCGGGTTTTGTTCAAGGAGAGCTTCTTGAAGAGCTCCTGAGCCACGCCTATCTTTATGTTCTTCCATCTGATATAGAGGGCCTTTCTACCGGTCTGCTGGAAGCAATGAGTTACGGGAATTGCGTTCTGGTAAGTAACATCGAGGAAAACATGGAAGCAATTGGCGAAAACGGGGTCGCATTTAATGCAGGGGATGCATCTGACTTAGCGATAAACCTTGAATATCTCCTTCAAAACCCAGAAGTAGTTAAGCTTTATCAACAAAAAGCAGAAGAACACGCTCGCCGTTTATTCGATTGGGATATTATTACCAATCAAATAGAATCTCTCTATTTGGACATCAAAAAGTAGAATCAATTCAATGCGAATCGTTCTCCATGATTACAGCGGCTCCGCGTTTACGTTTCAAATCGCGGAATTTTTAGCAACACAAAAGAATGATGTTTTTTACTTTCATGGGGGAGCAATGCAAGCGGTTCAGAGATCAAAACTTTCTAGCAATATAAATAAACTAAGAGTAGATGCGGCTAAAATAAAACATCCCTTTGCCAAATACTCATTACCATCACGTTGGTTACAAGAAAATGAGTATGGCAGGAATTTGGTAAAAAAAATTGGCCAAATCAATCCAGGTATTGTAATATCCGCGACAAGTCCATTAGATTCACAAAACTTGCTAATAGATTGGACAACTGAGAACCAGAAAAAATTCTTTTTTTGGTGGCAAGATATATCAAGCATGCTGATAAAAAATGTTTTGACACGCCACAGCCCAATAGGAGGCTGGCTGATTGGTACTTATTATCAGCGCATTGAACGCACCCAACTGCGCCGCAGCCAGCGCGTGATCGCTATCGCCGAAGAATTCCGCCCACTCTACCGCCAATGGGGACTGGATGAAAGCAAATTCCACGTCCTGCCTAATTGGGCGCCGCTCGAGGAAATCCCGCTGCTGCCCAAGGACAATCCCTGGGCGCGCCGTCAAGGCTTGCAGGACAAGTTTGTTTTTCTCTATAGCGGTGTGCTGGCCCTCAAGCACAATCCCGGTCTGCTGCTGGCCCTGGCCGATCACTTCGCGGCCCGGCCCGAGGTCCGCCTGGTCGTCGTCAGCCAGGGGCCGGGCGCCGATTTCCTGCTGGCCCATCCGCGCTCGAACCTGCTCGTGCTGCCCTTTCAACCTTACGAGGAGTACCCCTCCGTGCTGGCCAGCGCCGATGTCCTGCTGGCAGTGCTCGAAGAACAGGCCGGGGCCTACTCGGTGCCATCCAAAGTGCTCAGTTACCTGTGCGCCGGGCGACCGACCCTGCTGGCGGCCCCGGCCGCCAACCAGGCCGCCCGCCTGCTGCGCGAACAGAATGCCGGGCTGGTCACAGATCCCGGTCTACCGCAAGAATTCTGCTATCAGGCCAAATCCTTGTTTAACAATCCTGACAAATGTCACCAGTTTGGCCAAAATGCGCGCCGCTATGCCGAAAACAGCTTCGATCTTGGTAAAATAGGCGCATGCTTCCTGGAGATTCTCGCCTCAGCCTGAGGCCCGCGCATCAACCGGCCCGGAAGCCCGCCCGCCCAAAAAGCGGGCTGGCGCGCTCAACAACGAGAAATCCACAAGGAAAAACTGTTTCACCTGGGGGAAACCGATGAAAACCGTCGCCGAATCTACAAGAGTCCCATTTCCGCGCCTGCCCTGGCACAAACGCCAGGCGCGCCTGTGGATGGGCTTGAGTTTGTTGCTGGCCGACCTGCTGGCCTTCGCCCTGATTGGCGGGCTGGTCATGGGCCTGACCCGCCCGGCCTGGGCCTCCGCCTACCGCCTCAACCTTGAACTGATCCAGTTGCAAGCCCTGTTCTGCCTGCTCCTGTTTACTTTCAGCGGGCTATATCCCGGCATCGGCATCTCGCCGGTGACCGAAATCCGCAAGCTGAGCATCACCACCAGCGCGGTGGCCCTGTCCCTGGCCGCCTTCTCCTTCCTGGCCCCCAACCTGGTCGAACTCCCGCGTATTCCGCTCTTCATTGCCTGGTTGGCCGGGCTATTCGCGCTGCCGGTCTCGCGCATCGCAATCCGCTACCTGCTCTCGCGCCTGCCGGCCTGGGGCGAACCGGTGGCGCTGTTTGGCGGTGGCAAACGCGCCCGGATGGTGTTCGACCATCTCAATAAGCGCCGCATGTTGGGACTCGATCCGGTGCTCGTCGGCGCTCAGGGTGAAACCCTGCCGACCGGCATCGACCGGCCCTGCCTGGTGCTCGAAACCCTGCTGGATGACCCGCAGGGCATGCGCCGCATGGGCATCCACACCGCCATCATCACTGCCGGCGCAATCGACGAACCGCTGCGCACCCGCCTGCTGCACTTACAAGGCGAAGTTTTCGAGCGCCTGATCAAAATCCCCGACCAGCACGACCTGGGCAGCCTGGGCGTTTCGGCCCTCGACCTGGACGGTGTTTTTGCCTTTGAAGTTCACCAAAACCTGGCCAACCGCTCACGGCGCTGGCTCAAACGCGCCATCGATCTGGGCCTGACCCTGGGCGGCGGCTTACTGGTCCTGCCGCTGCTGCTGCTGCTGGCGCTGCTGGTACGGCGCAGTTCTCCGGGGCCGGTCATCTACAAGCAAACACGCATCGGCCAGGGCGGGCGCAGGTTCAAGGCCTGGAAGTTCCGCACCATGGTCGCCAACGCCGAGGAACTGCTCGACCAAACCCTGAGCAAAAGCCCGGAAATGCGCGCCGAGTGGGAAGCCACTCAAAAACTCAGGCAGGACCCGCGCATCACCCCCATCGGTCGCTTCCTGCGCAAATTCAGCCTGGACGAGTTGCCCCAACTCTGGAACGTGCTACGCGGCGAGATGAGCCTGGTCGGGCCGCGACCCTGCATGGAAGAGCAGGCCGGACTCTATGGCGATGATTTTGAGCTGTACACTGCCGTTCAACCGGGCATTACTGGCCTGTGGCAGGTTTCCGGGCGCAACGGCACCACCTACGCCGAGCGCGTGCGTCTGGATGCCTATTATGTGCGCAACTGGTCGATCTGGATGGATTTTTACATCCTGCTCAAAACCTTCTGGGTGGTCATCAAACACGACGGCGCTTACTAACCCCTTTGTCCTATCCCGGCCCGGCAACGGGCAATGATATAATCCAACATCTTAATTTCCCAGGAAAACCATGGATTCAAACAACGATAACGAAACCCTCGAGTTCGATCTGATCGACGCCGCCAGTCTGCGCCGCATGGGCAGCCTGCTCTGGCGCAACGCCTGGATCATCGCCCTGGCCGGACTGCTGGCAGGGCTGGCTGCCTTCATTTTCAGCCGCAGCCAGTCCCCGGTCTACGAAGCCCGCACCCAACTGTTGGTTTCGCGGCCCTCGATGCAGAGCCAGGTCGTCGATATCACCCAGAGCCTGAACAGCCAGCAGATCACCCAGACCTACGTTGAGATGCTCAAGCTGGCCAGCGTGCGCGAAGCCGCCGCCGAGCGCCTGGGGATCGAAATTGCCGCCGCGCAGGTTAACGTTAGCGCAATGACCAACACCCAGATCATCGAAATCCGCATCGAGGACACCATCCCGGCCCGCGCCAGCGCCATCGCCGATACCCTGGTTGATGTGCTGGTCGCCAAGAACGACGAGATCCAATCCAGCCGCTACACGGCCAGCGAAGAAAGCCTGAATACCCAGATCGCCGATGTCGAGCGCCAGATCGGTAACCTGCAGGATCAGATCCAGGTCCGCACGGCGGAAGTGCTCGAAGAACAAAAGGCCGAACTGGAGATCCAGATCAGCGCCACCCAGACCGATGTCGCCGAGGCCCAGCGCGAATTGGCAGCCGCGCCCGAATCAACCGAGAAAAAGGCCGAACTTGAACGCCGCCAAACCCTGCTGCGCAGTTATGAGAACGCCTACAACACCCTGCTGGTACAGAAAAAAGTCAACAGCAGCGAGGATGAAGAACTGGTCCAGTTGGAAAAAACCTTCAACCTGTACCAGCAAATCTACTTGAACCTGCTCAACAACCGCGAAGCCCTGCGCTTGGCGCGCCTGCAAAACACGCTCAATGTGGCCCGCATCGATGCCGCCCAGATCAACCCGACGCCGGTGCGGCCACGCACCAGCCTGAATACCCTGCTCGGCGCGCTGGCCGGGATTATCCTGGCAGTCAGCGTCATCTTCCTGCGCGATTTTCTGGATGACACGATCAAGAACCGCGAGGACATCAAGCGCATGTTCGGCCTGCCGACCCTCGGCCAGATTCCGTTACACGAAGCACCCGAGGAAGTCGGCCTGTTCATCGCCAACCAGCCGCGTTCTCCCGTCAGCGAAACCTATCGCGCCCTGCGCACCAACCTCGAATTCTCAGCGGTTGACCTGCCGCTCAAAACCATCCTGGTCACCAGCGCCGGACCGGGCGAGGGCAAAAGCACGGTGGCCACCAACCTGGCCGGGGCCTTGGCTCAGGCCGGCAAGAAAGTTCTGTTGATCGACACCGACCTGCGCCGCCCGCGCGTCCACCAATACCTGGGACTGGGCAATCGCTTCGGCCTGAGTGAACTCTTCCTAGGCCAGGGCAGCCTGCGCGATGTCATCCAGGTTTACGAAGGCCCCAACAACACCCAATTCGAAGTGGTCACCACCGGGGCCATCCCGCCCAATCCTGGCGAATTGCTCAGTTCCGAGCGCATGAAGGCTCTGTTGGTTGAAGCCGCCGAAATCGCCGGCATCGTCATCATTGATTCCGCGCCCTCGCTTGTAGCCGATTCGCAGGCCATTTCGGCCAGCGCTGATGGGGTCATCGTCGTGGTCGAAGCCGGCGGCACACATGCCGAACCGGTGCGCGCCATGCTCGAAACCCTGCGCCGCACCCAGACCCGCATCCTCGGCCTGGTGCTCAACCGTATGCAAGCCCATCACGGCGAATATGGTGGTTATTACAACGGCTACTATCACCAGGATGAAGACGAACTCAGTCCACGCAAATCCCGCCTGCGCTTTTCCTGGAAAAAATAAATCCACCCTTGATTTTTTTTAGTAGGAATACTCTCCCCGGTCAGCCTGTTGGCCGGGGATTGCATTTAATGCCAGACCCAACACACGCGCCCTGATCTCAGCCAGCACTTCGAGCGCATGCCGGGTAGCTCCCACCCTCGTCCGCCCGGATCGGCCAACCATCAATACTCCGTCAGCCTGGCTGGCCAACACCTGGGCATCCGAAAGCCCCAAGGCGGGCGCATCCAGGATCAGGAAATCATACAACCCAACCCAGTGCATAATCAGCGTGGCCATGCGGGCCGAATCGAGCAGTTCCAGCGGGTTGGGCGGCAGGGAGCCGCTGGTCAAAACATCGAACCTGACCCCGTTGCGGCCCTGGTATAACTGAACAACCTGTTCAAATACGCCATTTTCGCCGCGAATCACATCACTCAGGCCAAAACGGTTTTGCAGGTCGAGTAATTTATGCAGGGCGGGCCGGCGCAGGTTGGCATCCACCAACAGCACCTTGCGCCCGGATTGCGACAAAACCGCCGCCAGATTGGCTGAAACCAGTGATTTGCCTTCCTTTGGGCCGGGGCTGGTGATAAGCAATATCTGTAACGAGCGGTCAATTGCGCTAAAAGCCAGGTTGGTGCGCAGGATGCGATAGGCTTCCGCCGGCAGAGAGCGAGGGTCGCGCTCAACCGGCAGTTCATCGCCAATCCGCATCAGCGGCAGTTGGGCCAGAATCGGAACGGGCAGCCGCCTGCGCACCGCTTCGCCCGGATTGAGCGTATCGCTCAGGAATTCCAGCAGCAAAACCAGCCCAACCGCCAGTCCAAGCCCGGCCAGCCCAGCCAGGGCCGTGTTGCGGCGCGTGCGCGGGGTATAAGGCTCCAGCGGCTCGACAGGGTCTTCAACCCGCAGCAGAGGAGGCGTCCCCTGCAGGGCCAGCAAACGCACATTCTCTCGATTGGTCAGCAGGTTGGTATATAAATTCTGGTAAAGGGTCAGGTTACGCTCAAGACGAGTCACATCCAGGTCGCGGCTGGCCGGGATACGGTTGGTTTGTAACAAAGTTGCATAGGCCTGACGCGCAGCGATCAAGCGAGTCTGCAACTGACTGGCCTGCTGTTTGTTGACCGGAGCCTCGAGTTGTTCTTCGAGTTCGAAAATCTGGGTTTCCAGAACAAGCTTTTCTTCCGCAACCAGCAGGCTGTAACGTTCATCCAATTGTTCACGGCTCTCGGCAATCTTACGGCTGATCTCCTCGGTCTGGGCAGTCAGTGAATCTTCAACCTGGCGATAGCGTTCATGTTGCAAAGCACGAATTTCCTCCGTTAAGACATCGAATGCCGCGTTTAACAAAGGTTCTGCCGAGGCCGGGTCCGGCACCTGGGCATTCAGGAATATGAACTGGCTTTCCGGCATGGCAAAGGCCGTTACCACCCCAATCCGTCCGGCGCGTTCGATTACTTTCTGGCTGAATCCAGGCATCTGGCCCAGTCGGGCATAGGTTTCCGCCACTTGCGGATTCATCATCCAATACGTCAGATCGCTGGTTTGTTCTTTGAGCGGCCGCACTACCATCACGCGCATGGCACTTGCATACATCGGGGTTTGAATCTTGCTGTAGGCATAGCCGGCTCCCGCTCCTAACACAGTCAGAGCCAGAATCAACCAAACCCTATGCCAAAGCACCAGGCCGTATCGTTTAAAAGCTTCAATCAAAAATGCTGCATCAAAACTATTTTTGAAATTATTCATCGAGATAAATAACAACTAATAGAAATAAAAAAGGTGTCGAGAAGCCTAATCCTCGACACCTTTATATGAATTTAATGAATTAACTGGCGTATCCAACCGGTATCGATGTTGAACCAGGTATAACAATTGTAGCCCCACCCTTGGTGTTAAATGTAATACCATCTACATGGGTTGTACCTTCAAACTGCCCCGTTTTTTTTGTGGATGTTGTTGATTCAGCGCCTAAAACAAAAACCTGCGGGGTCTGCCATGTTTTATGGGGTGTTTTCATAATATCCTCCTGGAAATGATAACAAAACATCTATGAATTAATTATAAGGCCATCTCTTGAAATATGCAACAACTTGCAAAGATGAAAGCTGAACAACCACATAACTCGCGGCGGCCAGGCGCAAATCGGCCTGCGCATTTTTGCGCCAGAACAGGTATACTTTGGCAGATGAAGCCCGACCAGCCCACCAGTTCCGATTTGTGCCTTGCCTGCGGCCTGTGCTGTGACGGCTCCCTGTTCGAAAGCGCCAAGCTGCATCCCGGCGAAGAAGAATTGGTACGCAGCCTGGGTCTGAAGATTATGTTTGTTGACAATACAACACTTGGCTTTAAACAGCCTTGCCCAGCATTCAACAGCCATTGCAGTGTATATGAACAGAGGCCACAAGTTTGCCAAAAATTTCGCTGCAAGCAGCTTCTGCGTAAGGATCGGGGGCAACCACTGCACGAAGGATTCGCCAAAATCTCCCGCGCCCGCGCCATGCAGGCCGAACTCGCCGCCCTGTTGCCCAAGCCCGGCGAAGACAAACCATCGCTGGCCGAAGTCAAACGCCAACTGCGCAGCCTGGCCACACCCGAAGCACGCCGCACCCATCTGAACTTTGTGTTGTTGGCGACCCAATATGAAATGTTCCTGCGCACTCACTTCCTGGTCGATTTCCATCAAAAAAATGTGGATAAAGACCTGCCAATCATGGATTGAAGCGCGCACAAATCCAACGAACCCGATGACCCACTCCTACCAGGCTTTTGGCCTGCACATCCACTCCGAGATCGAATTCCCCAACCTGCCTCCCGCCACCGCTCCCGACCTGCCGGAAGTGTACATCCAGGTCAGGAGCCTGCCGGCAGCCCTGCCTGGCGCGCCTGAAACCTCGCGCTATTTCCAGGCGGTGCAAGGCAAACTGCTGGTGCGCATCAACGGCATCGGGCGGATGCTCGTTGAGAACGGTCAGCGCATCACCTTCGAACCGCTGCCCGGCGCGGAAGCAGTCAATGTTCGCCTGGCCCTGTCCAACCTGGGGCTGAGCGCCATCCTGCACCAGCGCGGGGCGCTGGCCCTGCACGCTTCAGCCGTCGCCACCCCCCGCGGAGCGGTGTTATTCTGCGGCGCGCGCCAGGCCGGCAAATCCACCCTGGCAGCCGGACTGCATCAACGCGGCTGGCCGCTGGTTTGCGACGATAAGGCTGCCCTGCGCCTGGATGAAGGCCAACTGCTGGTCATTCCCTCCTTTCCCGAACTGCGACTGTGGCGCGACGCCATGCAGCAACTCGATTTTACGGGCGCGCGGGCCGAGAAAACCCCCGCCATGGATAAATTCAACCTCGGCCTGAGCCAGGGCTTCCACGACAGTCCGCTGCCCTTGCGCGCAATCTACCTGCTCAGGCCAGTCCCCATCAATGAGATTCACATCACGCCGCTGAACGGCATGAGCAAGTTCCAGATTATCAAGCGCCACACCTATACCAATCAATTCCTCAGGGACCTCGGCTTGCTGCCTGCTCATTTCAATCTGGCCAGCGTAGTCGCCAGCCAGGTTGAGATGTCGCTGATTGCACGTCCCGGCCAGGTTAACCAGTTGGAAGAACTCATCAGGCTGATGGATGCGCGCCTGCGCGAGGAGGCCTGATGGCGGGTATCTTCTGGCTGGCTTCCTATCCCAAGTCCGGCAACACCTGGATGCGCATCTTCCTGACCAACTACCTGCAAAACGGTGAACAACCTGCCGATATCAACCGTCTGGATGGCGGCCCGATTGCCAGCGCGCGCGAAATTTTTGACGATCTGGTTGGCGTCGAAGCCTCCGACCTGACCCTGGCCGAACAGGAACTCCTGCGCCCCAGGGTTTACCAGGAATTTGTCCAGAGCCTTGAAAAAGACGAGTTTCTCAAAGTCCATGACGCTTACACCTATAATGCGGACAACTTGCCGCTGTTCCCACCCGAGGCGTCTCGCGGCGTGATTTACATCCTGCGCAATCCATTGGCGGTTGCCCCCTCGCTGGCCAACCATATCAATAAGACCGTCGATGAGGCCATCGCGACGCTTAACAACCAGGCCGGCAAAAAGCCAGGCCAACTCGCTGGCCTGGGCAACCAACTGCCTCAACGCTGGTTGGGTTGGGGTGAACATGTCCGCAGTTGGGCCGAGGCGCGCGACCAGCGCCTGCTGCTGGTGCGTTATGAAGATATGAAAAAGCGCTCTTACGATGTTTTCCGCGCGGTTATCCGTTTTACCGGCCTGGAGGAGGATGAAGCGCGGATTCGCAAAGCAATTGAATTCTCATCGTTCGAACAAGTAAAAAAACAGGAAGTTGAAAAAGGATTTCGTGAACGAATCCGCCCGACCAGTTTTTTTCGCAAAGGCGAAACTGCCGCCTGGAAAAGCGAACTGACTCCTGAACAAATCGAATGCATCCTGGCCGCCCAGGCCGGGGCCATGCGCCAATATGGTTATCTCGACGAGGCCGGTCACCCGGCTGAAGCCCTGCCCCTGGAGGAATTTTCTTATGACTGAAGAAACTCCCATTCTCGAACTGGAAACATCTGTCAAACGCGCCGAGAACATCCTTTTTTCCGAAATCGACCAGGACAAAGTGATGATCGACATCGAACGCGGTGCCTATTTTGGCATGAATCCGGTCGCCGGCGAAATCTGGGATTTGCTTGAAACACCACATACCCCTCGACAAATCATCGACAAATTGATGGCTGAATACGAGATCGACGCTGAAACCTGCCAGGTCGAGACCCTGGCCGTCTTGCAACGCATGGCGCGCCTGAAACTGGTGGAAGTAGCCGGGTAACCTGGGCAAATGCTCTACCGGAAACTGCGCACCTTTCTCCTGCTTTCCTGGGGTGAAAAAGCCCTGGCGTTTGAAGCCCTGGCCTGGCTGGGACTGATGCGCCTGGCCGTACTGACCCTGCCCTTCAAACGCGTAGCTTCCTGGCTGGGAAAGCCCGGCGCAAGCCTGCCCGCCGCGCCGCTCTCCCCGCCCCAGGCCCAGACCGCCGTGCGCGTGGCGCGCGCCGTACGCCGGATGCAGCCGTTCACACCTTGGGATAGCAATTGCCTGGCCCAGGCGCTGACCGCCCGGCAAATGCTAAAACGGCGCGGCATCCCCAGCACCACCTGCCTGGGCGCGGCCATCGAATCGGGCGAGGGCCTGGTGGCGCATGCCTGGCTGTATTGCGGGCCATGGATCCTGACCGGCGCACAAGGGCACAAGCGTTATAAAATTGTCGCCATATTTGCCTGATTAACAGGAATTCGAGCGAAATTCAAAGCAAGAATCGCCTATGACTGCCATCTTCGGAATTATCCAACACGACCAGAGTCCCATCCCAGCCGAACCGCTTGAGGCTGCCGCGAAAAGCCTGCGCCATCACGCCGAACACGGGCTGGACACCTGGCAGGCAACAGGCGTCGCCCTCGGCCAGGCGCTGACCCGTTTTTGGGTCAACAGCGCTGACAGTCCGCAGCCAGAGCGCGACCCAGCGCGCGGCCTGACCCTGGTGGCTGATGCCCGTCTCGACAATCGCTCCGAGCTGGTCGATCAGTTGGGCATCGCTCGCGCCGACCTGACAAACATCCCCGACAGCCGACTGATCCTGTACGCCTACCGCGCCTGGGGCGAGGATTGTCCGCGCCGCCTGCTCGGCGATTTTGTTTTTGCGATCTGGGATGAGCGCAAGCGCTCTTTGTTCATCGCCCGCGATCCCATCGGCATTCGCTGGTTATATTTTGCAAACAACCCGCGTCGATTTTCCTTTGCGTCCGACCTGGCCGGCCTGCTCGACCTGATGGATGAAGCCCCGCGCGTCAATTTGCGCAGCCTGGATGAATTCCTGACCTTCCCATACAACATCGCCAGCAGCCGCACATTCTACGAAAACGTGATCAAGCTCCAACCAGGCGAAGCGCTCAAACTGCAAGGGCAGGAATTCCAAACCTGGCGCTATTGGCGCGCCGAGGATATCCATCCCAATCCGGATTTCAAAGACCCGCGCCAGGGGATTGAAACCCTGCGCGGCTTGCTGCGCGAGGCGGTCACTTGTCGCGCCGAAACCGTCGACCGGCTGGGCAGCCACCTGAGCGGCGGACTGGATTCATCGGCCCTGACGGCCCTGGCCGTGGATATTCTCCGCAAAGCGGGCCGCCCCGACCCATTGGCCTTTTCGTGGTCGCCGCCGCTCGAAATGCGGCCTTTGCTCGATGGTGATGAGCGGGTTTATGTGGAACGCATCGCCAATCATTTGAATGTCCCGGCAATCTATACCCATGTTCCCCCAAAAGTGGATATCCTGCACGAGGTCAGCGACCCATCCATCCTGCCGCTCAACACAGTCCGCTATGAGCAAACCGTGATGGAAAATGCCCGCGAGCGGGATGTGCGCGTGCTGCTATCCGGCTGGGGAGGAGATGAGTTAATCTTTTCGCGCGGCATCGGCTACCCGAGCGGCCTGATTCGGCAAGGGCGCTTCCTGGCCCTGGCTCGTTACCTGAAGAATCAATATGGCTGGCACCCAAAACGTTGGGTCAGCGGCCTGTACACTCACGGCCTGTACCCGCTCCTGCCAGAAAAATGGCAAATCCGTTTGCCTCTCAACCTGCGCAAGTCCCAAGACCTGCAAAGCCAGGCGATTGCAATCGCCCGCCAACAAAACATGTTCAGCCTGCCCAGCCCTGAGTTTTTCCAACCGGAATTTTGCGCCCTGCTTGAACGCAACCACCAGAAAAAGTTCCAATGGATTCAGCCGGGATTACGCAACAGCCAGCGCTGGTACCTGGAGATATTGCTAAGCCGGATCGAATCTTGGGCGGCCTGGTCTGCCCGGCTGGGAGCGCGCCACGCCTACCCCCTGCTTGATCAGCGCGTGGTTGAATTTGCGCTATCCATACCCGAAGATTGGATCTATTATGGCGGCAAATTGCGCGAGTTTGGCAAACAGGCTGTTTCTGATGTTCTGCCCGCAGCGCTTTTCGATGGCCGCGACAAACAAGACCGCGCCCTGGCCGCCCATCAAAAAACTATCGAACACAAATGGGAAGTTAACCAGGGCCGTTTGCAAATCTTTGAGATGCACCACAAAAGCAATCCGCCCGCCGCTCAATGGCTAAACTTTGACTATATACAGCGCGTCCTGCTCGAACCGCCCAGCACACTCGACCATCCCCGTCCGCAGGATGCCGGCCCGGCCCTGCCCCGCCGCGGCATTTGGCAAGCGTTGAACCTGGCCTTCCTGGACCGCCGCGCAATCTACCCGGAGGAGAAATGAACCTCAGCTTGTTACCCGACCTGGCCTGTCCTTCCAGCGCAACCGGAACACGCTGCCTGGGAGCCTTGAAACTCGCAAATGACCCGCCCGCGCGCCTTTCCCCTGAGAATGACCAGGAATTGAGCGAGGGCCGTCTCGAATGCCAGGACTGCGGCGCAAGCTACCCGGTTCTGTGTGGGATTGCCATCCTCATGCCGGATGCCGCTCCTTACCTGCAACGCAACTACAAAACCATCCTGTCCGTGTCAGTGGAAAATAATCTCGCGCCCAGTTCTGCCATGCTGGCATACCTGCACAGCATTGGGGCGCACATCGAAAGCGCCCCGCGCAATCAAGCAGGCGAAGACAACCTGCGCGCCTTGGGAAGCTACCTACGCGCTCACTACGACCAGGATTCCCCGACCCTGACCAACCTGCCGCCTGAACATCCCCTGGCCGGATTCCTACAGGACTACCGAAAGCATGACCTGTACCATACCCTGCTGGCAATGTTCGAGCCATACCTGTCTACCGGGAGCAAAATTGTCGATCTGGGTTGCCACGTAGGCCGCCTGACCCGCGACCTGGCCGGGCGCGGACATTCAGTGATCGGGGTAGACACGTCTTTTGCGGCAGCATTTGTCGCCCGCCGGGCAGTTCGCGGGTGGCCGTCCACACTTAATGAGTATGAATATTTTAGCGATTCCGTTCGGCGTGAAAAGCGCAAACTCGACCTGCCAGCGCTCACCAACGGCGAAATCATAGTTGCATCGGCGACCCAATTACCCTTCAAACCGGCAACCTTTCAGGCAGCCATTTGCGCCAACCTGATCGATGTTATTCCCGAACCAATCGCCTTGCTGCGGGAAATACAAACCCTGCTGAGCGCTAACGGGATTGTTGGCCTAAGCACCCCTTATCACCACGGAGCCGGCCAGGCAGCGCAGCGCTGGCAGGGCGGGCGGAGTATGATGAGCGCATCCCAGGCCTTGCGCTGGCGGATTGGCCACCACTTCGAGATTTTAAACGAGCAGGATTGGATTCCCTGGGTGCTGGGTGACCATGAGCGCCGGTTACAGGTCTACCTCAACCACTGCATCATCGGCAGGAAGTCCCGGAAAGAGGAAAAATGAACCTGCCCGTTATCGAGCCAGAGCAAATGCCTCGCCTGAAGCGCAAATTTGTGTTGCGCATTTGGGCGTTTTACAAACCTTATGCCTGGCAGCTCGCCGGAACAACAGGGATCATTGTCCTGGGCGTGGCCTTTATCATTGTCCAGCCCTTGATACTGCGCGATCTGGTTGACCAGGCCGCATCAGGCACAAACTTCGCCCAGATGGCAACAGTTGCCTCACTCCTGGTTCTTTTACCGGTACTGGCCGCACTGCTTAATGTTCTCCAACAGCGCCTGGCCGGAAAAATTTCAGCCAACCTGCAATTTGATTTGCGCAACCTTGTTTACAAACACCTGCAATTTTTGCCTTATCGCATGTATGTTCATGCCCCGCCCGGCGAAATCAACGCCCGCTTAAGCGGCGACGTGCAGCAAACCAGTCAGCTTGTCTTGCAAGCCCTGCCGGAGGGCGTTAGCAACCTGTTAAAAGTCAGCGTGACCCTGGCCATCATGTTTGCCCTGGAATGGCGGCTTGCGCTTGCCGCAGTCCTGATATTGCCCCTGCTTGGGTGGATTGCGCGCCGCCGAAACTATGTTGCCCGAAAAATATCCTTAAACAACATGCAAGCCAGTACAGCGCTTGGCCTGCATGTTGGAGAAACCACCAATCCCGGCGGCGTAATGAGCGTACGGCTGTTTAACCGGGTTTCCCTTGAACTCGAACGCTACCGCAGCCTGGCAGAAAATGTCCGCAATATCGAAGAAAGCCAAAACAAACTCCAGACCGGCAATGTGCTTTGGGGCAGCATGACCGCCGCAATCGGCACCGCGGTGGTTTACGCGGTGGGCGGGCTGCTTGTATTTCAAAATAACTTCAGTATTGGCACCCTGGTCGCATTCGTAGCTTACCTGGGAGGCTTGTACGCATCCTTGCAAACCCTGCTCAAACTGCCCCAGAACCTGGCAATGGCCTTGCTCGGGTACGAACGAATTTTCGAACTGCTCGACCTGCCTCAAGAACCACAAAGCCCCGCCCGCCCCGATCTGCCCGCGCGAGCGCGTGGCGAGGTGACCTTCGAGCAGGTCACCTTCCGCTTTGACGATAGCATTCCCCTGCGCGAGACCGCCCGCCCGTGGAGTGTGCGCATGATGGGCCAAAGCGCCCAGCCGATTCGAGCGGAGCAGTCAACCGAAAATGCGCTCGAAGAAATCAGCTTCAAGGTTTCCCCCGGGCGCATGGTTGCCATCGTTGGCCCCAGCGGAGCGGGCAAGAGCACCATCTTCAACCTGATACCGCGCCTTTATGAACCAAATCATGGCCAAATCACGCTCGATGGCCACAATCTGCGCAACCTGCCTCTCGATTGGTTACGCGCTCAAATCAGCCTGGTGAGCCAGGGAATTTATATCGCGCCTGGCACACTGCGCGATAACCTGCGCTACGCCAGGCCCGAAGCCGCCGATGCTGAAGTGCTGTCTGCGCTGAAAGCTGCCAACCTGGCCGATTGGGCCGCCAGCCTGCCGCACGGCCTGGATACATTCATGGGCCTCGACGGAGCACGCATGAGCGGCGGAGAGCGCCAACGGTTGGCGATTGCCCGCGCCCTGCTCAAGGATACGCCCCTGCTCCTGCTGGATGAAGCCACCAGCCACCTGGACAGCCTTAACGAATCCCTGTTGCAGGAGGCCCTGTTCAGGATTCGCCAGGATCGCGCCACGCTGGTCATCGCCCACCGTTTAAGCACCGTCCACGACGCCGACGAAATCCTGGTGCTGGATGGCGGTCGGATTGTGGAGCGCGGGAAACATCAAACCCTGTTGGCGCAAAACGGTTTGTACGCCCGCCTTTACGAGAAGCAGTTTATCTTCAGCAACAAGGAGTGAGCCGCGTGTCATTTATTGACTACACGATTTCCGGCTTGCGCCTGCGCAGCGAAATCAAATTCCCGGAGCTGGTTGAGGCCTCTGAAACGGCGACCCAGGTCGATGTGCGGCTGCTCCGCGCAGAAACGCCCGAAGCGCTGGATAGCCCGATTAATCGTGGCGTACTCTACCAGGCCGCTCCGGCCCAATTCCTGCTGCAAATGCCCAACATTGCCCGCTACTGGGTGCGCAATGGGGATGAAATTCTCGTCACACCTGCGCCCCAGGCGCAAGAGGCCGAGATTCGCCTGTTTCTGCTCGGAACGGTTTGGGCTGCGCTTTTGCACCAGCGCGGCTTGCTGGTGCTCCATGCCAGTGGGATCGCCACGCCCGAAGGGGCTGTCATTTTGATGGGCAGATCCAGCGCGGGGAAATCCAGCCTGGCTGCTGCCTTTTACCAGCGCGGCTACCCGGTTCTGGGCGACGATGTCATCGCCCTGGATGTCTGCAACGGGAGGGTGCTGGCCTTTCCAGGTTTCCCGCAGTTGCGCTTGTGGCCAGACATGCTGCCCGCGTTGGAAATCGCATCAGATTCCACGCTGGCCTTGCGGCCAAAACTACCCAAACGGGCTTTGCCCGTCCTTGATGGATTTGACACCCAGCCGCTGCCGGTGCGGGCAATCTACCTTTTGCATTCCCACATTCAGGATGAAATTAAACTGGAAAAGTTTGAGGGAATGAGTCGCTTTACAACCTTACTGAACCATACCTTTCGCGAGAAATTCCTGGGAGGCTTGGGGGTAAGGCCCGTACATTTCCAGAAAGTCAGCCAGGTTGCGCAAAAAACGTATGTTGCCAGCCTTGTTCGACCAGATCAATCCCCTAACTTCGAGCAATTATTCGCGACCATCAAGCGAGATTTGGCAATATAGGGCGAAACAAGATTGTTTTCCACAAGAAACGCGCCGTAGGGATTGTCTATAACTGCAAACCAAACAAAGAGTATAATGTTGTAATCGGTAAAAAACAAACAAACTACCCGGCCAGGTCAACCTATGAGTTCTTCAGAGAGAAAGATTGTCAACAATACGTGCAAATTTTTGGGGTTAAGAACTGATCCGCGTAGTTTGGCATCTTACCCATCCGTTTCGAATTGCTGTTATGGCTGCCTGCCGGAAGCTGTTCCGAACTTGATTCATCAAAGGGAAGCCTGTTTGAGTCTGGAACATCAGAAGTGCCCGGTGTTCCTGGCCGAAAATTCGATCCCGATGCCCAAGGATTTGGTTCATAAAAATGCTCAAAAAACAAACTCCGGGATAGGTTTTTGGCAAAGTCTGCTGGTTGTGGCCGTTGTGGCAGTTCTGGTAATCGCTGCGATCCTCTTCCTGCCGAGCATTTTAGGTGAACCGCCGGCTGAAACCTGGACCCTGCCCGCAACCAATGGAACGGCCACCCTTCCAGCCGCAGCAGCGAAAACCAATGCCCCGCAAGCAAGCGCCACACCGCTCAGCAGCCAGGTCGATGAACCCAGTCCCACGGCCAAGGTCACTGATGCGCCCACGGTCAGCCCAACAGCAACCCCCGAAATTGTCAGCTTGCCTCTGGAGTCAATCCTGGGGACTAACTACAAAGTGATTGTGCACAAGGTCGCGGATGGCGAAAGTCTTTCCTCCCTGGCGCAGGTTTACCGCACCAGCGATAAAGCCATTCTTGACGCAACTTATAAGCTCATCATTCCTCTGTGGGCCGGGAAAATCATTGTTATCCCCATGGATATAAAGAGCTGGCAAGACCAGCCCGCCCTGGAACCCTACCAGGTCACCCAGGCAGCCGCTACGCTGGATGATCTCAGCCAGGTCTTGGGGGTCGATGCAAAGCTGCTGAAATATTACAACGGCTGCGAAAGCTGCATCATCCAACAGGGAAGCTGGATTGTCGTCCCGCGTGCGCCCTAAAAACCGGACCAATTCATGCTGTTACACAAACCGCCTGAAACCGTAAAATTTATTCTTGAAAACCTGAACACCCCGGAGAGATTGGACAATCATCCCTGGGTGATGGCTGCATTTGTTAAAGAGCACCTGTCGAAGCAGCCCGAAGCCAAAACGCTCACGCCAGGCCGGCAATTGGCATCCGCATTGGCAAATCTTTTTGTCGAATGGATGCCGTCCAGCCCGCCGCGCCAGGGGAAAAGGCTTGACAATCGCTGGGGGGAATACGGTTTACTGGCAGCGCAATATGTCGAACCATTTCTCTCCGGAACGTCCAACCCCCGGTCACTCAAAGAATCCTGGTCAAGTATCGATCAAGCCATCGCCTTTCTTGTGTCCAGGAATCCGGGCGTAAAAAGCGACCAGAATTACCAGATCATTGGTGCGGAACCGGAAGCGGCAAACAGCACGTTGAGCGATTGGCACCGCAAAGGGATTGAGCGCTTTGCCGAGTTTGTGATCCTGCGTGAAAAGCACATCGAAACAGAAGCCGCCAGGCAAGCCGATCAAAAACCGCAAAAACAGGCGCGCACCAACAAAAAACTGGGCTTGTTTTTCCGGTTGCTGGGACTCTTAATCATCGTCTCCCTGCTGCTCGGCGCAGGCTGGGCTTACCTGAAAGCGCAACGCCTGCTGGAAATTGCTCGTGCCCTCAGGCAAGAGCTGCAAACGGTTCAACAGTTGGAAACTTCGCTGGATACGCTCGATGACCTGGCCGTGGTCGAAAGCTCTTTGCAAAACATTGATATCCAACTCCGTAAACTGGATGAAGAAGTCCGGCCTTATTTGTGGATAACCCAATCCTTGGGCTGGATTCCGACCTATGGCGGAGATATTGAAAACGGCGAGGCCTTGCTCGATATGGCCCTGGCTCTTAACGACAGCCTGCAAAACACCTATCAGGGATTGAAGCCGTTTGCCGGACTGCTCAATAACCGCGAGGCATTGCAGTTGGATCAGTTGATCGAACAGGTAAAAAAGAGCCAGCCCTTTTTGCAAGAGGCTTCCTTGTCTCTGCAAAATGCCAAACTTTATCGCGCAGAAATTGAAACGGCAAGCCTGTCTCCCGATGTCCGAGAAATGCTGAAAAAAATAGATCCGGCCTTAATCCAGCTTGAAAAGGGACTGGTCACCGCCCGCACCCTGCCGGGGTTGCTCGGCGCGGAAAGCGATGGTCCCAAAACATACATGCTTGTTTTACAAAACGAGGATGAGCTTCGCGCCACTGGCGGGTTTTTGACTGCTGTGGGATCGGTGGTGGTTCAAGACGGCAAGATCATCAATATGTCCTTCGAAAATTCTTACGCTTTTGATGATCCCGAAAAACCCTACCCTCCGCCCCCCTGGCAACTGACCGAATACATGGACGCGTCGATTTATCTTTTACGCGATGCCAACTGGTCGCCCGATTTCCCAACCACGGCTGCCTGGGTCGAATATCTATACGCTTATACCCGCGCAAACACGGTCGATGGGATTGTGGCAATTGACCAATACGCCATTACCCAGATTCTTGAAACCGTTGGGCCGGTAAAGGTGGCAGGCTATGATGAGCCTATCTCCTCCAGCAATATCATCGCCACCATGCGCGCCTCGAAAGTTCCCCCTGAGGGTGAAACTGACCCGGAGTGGGATCGAAAGGATTTTATCGGGGAGTTGGCCCCTCCAATTCTGGAAAAAATCATGTCAGGTCAGGGTTTTTCGTGGCAGGGCATGATCAAGAGCGTTACCAGCTTATTGAACGAAAAGCACATTATTTTGCAATTCGATGATCCTGACATTACGAACCTGCTCATTGAACAGGGTTGGAATGGCCAGGTGGTGCCTTTTGACGGCGACTACTTAATGGTGGTTGACTCAAATATCGGCTTTTCAAAAAGCAACGCTGTCATCGAACAAACCATCCAACTCGAGATTGATCTTAGCGACCCGCAAGCGCCGCGCAAATTCATCGAAATCACCTACCGCAACCCGGTAGGCAGCGGCAAAGCCTGTAATGACCCCGTGGAGCCAGCCGAGCGCTATTACCCCATCACCCGCTGTTACGGGAATTATCTCAGAATCTACACCCCGGCGGGCAGCCTGCTCCAAGCGGCCAGTCCTCACCCCGTCCCTGCCGAGTGGACAGTCGATGGCCGCTTTGTCCCGGCCAGGGTTGATACACTCACGGACGATTTGGATGGGTTCAGTATTTTCGGAACTTATTTCTTCGTTCCACTAGGGGAGACGCTTTCAACCTCCTTCGACCTGGAAAGCCCGGCGAGCATTCTCCTGAAACAGGATGATGAGAATTACCTGTACCGGTTGAAAATCCAAAAACAACCCGGCACGGTGGCCATCCCGATCTTCTTCAAATTAACCTTGCCAACTGGGGCAACAGTGCTCCAAGCCCCCGAAAAATTACGCGTGGACGGACAAACGATTACTGGCGAGCTTTCTTTGCGCGAAGACATCCTGCTGGAAGTCTTGTTTTCCGATTAGAAACGAAGGCTTGACAGCCCATACCGGCATGGCTATAATCCGGCAACATTAAGCGGGTGTAGTTCAGTGGTAGAACGCTTGCTTCCCAAGCAAGATATCGTCGGTTCGAATCCGATCACCCGCTCAAGAGTGAAAACGCGCTTCGCAAAAATTGCGAAGCGCGTTTTGCATAAACCCGTTTCAGGCGCAGAAAATGTCAAAACCGGCTTGACCAGAAAGCGTCCAACTCCATCGTAATATCAGCGATGCTCGCCACAACCCGGCCATTACGCCAATGGGATGGGAACAATTGCCGGTAGCGGGCGTGGGTAAAGCGCTCGTCAATCAGCACAATCACGCCCCGGTCGGTCTCGGTGCGGATGACGCGCCCAGTGGCCTGCAAAACCCGGTTGAAGCCGGGATACTGATAGGCGTAGGCGAATCCGCTGCCGTTTTGGGCATCAAAATAATCCTTGATCAGGTCGCGCTCCAGGCCGATTTGCGGCACGCCCGCCCCGACGATAACCACCCCAATCAGGCGCTCGCCCACCAGGTCGATGCCCTCGCCAAAGATGCCGCCCATCACCGCCAACCCGACCAGCGTCTCCTGGTTCGCGGCGGAGAAGCGCTCCAGGAAAGCTTCGCGCGCGGCTTCATCCATGGCGCGGTCTTGCGCCAGGAGCTGGTCGTCGGGCAAGCGCTCCCTGAGCAGTTCCAGCACAGCGTTCAGGTAGGCGTAGGATGGGAAATAAACCAGGTAGTTTCCGGCGTGGGCCTGGCAGGTGGAAACAATCACTTCGGCTACCGCCGTGTAGGAATCGGCGCGCTGCTCATATTTGGTCGAGATGCGGTTGTGAAGCAGCAGGCAGGCATTCTCCTGTGGAAAGGGCGACGGGAACACCCGCCAGGGATGGTTGGCCGCGCCGGTCAACAACTTCATGAAGTAGTCCATCGGCAGCAGGGTAGCCGAGAAAAAGACAGTGGCGCGGCCACGCTCCAGCCTCGATGCCAGCAGCGGGGCCGGGTCGAGGCAAAAGAGTTTGGCGCGCAAGTTCGATTGCCCAATCCGCTCGAAGTAGGAAACGTAAAAGCTGTCGAAATCTTCGGCGGTGCGCTGATAGTTGAGGCAGGCAAAGTAAAAATCGAGCAAGGCCGGGCGGAATTCGGCGGGCTGGTTGAGCGCCAGCCAGTCTTCGGCCTGCTGGCTGAAGGTGCGCACAGCTTTGAGCAGGCTTTCGGGCAGTTCATATTCCACCAGAGCCGATTTTTCCTCGGCCTGGCAGGTTTTGCGGATTTCGCGCAGGGCTTTGTTAACGGCTTCCAGCTTCTTGGCCAGCGCAGGCAGGGGCGCTTTCAGTGCGCGCTGGAGTTCCTGCACGGTTTGCTTCTCCAATTCGGCGGAGTACATCTCACGGGCGCGGTCGGGCAGGTTGTGGGCTTCATCCACCAGGAAAATGTAGGGGGTCTCGTCGAAGTCAAAAAAGCGGTGCAAATACACGCGCGGGTCAAAAACATAGTTATAGTCGCAGATGATGCAATCGACCCACAGCGAAAGGTCGAGCGAAAATTCGAAAGGGCAAATCTCATATTTGCGAGCCAATTCTTCGATAACCGGGCGGCTAAAAGCCTGGTGCGCATCCATTTCTCGCAGCGCAATTTTCACCTTGTCAAAATAGCCGCGCGCAAACGGGCAGACTTCGGGGTCGCAGTTGACCGGCGGGCAAAAGCAGACCTTCTCTTTGGCAGTCAAGGTCACGCTGCGCAGCGTCAGCCCGGCGGCGCGCAGGTCGTCGAGCGCTTTTTCGGCCACCGCGCGTCCCGGAGTTTTGGCCGTCAGGTAGAAAATCTTCTCCGCCAGCCCCTGACCGAGCGCCTTGACCGCCGGGAACAGGGAAGCAATGGTCTTGCCCAGCCCGGTGGGGGCTTGCAGGTACAACCGGGACTGGTCACGAATGGCCTTATAAACATCCACCGCCATTTCGCGCTGGCCAGGGCGATAGCGCGGGTACGGAAACTCTAGCGTCTGGATGGATTGGTCACGCGCTGCCTGCCGCGCACTGACCCGCCCGAACCAATCCAGGTAGGCGCTCAGCAGCGTATGGAAGAAAAATTCGAGTTCGGGGATGCGAAAGGTGCGCGCAAAGGTCTTTTCTTCGCGGGTGTCGATGTGGAAATAAGTCAGATGGATGCAGATTTCATCCAGGCTGTGCTGGCGGGCATACATGAAGGCATACACTTGCGCCTGCGCCCAGTGCAGCGGGTTGTGATTTTCGGAGACAAGCTCCAGGCTGAGAGTGGTGGTTTTGATTTCTTCGAGGATGACCGGGGCATGGGCGGGATACAGCCCATCGATGCGGCCGCGCACCTCGAGTGGGACATCCCCGCTTTCGACCCGGTAACTGACTTCCACTTCCGATTCGTATCCATCGGGACGGCTGCGCTGCACCTGGCGATGGCCTTTCGTGCCCAATTGGGCGCGGTCGCGGCGCTGAAAGCCGCCGGGGGTGATGTCGCCGGATTGCAAGGCAAATTCCACCAGGGAGCGGACGGGGATGATGCGCTGTGATGCGGATTGGGCTGGCATGGTCAGCAGATTCTAGCACGAGCCAGGCAGAATCGAGCGAAACGGGTAAAATCAAACCGAAATCCCGCCAAAAAGTGGGGTATGATTTAAACATGTTCTACGATACCTTTAGCTCCGATTATGACCGTTTTGTCAGTTGGCCGGGCCGCCTGGCGCTGGAAATGCCCTTTTTGACAAGGCAGTTGCGCGAAGTGAGCGCAAGCAGCGTACTGGATGCCGCCTGCGGCACCGGAATGCACACATTGGCTCTGGCGCAAGTCGGATTCCAATCTGCCGGGGCCGATTTAAGCGCCGGGATGATTGACCGCGCCCGCGAAAACGCACAGGCCGCCGGATTGGAAATCCCATTCAGGGTGGCCGGATTTGGTGAACTGGCCGCGGCCTTCGGCGCAGCTTCCTTCGATGCGTTACTCTGCCTCGGGAATTCCCTGCCACACCTGCTCAACCCGCAGCTTTTATCTGCCGCCCTGGCCGATTTTGCCCGGACGCTTAAACCCGGAGGGCTGGTTATCATCCAGAACCGCAACTTTGACGGAGTTATGGCCACGCGCCAGCGCTGGATGGAACCTCAGTCCGCGCGCGAAGGCCAGACCGAATGGCTTTTCCAGCGCTTCTACGATTTCGAACCGGATGGTCTGCTGACCTTCAACATCCTCACCCTGCGCCGCGAGGCTTCCGGGAATTGGACACAATCGGTGCGAAGCACCCAATTGCGCCCGCTGCTGAGCGCGGAGTTGCAAACCGCGTTTCGAGAAGCCGGGTTCGAGTCGCTTGCCTGCTTCGGCGATTTGACCGGTTCAGACTTCAAGCCCGAAGCCAGCGGCAACTTAATCATCGTTGCCAAAAACAAAAAACCATAGCCAACAGGATTGTTTGCCATAAACAACCTTCCAGTTCGGTTTGGAAGGTTGTTTGTTTTAAATCCCCAAACTCATCGATTTTTGCGCTTAATTATGTCATAATTTGACATATACCCATCCTATAATCATGTTAGAAAGTGACCCATGACCAATGTTGCGACCCGTCTCATCACCCTGATTCTCACGCTCCAGCGCCAGCCGGGGCAAAAGGCCGCCGATCTGGCCGAGCGGCTCGGCGTCTCTGTCCGCACCCTGCACCGTTACTTCGAGATGCTCGACGACATGGGCGTGCCGGTCTATGCCGAGCGCGGCCCGTATGGCGGATTCTCGCTGGTGCGCGGCTACAAACTCCCGCCGCTGGTTTTTACACCCGAGGAAGCAGTCGCCGTTTCGCTGGGAACCAGCCTTGTCCATGAGATGTGGGGCCAGCTCTATCACGAAGCGGCCCAGGGCGCACTCGCCAAGCTGGAGAATGTGCTGCCCGATGAGCAGCGCCAGGAAATTGCCTGGGCGCGCCGTTCGCTGGTCGCCACCGGGATGAATCGCGCCGACATCGAGATGCTCGCTCCAGCGTTGGAGAAGCTGCGCCGGGCTGTGCGCGAAAACCGCCGGGTAAACATGACCTATCAAAGCGGGAGCAACCCTCACGGTGAGAAACGCGACCTCGACCCGTATGCGCTCATCCATCGCTGGGGCTGGTGGTATGTCGTCGGCTGGTGTCACCTGCGGGAGGCGCTGCGCACTTTCCGGGTGGACCGGGTCAGCGAGTTGACGCTCACCAGCCAGAGATTCAGCCTCCCCGCCGATTTCGACATCCACCAGTATATGGCGCAGGAATGGAAAGACATCCCGCAGATTAAGGTGAAGTTGCGTTTCGCCCCGCAATTTGCTTCTCTGGCGCAATTCAGCCGGGGCTATTGGGAGACTTTCGACGAGCAGACCGATGGCTCGGTGCTGGTCACGTTCAGTGCGCCGGAGGTCAACGGAGCCGCCAGCAATGTTCTGGCCTACGGGCCAGCGGTGACGGTGCTGGAGCCGACCGAAGTCCGCCAACTGGTCAAGGAATGGGCGCAGGCAACAGTGAAATTGTATGAAAACTCTTCGACCACAACATCAACGACGGAACACAACGTTTAATCTTTGGCTGGTTTTCCGTCGTGTGACTTCGTGACCGTTGTGGTTAAGGTTTTGAACTTGATTTTGGCTTGAAAGGATTGAACATGAAACGTAAAACACTATGGATTGTCTTGCTTGTGGTCGCCCTCATCATCGCTGTCGGAACCAGTGGTTTCTGGTGGATGACCCAACAGCCGCTTTACCAGCCGGGCATGGTCAGCGCCGGGCAGAATTTGCGCTCCCCGCTCACGCCGCCTGCCCAAACCGGCGATCCTGATTTCTGGCAAGTAGAGAGCGACATCCAGCTTTATCACTTTGCCCAGGGCGCAGGCCGCAACGTGCTGATCGTCCACGGTGGGCCGGGAATGCCTTTTCGCGAGCCAATGGCGGGACTTGAGCCGCTGACGGGTGAATATCGCTTCCACTACTACGATCAGCGCGGCTGTGGCAAATCCACCCGACCGATTGACCGCTTCGAGTCGCAGAATATGTACGAAAACATGACCAGGCTCGACCAAACCCTCGGCCTGGGCGCGCAGATTGCCGACATCGAACGCATCCGCCAGCTCTTGGACGAGGACAAGCTGATTCTCATCGGCCACTCCTGGGGCGGATTCCTGGCCTCGCTCTACGCCGCCGAATTCCCGGAGCATGTCGAGGCGCTGATCCTGATCTCCCCGGCCAATTCGCTGGTCATGCCCCAGCCGGATGCCGATAGCGACCTGTTTGCCAGTGTCCGCGCCCGCTTGCCGGAGAGTCAGCTGGCCGAGTATGATGCCTTTATCAAGGATTACTTCGACTTCAACAAGCTCTTTAGCCTGTCTGAAGCCGACCTGATTGCCCGGGACGAGAAATTCGGCCAGTATTACATCTCCGTGGTGGACATCCAGGCAGATGAGGCGATTCAGCAGGGCGAACCCGGCGGCTGGATGACCTGGGGCATGTATGTCAGCATGGGCCAGCGCCACGATTATCGCGCCGCGCTGAAAAAGATCACAGCCCCGGTGCTGGTGCTCCACGGTGTGGACGATTTACAGAGCGAAGCCGCCACCCGCCTGTACAGCGATACTTTCCCAAATGCGCAGTTCGCTGCCATCGAGAACGCCAGTCATTTCGCCTTCCAGCAGCAGCCCGATCAGTTTGCCAAGCTCGTCAGTGACTTTCTCTCCAACTTGAAATAGGAGTTTCCCATGGAAAAGCTCGATCTGAAAAAAGATTTCAAACACCTGCTCAACCCCTCGGCCAAGGCCCCGCAATTGGTGGATGTGCCGTGCCTGAACTTCCTGCGCATCGACGGCAACATCGAACCCGGCCACGGTCCCAGCGACTCGCCGCGCTTCGCCGAAAACTTGCAGGTGCTCTATGGCGCGGCCTACACGCTCAAATTTATGCTCAAACAGCGCGCCGAAAACCCGCTCGATTACCCGGTCATGCCGCTCGAGGGCCTGTGGCGGGTCGAGGATGGCCGCTTCGACATCAACATCAAGGACAACTGGTTCTACACCGTCCAGATCATGCAGCCGGAACTGATCACGCCTGACCTGCTGGCCGAAGTCCTGCTCAAATTGCGCAAAAAGAAAGGTGACATGGAAGCCTTCTCCCGGCTGCGGCTGGAACCGTTTCACGAGGGACCCAGCGTCCAGATGCTTCACCTCGGCCCTTACGCAGCCGAGCCTGCCACCGTTGAAAAAATGGATACCTACCTCCAGGCAGAAGGCCTGCGCAAGATCGGCCACCACCACGAAATCTACCTGGGCGACCCAATGCGCAGCGACCCGGCCAAACTCAAGACGATTCTCAGGCATCCGGTAACGAAATCTTGACCGTAGACCGAGGACGATTGACCACCGTCAACAGTCTGCTGTCCTCGGTCAGATTTTGGAGTTCCTATGTCCACCCTCGATAAACTTGCCTGTTCCCTCGGCCGCCGCGACGAAGCTCCCAATCAGGAGCTCGCCCGTGAATTGATCACCAATCGCGATACAGATGGTATCTGCGAAGTCGCCGAAGGCCTCGCCAGCAAAGATTCCGCCATCCGCGCCGACTGTGTCAAGGTGCTCTACGAAATCGGCTACCTCGCCCCGGAACTGGTCGCGCCGTATGCCCTGGAGTTTGTCAAACTGCTCAAGCACCCTGGCGGGCACGCGAGCCGCGACAATCGCCTGGTTTGGGGCGGGATGATCGCCCTTTCGACGGTTGCGCCCCTGGCAGCGGATGCGCTCTACCAGCACCTGGCCGACATTCAGAAAGCCTTCCAGACTGGATCCGTCATCACCAAAGATGGCGGGGTGCTGACCCTGGCCGGAATCGCCGCTGCCAACCCGGCCTACAACCGCGAGATTTTCCCTTTCCTGCTCGAACACCTGCGCACCTGTCGTCCCAAGGATGTGCCGCAGCATGCCGAGAAAACCCTGCCCGCCGTCAATGCCGAAAACAAGGCTGAGTTCATCGCTGTTTTGGAAAAACGGTTGGAGGATATGCTTGGCGGTCAGGTGACGCGCGTTAAAAAAGTCATCAAACAAGCTGAAAAGCGCTAAATCAGTTAAAAGCTGAAGGTCGAAAGTTTTTGACCTTCGACATATTCTGCATTCGTCATTCCACATTCTGCATTGGAGTTATATGTCCCGCCCGCTCAACAAAACCCAACTATTAGCCGCCATCGACAAGGAATATGGCGTCATCGAGAAGTTCCTCGCTCCGTTGACACCCGAACAAATGGCTTTTGCGCCCACTCCCGGCGCGTGGGCCGTCAAGGATGTACTGGCGCACCTGTACGAGTGGCAGCAAATGTTCTTTAGGTGGTACGAAGCTGGCAGTCGCGGAGAAACCCCGGCAGTGCCAGCCCCTGGTTACAAATGGAGCCAGCTCCCGGCGTTGAATCAGGCCATCTACGAGCAATATCAGTCGCTCACGCCACAGCAGGCGCTGGGCATGTTCCGTGAATCGCATCAAAAAACGGTGCGATTTATCGAAACCTTGCCCGAGGCTGACTTGACCGCGCCTGGCCTGTACAAATGGATGAACCAGAATACGCTGATGGCCTACCTGAACTCGGTCACCGCCGCGCACTATGTTTGGGCGTTGAAGGATGCCAAAAAGGCACTGAAAGGATATCGGAATCCAAAATCGGGAGATTTTGGATTTTGAGAAATGCTTATGGAAACTCGCCAAGCCCTGCTCGAACGATTGAATGATGCCGTCGAGCAACTGTTCGACACCTACAAAACTCTGCCCGCTCCGCATGTGATGGTTTATGAATTCTGGTCTGCCAAAGATGTGCTTGCCCACCTGACCTTCTGGCACGAAAGATTTGCCCGCAACGTGGACGATCTGGCCCATGGCCGCCAGCCCAACCCGCTCAAAGGCCGTTTACGCGACCTGAACCAGCGCGGCGTGGACGAAATGGCACATCTTAGCCTGGCCGAGGTGCTGGGGCGTTTCGAGACGGCTCATGCCATTCTCCAGGCTCATATTCTCAATCCGGCCCTGACACTGATCCCTTACCGGAAAGGCTCGCGAGAGTATACTGCTGAGGAACATCTCGAGATTGTCGCCGACCATATCAACCACCATTTGCGGGATGTGCGCAAGGTGTTGCCCTGAAGTAAACAGGAGGTTATATGTCCTGGCAAACCCATCTCAAAGGCGATTCGCTGACCTGGCTGCTCGAATCTGATAACCCCGGCCTGCGTTACCTGGCCCTGCGTGATCTGTGCGATCTACCCGCAGACTCAAATGAGTTGTTCACGGCACGCGAATTTGCCCATGCCCAAGGGCCGATTGCCGCCGTTCTGGCCGAGATGCAGCCGGAGGGTTATTGGGTTGAACCCGGCCCCGGCTACAATCCCAAATACTTTTCCACGGTCTGGTCGTTGATTTTGCTGGCGCAGTTGGGCGCAGTAACAGAACTGGACGAGCGCATTCAGCGGGCGATGGGCTATTTTCTGCAACATGGCCTGACCCAATTTGGGCAGATCACCGCCAGCGGCGCGCCATCCGGCACGGCGGATTGTATGCAGGGGAATCTGTGTTGGGCTTTAACCGAACTCGGCTGCGCCGATCCGCGCCTCGAAACCGCCTTCGACTGGATGGCGCGCAGCGTCACTGGCGAAGGGATTGCGCCGATGAGCGAGCGCAATGCGCCCGTGCGCTATTACGCCGGGAAGTGCGGCCCGTTGTTTGCCTGTGGCGCCAACAATAAACAGCCCTGCGCCTGGGGCGCGGCCAAAGTTATGCTGGCGTTGGCGCGCTACCCGGTCGAGCGCCGTACCCCACAAATCGAGCGCGCCATCCAGCAGGGCGTGGATTTCCTGTTCAGCGTTGAACCGGACACGGCCGGTTGGCCTTCGCCCTACGCCCCTAAGCCGAGCGGTAACTGGTGGAAATTCGGCTTCCCGGTCTTTTACGTCACCGATTTGCTGCAAGTCGTCGAAGCGCTGGTTGGCCTGGGCTATGGTCACGATTCGCGTTTGGCAAACACCCTTCAGTTAATCCTCGATAAGCAAGATTCCAACGGACGCTGGCTGCTTGAATACGATTACATCGGCAAAACCTGGGTCGATTTCGGGGAGAAGAAACAGCCCAATCCCTGGGTCACGCTGCGGGTGTTGCGGGTGCTAAAAATGATTGAGACAATATCGCCAGTTGCCGCGCGTTAACTCAAACCGTTGCAAAACTGCGTCAATAGATGTATATATAGCAGTGTGAAGATACACCGGCTGGTCATCCTTCTTACAGTTATTTTGCTGACTCTGGCTGTCACCCAGCGCGTCCTGGCCACCCCAGACCCACCGCGGATACTGGTCAACCATGACACGCGCCAATGTGACCCGCTGGTGTACTGGCGCGACGAATGCGGCGAAATCATCCTTCCCGCTGGCTGGGAATTTCACGATGAAAATGCCTGCCCCGCCGATTACACCGTGATAGAGTTAAGCCAGATCGAATGGGACAAATACCAGAATGCGTTCTGTTGCCAAAACTACGGTGGCCTGAATTGCCCGGAGACACTCACCCTGCCTGCTCCCAGCCCCTCAGAAACATCATCCCCCAAACCAGAAGCCCCGCCGACGGGCGGCGAAGCGCCTGCAAATCCACAAATCCTGCCAGTGGCTGGTGGATTATCCTTATTAACAGGCCTCGGCCTGGGAATTTATGGCCTGCTTTCAAAAAGAAGAGCCAGATAAATTGACCCAATTCCCCCGATTATAATTACAGTATGCGCCTGAAAAACTTTTTTCTCGGACTGACCATCCTGGCAGTCGGGGTTGGATTGCTTTCACCAGCATCCCCAGCCCAGGCCAGCCAGGCGGAACCTGCCCCTCATCAAATCGTTTCAGCTTATGAGCTGATTATCGCCATGAATACCCTGCGCGTCTCCTACGGGCATCCGGCGCTGATCGAAGATCCGATCATCAATGCCGTTGCCCAATATACCGCCCAGGTGATGGCTGATAACCAGATGTCCTGGCACATCGGCGATGTGCGCGGGCGGATCGCATCCGCCGGCTATGGCAGCGGCGGAACCGTTTGGGCTACCGAAAATTTCGCGGTCGGCAATATGAGTATCGACCAAATCATGGCTGCCTGGGCCGACCCTGACCACATGCGCCCGGCAGTGACAGCCGCCTATTGCCATATTGGCGCCGGCGTGGCAACCGCCAACGGAAAAACCTATTATGTGCTGCAAGCCGCCTATGTTGGCGGCCAGGCTTGCGGGAGCATCAGTTCATCGGGCGGCAGCGGATCAACCCAATCCGGCTCGGGCGGCAGCACATCCGGGGTGAATCCGGTCTCCCAGCTCATCATCCCGGTAAAAATCGCCACCCCCGACGCCGATGGGAAAATCTTTCACGTGGTTCAGGCCGGGCAATCCTTCTGGTCAATCGCGATTGCCTACCAGATCACCATCGCCGACCTGGAAACCTGGAACAACCTGACCCGCGACACCCCGCTCACGACCGGTCAAAAGTTGTTCATTCCCGGCAAAAACACCGTGGGCTACGCCACCCCCACCCCGCAAGGGATGATTGTGCGCAGCCTGCCGGATGCGGACGGCAAAATCGTCCATGAAGTGCAGGCTTACCAGGCCCTGTTCAGCATCGCGGAAGCCTACAAAGTCACCGTCGACCGGATTTTGGCCCTGAATGGCCTGCAGGCCGACTGGCCACTGCAAATCGGCCAAAAGCTGCTGATTGATCCCGGTAACGTCACCCCCAGCCCGACCCTGAGCGCCATCCAGAAGCTAACACCCGAGGCCGATGGGAATTACTACCACACCATCCAGGGCGGCGAAACGCTCTCGTGGATTGCAACCTACTACGGGGTGCCACTGGCCAACTTGATGGCCTGGAATGGATTGACCGGCGACTCGATTATCCGCCCCAACCAGAAATTGCTCCTGCTGGTGACACCTCCTGCCACGGCGACCGCCACCGCTGCTCCCCCGACCCTGACATCATCTCCGCAGCCTACATTTACACTGACGGCGACTCCCAGCGCTGAAACGCCTTCCGCTCCCCCGGAAGCTACCCCAACCGGCAATGGGTGGCTTGCCCTGCTGATTCTGGCTGTTGTTTTGGGGTTGGGCTGGCTGGCCTGGAACCTGCTCTTCCGTAAAAAGTAACAAACGCCTGCGCGTTTTATTCCTCGACCTGGATCGTTCCAATCACCCGCTGCCGCGCCGATTCGATATGCTGGAGCATGGCGCTTTTGGCAGCGGAGACATCGCGGGCGCGAAAAATGGCCGCAAGCTGGCGATGTTCATCCAACGAGGGGGTAGCGTTGCGTTCGCGTCTCCAGGCAGCATAGTTGAAGCGCCGGGCAATCTGGTGCAGTCGGCGCAGATAATCGCTCAGGTAGCGATTGCCGGTGGCCTGGGCCAAAACGCTGTGGAATTCGTAATCCAGTTCGCTCAGGCGTTCAAAATCCCCATCTCTGGCAGCAACTTCTCCCTGCGCAACCAACTCGTCGAGTTGGCTCAGTTCGCTTTCGGTCAGGCGTTTGCAGGCCAGCGCCGCCGCCGGACCGATCACCAGGCTAATGGCGTCCATCACTTCGACAAAGTCGAACAGGTTCAGGGCGGTGACCACCGCCCCAAGTTGGGGAATCGTCTGGAGCAGGCCCTGCTCCGCCAGGCGCTGGAAGGCCTCCCGCAGCGGGGTGCGGCCCCAGTTGTAGCGCTTCATCAGCGCCGCCTCGCTGACTGCCAGGCCGGGTTCCAGTTCCAGGGTCAGAATCAGGCGGCGCAGTTCGGCTTCGACCTGGTCGCTGGCGCGGGATTTGGGGGTGTGAGGGGTTTGGGGCATGAAGAAACCTTTTGTGAGCGCGGAGTGCAAAATCTCCCGATTTTGCTCGAAAGTCAGGAGACTTTCGACTCCTTGATTGTACATCAATATCCGATAAATATACAATTTGGATATTTTTATTGACAACCCATAGCGCCGGGAGTAAGATTTATGTATGCAAAGCGGCATGGTTTTTGATATCAAGAAATACTCCATCAACGACGGCCCCGGCATTCGGACGACAGTCTTCCTAAGCGGCTGTCCGCTTTCATGTTGGTGGTGCCACAATCCGGAAAGCCAATCGATGCAGCCGATCTTGTTGTATCGGGAAAATCGCTGTTTGGGTTGCGGGGCGTGCGTGGATGTTTGCCCGGAGGGGGCGATTTCGATAAGGGTAGAAAACCAGGACGCGGATTACACGGAAAATACGGAAGAACACGGAGAAATCTTAATTAAAAAATCCGCGTTACTCCGTGAAATCCGTGTTTTCCGTGTACCAAAGGTTTTCACCAACCGGGAAAAATGCACGAAATGCCATACCTGCACCGCCAGCTGCTATTCCGGCGCACGGGAATTTTCGGGGCGGGAAGCGACGGTCGACGAGGTGATGAGCCAGGTGGTGCGGGAAATACCGTTCTATGATCAATCCGGCGGCGGGGTGACGTTTTCAGGCGGGGAGCCGCTGATGCAGCCGGGATTTCTCTCGGCGTTGCTCAAGGCTTGTCGGAAGCAGGAAATTCACACAGTTGTGGACACGAGCGGGTTTGCAAACTGGAACGTTTTTGAGCAAATCCGTCAGGATGTGGATTTGTTTCTGTACGATTTGAAACTCATGGACAGCGTGCGCCACAAGGAAGTGACCGGTGTGCCCAACGAACCGATTCTGGAGAATTTGCGGCGGTTGACTGCGTTGGGGCATAAGGTTTTGGTGCGGATTCCGTTAATTCCAGGCATCAATGACGATGAGCAAAATTTAGTAGAAAGTGGAAAGTTCCTGGCCGGGTTGGGCCAACTTAAAGGCGTGGAACTGATGGGTTATCACGATATTGCCCAGGCCAAGTATGAGGCGCTGGGGCGCGAGTATGCGCTGGTCGGGTTGAAGCCGCCAGCGGAGGCAGAGATGAAAAACGCGGCAGAGTTGCTGCGGGATTTTGGTTTGAAGATTGTCGTGCGTTAATTTTTCACCACAACGTCAACGACGGAGCACGACGGAAAACCAATTTAAGCTTTTACGTTGTGTCCCGTTGTCGCCGTCGTGGTTAAAGAATTTGGAGGAATTATGCCAATCACTGAACGTGTCAAAATGTTGCGCCAGAAATCCCTGGATGCCAGGGAAACCCTCTCCAGTGAGCGGGCGGAGCTGCTGACGGCGTTTTATCAGTCGGAAACCGGGTTGATGTCCGAGCCGGTGCGCCGGGCCAGGGCCTTTGCTTACATTCTGGAGCACAAGCACATTGAAATCTACCCCGGCGAGTTGATTGTCGGCGAGAAAGGCCCGGCCCCCAAGACCGCGCCGACCTTCCCGGAACTGTGCTGTCACAGCCTGGAAGACCTCGACATCCTCGACACCCGCGAAAAGACCTCCTTCCATGTCGAACCTGAGACGCGGTTGGCGTATGAACAGACCGTCATCCCGTACTGGCGCGGCAAGTCGATGCGCGAACTGATCTTGAACGAGATGACCGCCGAGTGGAAGGCGGCCTACGAAGCCGGGATTTTCACCGAATTCATGGAGCAGCGCGCCCCGGGGCACACCGTCCACGATGACAAGATTTACCGGCTGGGGATGCTCGATTTCCAGGCCAAAATCGAGGCGCAGTTGGCGGCGCTCGACTTCCTGAACGACCCGGAAGCCTACGACAAGCAGGAAGAACTCAAGGCCATGCACATTGCCGCCGGGGCGCTGATCCGCTTCGGGGAGAGATATGCCGATTTGGCGGCCAGGCAGGCTGCGGCGGAGTCGGATCCGCGGCGAAAGGCCGAACTGGAGAAAATTTCGAGGGTCTGTAGAAACGTCCCGGCGAGGAAACCTTCCGATTTCCATGAAGCGCTGCAATCTTACTGGTTTGTGCACCTGGGCGTGACCACCGAACTGAACACCTGGGACGCCTTCTGCCCCGGCAAGCTCGACCAGCACCTTTTGCCCTTTTACGATGCAGAAAAGCGCGACCAGGCCGAAGAGCTTTTACACTGCTTCTGGATCAAGTTCAATAACCAACCCGCGCCGCCCAAAGTGGGCGTGACCGCCGCCGAAAGCGGCACCTACACCGATTTCGCGCAAATCAACGTGGGCGGGTTGCGCCCGGATGGCTCGGACGGCGTCAACGAAGTCACGTACCTGCTGCTGGATGTGATCGAGGACATGCGCCTGCTCCAGCCCTCGTCGTCGGTGCAGGTCAGCAAGAAAAACCCAGACCGGTTTGTGCGCCGGGCGGCCAAAATCATCCGCACCGGGTTTGGCCAGCCTTCGATTTTCAACGCCGACCTGATTGTGCAGGAGTTGGTGCGGATGGGCAAGAACGTGACCGATGCGCGCTGCGGCGGTTCGAGCGGTTGCGTGGAGGTGGGCGCGTTTGGCAAGGAAGCCTACATTTTGACGGGCTATTTCAATATGCCCAAGGTGTTGGAGCTGACCCTGAACAACGGCACCGACCCGCGCACCGGGCGCAAACTGGGCATTGAAACCGGCCAAGCGCGCAGTTTTGCCTCGTTCGACGAGCTTTTTGCGGCCTTTGAGCGCCAGATGCTCCATTTTGTGGACATCAAGGTGCGCGGCAACAACACCATCGAGCGGTTGTACGCCAAATATATGCCCGCCCCGTTCCTGTCGCTGCTGACCGATGACTGCATCGCGCGCGGCAAGGATTATCACAGCGGCGGCGCGCGCTACAACACCACTTACATCCAGGGCGTGGGCGTGGGGACGATTACCGACGAGCTGTCGGCGATCAAGAAACACGTTTACGAGGATCGCACCCTGAGCATGTCCACCCTGCTGGAGATTCTCGCCGCTGATTTTGCCGGACATGAGCGCGAGCGGCAGATGCTCTTGAACCGTACCCCGCGCTACGGCAACGACGATGACTACGCTGACGATTTGATGCTGCGCGTGTTCGAGGCTTACTTCAACGCCGTCGATGGACGCCGCAACCTGCGCGGCGGCGAGTACCACGTCAACCTGCTGCCGACCACCTGTCACGTCTACTTCGGCTCGGTGACCGGGGCGACCCCGGATGGCCGCAAAGCCTGGACTCCCTTATCGGAGGGCGTTTCCCCCGTCCAGGGCGCGGACCGCAACGGCCCGACCGCCGCGGCGCGCTCCGTCGCCAAGATGGATCATGCCCGCACCGGCGGAACGCTCCTGAACCAGAAATTCACGCCCCAGGTGCTCGCCAACGATGAGGGGCTGGACAAACTCGTCCAGTTGGTGCGGACGTATTTCAAGCTGGACGGGCATCACATCCAGTTCAACGTGGTGGATTTGGAAACCCTGCGCGCTGCCCAGGCCAATCCTGAAGAATACCGCAGCCTGATCGTCCGCGTGGCTGGCTACAGCGATTATTTCTGTGATTTGAGCAAGACCCTGCAGGAAGAGATTATCGCCCGGACGGAACACGAAGGGTTTTAGCGCTGGAACTTTATAAAAAACGGCGGACACCAAAGCGTGTCCGCCGTTTTTTGGTTTTGGCGACTCTATCGCCAGGTGTCATTCCTTGTCACCGAGCCGCTGCCGGGGGTGGTGAAGGAGCGGTTGGGGTCACTTTCCCAAATGACATTGCCTGAGCCGTCTTTTTTGATGTATTTGTACTGGATCAGGGTGTTGGCGGGCAGGTTGATGGTTACTTTCCAGACCGGGTAGCTGGCCGAAGACATCAGCACGGCGTTGTTGGGGTTCCACGAGCCAAGGGCCGCGACATTGCCAACGATATAAACATTCTGCCCCCAAGACGTGCTGGCGTTTTCATTGAACAGCACCGATACACCGGGGGCCGGGGTGGCCGTATTGGTAGGGGTGGCTGTTGGGGCGGGAGTGAGGGTCGGGCCGCTGGGCGTGGCTGTCGCCAGCGTTCCCCAGGTGTCATTCCGCGTCACCGAACCGCTGGCTGGGGTTGTGAAGATGCGGTTGGCGTTGCCTTCCCAGGTGACGGTCGAGCCGTTCTTCTTGATGTATTTGTACTCCACCGTGGTATTGGCAGGCAGGTTAACTGTTCCGCTCCAGACGGGATAGTTGGCCGATGAGAGCGCAATGGCGTTGGCGGTGTTCCACGAACCGAGGGCCGGGATGCTGCCGACCACAAAAACATTCTCACCGGAATTGGTGGTTGTATTCACATTGAAGGTAACGGCAACGCTCGGGCCGCTGGTGGCAGTCGCGGTTGGGGTGGCGGTGGGACCGGATGGCAGCTTGGCCCCGGCATGGATGGCTGCTGCCGACATGGCGCTGACCGAGATGACGGCCTGACCCGAAGCGTTGACGGTAATGGTCGGCCCGGAGCAGGTTCCGGCGGCTGCGTCAAAATCACCCGCGATGATATTGCAATAGGTTCCGGCGGCCATGCTGGTTTGGAAGGTGCGATTCACCGGCTGGCTGCCATCGCGATTGATGACCACAAAGCCGCGGTCGCCGCGCCCAAAGGCGATCTGGTTGCCACCATTGTCCCACCAATTGGTCACGTTGGGATTTGCGTTGGCAACGTTGTGGAAGGCGACCATGTTGGCAATTGGGCGCCAACGATGTTCGCATTTCCATTCATCAAAGCAGTCGGGCGGATTGTTTTCGCCGTTGTTGTAAATGGTGTTGGTGTTGCCGTTGCCATCGGAGGGCGGGCCTTGCCAGTCAGTTTCCCAGGCGTAGCTGGACATGAGCTGTGGGTAACCGTAGGGCCAGGCCAGCATGAAAACGTTGGTCAGGTCATACAACGAGCCATTCTTGAAGGTTACGTAGGTTCCGCCGCCGCCGTGGCCGCGCTGTTTATCGTGGTTGTCCACAAAAACAACCGCCTTGTTGGACGGGGCCAGTCCCCAGGTTTCGCCGAAGGTGCTGAGTTGCGAGATTTTCTGCCCATCGATATTCAGGAATTTCTCGCCAAGTTTTTTGCCGTACAGGAACTCGTTCACATCCCCATTCTGGTAATACTCGCTCTTGCTGACCGCCTCGCCGCCGGGATCAATCACTTCCTGGACGATGAAGGGATCGGGGTCTACGCGGGCGTTGACGTTGTCGAGGATGGCTTTGATGTCATCCTTCCACATGTGTTTGGCGGCATCGATGCGGTAGCCGCGCACGCCCAGGTTGTGCAAATCCACCAGGTAATCGGCTATTTTGCCGCGCACGTATGCGGTTTCGGTGCGCAGGTCAGAAAGATTTTCCAGTTCGCAGTGCTGGACATGCCAGTGATTCTGGTAGTCGGTGATTTTTGCCTGGCAGCCATCCGGGGAGGGGGCATACCAGTGAAAATCATTGGATGAATACAGGCCGGGATAGTTGTATTTGGTGTAGGAATTTCCCAAAATGCTGGTTCCATCGCCGCCAGCCATGTGGTTGATGACCACATCGGCGTAGACTTCCACACCCACGGCGCGGCAGCGCGAGACCATGTTGGCAAAGGCATCCCGGTCGCCGCTGCGGCTGCTGATGGTATAGCTGACCGGCTGGTAGCGCTGCCACCAGGGATAGGCCGGATCGGTAATTTTGGCGTGTTCGTTGGGGGGCGAGACCTGGACCGCCGCAAAGCCCTTTGGCCCCAGGAAGGTTTCACATTCGCGGGCGATATCGGCCCATTTCCATTCAAATAAGTGCACAAAAACGGTGCGTTCCGAGCTGGGAGCGGCGGCCTGGGGAGCCGCCTGGGCCGGGATGTTGTTTTGCGCAATGCTGACCAGGATCAACACCAGCGCCAGGAAAATGGCGCTCACGCGTTGCCAGGTGCGGGTGGACAAAGTTTTCATGGGAATTCTCCATCTTGAACGGGGGGGGAAACGAGCTTGCTGGGAAAGCGGACATGGCACGGGTATGAAACCTGTCTGGCGAAATCACGTCAATACACGCTCCTTGGAGGTGGAAAGGAGGTAAATCGGCCCAGGGGTTGACCCTATTTGTTAATTATTTTAATTATATTACCATAGGCATTTATACCTACCGGCCATTTTCGGGCCTAAAACTTGCAAATTTGTTATTTTTGACTGGTTTCATGATACCAAGAATAAAATATTTGTCAATAGCTTTAACATACCATTCACAAGATGTACTTTATGGCTGAGTTGCTTGGGGAAGTTAAACAAAACTGCCAAAGGCAAGAACCTTTGGCAAAAACATCCCACAACCTGACTGTGCGCGTGGTCGGGTATAGCGATTATTTCTGGACCTGGGCAAAACCTTGCAAGAGGAGATGGCAAAGAAAATGAAGGAAGCTATAAAAGGAGCTCTGCATAGTGATGGGAAGCGTATAAAGAACAGTTAGCCTGCAGATAGGTTGAAAAATATCATCCTCCTATAATAGAAACATTCAACAAAGGAGAACACGATGAGCCAAAATTTTCTTGAATCCATCTTCCAAACAGAGAAAAGCGTGATTTTTATCGCCGGGCTTCTTTTGGGATTGCTCGGTCTCTCGGTCATGACCAGAAACTACATCTTTGCCAATCAGGAATTCCGCTGGTGGGCGCTTTTCATCCTGATCCCGGTATTTCTCTTCTTTGGCCTTTCGGCAGCGTTTATCCACTGGGGTCTTCATTACCGCCTCTCCCTGATCATGTTGGGGCTGGGGCTGACTGTTTTGGCAGTCGTCTATCTGTTTATGCTTAATCTGTCCTGGGAGCGCTGGTGGCCGGTGATGTTGATTACCCCAACCCTGACCCTTTTCCTGCTCGGCTTGCCGGATTCGACCCTCGCCCAAAAGCCGGAAGCTGCCGCCTGGATCGGCATGTCGGCCTGGGTCGGTCTTTCCGCAGCTTTGCTCGGCTTCTTTTTTCTGGCAGGGAATTTCGGCATGATCGATTTGTCCGGTCTGACCCAGCGCTGGGGTTGGTGGAGCCTGTTCATCCTGCTCTGCGCTGCCGGCGCAGCCTTCAATGCTTTCTGGCTCTGGCAGCAAACCAGCACCCTGGGACTGCCCCTGACGGGTCTTGTCTGCTTGACGAACGTCTTTTTCATTGCGGCGGTTTTTGAAGCCTTCCGGCTTTCCAACATTTGGGAGCTGCCCGCACAGAGTATTTCTTCCGGGATTTTGCTGGCCGCGCATTTCCTGATTGTCTGGCGGAATGGCTGAAGAGCGCAGCAGAGAGTATCGCTGAAATGGAGCATGAGAGGGTTTGTCCCTTCCCAGATTTCGCAAAAGCCATGTCAAACACCATCTCAAAGATGACCTATTGGGGCTCTCTCGGATTTACCGTGAAAACCCGTACACGGAACACACGGAATTGGCGGAAACGCACGGAAAGGGCTTTTTAAACAACGATTTTTCCGTGTTTCTCTTTGTTTTCCGCGTTTTCCGTGTACAAAAAAATACCCATCCCGGAGATTCCCAAAGACCCCCTATTGGAGAGCAAATTTCGCAACCATTTTGTTGTATAATATTTTCATCTCACAAAAAGGGAGAACGCGAAAATGGGCCTGACAGACTAACTTTCTTTGTCCGCAAAATACGGGAGTTCGGTAATCCCGTCGGCGTATGGAGTGCGCGGGCCTTTTTGCCTGCGCAGGTTAGAAATTCAGGAGCAATCCCATGAGTCAGCAACCCAAGCCTTTCGGGCTGAAAAAGCCGTCCCAGCTGGTCAAAACCCCCGGCGCGCTCGACCAGCTCAACAAAATCAACGCTCACAAGCACGATAAAATCGACAGCCCCAAAATCAAAGCCCCGAGCGTGAAACTCCCCAACATCCGCATCCGCACCAAGCGGCCGCACGCCTGAAACCAAAACGCCGTCCCAAACCGGGGCGGCGTTTTTTATTATTATTGCATCCAACCACCTGGGCCAAGCGCCCTGCAAGGTAGAAATCCTACATTTTGCCTGGTTTTCTCCTCGCCGGCGCGCGTTGAAACGATAATATTACGTTATCTTTCTCAACTTAAAATTAGATGTGACTATCTGTCCGCCGCATCCCTTCTCAAAACATTTGTTATTCAATATACAATTTTAGAGTATAGCTTCTGTTTTTGCAGGCTTTCAGCGAGGTAAATCATGGATAACATAGCACCAAATATCTTCTACGCAAAACTAAGCATCTACATGCGATGTATTATCATTTGATGATATATCCACGAGCACAAAAGGCAAAAAAACCATAACCCAAGAAAAATATTGCCTGAATTGCACAGGATTAAATTCCAAGAACATCAACATCGCAAGCAACGCACCAATATTTTTCCCTACCTGTTTTTTCCAGGCAGCCAGGTAAACCAAGCCCATCATCGCTAGCATAGGTAATCTGGCAATAATTCCTTCCCAATTCATATAAAAAGAGAGCACTGGCGAACCAAAATGATCCGCAGCATCGCGAGTCACAGAAAAAAATATGGATCGTAGGAAGCCTTCCGCATTCCAAAACAAAAATGGCAGCGACGTAATCAGTGGCACTAACCCCAACAAAAATATCCCGCTGATCAAATGCCTCCAACGATTATCTTGTGAATCTTGCCATATCCAAATCAAAAATAAGGGAACAAGAAATATCGCCATCTGTTTAAAGGCAAGTGAAAAACTCATCGCCAGTAGGCTCAATTTCTTTCTACGAGGAAAAAGGATAACAGCCAAAATCATAAAGAAAATCGGAATAAAATCAAAGTAAGCGACACGGACTTGGTACAAAGTCCAACGATTCATCAACCAAAACATTGTTGCAACAACGGCAAGGAGTATTAATTCCCGGCGAAGAAGATAACAATAAATCAGTGCAGCAATTGCAAAATTAAACAGAATAAAAACAATACGCCACAGCCCAAGCCATTCATCCAATCCCAAAAAACCCGCACGCTGAGAAAGGAAGGATAAAATATAGAAGAGAGGAAAATAAGTTGCATACTTATCATTAGAACGCATATCTCCCATTAAAACGCGTTCATAGGGGTTTTCACCCTTTAGCAATCGTGCTCCCTCTACCCACGAATAATAAATATCCATGCCTTGATCGATTGGCCTCGTAACAAGATTTTGATACACAAAACCCGCACATATCAAAATTAAAATGAAAATGAGGATTTTCCATAAAAATTTCATAATCTACTCCTTCGCCAAAGACAAATGCGACCAAAATATGAATTGATCGTTATCGAAAACCTAGAGATTATACCAACCCTTGCCAATCCCACTTATCAAAAGTCACTGGCCCTCTGACATTTACTATGAAAACCCCCTAAGCGAAACACGCAAAATTAATAGAAAAGCATGCGACAAGTTTTTAAACAACGGCTTATCGTTCGTGCTTCATCTACCGCTTACCGCGAGCGATACAAGGATTTATGCAAAAAGATTCCTATCGCAGAGATTTCCACAAACCTGTTTTTTTACAATAGTTACCTTCCCAAAATAAAACATTTGTTCTATAATTCACAAAGTTTCCGTTCCTGGGAACACTTTTGAGATGGAGGAACAAATGTCTACCACGTTGATCGCCCCCTGCGGGCTGGATTGCGCCCAATGCGAGGCCTACAAACTGACCATATCCAACGATATCGAAGGCCAACAGGCCTTGCTCGATAAGTGGCGCATCGAATATTCCGCGCCGGATATGACCCTTGAAGCAGTAACCTGCGATGGCTGTCTGGCGGGGGCCAGGCATGGCGGCTACTGCGCCGAATGCCCGATCCGCGCCTGTGCGGTTTCGCTCAGTCACAGCACCTGCGCCGAGTGCGAACAGTACGCCAGTTGCGACAAACTGGCCCACTTCTTCACGCTCGCGCCGCATGCCCGCGAAAACCTGGAAGCCCTGCGGCGCTAAAACAAGCCGGCAGTCTGGTTACCAAACCGCCCGTTGGATTCAGGCTGAAAAACCTGCATCCAACGGGCGGAGTTTTCCCAATCAGGGAAAGCAACTCAGGCGGCATCCAGAGCCTGGGCCAGGTCGGCCAGCAGGTCATCGACATGCTCGATGCCGACAGATAAACGCACCAGATTGGCCGGGACTTCAAGCTGCGAGCCTTGGGTCGAGAGATGGGTCATCGCTGCCGGGACTTCGATCAGCGATTCGACCCCGCCCAGCGACTCGGCCAGGGCAAAAATCCGGGTTGCCTCGGCCAGGCGCACCGCCGCCTCGCGGCCCCCTTTCAGAGTGAACGAAATCATCCCGCCGCCATTGCGCATCTGCGCTCGCGCCACACCCGCCTGCGGATGCGACTCGAGGAACGGGTACAGCACCCTGTCAACCTTGGGATGTTTCTCCAGCATATTGGCTATGCGCAACGCAGACTCGGCGTGACGATCCATGCGCACCGGCAGGGTCTTGATCCCACGCAAAACCAGGAAACAATCCAAAGGTCCCGGCACCGCCCCGGCCGCGTTTTGCAGGAAGGCCAGTTTCTCGGCCAGGCCCGGGTCGCGCACGATCACCGCTCCGCCGACCACATCCGAGTGGCCGCCCAGGTACTTGGTCATCGAATGCACCACCAGGTCCGCGCCCAGTTCGAGCGGTCGTTGCAGGTACGGGGTGGCAAAGGTGTTATCCACCACCAGCAGCGGTTTGGCCGGGTGGGCATGCACGATTTCGGCCACGGCGCGGATATCGGTCACAGAAAGCAGCGGGTTAGTCGGGGTTTCCAGCCAGACGATGCGCGTGGCAGGAGTCAGCGCTTCGGCCACATTTTCCGGATCGGTCGTATCGACATAGCTGAAATCCAGCCCAAAGCGGCGGTGGACTTTGTCGAACTGGCGGAACGTCCCGCCGTAGACATCGTTCCCGGCCAAAACGTGCTCGCCGCTCGATAGCAACTGGATGACCGTGTTGGTCGCCGCCAGCCCGGAAGCGAAGGCAAACCCGTACCCGCCGCCTTCGAGCGCCGCCAGGCAATCCTGCAAGGCCTTGCGGGTTGGGTTTTGGGTGCGCGAATACTCGTAGCCGTTGCGCGGCTTGCCAACCCCGTCCTGCATGTAAGTCGAGGTTTGGTAAATGGGCGTCATCACCGCCCCGGTCTGCGGATCGGGCTCCTGCCCGGCGTGAATGGCAAGGGTTTCGAATTTCATGGCATCTCCATTTTCTGACGAAATATTAAGACAGGCTGATTATAATGGACGCAACTTATCTGATTTGACGGTTCACAGGAACCATTTGGAGCAAACATGAGCGAGAAGAAAACCATCCTGGCCGCCCTGGCCCACCCCGACGATGAATCCTTTGGCATGGGCGGCACCCTGGCCCTGTACGCCAGCCAGGGACACAACGTTTACCTGATCTGCGCCACCCGCGGCGAGGCTGGCACCGTCGACGAGCATCACCTGAACGGTTACGGTTCCATCGCCGAACTGCGCGAAAGCGAACTGCGCTGCGCCGCCGGTCACCTCGGCCTGCGGGATGTTTTTTTCCTCGATTACCGCGATTCGGGCATGCCCGGCATGGAAGCCAACCAGCACCCCGAAGCCCAAATCAACGCCCCGATTGAAGAAGTTGCCGCAAAGGTTGTACGTTACATCCGCGAACTCAAGCCGGATGTGGTCATCACCTTCGACCCGATTGGCGGCTATCGCCACCCGGACCACATCCACATTCACCAGGCGACGGTGCTGGCCTTCGAAAAAGCGGCGCAGGCAACCTTCCACCCCGAGACCGGGTCGCCGTTCCAACCGGCCAGACTCTACTTCCACACCATCCCGCGCGGCTTCCTGAAGTTCGCCGTAACCCTGATCAAATTGTTCGGCAAAGACCCCAAGAAGTGGGGCCGCAACGGCGATATCGACCTGGAATCGCTGGCCAATGTCGATTTCCCGACCCATGTCCGCGTTGACTACACACCAGTTTCCGAGAAGAAAACCCTGGCCAGCGCCTGTCATGCCTCGCAGGGCGGCAGCCAGATGCGCCGCGGCGTGATCGGGACCGTTTTCCGCCTGCTCGGCGAGGCCGATACCTTCATGCAGGCTTACCCAACACCCGAGGCAGGCCAAAAGGTTCAGAAAAGCCTGTTCTAGTGAAAAAAGAGAAAGACGCCAGTGCAAAATCTGGCGTCTTTCTCTTTTAAATGTCTCGACCTTTATTTGCGCAGCAAGACACGCATGTCTTCCTCAATCTGGTCGGCCAACATGCCGTAAGGCCAGGTCAGGATCAGGCTGCCCTGGCGGTCAAGCACCAGGGTGGTGGCGGTATGGTCAACGGTGTAAAATCCGCCATCGTCAGGCGGATTGGCCTTGTAGAAAATGCCAAACTGGCGGGCAACCACAGCAATCTCATCTTCCGAACCGGTCAGGCCGAGGAAAGACGGATCGAAGCGCGAGGCGTACAAGCTGGCATATTCCGGGGTATCGCGCCCAGGGTCGACCGAGACAAAAATCACCTGGAAATCAGAGGCCGCCTCGCCCAGGCGCGAACGCGCTTCGCGCAGGGTTGCCAGGGTCGTCGGGCAAACATCCGGGCAGGAGGTATAGCCGAAATACAGAATCACATATTTTCCGCGGAACTGACTCAAAGAAACCGGCCCCGCCCCGGCTTGCAGGCTAAAATCGCCGGTTTCCGCCGGCGGGTCGATGGCCGAACCGTTCATCTGCGGCGGGAGCAAAGTCTGGTAAACGAACAAGCCGGCAATAAACAACAAAACAAGGGAGGCAAATAAAATCGCTTGGCGGTTCATAATCACCTATGGATTGCGCACGACGGCCTCAACTGCGACCTCGCCCGCGTTTTGGAAATAGAGCTTAATCGTAAGTGTATCACCATCCTTGAGTTCTTCCTTCAAGCCAATCAACATAATGTGATAACCACCCGGCTTTAGCTCAACGTGGCCCTGCGCGGGAATCTCGATGCCGTAAATCTCAGCCATCGACATCACCCCATCGCGCATGGTGGTCTCATGGATTTGAACATCTTCGGCGGCCTCGCTCGCGGCGCTCAAGAGCATATCGGCCTGATCGTTGGTGTTTTGAACCAACATGAATGCGCCTGTCACCGCGGGGCGGGGGGGGGGGGGGGGGGCGGGGGGGGGGGGGGGGG
>JAEWVF010000055.1 GCA_023459215.1 Chloroflexota bacterium
GCATCTTCGAGACCTTCGGTGGTGATGAAACCCTTGTCGTCGAGCTTGTAGTTGACATCTTTGACGCCGAAGCCGAGCAGGTAGTAACCCTCATCGGAGGCCATCCACTCGAGCAGGCGGGCAATTGCGGGGCCTTTACCTTCATCGATGGCTTTCTGCGAGACGGCATAGATGCGGGCGGTCTTGGCGACAACACCCATTGAGCTTTTGCCATCCGGGCCGGTCGGGGCATCCATGGCAACCCACTTGCCTTCGGGGAAGTTCTCGTCGAAATCTTTGTAGTTGGATTTGTTGGCCAGGGCGGCAAAGTTTTCGTGCATCATGCCGCATTTGCCCTGTTTCCAGCGAGCGCGGAATTCATCCTTCTTGAGGGTCGGCCAATCAGGGTCGATGACTTTTTCGTCGTTCATCTGTTTGATGAACTCGGTCGCCTTCATATAGTTTGCATCGCGGGCGTTCAGGGCGACCGCATCGGCGCTGGAGAGATTCCAGACACCGGCTACGCCGTAAGCGCCGTAAACCCACTCAAAGCGGGTGCCAACGCCCATGTTGGCCAGGCCGGAGCCTTCGATGTAAGCGCAGTAGCCGTAGGTATCGTTCTGGCCGTTGCCATCGGGATCGTCATTGGTGAAGGCCTTCAGGACGGTCATGACTTCGTCAAGGGTCTTAGGAGCTTCGAGACCGAGTTTGTCGAGCCAATCCTGGCGGATAACCAGGGAGTCGGTCTGGGGCAAAGCGCCGGGATCGGGCAAACCGTACATCGAACCGTCGACAGTAACCAGCTTGTTGCGGTCGGCGTCCGAGTAGTGACCGGCAGTGCGGACAGGCATCAGCGGCAGCAGGTCATCCACTTTGGCGACCAGGCCAGCCTGGACGAGTTTGTACCAGACATCGCGATTGACCATGAACACATCCGGCAGCGAGTTGCTGGCAGCGGCGGCGTTAATCTTGGTATCCTGGTCGGCCTGGGTCGAGGGCAGCAGGACAAGGGTCAGGTTGACCTTGGCGTTCTCGCGCATGATGTCATAAGCAACCCAATCTTCGGGCGGAGGGCCGGCTTCGGAAACGCGGCCGCCAGCCCACAGTTCGATATCCTCGACCGGGATTTCGGTCGGCTCGGGAACTGCGGTCGGTTCTGCGGTCGGAGCTTCAGTAGCGGGGACATCGGCTACCGGTTCGGGTTCAGCGGTCGGCGTGGCAGCCGGAGCGCAGGCGCTGATGATGACTGCAATCAGCATCATGACCAGCATGGACTTAAGGAACATGTTTTTCATTTGGAGACCTCTCTTCTGGTATGAACGATAGGTGGACAAAGAACAGGGAAAAGCTGGCAAACATTCAGGTTCAGGGGCAAACCTCCTTCGGCTTATTGTTTGACACCGCCCAATAAAGTGCCTTTGGTGAAGTATTTTTGGATCCAGGGGTAGATGATGACCATCGGCAGCATCGTCAGGAAAACGCTGGCGGCTTTGAAGGCTTCGACGGGCGCCGAGCTAAAGGCATCGTATTCGACGTATTCGTTCATGTTGGCGGCCAGCAGGATATTGCGCAGCAGAACCGGCAAGGGCTGAAGTTTGGCATCGTTGATGTACAAAATTGCGTTGAAGAATTCATTCCAGTGGGCCACCATGTAGAACAGGCCAATGGTCAACAAAATCGGCTTGGAAAGCGGCAGGACGACATGCCACAGCACCTGGAATTCATTCGCGCCATCGAGGCGGGCCGCTTCTTTCAGCTCTTCGGGCAAGCCCTCAAAGAAGCTTTTCATCACCAGCAAGTTGTAGATATTGATTGCGCCCGGCAGCATGACCGCCCAATAGGTATCGATCAGGTCCAGTTTCGAAACCACCAGATAGGCGGGAATCAAGCCGGCATTGAACAGGAAGGGAATCATCACCAGGGTGATGAAAAATTTGCGTCCGGGTAGTTCCTGGTTCGAAAGCGCATAAGCGAACGGCACGGTCAGCAGCATGTTGATGGTCACGCCCCCCAGGGTGATGATCAGGCTGTTGCCGGTTGCGCGCAGGAAGGAAGGGTGACTGAGTAACTGCTTGTAGGCTTCAAAAGACCACTTCCAGGGTTCGAGCCACAGACCGTAAGTTTCAGAGATATGACCGAGCGGCGTGACTGACATCATCAAAACGCGCCACATCGGAATAAGAACCACGATCAGGATCGAGACCAGCAAGCCGTTGACCAGGACTTGGAACAGGGCATCATCCCAGGATTTTGTTTTGTAATTCATGGCTCTGCTCCTAGTAAATCCCGGAACCGGCAAACTGCTTCGCCAGGCGATTGGAAACCAGCACCAGCGCCAGGCCAATCGTGCCTTTGAACAAACCGACCGCTGCCGCCAGGCTGAACTGGAACTCGAGAATACCCTGGCGGTAAACCCAGGTATCGATAATGTCACCGACGCTGTAAACCGGCAGCGAATAGAGCACAAAAATCTGCTGGAAACCAGCGTCAAGGATATTCCCCAGGCGCAGGAGCGTCACAACTACAATGGTGCTGGCGATGCCGGGCAGCGAGATGTGCCAGATGCGCTGCAAACGCGTCGCTCCATCAACCGCAGCGGCTTCAAACAGGGTCGGGTCGATGGCCATCAGCGCCGCCAGGTAAATGATGGTGCTCCAGCCGGTTTCCTTCCAGATATCCGAGCCAATCACCACAATACGGAACCAATCTGGCGAAGTCAGGAAAGAGATTGGCTGCCCGCCGCTGGCCTTGATCATTTCATTGACCAGGCCCTCGCCCGGCGATAGCATCACCAGCAGGATACCGAACATGATGACCCATGACAGGAAGTGCGGCAGGTACGCAATCGTCTGGACAAAACCGGCCAGGCGCTTGAACATCGATTCGTACAGGCTCAAGGCCAGGATGACCGCCATTGGCATCCCCAGCACCAGCTTGGCAATGCTGAAAATCAGGGTGTTTCCAATCAACTGGCTGAAATAAAAGGAGTTGAAAAAGGTGACAAAATGTTTGAAACCGATGAATGGGCTGGCTTCAACGCCCAAGAGTGGCTTGAAATCCTTGAAGGCGATTTGGGCGTTCCAGAGCGGCATATAGCGGAACAGGGCAAAATAGACCAGGCCGGGAACCAGCATGAAATACAACCAGCGGTATTTGACAATCGATTTCCAGACCCGCGCCAATTGCGCTTGCAAGTTAAACCGGACTTTATTCTTTGAAACGATGACAACCTGGCTCATGGGCGTTTTACCTTTTTGGGCTTTTTCGGTCATTCTGTATCTCCGATTATAGAAAGATGGGCTTGTAATTTTCCGCACAACGTTTGTAAAAAAACGTTGTATTTGGCTGCTACTAGAATTGTAGTAAACTTTTACCATGCTTAACCCTCGCCCCACCATCGGATTTCTACTGGCAAGCCTGAACACAGGTGCCAGCCGCGCACTCTGGCCGGGGATTTTGGATGCCGCCGCCCGGCTGGATGTCAACCTGATCAGCTTTCCTGGCGGCAGGCTGCGTTCCGCGACCGCCTTCGAGAGCCTGCGCAACCAGATTTTTGACCTGGCAAACGCCGAATTTCTGGACGGGCTGGTGACCTGGGCCTCCAGCCTGGGAGGCGTGCTCAGTCCGGCGGAAATCAGCGCCTTCCACCAACGCTACACAGGATTGCCAATGGTCAGCCTGGCCCAATTCATGGAGGGGCTGCCCGCGGTTGCACTGGACAGCTACCACGGGATGCGCGCGCTGTTGACCCACCTGATCAAGGAGCACGGCTTTACCCGCCTGGCATTCATCCGCGGCCCGGAGGAGCATTACTACGCCCAGGAGCGCTACCGCGCCTACCTCGACACCCTGCAAGCCAACAACCTGGCATTTGCCCCCGAACTGGTGACCCGTCCGCTGCGCTGGGAATCAGGCGCAGAAGCAGTACAAATCCTGCTCGACGAGCGCGGCCTGAAACCGGGCCAGGATTTCCAGGCAGTGGTGGCCGTCAGCGATATGCTGGCCGTTTGGGCGCTGAAAACGCTCCAGTCGCGCGGCTACGCCGTGCCCGGCGATGTGGCCGTGACCGGATTCAACAATTCCATCGAAGAGCGCCTGTCCACGCCGCCGCTGACCACCGTCGATTTGCCGTTTTACAACCAGGGCGCCAAAGCGGTCGAACTACTGTTGGCGCAACTGCATGCCGAAGCCGTCCCGGCACTGATGACCCTGCCCTCCAGCCTGGTAGTGCGCGAATCGTGCGGCTGCGCCTCGGCAGCCGTGGCGCTGGCTTCCGCCGAAGCACAGGAAACGCCCCAGGAAACCGGCGACGAGGCAGGGCGCTTGCGGGAGGCGCTCAGGCGTGAAACCTGCCTCGCTGAAATGATCCAGGCTGCGGGTGGCACGCTGCCGGAGGAAGCCCGGGCGGGACTGAATGGCCTGGTCGATGAGTTGCTCTCCAGCGCGGCCAATCCCGCCTCGCGTTCCGCTAAAAAGAACCGTTTTCTGCAAACCCTGGATGAGTTGCTGACCCGCGAGATTTATGCCCACCGCGAGGTGCCCGCCTGGAACGATGTGCTCTCGATTCTGCGCCGTTGGGCCTTTCAAGCGACCAGGCCCGAAGAACGGATTGTGGTTGAAGCGCTGATCAGCCAGGGGCGGGTGGTGGTCAGCGAGGCCGAAAAACGGGCCCAAGCCTACTGGCAATGGCAGGCCGAGCGCCAGGCCGAGAAATTACGCGAAACCAACCGCGCCCTGTTGACCACCTTCGATGTGCGCCAGCTTGGCGATGTTCTGCACGAACACCTGCCGGGCCTGGGCATTCCAAGCGCCGCCCTGGTTTTGTACGATACCCCCGGCTTTTCGCGCCTGATGATGGCTTATACCGAGCAGGGGCGGGCCGCGCTCGACCCGGCTGGCTGGCGCTTCCCCACCAGGCAGTTGCTGCCAGGCGAGTTCCTGCCGCAGGAACGCCGTTACAGCCTGGTGGTCGAGCCGCTCTACTTCCAGGAAAAGTCGCTGGGCTATGCGATTTTCGAGGTCGGCCCGCGCGAAGGCGATGTTTACGAGCTGCTGCGCGCCAACCTGAGCAGCGCCATCCAGGGGGCGCAACTGTTTGACGAGATACAGCAGGCGCGCCTGACCGCCGAAAAAGCCGACCGCATCAAAACGCGCCTGCTGGCCAACGTCAGCCACGAGTTGCGAACGCCGCTGAATATCATTATTGACTATACGCAAAATATTCTCGCGCAGCCACAATCCCCTTTTGGCGCTGAGCTACAAAAAATCCAGGATCACGCCGAACATCAACTACGGGTCATCAACGACCTGCTCGACCTTTCGCGGGCCGAGATTGACGAACTCGACCTGGCGCTGGAACTGCTCGACCCGCGCCCGCTGCTCGAGGAGGCTTTCCGCGCCATCGCTGGCAACCAAACCGATCCCAAGGTGGAATGGCGGCTCAATCTCCCGGCGCGCCTGCCGCTGATTCGCGCTGACGCCGTGCGCCTGCGCCAGATTTTGCTCAACCTGCTCAGCAATGCACGCAAATTCACCGAACTGGGCCGGGTGGAACTCGGCGCGCAGGTCGCCCCGCCCTATGTGCACCTGTGGGTTAGCGACACCGGCTGGGGCATTCCGCCCGAACAACAGGAACGCATCTTCGAACCATTCGTGACCATGGAAAACGACCGGCGCATCTCCGGCGGCATCGGCTTGGGGCTTTCAATCACCCGGCACCTGGTCGCCCTGCACGGCGGGCGGATGACTCTCGAAAGCCAGACCGGCAAAGGCAGCACCTTCCACCTGCACCTGCCGCTGCCCGCCCTGGAGCGCGACCAGGCTGGCAGCCTGGATGCCCAGCCCGTCCTGCTCCTGCTGTCCGGAGGCGGGCAGCCCGCGCCGGAAATCGAAGCCATGAGTCAGCGCCAGGGACTGCAAATTTGCCCGGTTTCTACATTAAATGAGTTGGAAGCGGCGCTGGCCCACACCCGCCCGCTGGCCGTTGCCTGGGATTTGTCTACTGCGAGCGCTTCGGACTGGAACCTGGTGCGCCGCTTGCGCAGCCATCCGACCCTCAGCCTGGCTCCCGTGCTCGTCTACGGCCAGCCACCCGAAAGCGCCTCCCCCACCCTGGGGCTAACGGGTTTCGTCGCCAAATCGCCCAGCCCGCAAACCCTGCTGGATACCCTGAACGCCCTCTGCCCCGCCGATTCGTCCGCTTCGATCCTGATCGTGGATGATGATGCCGAAATCCGCGCCGCGCACCGTAAACTGGTCGAACAAGCCTTCCCCGGCTGCCGGGTACAGCTGGCCGAAGACGGCGAAAGCGCCCTGGCACAGATGGAGTCCGAAATCCCGGCGCTGGTGCTGCTCGACCTGGTCATGCCCGGCCTGGGCGGCGCAGATGTGCTCGACCGGATGCGCGCCGATGTGCGCCTGCGGGCCGTGCCGGTGGTGGTATTGAGCAGCAAGCTGCTCAGCCTGGAAGATGTCAAACGCCTCGAACACCACGCCCGCGTCACGCTGCAAAGCAAAGGCATCTGGTCAGAAGCCGAGGCCGTGGCGGCGCTCAACCGCGCCCTGTTCGGCGCGGAGGCCCTGCCCGCGCACACCAGCGCGCTGGTGAAGCACGCCGTGGCTTACCTGCACCAGAATTACAACCATCCGCTCTCGCGTTGGGAAATCGCCGAGGCCGTTGGCGTCAGCGAGGATTACCTGACGCGCGTCTTCAACCGCGAACTGGACATTTCCCCGTGGGACTATCTCAATCGTTACCGCATCCTGCAAGCGCAGGCGCTCTTGCGCAATTCTGCGCGCAGCATCGCCGAAGTGGCGCGGCTGGTCGGGTTCAAGGATCAGGCCTATTTCAGCCGCGTTTTCAGCAAACAGGTGGGCCAATCCCCGCAAGCCTACCGGGAAGCAAAATAATGAGCACAAAAATCCTCGACCCCAAAGAACTGGTTGCCCTGCAGCCGGCCCATGCGCTCTGGCGGCAGTATCAGCCCCAAAACGCCCGCTACGCCTTCCGGGCAAACAGCCTGGACGAAGCCCGGGCCTGGCAAACCGCAACCCGCGCGGCGCTGTTGCGGGCCATCGGGCTGCCGAGCGTCAGCACCCATCCGCTCAACCCGCAGCAGGTCGAAAGTGTGGACAAAGGCGATTACCTGCGCGAAAAAGTTTTGCTGCAAACGAGCGCAGACACGCTCATGCCGGTTTACCTGCTAATTCCCAAGTCGGCCCCGCAGCCGCTGCCGGTAATGCTGGCTTTTCACGGTCACGGCTACGGCGTCAAAGACCTGGTCGGGCTGTGGGAAGACGGACAGGAACGCGACACCCCCGATGGTTATCAAAAGGATTTCGCCATCGACCTGTGCCGGGCCGGATTCCTGGTGGCCGCGCCCGAAATTGCCTGTTTCGGCGAGCGCCAGACCGATTTCTCCTATCTCGACCCGCTGCTCGATCAGCCGGTGCCAAGCAGTTGCGCCCAGGCGGCCATGCTGGCCTTGCACCTGGGCTCTTCGGTGCTGGGCATGCGCGTCCAGGACGGCTTGCGCCTGGTCGATTACCTGGAGACCCGGCCCGAGGCCAACACCCGGCGGCTGGGAGCCATGGGCATCTCGGGCGGCGGGATGCACACCTTTTTCTCAACCTGCCTCGACGAGCGCATCCGCGCCTGCGTGGTCAGCGGCTATTTCTCGACCTTCCGCGACAGCATCCTGGCCATGGCGCACTGCGCCTGCAACTTCGTCCCCGGTCTGGGGCAATTCGGCGAAATGTACGACCTGGCCGGGCTGATTGCGCCGCGCCCGCTGCTGATCGAATCGGGCAGCCGCGACAGTATTTTCCCGCGCCGGGCGGTCGAGCAAAGCGTCGAGCGGGCAAACGAAATCTACCGGGTTTTCAACGGCCCCAGCCTCGCAACCGACTATTTCGAAGGCCGCCACCAGGTCAGCGGGGCAAAAGCCTATGCGTTTTTGCAAAAGGCGCTCGGGCAACGCGATGAATCCTGAAAATTATCCTTAACGTTTCCAAATCTTCACATACTGCGCAAAGACCGGCATCCGCAAAAACGCTACGGACGAATCCGCCAGACATGAACGACGGATTTGTATTCGTCGGCCAGGCGCTCGATGATATAGAGCAGGCCGCGCTCACGGTCGTAGGCGACCGCCCCGACCAGGTCGGTTTTGTAGTTTTCCAGGCTGATTGCGGGATTGAAAAAGGCCGCAGACAAATCGAGCCGGGCATAGGGCTGGGGCTGCCAGGTTTCGCTTTGCCCGTTGGCCACGGCGATTAAATCAGATGGATTGTAGAAAATGATTTGCGGCTGGTAGTCTTCGGCCCAGTAGCCGCGGGCGTCATAGGGCCATGCGGGCACATCCGGGCAGGTGGGCGGATTGTTCTCGGCGCAGTCATGTTCCCAGACGACGCCATTGGCAAATCCATACCACGAGCGGCCCAGAGCCTTGGTGCCAACAAAGATAACCGCCGATTTTTCGGCGCTGGTCAGCCAGGCCCCGCCCCACCAGCTATCATCTTCGTGATAGGCGGTCATTTGGGTGCTTTCGTCGCTGAGGATGTCAGGCTGGCCGGGCAGTTGGGTTCCGTACAGCAGGAGCGGGACAATCGCCTGCGGGCCGCTGCCATCCGGGGCCGGATTGTAGCCAAACAGGGTTGGCCCGCGTCCACCCCAAACGCCTTCGCGGAAGCGGCCGGTCGCCAGGCGCGGCGCGCCAGGGATGGCTGCAGCCCAACTTTCGGGGATTTCGAACAGGTAGTCGCTGGTAACGTAGTTGCTGTACCCACCAAAATCCCAGGGGCCGGCGGGCTGGGGATTGTCCAGGTTGAGTTCGCCCCAGCCATGCGAAGGTTCAAAATCCTGGAAGTGCTGACCGTGGACGAAGTGCAGTTTTCCACTGGATTGACCTGCCAGCGGCGGCAAGTATTGCAGGCCCAATCGGGGGATTTCGGTCTCGCCAAAGATGCCACCGGTCAGGTCGGCAAAGGGTTGCAGGGTTTCGGCGGTATTGAGTTGCTCCAGGTTTTTGGACAACACCGGGGCGGGGATGCTGATTTCGGAGACGAACTGCTGTTGGTCGTGCCCGACCCCGAACAGGGAGCCGGGGAACCCGTCCGCTGCGCCGTTTGGATCGCCAGCGGGATAGTAGCTCAGGCCGCGCCCGCTGTAGTCCCAACTCGAGCCGCCGGAGGCATCTGGCAGGCGGAATGCGCCCAGGTATTCCAAATCCTCGGGCTGGAGCAGCGCCCCAGGGTCAGCGGGCGGCGGCGGGGCGGAGATGATCGGGGAGGTTGGCTCCGCTTCGTTTGACGGGGGCAGGCCGGGGGGAGTCTGATCCGCGCCGGATTGGCCAAAGTTACAGGCCAGGCCGGAGAGCAGGAGCGCGGCCAGGGGCAGAATAAATCGCTTTTTTCCCATCCTGATTCCTTTGCGGCAGCTCTAATAATCGGCGGCGCGGCAGACCTTGAACAGGGTCGACCACCAACCAGGATCAGGGCGATAACCCTCGCCTGGATAGCGGTAGACGGGCGTGTAGTAGCCAACATCGCCCCAACTCGCATCGCAAACCGGCGAGAATCCATCCACAAAAGCGCCATAGGAATCGTCGGGAGAGATAACTGTCTCGAAAACGCCGACACTATAATGCTCCGCGCCAGCATCGACGGTGGTCGAGATGCGTATCTCGAGATGCTGGTCGCCCATCAGGAAAAAGCGCTCCGAGGCGTAAGTCGGGTCCGTCTCAGGGCGGTCAAAGCCCCAACACTTATATTCGAAGGTTGAAAATCCGCTTACCTCGGGAGCATTCCAGCTAAAAAGCGCTTCTTCGCCCGCAGCGCCAGACAAGCTCGCCTCGAGGCGCGTATGAATGTCATTTTGCAAACCGACCACATAGCCGCTGGTGCAGCCGTTATGCCAGGTAACCCAATATTGAATTGGCCCAGATACACGGTATTGGTTGTTATCTTCGTTGCTTTCGGTGATTCGGTTTTGAGGGTCGACCAGCACACGGTAACCGCGAGACAGGGATTCCCGCTGCCCGGCAGCAAGGGGAATCACGAGCGCCAGGCTGCCGTAACGCCCAAGATGGACAGCCGGACGGGTGACAGACAGAGCGGTCGTTCCGGCAGTTTCGCCGGGGATATCGATACGCACATCGCGGCCAACCATTTCCTGTTCGCCGATGTTCTGGATGCTGACCACCAGGTTTGAACCCCCCGGATCGTATTCGACGTTCGTAATCACCAGGTCTGGTTCTTCGGGGCAGAATACGCTCACAGGGCCAAGCACTCCCTCGGATTCGTATCGTTCAAGCATGGCATTATTGGGGTCAAGAACGATACACACGTCCGGCGGATTAAAGCCGCTGACATACTCCATGGCGCGTGACTGGCCGGGCTCGAGCCTGAAATCGGCCAGCCGCTGGCCGTTGAGGCGGTTGCCTTCGCGGTCGGTGTACCAGAGCTCCAGGGGCTGGGTCGGCCAGGTGCCGCTGCCGGCATTGAAAATCTCATAGCGAATGGTGTTGGTCGCATCCTCGATGCGGTAGTTCCTGACGTTCAACTGGGGCAGCGCCGGGCCATCGCCGGGCGAACCAACCACACTGCCTGGGGCCGGTCCAAAGCGGACGGTGACCGCGCAGCGTTCATTGTCCGCGCGCAGGGTTTGCTCTTGCGCTGTATCCAGGTTGCCGTAGTGGTCTTGCAGGATAAACGATGCGCCATCGCAAACCAGGTCATCGCAGCCAGGATCATCCGAATCGCGACAGCGACCGGTATCTTGATCCATCAGGCTAAAGCCGTATTGGAAGGCGCCGCCAGGTTCGATCTCAACCACCATATAGGGATTACCCGAAACGCGCCAGGATGAATCGGCAAATATCTCGCTGAAAGGGTAGAGATGGTTGTGCTCCAGGCCCAAAGCGTTATCGACCCAAGCATTACCATCATCGGGCGGGCGCGCGTCGATTGAGAACTGCTGTTCGTTGGCAAAAAAAGTGCCATAGACCGGGCCAACATCGCCGGTGCGGTCTTCGTAGCGGCCATCGCCGCCCAAGTCGAAGGTTTCGAGCGAGACAAAGGTGATTTCAATCCTTTTCTGGCATTGGTCGGGCGGGGTGACAATGCTGACCGGCGGCGTCGCCAGCACCGATTCGGGGCCGTCAGGATACCCATAACGATAGGCCGAAACACTCAACTGGTATTCCTCGCCACAAGGCGGATGGAACCATTCGGGCGGGATGTCGCTTTGGCGCGCCTCGCTGTTGCGCACTGCCCATTGCAGGGTTCCATTCAGGTAAATGCGGAAGCCTTCGATTCCCGCTTCGTCAGGGCGTGGTTCGTAATCCCAATGCAGGGCGTAGCGCCGATCTTCGACCCACAGGTTGCTGGGAGCAGTCATGGAGGGGTCGATGAAAATCGGGATGCCGCGCGGGGCGGAATCGGCGCGCCAGATGCGATACTGGATTTGGATGGAGGCACCCTCCCCGCCGCCGGCTTCCGTGCGCGTGACCCCGTCCCAGGCCTCGGGCGGAACCGCCAAAGCCAGGCTTCCGGCTGGAACTGCTTCGACGCCGCCCAGCACGCCGACGCATTCCATACTAAAGGGCAGGGGCTGGTTGCCCGACCAGGCAAAGAGTGGGGCGTTTGCGCCAGCGTAGTAGTTGCCCACGTTCCAGCCCGCATCGTCCAGGGTAAATGATTCGTCGGTCAATTGGTCAAAATCAGCATCCGGGTACCAGCGCGGCAAGCTCTCGCCCACGCCAATGTAACAGTGCAGGGTATCGTAGGCTTGCGAGGTTTCCAGGCTGAGCACTTCCAGGCGCAGTTCAACCGGAACGCTGGAGGCCGGTTCGAAAATCTCGTAAACACCAAAGAACGTTCCCAGTTCGAAGAAACTGCCCGGTTCGGGCGCATCCGCTTCAGGCGGGACGGCATCTTCGTCCGCCGAAGGAATTTCCGGCGCTGCCGGCGGAGAGCCGCCATCTTCTGCATCTTCTGCATCGTCGGCAACGGTCAAGCTGTCGCCAGGAGCCAATTCGCCCGAATCGGCATCCGGGTTCAGCGCGGCAAGTTCCGCGGGCGTCAGGCCAGAGGTTGCGGCAATACTGTCGAACGTTTCGCCTTCCGCAACTACATGGCTGGGAACCTGCCCGCGTTCAGAAACTTCAACCGTAATGGCGGCCTGACCATCGACCCCATTGGCCGAGACAGCGCGCACCTGGATGACATGCGGCCCGCCAGTGGTCGCCAGCCAGGGTTCGTTGAGCACAAATGGCGATTGCGCTCCATTTTCCCCTGCTGGCTGAACGGCAAAGAGCCGGTCGTCCAGCCACAATTCCATGCGGATCACGCCACGCGGTGAGCGGGCCGTAGCATGGATACTGACCGCCTCCCCGCTGAGAATCTGTTCATGGTTAACCGGGCTGTGAATCAGCACCAGTGGACGGGATTGGAGGCTGTTCTGGCGGGTAACCATGTAGGCGATTTGCCCGGTCAGAGCGCAGATTCCCAGCAAAACCAGGAGAAAAAGCGCAACAAACCAACGGGAGGTTACCTTGCTCTTCATGGAATATCTCATTGATTACATCAAAATGCAACAATACGCGCCAGCTATTCGACCGTGTAGCTATTATTGGCAATGTCAGACTCATAACAGGATGTAAGTTCATCCCAAGGGTTTACCATCACGAGAAACCCAAGCCGCATTCGCGTTCGGTCATCAGCATCCAAATTCAATGTATATAAACGCGACTCGCCCGGTTCCATGTTTATGCTCGGCCCGCAAATCAGTTCCAACCGCCTGAGAGAACCTTCCAAGGCATCAACCCGAATACAGAGGGGGTGATCCCATAGCCTTCCTTCGCCAATATTCTGAACCATGACCTCCAACGTCCCGATTTCAACTGAAAGGTCAACGCGCACATCAGAAATAGTCAGGTCAGGCAAGACCGGGCAAACCGGATAATGCGCGCTCAACTCGTGAACCGCATCATTCGGATCGAGAAGCACGCAGCCGTCAGATGGACTGTGGACTTCCACATCCGTAAACCGGAGGATTCTCTCGCCAGCAACTTGAACAGAAAAGTCTGGCCAGGTCTGGGCGCTAATAATTTCGCCGCTGCGCGTTTGCAGCTCCACATCCAGGTCTTTCGACGGCCAGGCTGCCGAGCCAGTATTGTGAAGCCGCACTTGCACCTGATCATTCTGCCTGTCAACTCGTATCTCTTCAACTCTGAGGTACGGCACCGGTTCAACGCCCTCCATCCCCGTGCCAACCGGGCTGCCCAAAGCGGGGCCATACGAAAAAGTAAGCTGGCAACGCCTATCTTCAGAAAGCAATAACTCATCTTCCTGCCACCTGTCGAAAAATGAAAAATTGCTATGCGTGGAAGTCGCCTCGCAAATCAAGTCGTCCGTTTTATAATCATTATCCATAATATGGAAACCTACCTCGAGCACGCCATCCAGCGGAACATCTACGATGGTACGAACGGCTCCATCAAATCGCCAGACCGGATCGGTAGATATCTCGCTCAAGTCGTACAAGCTGTTATTGAACAAACCCAGCATCTGGCCAACCCCGCCCTGATTTAAGCCCGGATAATAAACATTGAAGCTGGTCCGCCATTCGTTGGCAAAAAAGTACCCATATGGCGGGCCAACATCCCCGTCGAGATCTCTATCTCCAGGGTCTCCATCACCCCCCAGATCGAAAGTCTCCAACGAGTTAAAATGAACTTCTATTTGCCGGACACAGCCTTCAAGGGGAGTAAATATTTCAGCCGCAGCGGGATAAGATTCAGGCCCATCTGGAAAACCGACCCGGAAAGCTTTCACTTCGAAGCGGTAACTGGCTCCGCACTGAGGATGAAACCATTCGCTGGGTAACCAGCTTTGACGCGCATCGGCGGGTTCCACCCACTGCAAGGTATCGTTCAGGTAAATGCGAAATCCATCGATCGGTTCCTCCGGCGGGTTTCGCGTGCTATCAGGGTTGTAATCCCAGCGCAAGGCATTGTGCTCCGCATCCAGACGGGCATTGGTTGGCGAAGTCATGCTCGGGTCAAGGTAGATGGGAATACCATGCGAGGGAATCTCGTCACGCGAGACCCGGTACTCCAGGAAAAGATGACCATTCTCGCCATCCACTTCAACGCTACGGGTACTCCCCCAATCTGCCGGTGGAATGGATAACGCCACCATCCCAAGCTCGAGTGCGTCTGTGCCGCCGCCCGTAACCCCGACACAGGAAAAGTTCATTGGCAGAGGAATATTTTCAGGCCATGCAATAATTGGCGCAGAATTTCCCTCGAGGTAAGGTTCGGTGTCCCACTTACCGTCAGCAAGGAGAGCAAATGATTCGTCCGTTGTCTGATCCCCGTCAGAATCCGGGAACCAGATCGGGCGGCTATCGGCCAGGCTAACATAACAATGCAAACTATCGAAATCTGCGCCGGTTCTTAATTCCAAAACCTCCACGCGCAAGCCAATCCGTTCACCCGGCGGTGTAAACACATCCAGCAGGAACATCAAGTTTGCAAAAAACGGATTCTCGGAATTGGGCGCATCCCCTTCTGCGGCAGGAGGATCGTCCGCGTCAGGTGATTCTCCTGCCTGCGCGGCAAGCGAATCATCATCAGGAATAACCAACTCATCCCCCGGCGCGGCAGAGGCAAGGTCCGGGTTTAAAGCACTTAACTCTTCGGAGCTGACATCATGCTCCGCCGCAATCACATCTGCCGTTTCGCCATCCTGAACAATATGCGTTTGTTCTTTTTCCTCCCGGCTCTCAAATACATACAAATTTACGGATGCCTGACCATCCACACCTCCAGATGAGATAGCCCGCACAATCAAAACATATGCTCCGGCTCTGGTTGGACGCCAGTGACTAGAGAGAGTCAGGGTGGCGGCATTCCCTTCACCAGAATCATGCGCATCGATAAGTTTGTTATCTATCCATAATTCGATACGCCGCAGGCCGCCATTCTCACGCGCCGTGGCATGCACAAGAACGCCATCACCCACTGCTACCTGGTCATGGTTGATCGGAGAATGAATCAATACTAGCGGCCTTAAGTTGAAAGCGCGGGCGCGCGCATTGAAATAGAATAGTCCTGAGATCAGGATACACAAACCAACAAGAAAAATCACCCCTAAAAAGGCATACAAGCGAATGCTTTTCATCAGCAGCCTCCACAAAAACCGGGCATAGCAATAGTTCAACGCTCCAGTTGCCGTCCCTTGCAGGACATTCCAAGGGACGGCGTCGATCAGGTGAGCATGAAACCGGGGCCAGATTCCTGTTTCCCGGCCTGGTCAATTCAAGATAATTGAGAAGGTCGAAAATGCAGACCAGTTGCTATAGTTACCAGCGCCATCCTGGGCGCGCACCATCCAACGATAGATGCCTCCACATTGGACGTTGACATCCACCTGCTTGCCAGTGACGGGGCCGTATCCGGCGACAGCTTCCCAGACACCCGGCTTGGTTTCAACTTCCAACTTGACGTAGTAACCGGAGATACCGCTGGGGTCGCTGACCGGGAGCCAGGCGAGGGTCTGGGTTGCCCGGCAGGAAAGCACCAGTCCGTTGGCGGGCACAACAGGACTCGGTACCGGCGGCGGGGTGGTGTCAGGGGGTGGCAGGGTCGGGGTGGGGGTCGGATCGTCAGGAGTCGGGGTTTCGCATACGCCCGATACCCCGATATCGACAGTATGCTTTTCCTGCCTGCCATCCAGATGATTAACCGTCAGGGTGTAGCGTTCATTTTTGCACAGGCACGCTTTGTGGGAGCCATCGAAAGGCTGTTCGATTCCGCCAAAGATGACGCTTTGAACGTTTTCGACATGCCATTGAATGGTTGTGCAGGTCCCGGCCTGGATTTGAGCCGGGTCTGCCCAAAATTGAACAAGCTGCTGAGGCGTGGGCGTGTTTGTAGGGATTATTGTAGCGGTTGGGGTAATTTCCGGTTCGGCAACACAGAAGCTCCACGCATCGGAGGCTGGCCCATATTCATCCGGGACATAGGCCTGCACCCGCCAGTAATAACATCCGCCCGCCCGAAGCGGCCAGGAACGGCTGGTCTCGTTATTATCCAGGGTAGCAAAACCAAAACGAACGTCAGAAAATGATTCGTCCGTGGAAATATCAATTCCATAACTGTGTGGAAGGCAAGGTTCTTCGTTCGGGTAGGCCCAGGCCAGCACCGGATTGGGTTCAACCGTCGCGCCGTTGGCAGGTGAAACAAGCAGTGGAGCCACCAGTTCGTCAGCCGCACAGAACCGTAGAGCGTCATCCAACAGCTCTTCAAAAAAAACGCGCGCGCTATCCGGTTCGCTGGCAGTCCCGCCTGCGCCAAAAGCAATCGCCTGGATGGTATAGTCGCCGTAGTCTGGAGGAGTCCATTCGTAATGGAAGGAAGCCAGGTCGCCATCCGCGGGAGGCGACTCGATGGTGGTAAGGAGCGTGCCGTTGGCCCAAAGCTCCACGCGGCTGACCCCTCCAGGTGAGGTGGCATGTCCATCGATATTAATCGTTTGAATGCCGCTGGCAAACAAACCATCCAGTGGCACATCGATCCAGACGAGCGTTCCCCCTCCAGGCACACCCCCACAGGCGCTAAACAGGGTAGCGGCCAGCGCCAGGGTTAACAATAGTTGCGGCCATTTTTTTGCTTTCATCATATATCTCCTTGGAAACTCAAGCTGAATCATCGGGCTTTTCAGCCCATTTTCTAACAACGCTCAAATCCAACTCATCTTTCGGTATAAATGCTTCCGCGCCAATCTCCTGCGCCGATTCTTGCAGCAACCGGGCACTATCGTGATGTGCGCTCACCAAGATTACGCGCAAGTTTTTTGCCAGAGCTTTAAGCTTTGGCGCGCCAACCACACCACTCTCGCCAGGCAGCATCACATCGATAATGGCAAGATCCGGTTTTAGAGCGCACACCAACTTTTCGGCAGCAGGGATATCGCCGGCCGCACCAACAACGATCAAACCGGCGCGAGACAACAATTGGCACAGATGGTAGCGAAATGAAGGCTGATCGTCGACAATCAAGACGCGAGTCACGGGGCGGGGAATCCTTCCTGAGAATAAAAAAATCCTGCTTCAAGAGCAGGATAGTCCGTTCGGCTGCGGATGTCATCGAGGCCCGGTACCGGTTTGGTACCGATTCGGTACCAGGGGCAATTAGCCTGGAGGCCGCCACTCGACCCGGATGCGCGTACCGCGTCCCGGCGCGGAATCCAGGCTGAGTTTGCCCCCGATCAGATTGACACGTTCACGCAGACCGACCAGCCCAAAGTGGCCTGAGGCGGTCAGGTTGCCAATTTCGGCGGGCAGGTTGAAACCGCGGCCATCATCCTCAATGGTCAGCTTGACCCCGGCCCCCTCAGTTGCCAGGCTGATGTTCGCCTTTTGCGCCCCGGCATGCCTGGCAATGTTGGCGAGCGCCTCCTGGGCCACGCGATACAGGTTGACGGCAGTATCGCCGGGCAGGGCCGGCAAGGCGGATAGCTCAGGCAGGTCGAGACGCACCGTTACACCCGATTGCGCCGACCAATCTTCGGCCAGGGAGCGCAGGGCGGCAGCCAGGCCCAGGGTGTCGAGCATCGGCGGGCGCAGTTCCGAGCAAACCCCGCGCAGGTCAGACAGCAGGTCGCGCACCTCGGCGCGCATCTCCGCCAGGGCGGTTGACTCGGCCAGCCCAGGCTGGAGCAGCCCTAGTTGCAGGTTCAATCCAATCAGGGATTGGAGCGGGCCGTCGTGCAGGTCGCGCGCCAGGCGGGCGCGTTCATCTTCGCGTGAGCGCAGCAGGCGGTGCTGGGCTTGCGACAAGGCCTCGCGGCTGGCGCGGATTTCGTTCAACTGGGCGCGCAGGGTTTCGATAAGCAGCACATTACCCAAGGCAATCTCAGCCTGGCAGGCCAGCGTTTCGAGGATGCGGCGGTCAGAAGCGGTCAACTCATCACGGTCACGGTGCGGGGAAAGCGTCCAATGCGCACGCACCCTTCCCTGGAAGGCCAGATCGTAACAAGCCGCGGCCGGTGGCGCGTCTTCATCGAAGTACAATTCCCCGCCCTGTAACTGCATCAAGCCGGGCACCTGGCGAGTCAGCACCTCGGCAAGCTGTCCGCGCTCGGTGCAACTGGCCAGGGCGCGGGTCGCATTTTCCACCACACCTGGATAATCGTACCAACCCTCATAAAAGAAATGATCCACAGCGCGCTGCAAGATACTTTTTGTGCGCTCAAAGGCCATACCGACCAACAGGGTTAATCCGGCAGAGACCAGCATTTGCGCCAGCCAATCACCCGGCGCAAAACGAACAATCAACAGGAACGGCCCAAGGTACAAGAGCAGGATTCCCAGCCAAAGCGCGGCATAAACCAAAGCCCGATTAAGGAAACGGTCGATGCCAAACAAGTGATAACGCGCAATTGCTATAAAATAGCACAAGGGAGTAATAATCATGAAGGGACCCACAACCCAATCAGGCGATCTGGGAATCCCCAGGATGGTGGGGAGCAGGTACAGGATGAATAAGGGCGCCAGGGAAACGATGTTGCCAAAAACAATGATGCGCAACCGCCGACGGTCATCAGGGCTGGCGCGATAGCGGTAAACATAGGCTGCCAGCCCGGTCGCAACAAACAATTCCAGCGTGTTGTAGAAAAAGCTGATCTGCAAACCAGATTGAGTTGACGACAAACGCAATGCCAGCGCAACCAACATCCCGCCATAGATGGTCAGAATTGCCCAGCAGCGCTGGCTCGGATTCCCCAAAACGACCGGGAAAGTCAGGTAATAATGAACGACCAGCGCGGCGGCGAAATGGAATCCGATGCTGATCAAAACCGCCATCCAGGCCGGGCGCTTCGAGGCATCCGGGTAGGCCAGGAAAAACAACAGGCCAATCCCGATACTCTGGGTTAACAGAAAGAAAAGTCGCAGCGCATATTGCTGGAAACGCCGCCAGAGCAAAAAGACGCCAACACCTCCAAACGTCAGCGCGACCAGCACCCCATTCAACAGGGAAACCAGGTTTATGGTCGCCAGCGCCACCAGCGGCATCTCAAGGGTCAGTTCCTGGCCTCCGCGCCGAACCCGCGCCGGGTAATTGCCCACCTCGGACGGCCACAAGGGATAGGGCGCGCCGTTAATCGAAAGGATTACGTCGCCCGGCCAGAATCCAGCCCAATTGGCATAAGAATCCTGCTCCACGGCCAAAATCCTGCCGGTTTCCAAATCCAGGTCAGCGTCAAAAGCAGGGGTGCGTAACTGGTCATAAATTACATAGCCTGCCAACACAGGCAGCGCGAGGGACAACAAAAACAAAAGAAGCCGGGAGATGCGCTCGTTGAGGCTCATTATGGGACTCCACCGCCAGGGATGGCTACCCCAACCCCAAGCGGACGGCAAACAAGGCCGCTTCGGTACGGCAACTGACCCCCAGCTTGCCATAAATATTGCTGATGTGATTCTGTACCGTCCGCTTGGTGAGGCAAAGCGCTTCGGCGATGGCGGTATTATCCAGGCCGCGCGCAATCAGGCGCAAGATTTCAGACTCGCGCGCGGTTAAGGACGATATTTCTTTCGGTATCTCCGCCGGATGCAAGAGTGGCGCGCCGCCGACAGCGCGATCCACCACCTGACGGGCCACCGCCGGGCTAAGCCAGGTCTCGCCGCGCGCTGCAACCCGCACCGCGCCAACCAGCATCTCAAGAGCCTCGTCCTTGAGCACATAGCCGACCGCGCCGCTTTCCAGCAAACCAAAAACCGTCTGGGAGTCATCGTGGGCCGTCAGAATGAGCACAGCCGTCGAACTGCCGTTGGCGCGCAAGCGACGTGTTACTTCCAGCCCATTCAGATCGGGCAACTGCACATCCAGAGCAAGCACATCCGGGCGCAGTTCAACCACCAGACGCAAGGCGTCCGCGCCATTGACCCCTTCGCCGACAATCTCGATGTCGCTGGCAGAATTCAGGATGGTGCGCATCCCGGCCCGCACGATGGGATGGTCATCCACGATGACAACGGTTATGGCCATTTCGCATGCTCCCGCTCATCAGGAAAACAAAAACCTCTGCATATACTATACTTCATCACAATCCAGTTTTCGATATCCGAATTGTTCCAACCCGGCAACAGATGAACAGGTTCCTCGAGCTGGAAGCCCAAATCCATCGAAAACGTTATTCAGCAAATTCCTTTCGCGATTTGAATTACCAGAATTCTTCGAGGCCGCGACAGCGATTCACTCGGCGCGCAGGGCTTCCATCGGGTGGAGTTTGGCAGCTTGATAGGCCGGGTAAATTCCAAAGAACAGGCCAATGATGAGCGAAAAGAAGAAAGCCATCAGAATGGATGAGAGCGTAACCCGGGCAGTGATCCACTTCAGGTAAGTTACACCCCAGGCAATAAAAATGCCCAAAAGTACCCCTGTAACTCCACCAGTCAGGCTGAGTGTCGTTGTTTCAACCAAAAATTGGAACAAAATTTGACCCTTTCTCGCGCCAACAGCTTTGCGCAGGCCAATTTCGCGCGTGCGTTCTTTGACAGAGATCAAGGTGATATTCATGATGCCGATCCCTCCGACCAAGAGAGAGATGGCCCCTATCGCACCGAGGAAAATCGTCAAAGTGTTGTTAATCTCCTTCAAGGATGAAAGTAATTCGGCCTGGTTCAGGATAGAAAAATCATTTTTCTCGCCAGGCTCAATTTTGTGCTGATGGCGCAAGATAAAAACAACCTGGGATGAAACATTTCCCAAAGTTTTAGGCGAACTTGCTGAAACAGCAATCAAATGAACCGTTTTTCCCCCACCTTCAACAGCATTTAATCCAAATAATTTGCTGTATCCGGTCTCAATTGGGATCAAAATCATATCATCCGGATTGAACATTCCGGATGCGCCTTTTGATTTGAGAACTCCAATCACGGTAAATGGGAGATTATTTATTTTTATGGTTTCCCCCACTAATGTGTTAACAGACGATAATCTCTTCGCGGCCGAAGCACCCAAAACAACAACTTTATTCTGCCGAAGGCTATCATCCCGGGTCAAGGTGCGACCAGACGCAATCTCATAGGCATTAACTTTGATATAATCCTGATTAGTACCAATGACTGACATGCTCAAGCTGCGCTTATTGAGAGTTACCGTTGCTGAACCCTGATAGGCAGGCGTAACACCAACAACGTTAGTAAGGGTCTCTGCCAGGGTTGTATAATCGCGATAGGTCAGATAAGCAGGCTTGTAAACTTCGGAAGAATCGGTGATAAAACCGCCCGGGAAAATTGTCAACAGATTAGCGCCATTTCCTTCCAGTTCACCGGTGATATCGTCCGTAGCGCCATTCCCTATTGCCAACAAGGCTACAACAGAAGTGACACCTATCGCAATGCCGAGAATCGTTAATACTGAACGCAACTTATTGGCAAATAAAGCGCGAAACGCAGTTTGAATATTCTGAATCAGGAGCATGGTTTACTCATCATTTTCCGGGCGCGAACTGCCAGCCTTGAGGGGGTTGGGATTAACAACATCAGAGACAATTCTTCCATCACTAAGGCGGATAATTCGATTGGCGTGACGCGCAATGAAAGAATCATGTGTCACGAGAATAATCGTCTGTCCAGAATCGACATGCAATAATTGAAACAGAGCCATAATCTCAGCCCCGGTGCGGCTATCCAATGCTCCGGTCGGCTCATCTGCAATAATAATGGCCGGATTATTGACCAGAGCACGTGCGATTGCCACGCGTTGCTGTTGGCCGCCCGATAGTTCGCCAGGGTGATGCTGAACACGTTCTTTCAACCCTACTTTTTCCAACGCAACAAAGGCCTTTTCGCGGCAAGTGCGCAAATTCATTCCGGTATAAGTGAGAGGCAACATCGCATTTTCAAGGGCGCTGGTGCGCGCCAAAAGGTTAAATTGTTGAAAAACAAAACCTATTTTGCGGTTACGAATTTCAGCGAGTTGGCTGTCATTCATCTTCTCAACAGGGTGGCTGTCCAAAAGATAAACTCCTGACGTGGGTGCATCAAGACAGCCTAATATGGACATCAAGGTGGTTTTACCAGAACCAGATGGCCCCATGATCGCGACCATTTCACCCTTTTGGATAGAAAAGGAAACCCCCTGCAATGCATGGACTTGATTTTTGCCCATGGCAAAAGTTTTTCTGAGCTGATCGATATAAATCATAATTTAACCACCAAAGCCCATATCAAAAGCTGGTTCCAGTTCGGGAGCCTTTATCTGCACTACATCGCCTTCCTTGAGCGCAGCATTCGGCTGAATAGTGACCAATCCATCCGAAATGGTCGAACTTTTAATATCGACACGTTGCATTTGTCCGTCCGGGGTAATAATTACAACAAATTCGCCAGCGCTGTCAATCTGGATCGCGCCAACAGGGGCGGCAAGCATATCATGGGGTTCACCAGTGATCAAAGTAACAGAAGTGGTCGTGCCAAATAGCAACGGCTGATTAGTGGGATCAAGCGCCACCACCACTGAAAAATTCACCAAACCATTAACCAGCTTACCAATTCTGCTAATCTTGCTTACATATCCGGTCAGCTTTGTATCGGGAAGAGAATCGATACTAATTTCAGCGCGGTCGCCAACAGAAATTGCGGATACTTCGGATTCCCCTACGGTTGTTTCCACACTCATGGTATTAAGATTGGCAATCTCAATCGCCAACTTACCCACCGCAGCAGAATCGCCTGGTTTGGCCCACACAGAGATGATTTCTCCATCAAAAGGAGCGATAATGTACATCGCATCCACTCTCGCCTGAGCTGCATCTACCTTGGCCCTGGCTGCATCAACAACCAGTGGATCGGTTCCGCTTTTTATGTTGTCGCGTTTACGTCGAGCATCATCCAGGGCTGCGCGGGCAATTTCCAGCTTAATTTTGGCTTCTTCAAAATCCGATTGAGTCGGCTTACCGGTATACCAGTTATAGAGAGAAATCAACTCATTGAGCTTCATCTGAGCGTTGGTCATGTTCAGCAAAGCTTCAGTTTTTTGCGAGTCACCATCCGGGTGATTCCTGACCTCCTTGTAACGCCGGGTAGTCAAGGTCACGGTTTTCTCTGCCTCACGAATTTTTGCCTGGGTATTTTTGATCAAAACGTCAGATGCACGCGGATAGTTTAAGCCTTCGTAAATATTCTGAGCCACTTCCACTGCTTTACGGGCTTTAATAACCTCCAATTGTGCTTCAGCCAAAGCGGTTGATGATTCGGTCAAATTTTGAAGATCCCGCTTGGCAGTTGCCAAATCAGCCTGGGCAACAACGATCTCGGCCGAAACTGTGCCAGGATTCAAACTTGCCAGAATGTCGCCTCGGCTTACTTTTTGCCCAGGTTCAACATAAAGCTTATCAATCAAACCCGTAGTCTGCCACGTGAGCGACATCATTTGATCAGCGCCAAGATTTCCTGTTGTTTCGATCTTGTCAACAATATTAATCGTAGTGATAATGCCCGTTTCTTCGAGCAGCGCCTGGCTATCTCCCGCTCCTCCTGTGCAGGCAGTAACAGCAAAAAAAATTACCAGCGATACATAAATAATCTTATTGCGCATCAGTTTTCTCCTTACTATCCGAAATTCTCTAAGCTCTTCCCGGAGTATAAAAAAGTGCGCCCCGGCACAAAAGTGCCGGAAGATAGATTTTTCACAAAACATGGGTAGATTTCAGCCTAGGTAAACATGAAGAAAGTCATATCTCTTTTTTCATATTTTTGAGCAGAATAAAACCAACTCATGGCATATAGACCCAGGGTTTCATCCATGCTAAACTATTTGCACAAATAGGGAAGTTTATGCAACTTAATTTTTTCAGGTCAACAAACAACCCATTGGCTCAGCCTATCCCCTTTCAAAAAGTATTGTGGGTCACATATAGCGGGATGTTTTTCCTGCTGTTGCTGGATCTTTCCACGTACTTTGCAGAAGTAATTGAACCCGATTGGTTCAGTTTCCCCATGTGGTTAATAGCATGCAGTGTGTTATTTTTATTTATCTTTCTCGATATTTACTATCAAAAAGCCCACCCGTATCTTAGGGAAAAAATGTTGCTTATCCTGCTGGGGTTGCGGATCGTGGCAACAGAAATTTACGAATGGAGTCAGGGCACGGTCTTGTCCCCGTCTTTGCTTTACCTATCCCTCCCCTTGGTTGTTTATCGTTATTTTGGCCACAGAGCAAGCAACTTCAGTTTAATCCTGATTACTGTTCGTTTCTCAATCGCAACCCTGATCGACCTGCGTCAGAATGGGGTATGGAGTTCTGACACAGAATATCTGGTTTCAATAGTGGTAAATATCATTTTCAATATTTTTGTGGTGGTATTGATTGGAGCATTTGTCGAAAATGTCGATCAAGAAAAAAAACAGCGTTTACGTGCAGAACGGTTAATCAACGAATTGGAACATATTCACGCCCAGATTGTTAACCTGGCCGCAACCGAGGAACGGAACCGGTTGGCGCGAGATGTCCACGATTCGCTGGGGCATTACTTAACGGTAATCAACGTTCAGCTAGAAAAGGCCCTGGCATTGCAGCAAAAATCTCCCACTATCAGCACTCAAGCCGTAATGGATGCCAAACGATTAACCCGAGAAGCCTTAAAAGATGTCCGCGAATCTATGGGCACCTTGCGCACGCCACAAATATCGTTGAGCATTGAGCAGAAACTTGCAACCTTAATCCAGGATGCGGCTGAAGCGGGTATTCAAATTGATTTACAAATCGTGGGGAACAGCATGAATTGCTCTGAGCATGTTTCTGCCACACTGTATCGAATTATTCAAGAAGCAATCACCAATATCCGCAAACATGCACAAACGTCAAAGGCACAGATTAAACTCTCTTTCTTGCAGAACTCTGTCGAATTAGAAATGCAAGATCCGGGCCGTGGCTTTAATACACAGAAAACTTCCGAAGGTTATGGCTTACGAGGTGTGCGTGAACGAGTCGAATTGCTAGGCGGCGAAATGCAGCTTGAGAGTCAGCCAGGGCAAGGCACTCGCATATTTATCAAACTTCCCCAAAATCCCATTACCACCTGGCGCTTATCAGCCACTCCCAGGAGCAATCATGGCTAAAATCCGGATTCTGATCGCCGATGATCAGCGTTTGATGTTAGATGGTATTGCATCCTTATTACAGGAGTATCCTGATTTAGAAATTGTAGATTTGGCAGGGAATGGCGCAGAAGCGCTGGAAAAAGCGCAAGCATTACAACCGGATATCATTCTGCTTGATATTCGTATGCCAATCATGGATGGAATCAGCGCAATTGCGCCTCTGCGCAGCCATATCCCAACCTGTAAGATTCTGATGCTAACCACCTTTGATGACGATGAATATATTGTCCATGCTATACAACAAGGCGCAACAGGTTATCTGCTCAAAGACACCCCGGCAGCCGAACTTGCGGAGGCCATTCGAGCAGTTTACCGCGGCACATTTGTTTTTGATCCGCGCAGCGGACAAAAGCTAGCGGAACTGATTGGAAGGAATACCACACCTTTACCCCCCAAGCACACGGCGACGGAACTTATCCAATTAAGCGAACGAGAACAGGAAGTAATGCTCCTGGTGGCACGCGGCTATAGCAACCGCGCAATTGCCACCCACCTCTCCATTACAGAGGGAACAGTTAAGAATCACCTTTCAAACATTCTGGCAACACTCCATTTGAACAGTCGCGCGCAGATTATTGCCTTTGCCTATGAACAAGGCCTGGTTCAATAACAAGCGCACCTGGTCATTCTTCTAACGAATAAGCGCCGCCAAATCTCAATAAAAAATATCGCTACACGCCGCCCAAAAAGTCGTAACTGACTTTCTTCTGTACCGCTGCAATTTGGGCGAAGGCTTGTTTGAGCAGTTCCTGCTGGATATAACCCAACCTGCCCGGATGAATCAGGTTGGTGGCAACACGCCCGGCTTGCAAAGCGACAATTTGATTTTGCAGACGCAATTGCATCAGGAAATCGTAGGCGGCCACAATTTCATCGCGGCTGGAGGGCAGGATATGCCCGCGCTCGGTCAGAGCTTCGATGCGCTCCAGGGTGTGGGTCTGATTGACCTGATGGCGCAGGGCGTACAGGCGCGCAAAGCTGACCATCGGCATCATGGCGTCTTTCAGGTTGATTTCCCCGGCATGGTCGGTAGCCCCGCCGCCCAGGTAGATGTTGCCCAGCAAGCGGAAGGGCGGCTTGAAAGCCAGGGCATTTTGAGCCAGATGATGGAAGCTGGCAGGTTCCTCGGCCAGGGCGACTTGAATGGCGCGACGCAATTCGTGAGTCAGGTCGGCGTTGCCGTAAACGGTGCGGAAATCGAAGAAAATGCTCAAGTCGATGATTTCCTGCGGTTCCGATTTGCGGATCCAGTCACCAAAACTGGAGACCCACTCGGGCAGGGAGCGGCACCAGCGCGGCTGGGAAGCCATCACCCCACCGCGACAAAGCGGATAACCGGCCCGATCCAATCCCTCGCAGACAAGCTGGCCAAGGTTCAGGAAATAGGCTTCAGCGTTGGGATCACTCGTCGGCGCAAAAATAATCCCATTGTCCTGGTCGGTGACCAGGGTCTGCTCCTGGCGTCCCTGGCTGCCCATGCCAATAAAGGCAAAGTCGGCGGGCGGGGGGCCAAGCTGTTCGATGGCAAGCTGTACCAGCCGCTCGGTAGTCGAGTCGCAGATGGAGGCCAGCATATGGGTGACGTGGCGCGGGCGAGCTGAGCTATCGAGCAGGGTTTTAACCAGCGGCGAGGTGCGCCCGGCATGGCGGGCCACTTCTTCGGGGCTGGCCGCGCGCGAAATCTCTCGCGAAAGGATAATTGCCCCGTAACGCTGGAACTGGATCAGCGATTTGTTGTCCACCACGCTGACGATTTGTCCATCGCGGTCTTCCACAGCCAGGTGGCGGACGCCTTTTTCTTCCATACGCAGCAGGGCCTCATAAATCAGCGCGTCTTCGGGGATTTTGCTGAGCGGAGCGCTCATGATGGTGTGGACAGGCACATTCAGCGGGGCTTTTTCAGCCAGCACGCGGGCGCGCAGGTCGTGGTCAGTGACGATGCCCAAAATTGTCTCACCGCTGCGGACAAGAGCAGCGGTAACGTTGCGCTCGCTCATCTGGCGGGCCAATTCAACAGCGCTGGTATTCATCTCGCAAACCAGCGCATCACGCCCCAGACGGGTGAGCGGCTCGTGCAGGAAGAGCAGGGATGCCTGCAGTTTTTCAATCAGCGCTTCGCGGGCGGCCTCGTGGCGACGCTGGGCGGTGATATCCTGCAAGGTACCGACGATAACCAGGTTATCCCCCTCGTGAACAAGGCGAGCCGTCAAGGCGATAAAACGCGCGGCGGCATCGGGGGTTTCGATGTGCAGGGTATGGCTAAATATCGCAGAAGTGCTGAGATTTTTGAGAAGGGTTTCATATTCGGCCGCGTCCGAGAACAAATCGGCCAGGGCCGGTTGGCCTTCAGCCGGGAAAAAGGCCCGGGCAGCAGGGTTAAATTCCAATAACGCGCCACGGCGGGCGGTTCTGGCGCGGAAAATGCCGACCGGGGCGGCTTGCGCCAGGGTGTCTTCGCTGCGCAGAGCGGCCTGGCGGGCAACATCGCGGCAGAGTAGAATCAGGCCGTTTTGACCGGCAAAAAGAATCGGGGAGAGCGTCAGAACACATTCCAGCGTAGAACCGTTTTGGGTGCGGAGAATCCCCTCAAAGGCCTCAGCCGTTTCGGCGCTTTCTTCCACCCGCGCCCACAAGAGCGGGTTTTCGCCAGTTGGGAACAGGTCATGTAAATCCAAAAACTCCAGTTGGCGCGCCGAGTAGCCTGCCATCTCTAAAAACGTTGGGTTCGCATATCGGCAGCGGCCTTCGATCAGCAGCAGGGTGCCTTCTGTGGTGGCTTCGACCAGGGAATGATAGCGCTCGGTTGATTCACGCAGGTTATCGAGCACTTCCTGGCGCTCGCGCTCGATGCGCAGGCTTTGTTGGAGCACAAAAACCAGCAAGATAACCACTGCGCCCGAAATGGCCAGCGAAGTGTTGACCAGGCTGCGCTCGAGGCGCGTTATTTCGGCGCGGACATCGTCGATGTAGAGACCGGTGCCGATGACCCAGCCCCAGGGTTCAAACCCTTTGACATAGGATTCCTTCGGTTCCAATCGTTCGGGATCGTCCTTCCACTGCCAGACGTAGTCGATATAGCCCTGGCCTTCGCGCTGCACCAGGCTGGCAAACTCGACAAAAATTGGCACACCGCGCGGATCGGTGAAATTGGAAACATCCTGCCCGTTCAGGTCGGGACGATAAGGATGCATGACCATGCGCGGTTGCAGGTCTTGAATCCAGAAATAATCTTTGCCTTCGGGGCCATAACGCAGGTCTGCAATGCGGGTCACGGCCAGGGACTGGGCCTGCTCACGGGTCAGCGCCCCGCTTTGTTCATCACGCTCGTACGAGGCCAGGATGCTCCAGGCCGAATTGGTCAATTCGCGAATCAGTTCGCGTTTGCGTTCGAGCAAGGACTGCTCAAACGCTGGCAGGATAATGCCCCAGATGACGGCCAGGAACAGGCCCATGGCAATCAGCGTGGGCAGGAAAATCCGCAAAACATAGGAACGCCGCCTGAAGTGGTGGGATTTTCCAGCCGGGGGCCGCGGGGGCTGGCCGCCAGGGATGGTTTTTCCGCCGCCGGAAAGCGCATCCTGGAAAGCGGGGCTGGCGAACAGGGCCTCCCGAAAGGGGCTCCAGTCATTCGGAGGAGTCTCCATACCGATAGGCCCGCCCGCCGTATGGTGGTCGGTGCCGGCGCTGGCCAGCAGTCCGTGCCGGTGGGCCAGTTCGACCAGGCTGGCGCGTTGTTCAACAGAAAAGGGCAAGTAATGCGCTTCGAGTCCGTCCAGCCCGAGGGCCTTGAGCCGGACAACCAGCGACTCCAATTTTTGCAGGTCTGATTCAAAGTGCAGTGGATGCGCCCAAAAGACCTTACCTCCTGCGCGGTGCAGCATCTCGATGGCGGCGAGGGTATCAATCCGCCCGCCAGGCGCGGCGCTGACCGGCGGCCCGTCTTCATCCCCATTGGGATGATTTGCGCCCATTTTGCGCAGCGAACCGGCGATGCTGTGTACTTCCAGGTCACGCGCCTGGCGCAGGGAGAGCAAGGTGGCTTGCAAAACAGGGTGCTGCGGATCGAAGCCATAAGCCAGCAGGTGCAGTTCGCGTTCGTCGAGATAGGTGGTTAATTCCAGGCCGGGCAGGTAGGCCAGGCTGCGTTTTTTCATCGCTTCGGCGAAGCGCGGCCAACTCTCCACGGTATCGTGGTCGGTCAGGGCGGCGCAGCGCACCCCGGCAGCGGCCAGGCTGGCAGCGATGGCCTCTGGCGTCTGTTCGCCGTCGCTGAAATTGGAATGCAGGTGGAAGTCGACAAAGGGCATACTATCAGTGTATCCCAAAAGCGGTCAAAGGATAAAGCAAAGACGCAAAGTCGCGGGCTGTTGGGGCTGGCGGCTTTGCGTCTTTGAATGTTCTGGTTGCCTGGCGAAAAACTTAGGCTTTTCCTTGGGCCAGATCTTTCTTCTGTGTCAGCAGGGAAACTACCACCAGGGTGATGAAACTGAGCGGGATGGAGATAATGCCGGGGTTGCTGAAAGGAATCGGCGCATCGAGCGGATTCAGCCCGTAGAGTGTGTACAGTTCGGGCGAGAAGGCAATCAGCCCGAGCGAGGATACAATCCCAACCATGATGGAGGCGGCAATGCCGCGCGCGGTGGTTTTCTTCCAGAACAGGAGCATCACAATCGCCGGCAGGTTGGCAGAAGCGGCGACAGCAAAGGCCAGACCGACCAGGAAGGAAACGTTCATTCCTTTGAACAAAATCCCCAGGATGATGGCAATGCCGCCAATCACGAAGGCCGAAACCTTGCCCGCGGTTACTTTCTGGCGGTCATCCATCTTGATTTGCAGGTAGCGGTCGAACAGGTCGTGGGCTACCGCGCCCGAGGCGGCGACGATCAATCCGCTGACAGTGCCGAGCACGGTCGCGAAAGCGATGGCCGAGATAACCGCAAAAAGCAGCTCGCCGAAGGAGCGCGCCAACAGAGGCGCGGCCATGTTGCTGTCAGCCGGGTTCATCGTGCCGTTGACCATTGCGCCCAGGCCCATGAAAAGAGTTAGGACGTAGAAAAAGCCGATGGCAGCAATTGCCACGATGGTCGATTTGCGCGCGCTGGCCGGGCTGGGGACGGTGTAGTAGCGAATCAGAATGTGCGGCAGGGCAGCGGTCCCCAGGAAGAGGGCCAGCATCAGCGAGAGGAAATCCAGCCGTTCCAGCAGCGTACCTTCAACCTTGAATTTCAGGCCGGGACGCATGATGCGGTCGCCGCGCACATCGTTGGGGTAGTAAACGGTCACTTTTTCACCGGCGGCATCGGTGAAACTGGTGCTCTTCCAGGTGCGGACGATGGTGTCCTTGTCGGTAATGGAGGCCAGGAACTGAAAAATGGAGAGACTGCCGGTTTCAACCTGTTTCTCGCCGCGAAGTTGCTCAAGGTTGCCAACCTGGCGCAGTTTATTGCTGTCCGATTCAGGCGCGCCATTAATCCACTCGCCATCCGCCTTGGTGACAACCGATTGGGATTCTTTCAGCGTCAGCACGCCATCCGTTTCGGATGCATACCACCAGTTCTCCTGACCCTGGGTGTTGACCCGCACAAACGTCAGGCCGCCTTTGACCTCCGTTTGTTCAAGGATTTCCACCCCCTCAGCCTGGATTTTGCCATCAGCGTCTCGGGCCGCATCAACATGAGCATATTGGTAAAAGGGAACCGTGCCGCCCTGATCGGGCTGGGTGGACAAGCCGCGTCCCAACACCACCCAGACCAGGACGGTGGAGAAAACAATCAACAGGGCGCCTTTCAGAAACTGCACATAGGTCGTGGAGGCCATGCCTGCGGTTGCAACAATCGTGATGACGATAACCCCGACCATAATCACGCCCCAGGCATGCGGGATGCCCAAGAGCGGCTCGACCAGCACACCCGCGCCAACCATCTGGGGGATGAGATAGCAGATCGAGACAATCAGGGTACTGATGGCGGCGGCCAACTTGATACCGCGCGAGTTGTAATTAGCATCCACTGCATCGGTAAAGGTGTATTTGCCCAGTTTCTTGAGCGGTTCGGCCACCACAAAGAGCGCCACAATCCAGCCGGCCAGGTAGCCGATGGAATACAGGAAACCGTCATAGCCAACGGTGGCGATCAGACCGCAGATGCCGAGGAAGGAGGCCGCTGAGAGATAATCCCCGGCGAAAGCAATCCCGTTCACTCCCCAGTGGATCTGGCCGCCAGCGGCATAATATCCGCTGGAGCTTTTGGCCTTGCCGCCCAAATAAAAGGATAAGCCAACCACAAAAACGACAAAGGCAATGAAAACAATGATAGCCATGAGATTAAGCCTTTCCCTTTTTGGCCTTGGCCGATTTCTTGCCGCCCTTCGACGGCTTTGCTTCCAGTTCGGCTTCCTTCTTGCGGCACATCGCATCGTAAACCAGGGCCTCGATCAAGGCCACAACGATTAATGCCAGTCCGTACACAGTCGCCAGGTTGAGTCCGGCAAAAACGATAGCGCCCATCGCCGCCGGATTAAGCAGATTGATAGCAACAAAACCGGCATAAAACAGCGCGTAAAACAGGAACATCCAAATGCCCAGGCGCTGCTTATACGGTCCGGCGGGGTCTTTCCCTACAGGTGTGGCTGGTCCATGTAACATACAGTCTCCTTGTGTTGAATTGTACAAACTGGGGAATAAGTTGGCCGAATTATAACCGAGAGGCCAGAAATTGGCCGGAGAAAGTGAAATTCTGCACTTTTATCTACCGGAAACTCTCGCTATATCGACCTACCGACGCAGGATCACACCTCGCGCGGAATACCGTTGATGGCCGAGAGCATAATCAGTACAAAAATGGCAAACGAAAGCAGGCGCGCCCATTTGGGACGTTCCGTCAACCAATCATCGGCGACTGCCAATACATTTGTAGCTGGATAAACCATGCAAAAAAACACCACTGCGCCTAAATATTCCATCAAGACACCTTGCGGCGTGGTAGCAGCAAAGGGCGTGCTTGCGGCTAATTTTTCCCAGATCAGGGTATAGGTGGTCACGCTGAAAACCGCCAAAATAATATCCACGATCCACTCCGTTGCAAGGGGATATGAATCAGCCAGCCTGAGCCATTTTGGCATTTCAATCGCGCCGAGGGAAGGGAAGACCGAAGCAAGCATCAACCAGGCATTCAGTACCAGCATGGCAAAAAGATAGATAAATCCAAACATGCCCTGCCAAAAAGGCGGCGTGCCGCGGATTTCAATCCCCAATATCTCCAGGACGGTCCAGTTCGCAACCGGAGAAACCAGGCCGACATAGCATAGCGTTACCAGAAAAACCAGGATTAGTGCGATCCCGCCAGGATTCTGAACTGTCCCGCGCTGGGCGGCTGGCGCACCTGCTATCCGCTGTTGGATAAATGGGCCTTTATAAAGAATGGCGGCTAAATTAAGGATTTGAATCATCAGCAACACCAAACCAACCGGGATGGCTAGCTGGTTGGGCACTTGCTGCAATATCCCCAATAATATGGGCTGGCCCCATAAAAAATAAACGAATATCCCCGCGCCAATCAAGATGAAACGGAATGAAAAAAATATTCGGGTTATCGTCATTGTTTATCCTTTTTCCAAGCCGTTCTCACCCGGCTGACCACAATTCCGAGGCTGAGAACACAAACCCAGGCCAGATGCCCCGGCAAATCAGAACGGAATTATTAACGGCAACAAGTATACCCTTCCAAATTCACAAATCACGATGTGCGAACCTGAAAAGGCGCTCAAGCCTGAATGTCTCAAGAAATGCTCAAGACTACCCCATGCGTTGTTGTGCCAGCATAGGAAAGTTATCCGATTTGGAATACAATCAAAGAGTTGCGCATTAGACCTGAGATCATTCAGCGCGCGAGAAACATCGAGACGAACATGAACAAACGCACCTTAAAACGACAGCTCAATCTGGCCCAGGTGGTCATGCTGGGCACCGCCGGGGCGATTGGCGCCCAATTATTTGTCCTGACCGGCTATGGCGCGGCCATGGTCGGCCCGGCTTTCGTCCTGGCAATCATCCTTGGCGGCCTGTTGAGTTACAGCATTGCGCTCAACTATGGCGAACTGGCCACCATGTTCCCGGAAACGGGCGGAGCGATGACCTATGTGCGCGAAGCCTGGGGACGCAATCTGCTGTCCTACCTGGTTGGTTCGCTGGATTGCCTGTCGAGTACGTTTTTTGCGGCCCTTTCCGCCGTCGGGTTTGCCTATTCCCTGCAAATCTTTTTCCCGGCGCTGCCGATTGTGCCAACCGCGATTGGCATCATCCTGTTCTTTGTTGTCCTGAACCTGCTCGGAGTGGGGAATATTGGCAATCTCCAGGTGGCGCTGGGGGGTATTCTATTATTTTTGTTGCTGGGCTACATTGCGCTCGGCTTCAGCCTGCCAGGTGGATTTCGCTGGGAAACCTTTGCGCCAAACGGAAAATTTTTCATCCACAACACCAACTGGGATAATTTCTACGCCCTGCTCTCAACAGTCGCGCTGGCGTATGTCGCCTATATCGGCTTTGAAGTGCTGGCGGACGATGCCGAGGAAATCAAAAATCCGGATCGCGCCCTGCCCCTGGGCATTCTCATCAGCCTGACGGTGCTGATCGTACTCTACCCGCTGATTGTCCTGGTCACCCTCGGCACAATCCCCTGGACGGAATTGGCCGGCTCCGAAACCGCGATGACCGACGCTGCCGAACAATTCCTGCCGGTTTGGGGGCCAATAGCCCTGGGCATAGGGGGGATTATTGCAACCTTGACCTCGCTCAACACCGCCTTGCTGAGCGCCACCCGCGAAGCCTTCACCCTCAGCCGAGACGGCATGTGGCCGCGTATCTTGTCCCGCATGGGACGCTTTCGCACCCCCTACGTTTCGGTGCTGGTGATTGGCTCGATTGTGATGGCCGTCGCCGCCATCGGCCTGGTGGATTTCCTGAGCTACATCTCCAGTTCGGGCTACCTGTTTGTCCTGTTTTGGTCGAACCTGGCCCTGATTCGCCTGCGCAAACGCTACCCGAATTTGCGTCGGCCGTTTAAGGTGCCATTCTTCCCCCTGACCGCATACCTTGCGGTGGCTTCTTGTTTCCTGATCATTTCCTTTACCGAATGGCGCGCTCTGGCCTTCGGGGCCGGTTTGTTGCTGACCCTGACCTTTGTCTACTATGCAGCTCCTTTCATCCGGCGTCTCTATCTCACGAACATCCAGCCGCTCAAAAACATGAAAGACCGCATTCTCGTCCCGATTGCCAATCCGCGCAGCGGGGCGCGCCTGGTGAACATGGCCTCCATCCTGGCCCAGGCCAGTGAAGGAACCAGCGTTTGCGTTTTCAACGTCGAAACAGAAGCCACACCAGGCAAAAGTGCCCCGCGTTTGCCCGATGAAACCTTGCGCGCAGCCTCGAACCGCAATGTTCCCCTGTATACGAAAAACCAGGTTGCCGATACGATTGCCGCCGGGGTTCTGGATGAAATCGAGGCTCATCCCAACATCAAATTTGTGCTGATGGGCTGGCCCGGCCCCCTGCGCCCGGAGTCAGATTCTCCCAATCCGGTAAAAACCTTGCTGGAGAAAGCTCCCACCAACATCGCCGTCCTGCTCAGCCGAAATCCCGGAAAAATTCGCAGCATCCTGGTTCCCATCGGCGGCGGCCTGCACTCGCGTTTGGCTCTACGCATGGCTTATGAGATTGCCGACCAGGAAAGCGCCCAAATCACCGCTTTGCACGTTTACCCAATGAGTGTTGACCCGGCAGATGTGGATGATAAATTGGCGTTCCTGCATGAAGTGGTTGTGGATGAACTGGGAGCGCTCCCTGCCCGCCTGAAACTCCACGTTGCTCAAGCAGAGCGCGTGACCGATGGCGTGTTACAGGAAGCGCACCAGCATCAGTATGACCTGCTCGTGATGGGCGCATCGGAGGAGTACGGCTCCAAAACGCGCCTGTTTGGCTCGGTGGACGATTGGGTGGTCGAGCACATCGAGCATTGCTCGGTGCTGTTGGTGCGCCAGCACGAGGCCGCGCCCATCCGCTGGCTGCGCCGCAACATCGCGCATGAGGAAAAGTAATCCCTTTGCGGGCATCTTCGCGGGCTGGCGCTGGTTTATGCCAAAATCTTTAACGTGACTTTTGTCTTGCCAGAATAGGACAGGCTATACTTCACCGCATCAGGCGGCAATGATAGAGTTTAACCACAATTTAATAACCAGAGTTCCTGCCGTCCAGGTGGACCGGCGGTCTGAAGGGTTAACCAACGATAAGGAGTCTTTTTTATGGAACCAATTCGTATCCTTCAGTGGGGCCTGGGCGCTATGGGCGGCGGCATGGCTCGTTTGATTCTTGAGAAATCTGGCCTCAAGATTGTTGCCGCCGTAGATGGCCGGCCCGATTACGTCGGCAAAGATTTGGGGGAAGTGCTCGGCGTTGGCAAGAAGCTCGATGTTGTTGTCACCAACAAACCCGAAGATGTGCTCAAAAAAGAAAATGTGGATATTGTTCTCATCGCCACCACCTCGTGGACGAAGGAACAAATGCCCGACCTGCGGAAAATCATCACCGCAGGGATTAACTGCATTTCCATCGCCGAAGAAATGTCCGACCCGGACGCCCAAAGCCCGGAACTGGCCAAGGAAATTGACGAACTCGCCAAGAAGCACGGCGTTTCGGTGCTGGGAACCGGCGTCAACCCCGGTTTCGTGCTGGATTTGCTGGTGGTGACGCTCTCCGGCGTCTGCCACTCGGTGGAGCGGATTGAAGCCTCGCGCGTCAACGACCTCAGCCCCTACGGTCCGACCGTCATGCGCACCCAGGGCGTGGGAACCACCCCCGAAGCCTTCGCCGCCGGTGTGGCGAATGGCTCGATCGTGGGCCATGTCGGCTTCCCCGAGTCGATTCACATGATCAGCGAAGCGCTCGGCCTGGGCGTGGACCGCATCGTCGAGACCCGCGAACCGATTATCAGCAACGTCTACCGCGAGACCCCGCATGTCAAGGTCGAGCCGGGCATGGTGGCGGGCTGCCGCCATATCGGCATCGGCTACCGGGGCGATAAGGAAGTCGTCAAGCTGGTACACCCGCAGCAGATTCATCCGCACCTGGAAGGCCAGGAGACCGGCGATTACATCAACATTTTCGGCCTGCCCGAAATCCACATGGCGAACAAGCCCGAAATCGCGGGCGGCAAGGCCACCATGGGCGTGACCGTCAACATGATTCCGCACGTTGTCGCCGCCACCCCCGGCATGAAGCGCATGATTGACCTGCCTGTGCCCGCCGCGCTGATGGGCGAGAGCGCCTACACCCGCCGTGTCTAAAACCTTTTTGTACACGGAACACGCGGAAGGCACGGAACAACACGGACTTTTTAAGTTTTTTTCGTGTTATTCCGCATAATCCGTGTGTTCCGTGTACCATTTTTTCACAGGTGAAACCATGAGCAAAATCGCCAAAGGAACCTGGGTGGAAATTGAGCAGGTGGTGCTGACACCCGAACAGCGCGCCCCGACCCTGCCCGAAGACACCAAACAGACTCCCTACCTCATGCACGTCTCGGGCTTCCTGCAAGCCGAGGCCGAGTTGGGGCAAGATGTGACCATCCGCACCATCATCGGGCGCGAACTGACCGGCACGCTCAAGACCGTCCTGCCCAGTTACAGCCACAGCTTCGGGACCACCGTCCCTGAACTGCTGACGATCGGCACGGAGGCGGAACAATGACCCGCGACCTGTCCTACGCGGCGGTCACCGCCCGCAAAAACGAAATCATGAAGGCTTCGATGGGGATGGATTTCTCGGATTTCATCACCAGCCCGATCGCCTTCGACTACGAACGCATGATGACCGAAACCGGCTACACCCACGCCGATATCGCCCGCATCCAGAGCGAGACCAAAGTGGGTAATACTCCGCTCCACGAACTGCGCAACCTGACCGCAGCCGTGCGCAAGATCGCCGGGCCGGGCAAGGGCGCGCGGATTTTCGTCAAGGACGAGGCCGCCAACGCTTCGGGCAGTTTCAAGGCCCGCCGGGCCTCGATCAGCGCCTACGAAGCCGCCAAAAAGGGCTACAAGGGCATGGTCGCAGCCACCAGCGGCAACTACGGGGCGGCCGTCGCCTCGCAGGCGGCCCAGCGCGGACTGAAGTGCATCATTGTCCAGGAAGTCTATGACAGCCGGGGCGTGGGTCAGCCCGAAATCGTCGAAAAAAGCCGCGCCTGCGAAGCCTACGGCGCCGAAGTGATCCGACTGACGGTTGGCCCGGAACTGTTTTACATCCACCTGGTCACGCTCGAACAGACCGGCTTTTTCAACGCCAGCCTGTACACGCCCTTTGGCATTCGCGGCGTGGAGACGCTGGGGATCGAAATTGCCGAACAGGTGCGCGCCCGCTGCGGGAAAAATCCCGATGCGGTGGTCATCACCCACGCGGGTGGCGGCAACCTGACGGGAACCGCGCGCGGCCTGCTTGCCGCGGGTGCGACCGACACGCGCATCGTGGCCTGCTCGGTGGATCTGGGCGGCCTGCACATGGCCTCCGACAAGGATTTCAACCGCAAGTCCTTCACCACCGGCCATACCGGTTTTGGCGTGCCCTTCGCCACCTGGCCCGACCGGGTGGACGTGCCGCGCAACGCGGCGCGCTCCCTGCGCTACATGGATGAGTACCAGCTTGTGACCCAGGGCGAAGTTTTCTACGTCACCGAACTGCTGACCAAGCTGGAAGGCCTGGAACGCGGTCCGGCGGGGAACACCTCCCTGACCGCCGCTGTGACCCTGGCGCGCCAGATGGATAAAGACCAGATCGTGGTCGTGCAGGAAACCGAGTACACCGGCGCGGGCAAGCATCACAACCGACAGTTGTCCTTCGCCCGCGAAAACGGCATCGAAGTCCGCCGCGGCGACCCGCAGGACAACGTCCCCGGCAAAACCATCGTCATCCCCGAACGGCTCGACCAGGTCTGGGGCAAAGTCCAGGACATGGACAAACTGCGCCAGTCGTACCTGAAGAACGCCGCCAAAGCCCTGCCCGTCGAGCAGTGGAACGACACCGATTACGCTTTCCTGGCCGCAGACATCAAGATGGATGTGGTGTGGGTGAAAGAAAATGTAGTTCGTTAATCGTTATTCGAGATTCGTTATTCGGGGTTTGCAGTACGAGTGGACTTCCTAATAACAAATCACGATTTACGAATTACAAATACCGCTTATCGAATATCGCAAAACCAAGAGGTAACCATGACAGACGAAAGAATCGCCCGGTTTGAGAAACGCCGGGAAGAACTCAAGAAAATGAGCGACGCCGAACTGAAGGCGCGCTTTTGGGAATTGTGCGACCAGGCCATCGCCCCAATCGTTGACCTGGCGAAGACTCATACATCCCCCTCCATCGAGCGCTCGGTGCTGCTGCGCATGGGCGTTGACAGCCTCAGTTCGCATGGCGTGGTGGATCGCATCCACGAGGCCGGTTTGCTCGGCAAAGGCGCGGGGCATGTCGTGTTGAAGCTCGCCCAGAAAAACGGCACCGACATCCGCACCGCCGCCGCGGCCATTTTGGAGAACAAGGAAGTCTTAAACGGATTATTCTAAACATCTCGCGTGTCATTGCGAGCGAGCCGTTGGTCGAGTAGGCGGTGTTCTCCCGCCGTATCGAGACCAAGGTGAGCGAAGCAATCTCCAGTAAACAGGTAACTCTGCTTATTTGGAGATTGCGTGGGTCTCGATACGCCGCTACGCGGCTACTCGACCAGCGCATACCATGCAGATGAGAATAAGGAAAGCACAATGACCAAGCAACTCGACCCAAACAAGAAACTCGATATCGAAGAAATCATGCAGGATTTGGAACACTACCACCCGCGCCGCAAGGGGTGGACGTGGCGTGAACAGCCCGCCGAAGGCGTGAACATGGGGCCTTTCCATTACCATGACATGTCCCAGCCGCTCAAGAATGGTATCGGCCTGCCCGCTTCCAAATACTTTGAAAATATTGACCCGCAGCCCTCCTGCGTCGTGACCACCGAAATCGCCTCCGGGCGCTTCGAGGATGACATCCGTCGCATGCGCATGGCCGCCTGGCACGGCGCTGACCATCTGATGGTCATCCGCACCACCGGGCAGAGCCACATCGACGGCCTGATGGAAGGCACCCCCGAGGGCGTCGGCGGCGTGCCGATCACCCGCAAGCAGATTCGCGCCAGCCGCAAGGCCTGCGACATGATCGAAGACGAAGTTGGCCGCCCGATCAACTTCCACAGCTACGTCTCCGGTGTGGCTGGCCCCGAAGTGGCCGTGCTCTTTGCCGAAGAAGGCATCAACGGCGCGCACCAGGACCCGCAGTACAACGTGCTCTATCGCAACGTCAACATGTACCGCTCGTTTGTGGACGCCGCCGAGGCCAAGAAAGTCATGGCCGGGGCGCAGATTTTCCAGATTGACGGCGCGCACAATGCCAACGCCACCGCCAAAGCCGGTTGGCTGGTCATGCCCGAACTGATGGTTCAGCACGGCCTGAACTGCGCCTTCTCGGTCGCCGCCGGGATGGACAAAAACCTGATTGGCCTGTCCACCGTCCCACCGAACGCGCCGCCCGCCCCCAAGCTGTGGTACGACCTGCCCTACGCCGTGGCCCTGCGCGACTTTTTCTCCGAGTACAAAATGCGCGCCCAGCAGAACACGCGCTACATCGAAGCCGACATCGAGGAAGCCATCCGCACCCACACCGTGGACACGCTTATCTCGATGTTGACCCGCGCCGACATCCAGAGCACCATCACCCCCGACGAAGGCCGCAACGTCCCCTGGCATTACAACAACATCCGCGGCGTGCAGACCGTTAAACAGACCTGGGCGGCGCTGGATGGCATCAAGGAACTGCTGACGCTCAACCACAACGGCCCGCTCGGTGAAATGGTGCGCGACCTGAAAGAGCGCGCCGTGGCCTTTTTGGAAGAAGTCATCGAAACCGGCGGATACTTTGCCGCCGTGGAAAAAGGCTTTTTCGTCGACTCAGCCAAATATCCCAACCGCAACGGCGACGGGATTGCCCGCGATGGCAAGGGCGGCGTCGGCGCGGACAGTATCATCGAGCGCGACCCCGATTACATGGCCCCGGTCTGCGACCACTTCGGCAAGAACCACCTGCCCGCCGGCCTGACCAAGCCCTGCGACCCGATTGACGGCTGCACGCTCTGCAAGCCGGAAAAAATTGTCTACATTGACGAACTCGACCCCGCCGATTCGGCCAATGCCCGTCTCGAAAAGACCCTGCCCTACCGCAAGGGTGGCCTGATCCGCCCCGAAGCGGAGTGGGCTGGCGATGGCGTGGTGCTCATGCAGTTCGTTGTCCCCGAAGCCGAAGATGTGGCCCGCGAAGCGGCCCTCGAAATGGCGCGCAAGATGGGGCTGGACGATCCGCAGGTCATCAACATGATGACCCTGCAACAGGCCGAAGGCTGCTTTGTCGAGGTCAAGGGCAAGGTCAAGTTTGATATCAAGAAAGCCGACCTGAAAATCCCGCCCAAGGAAATCATGCTCCCCGAAGATGAGATTCGCGCCGCCATCAAGACCCTCGGCCTGAAAGTGGTCGCCGGGACGGTGGGCGAGGATGAACACAGCGTCGGCCTGCGCGAAATCCTGGACATCAAGCACGGCGGCATTGAAAAGTACGGCGTGAAGTACCATTATCTCGGCACTTCCGTCCCGCTCGGCAAGCTGGTGGACGCCGCCATCGAAACCGGCGCGCACGCCATCCTGATTTCGACCATCATCAGCCACAACGATGTCCATCGCACCCAAATGCGCAAACTGGCTGAACTGTGCCAGGAAAAGGGCATCCGCGAGAAGCTGATTCTCATCGCCGGTGGCACGCAAGTCACCCGCGACATGGCCGCCGAAACCGGCCTGGACGCCACCTTTGGCCGCGGCACCAAGGGCATCCATGTGGTGGACGCCATGGTGAAGAAGCTCAAAGCGCGCGGCGTTGTCTAAAACTGAAAATCGGTACACGGATTACACGGAAAACACGGGTTTACACGGATTTTTCAAAAAGAATCCGCGTCAATCCGTGAAATCCGTGTAATCCGCGTCCAAAAAGGCGTTGCCCGTGAATCAGCCCATCGAAATCCTGACCATCGAGGTCGGTTCCACCATCACCAAAATCAACGGTTTCCGGCGGCTGCCGGAAGGCGGATTTGAACATATCGCCCAGGGTTTTGCGCCGACCAGCGTCAGCCAGGGCGATGTGGGCATTGGCGTGGACGAAGCCAAGGCTGACCTTGAATCCCGCTTTGGGCAACCCATCGGCAACGCCGAAACCTTCGTCAACAGTTCGGCGGCGGGCGGACTGCGCATGACCGTCCACGGCCTGACCTACAGCATGACGGCCCGGGCGGCGCGTGAAGCCGCGCTGGGAGCGGGCGGCATCGTCAAGATGGTCACGGCTGGCAGGCTGGGCGACTACGACCTGGATGAAATCGGCGAGATCCACCCCAACATCATCCTGCTGGCCGGCGGCGTGGACTTCGGCGAAAAAGATACCGTCCTGCACAACGCTCAAAAGCTGGCCGAGTTGAAACTTTCCATCCCTGTGCTGTACGCCGGGAATGCGGCCATCCGCAAGCCCATCCAAAAGATTTTCGAGCAAGCTGGGATCGAAACCCTGCTGGCCGACAACGTTTTCCCGGATGTGGACGTGCTCAACATCGAGCCGCTGCGCCGCATCATCCACGAGATGTTCAACCGGCATATCATCCACGCGCACGGCATGGCAAAATTCGCTGAACTGACCCATTGGGGCATCCTGCCGACCCCCGGCGCTGTCCTGCGCGGAGCGGAATTGTTCGCCGAAGAAATGGGCGACTGCCTGGTCTTTGACGTGGGCGGCGCGACAACCGACATCCACAGCGTGACCGGCGGCAGCCTGGAATGGGCCAGCCGCACCGTCGAGCCGGAACCGCACGCCAAACGCACCGTCGAAGGTGATTTGGGCGTCTTTGTCAACGCCCGCAACATCCTGGAAATGGAAAAGAACACCGAATGGCAGGCGCGCCTGGACGACCTGGCCGCCATGCCCAACACCGAGCGCCAGAAAGACATGACCCGCTGGCTGTGCGCCCGCGCCGTGGATACCGGCATCAAACGCCATGCCGGCGTCGTCACCGACCTGTACACTCCGACCGGCAAAAAACAAATCGTCAAAGGCAAAGACCTGACCGCCGTCAAGTGGGTGGTCGGCACCGGCGGCGCGCTGACCCGCGTGGAAGGCGGCGCGGACATCCTGCGCGGCATCTGCACCGGGGCGGGCAAATACCTGCTCCCCACCCCCGAAGCCCGCATCCTGATTGACCAAGACTACCGCTTCTCGGCGCTTGGCACCTTTGCGCAGGCGTACCCCGAGGACGTGAAGAAAACGTTTAGAAGCTGGATTGAAAATCGTTAATCATTGCTCGATATTCGATATTCGTTATTTGGAACCCAATGATCGAATACCGAATATCGAATAACGAAGGAGCCTCCATGTACACCAGCACCCCCCGCCTGGAAATCTACCCCGACCGCATTCAAGAAAACGCCCGCGCAGTGATTAATTTGTGTCACGAGCACGGCGTACAAGTCGCCTGCGTGACCAAAGTCATGAGCGCCCACCCATCCTTGATTCACGCCCTCGAATTGGGCGGCGCCGACATGATTGCCGATTCGCGCATCACCAACCTGCGAACCGTTTCCAATGTTGGTCTCGAAATCCCGATCATGCTGCTGCGCATCCCCGCCCCCAGCCGCGCCGCCGACATTGTCCGCCACTGCGACATCTCGCTCAACTCTTCCATCTACACGATGGTCAAACTCTCCGAAGCCGCCCAGATGCTCAACATCCAGCACAAAGTCATCATCATGATTGACGTGGGCGACCTGCGCGAAGGCGTCTGGCCGAACAATGCCCTCGAAGTGGTGCGCAGCACCGCATCCCTGCCCAACCTGGAAGTGATTGGCCTGGGAGCCAACCTGGCCTGCTACGGCGGCGTCATCCCCACCGTCGAAAACATGCAAATGCTGATCGAAATCCGCGACCGCTGCCGCAAAGCCACCGGCCTGGCGCTTGAAACCATTTCCGGCGGCAACAGTTCCAGCCTGCCCCTGCTCGCCAGCGGAAAAATGCCCAAAGAAATCAACCACCTGCGCATCGGCGAAGCCATCACCCTGGGCCGCAACGTGCTAGATCGCTCTCCCTGGCCCGGAACCCGCCAGGACACCATGCGCATCGTGGCCGAAATCGTCGAGGTCGAGTACAAACCCTCCATCCCGATTGGGGAACGCGGCCAGGACGCTTTCGGCGGCTACACTGAATTTGTCGATCGCGGCATCCGCAAACGCGCCATCTGCAACCTGGGCCGCCAGGACATCGTTGTAGACGGCATCGAACCCGAAGACCCCGGCATCATCGTCCTGGGCGGCAGCAGCGACCACCTCGTCCTGGATGTCGAAGAATCCAGCACCGCCCTCAAAGTCGGCGACGAAGTGGCCTTTACGCCCGGCTACGGCGCACTCCTGGCAGCCACCACCTCGCCGTATGTGCAAAAGGTGGTTATTCGCGGGTAAGTGTCGTTGCGAACCACCCTGAGCGGAGCGCTCTCCAGCGAAGTCGAAGGGCGGTGAAGCAACCCTCGGTTTAGACGGAGACTGCTCACCTGCCCAGAACCGCAGGTGCTGGGTCGTCACAAAAGACGCTCCTCGCACATCGTCCCGATGTTCTTCGGGAATGACATAGCCATTTGGAGACCATCATGCTCTACCAAACTCACGCCCGCATCCACATCGAAAACATCCGCTTCAACCTGGCCGGCATCCGCCAGGCAGTTGGGCCACAACGTAAAATCCTGATCGCCGTCAAAGCCAACGGCTACGGGCACGGCGCGGTTGAAGTCGCGCGCCTGGCCGAATCCAGCGGGATCGACTGGCTGGGCGTAGCAACCGTCCCCGAAGGCCTCGAACTGCGGCGGGCCGGCATCAAACTGCCCATCCTGAAATTCAGTCCGGCCTTCCCCGAAGAACTCCCTGCTGCGCTGGAAGATAACCTGACCCTGACCGTTGCCAGCCGCCAGAACATCGAGGATATGCAAGCCGCCTGCCGCGCTGCGAACGTTCAGAGCGCTGCCCACCTCAAGCTGGATACCGGTATGGGACGCATCGGCTGCGCTCCCGAGGAAGCCCCGGCGCTGGCGGCTTATCTCAAAAACAAATGTCCCAACCTGCGCCTGACGGGCGTTTTCACCCACTTCCCCGTCAGCGACGAAGCCAACCCGACCTACACCCGCGCCCAAATCGAACGCTTCAAAACCGCCGTCGAAGCCATCCAGGCAACCCTGGGCCGCAAACTCGACCTGGTGCATGCTGCCAACTCCGGCGCGGTGCTCGGCCACGAACCCGCCTGGCTCGATATGGTGCGTCCCGGCATCATGGTCTATGGCTTCTACCCCGACCCAGGAACGCCGCGCAGCATTGCGCTCAAACCCGGTTTATCCTTCCTGACGCGCGTCTCCTTCATTAAAAAGGTGGCCGCCGGCGCCTCAATTGGCTATGGACGCACCTGGATCGCCCCCGAAGACACCTGGATCGCCACAATCCCCGCCGGTTACGCCGACGGCTTCAACCGCCTGTTCTCCAACCGCGGACGAGTGCTGATCAACGGCCAGTCCTACCCCATCGTGGGCCGCGTCTGCATGGATCAAAGCATGGTCAACCTGGGGCCGGAAACCAGCGTCAAAGTCGGCGATGAAGTGGTTTTAATAGGAAAAAGCGGCGATCTTGAAATCAGCGCCTACGAATGGGCTGAAAAACTCGCCACCATCACCTACGAAGTTACCTGCCAGATCAACCAGCGCGTTGCGCGGGTATACGGCGATTAGCCGCACAAATTTCTCCCGGTTGAAACTCGACCATCAGTGGCCCAAAAGAACACGAAAAAGCGGAGACCCCTCAAGTGGAGGTCTCCGCAATGTTTTTTAGGCACAACAGGATTTACTTGCGCGTCAGCGTGGCTTCGGCTGGCAGGTAATATTCGCCATCCGGCGGGTCGATAATTTTCCACTGGATCGTGTTGACATCGATATAAGTGATTTCGGCAGTCCCGATATCGCTGGTAAAGGAACTCTGGAATTGGAGCGTGAGCACCTTTCCTTTTAACAAGCCGTCCAGCGAAATATCCAGGGCGTCAATTTTGTCCCCGCCCTGGGCGACAATCGTATGGCGCCCGTAAACATGCTTCCAATCCTGGTACAGGTCAAGGCTGAGACCGGTGGCGGCATCTTCCCAATGTCCATCCAGCGAAAAATCAGCCTTGTAGATGGCAACATCCACCCGGATGGCGTAAATTTTCTGCTCGGGCGTCAGGCTGCATTCCGAGATTGGCTGGTCGGGAGGACACTGCGCGCCCACCTCAGGCTGCCAGTTGGCCGAGATCAGCATCAGGGCCATATCGCGCGCCAGGGCGGTGGACGATCCGGTGGGGCCATCCGCCTGGTAAACGGGCTGCTCCGTCCAACCGGCTCCCACCGAACCGGCCAGGATGACAATCACATCCTGGGGACTGTTGAATTGCGTTCCGTTTCCAGACACGCTCAAGCGGCAGCCTTGCCCAGCCTCGCCGCCAAAGGCATCGAAGAAAGGCGCCCTGGGCTGGGCAGTAAACTCCACGCCCAGGGACTCGGAAGCCGCCGTCCGTAGTTCCTGGCAGAGAGAATCGGGGATGAGATCGTACATGCCACCCAGAGCGGGGTCGATGGTGGCGAGTGATTTCTCCACCACCATCTGGTAGGTAACATCCTGCTGGGCCAACGAGCGCACCTCGATCAGGTAATCCTGGCTGGTGGGCAAAACCACGCTCCAGTATTGTTCCGGGCTGGACGAAAACAACTGACCATCGGCCCCCATAATATTTAATGCGGCCTGGAGATTGGCGCTATCCGCCTCAGGCGAGGTGGATAGCCAGATGGTCACCTGCTGACCCGCCTGTCCAGCCAACGCATATTTGGCCGATGCCCCAACCGCCAGGTCGCCGTTGGTATACCACGTATCCGCATTGGGCTGGAACTCAATCCGCACCGCGCCGTCCATCGCTACGGGCTGAAGCTCCGCTTGCGAAGCAGTTGTCCCAGACTGGGCAAGCGGCGCAGCGGCGGTTTGGGTCAACGCCACAATCGTGGCGACATCCGCTTCGGGATTGGTTTGGCCGGCACAGGCAGTGACAACCATCAGCAAAGCGGCAAGTAAAACGAACAAAACTTTGGATTTCATAACAATGATCCTCTCTCCTCAATCAATCTTTCGAGCCTAAGCTCACAATGACCCATTCATCACCGGCTATCACCCCACCCACAAACGGGTATCTTCCTGTTGGCTCCTTGGCGCAACGCCCCCACCGTGCTAACCGGGAAATACTACGCCGTTCTCGAAGCCCCGCACAAGGAAATCGTCTGGTTCGAGCATTCGGGGCACAACCCCTGGGTCTCCGAATCATCGCGCTTTGTGGAGGTGATGGTCGAGACGATGCTGGCGCAGACCCAGCAGACGAGGATTTCCGAATAAAAACAAACAACCCGGCGCAAAGTCCGGGCTGTTTCAAACTACGCGCTGGCCCTTTCCAGGTTCAGCGCGAGCAGCCTTTCCAAAATTTGCTCATCGCTCAGGCTGTGCGGCCAGCCGTAGGCATCCAGCACGGCACGATCCAATTCGGTATGGATTTCATCCAGCGTTTCGACTTCGTCCAGCGAGAGAATAAGTTCAACCGCCAGCTTCTCAGTGCGGAAGATTTCGCGCAGGGCGGCTTTCCAGGCGCTTTCACTGCGCGGTTTGCCGCGAATTTTCTCGCGGTAGAGCGCTAGGCCGTTGTATAGATTTGTCAGGGTGCGCTTACCCTGTTCTTTGGAGCCTTGCAACAAGGTGTTGTTGGGATGCAGCCAGGCATTACGAAAATCATCCAGCCGTTTGGCGGCGGCAGCGATGGCCTGTACCAGCGCGGAATCACCCGGTTCTTTGCCGGGCGGCCAGGGGAAGGGATAGGTTTCAAAGGTAGCAGTAAGTGAATAGCGAGGACGATCTTCGAGAGAAGTACCTTTTCTAAGAACCCAAATCTCATGCGCTTTTGAGTGCAAGACACCAAAAAAATAATCGTCTTCTCTCGCAATTACTGTTAGTGCTTGGTCGGGCAATGTTGGATGTTGTAGCCACGTAAAAATTCTATGCTTGGATGTTTTAGGTGTTACGACAAACCTGTTCAAACTCCGCAAAGCATCTCTCATTTCTGGACGAGGACGCTCAAATAGCCACCAATTTTCAACCAAATTTCTTTCGCGTGATTTTTCGCGTTCTGGTTTGACATATTTTTCAACATACTCAAATGGCTTTTCATATTGTTTAGCATCTTGAATCGTGGTGTCAACACCAAAATCAATAATCCACATCCCGCGATTGCCAGAAGTCAAATCAATTCCGTTTGCAGTGGGCTTTACAACATCGCTGTTAGATAAACTGCTTTTGTTTGTTGCTGAAATCATTGCTTTTGCAATACTCTCTTCAATTTCAAAAGAACCTGTTTTTTTTGTCCCTTCAAAACACAGCCCTGCATTTTCGGCCAAATATTTAGCTTCGGTTAAGTTGTATGAATTTGTCAAATCTGGATTAATGTTGGGCGTAATTAAATCATCAAGAATTTTTTCCTGTTGAATACCATCATCAAAACCAATCATTGAAATGCGTACCGCTGCACCATTCAACACCCAATCACGATCAGACTGCGCCCAAAAAATATCGCCGGTTTCCTTGATTCTTTCCAAAACCTTGCGGTTGACGCCGCCGCGAATGGAGTTGGTTGCCAGCAAACCAGCGCGTTTGAGTTGGCCGCTTTCAATTTGGGCGCGGGCTTTCTCGAACCAGTAACACACCAGGTCGGCAAAAGCTGGCACGCGGCCCGCATAGAGCTTAAACAAGGCTTCCACATACGCATCGCCCAACTCGGCGCGGATTTTGTTGCCGCCCAGGAAGGGGGGATTTCCGACAATCACATCGGCGGGCGGCCAGGCGGGTTCACCCCCACCCTGCCCTCCCCCAAATACGGACTGGGGTTCGTCCGTATTTGGGGGAGGTGGCCGAAGGCCGGAGGGGGTAAGGATCGCATCCCTATTTTGAATCCCTTCCAGTTGGCGCAAAATCGGCTCTTGTAGTTCGGCAAAGCCGTTCTCGTAGCGCCATTGGATGTAGCCAATCCAAACCGTGATTTGGGCCAACTGGTGGGCATACGGGTTGACTTCAATCCCATAGAGCTGCTGCGGGTTCACCGTCAGCGGGATTTCTGGCAGGCCGTGTTCTTCGGCAAAAATGATGACCTTCTTTTGCAAATCAAGCAGTTCGCGCAAAGCCATATACAGGAAATTTCCGCTTCCACAGGCGGGATCAAGGACTTTTAGCGCGACAAGCTCATCAGAAAAGGCTTTCAGCAATTCCCAGGCCGCTGTCGTTGCGAGGGGCTGAGCGGAAGCGCGCTCTGTGCGCTGTAGCCGAAGCCCCGAAGCAATCTCCTGTTTAACGGAATTTCCTGCCGGGTCGGGGGCTGCCGCGCTCGCTGGGGAACGCTCGCTCGCAGCGACATCAGCCTGGGCCAGGACATGCAACACATCCGCCTGCACCTTGCGCCATTTGGCGCGCAGCGGAGCCATCAAAACCGGTTCAATCACCAGCAAAATGTCATCTTTGCTGGTGTAATGCAGCCCCAATTGCGCCCGTTTATTCTCATCAATAATGCGCTCAAAGAGCGTGCCAAAAATGGAAGGGTCAATCCCGGCCCAATCGTTGCCACAGGCGGCCAGGAGTTCATGCAAACTGCCGCCGGGCAGGTCTGGCACAAAATCATCATCGAACAGGCCGCCATTAAACCAGGGGATGATATGCGCGCCAAACATCGAGTTTCCTTCACGCATGGCGGCAAACAAAATCCGCAAGCTCTTGGTAAACTGTTCGGCGGTCTGGTCTTTGTAGCGGTGTTTCACCAGATCGGTAAAGACCTTATCGGGCAACAGGCCAATATCTTCGGCAAACAGACAGAACAGAATCCGCACCACGAAATGCGCCAGGCGTTCGGGGTGATAGGTCTTGTTGCCCCATTTTTGCAAGGTTTGGGTGAAGGTCACAAAAGAAGCGGCGGTTTTCTCGGTGACTTTTTCCTGGGTTTCCGCCGGACGAAAGGCTTCCGGGTTGTAAAAGGCGTCGTGTAAAAGCTGCAACCCATCTTTGCGCAGGCGCTCAAAATCAATCACCTCCACGCGCCGGGCGGTGTTGTTGAAATTGGTGTGAATGATAATTTGCTGCAAGTCGGAGGTAATCAACAGGGGCGGGTTGCCCAAAAATTCGCGGTAGCGCAGCAATTGTTGATAGGCTGCATCCAGGTTTTGATCCTGCTTGCGGTGGCCTTTGTACTCCCAAATAAATTTGCCCTTGTACCAGGCATCCGCCCAACCCGACCCCCTCCGGCCTTCGGCCACCTCCCCCAAATTCGACTGGGGTTCGTCCAATTTTGGGGAGGGCAGGGTAGGGGCTTCAAACGTGAAAAACTGACCGGTCGGGTCAACTTCGGTAGGGGTGGCATGGCCAACCAGGGCACAAACATCGTTGAAATGACTTTGCGAAGCCGATTTTTCTTTGAGTTGAATCTTGCCCCATTTTGCTACAAATTGGTCAACGGTCATTTTTTGCGCCATGATGTTGTTTCCTTCCCATTTATTTTAGCCGCATTTTCTTTACAGGGGTCAGTCATCTTAAAATGATTCCCCCCTGGTTTGCGCCGAACAAACGACTCTAGACCTGATTCGAAACGAGTCTAGACTCGTTGACAAACGACTCTAGACTCGTTGCCCCGCCCAACCCCCTCTGGCCTTCGGCCACCTCCCCCAAATTCGACGAAGTTCAGTCGAATTTGGGGGAGGCCGGGTGGGGGTGGGATGGGGTCACGCCTTCTCGTACTCCACCGTATCCAGCACCTTCTTAAATTCCTTGCCGGGCTTGAACTGCGCCGTCAGGGTGGTAATCTGGCTGGCGCGGGCAGTTTCGGCGGTCTCTGCGCCGTTGGCGTTGGCTTTCAGCCAGAAATTGCCAAAATCACCCAATTCCACAATGTTGCCTTTTGCCAATTCGGAAGGAATCACGCTTAAGAAGGCTTCGAGCACCGCCATCGTATCGGCGCTTGAAACGGTCGAAATCTTCGAAATCTCCCCGGCCAATTGGCGCAGGGTCAGCCGTCCGCTGGAAACGATGGACGGGTAATACTTCTTCGGGTCGGTCGGTTTGGATGGGTTGCCGCGCGCAACAACATTGTATTTGACAGCCATGGTTCGTTTCTCCTTTTTCAAAACAGATTGGGTTGGTTGGTGAGGGGCAAGTTTTGTTTACGCCACTCGGTAAAAAAAATTATAGCACGACCCAGGCCGCCTGTCCTGGCCGGACAGGCCAGGGATCAGGGCTTTCTTAAAGTCAGTGAGCCGCGGCAATACTCTAAAAATCAAACCGCGAAGCTCGCAAAGAACGCAAAGTTTTAAGCTTTTCTTGGCGTTCTTGGCGCACTTCGCGGTAAAAATCGCAAAATCAACACGTCGGAGAAGTTGTCTGACAGGACCTT
>JAEWVF010000056.1 GCA_023459215.1 Chloroflexota bacterium
CGGGCATCTATCGCTAGAACACGTTCTGCCGCCGGACGTTGTGCCAGACCTTCAAACCAGCGCTCTTCTTCGGCCAGCGAAAGCGGCAGGCGCATCAACAATCCGTGGGTTACTTCGGGGTCGTTCATCCACTCGACGAATTTGGGCAAATCTTCACGCTCAACAGCCCGCAGGCGGATACGTTTTCCATAAATCATAGCTTCATCCTTTGTAACAACTGCCCAATGGCTTCGCGCGGGGGCAGCCGCCGCGCCAGGGTTTCAGCGAAAAGGTCGGAAACAATTTTTTCGGGAACCTGCTGGCGAAAGTGCTCGACCAGTTTTTCACGCAACAACAAATCGAATTCGGCTTCCAGGCGGGCTTCCTCGCGCCGCGCCCAATCGCCGCTCTCGCGCAAATAACCAACGTGGGTTGCTATCGCTTCGAGCAATTCCGGCAAGCCTTTGGCTTCGGTTGCCACCGTCCGGCGGATGATGGGAATCCAGAGCGGGCGGCCATTTTCATGCCCGTTCTCGTGAGCCGGGACTTCAAAGGCCTGGCCGTGGTGCTGGAAAACCCGCTTAACCGGGTGGGCCAGTTCGAGCATGGTTTTCAGGGCGCGCTCAGTTGAATCAACGGCCGGGTTATCGGCTTTGTTGATAACCAAAATGTCGGCAATCTCCAAAATCCCGGCCTTGATGGCCTGGATATCGTCGCCCAGGCCGGGCGCTTCAACCACCAGGGTGGTATGCGCCAGGCGGGCAATATCCACCTCCGATTGGCCCGCGCCAACTGTTTCAATGATGATGATATCGAATCCAGCGGCGTCAAAAACCTGCACCACACCAGCCGTGGCCTGGGCCAGGCCGCCCAGCGAACCGCGCGAGGCCATCGAGCGGATGAAAACGCCCGTATCGCCGGAAAGATCGCGCATCCGCACCCGGTCGCCCAAAACGGCCCCGCCCGTAAACGGGCTGGAGGGATCAACCGCCACGATGGCAACCTTTTTATCCTGTTTGCGGTAATGCAGCGCAAGCTGGTTCACCAGCGACGATTTGCCCGTGCCGGGCGCGCCGGTCACACCCAATAAATGAGCCTTGCCGGTGTGCGGGAAAAGCGCATCCAACGCGGCAAGGCCCTCAGGTGTGGCGTTTTCCACACGTGAGAGCAGACGCGCCAGCGCCAGCCGGTCGCCGTTCAAGACAAGTTGGGCGAGTTCCATTGTTTACCCGGCAGTTGGAATGGCCGCGCGGATATCGGTAATGACTTTTTCAGTGGGGGATCCCGGGCCGTAAACTTCGAGCACGCCGATTTCCTTCAGGCGCGGGACATCTTCATCGGGGATGATGCCGCCAACAAAGATTTTGACATCCTGCTGGCCGTTGGCTTTGAGCAGTTCGATCACACGCGGCACCAAAGCCATGTGCGCCCCGGAGAGGATCGACAGGCCAACCGCATGGACATCCTCCTGCAGGGCGGCTTCAGCGATCATTTCGGGGGTTTGGCGCAAACCGGTGTAGATGACCTCCATCCCGGCATCACGCAAGGCCCGCGCAACTACTTTTGCGCCGCGGTCGTGCCCGTCCAGGCCGGGTTTGGCCACCAAAACGCGAATTTTCTGTTCGGTCATAAAGCCTCCATAATAAGAATGCATCTTGATTATACTATCAGACAATCGGCAAATTACCCGCCCGCCAAAGATATAATACACAATCTACCGGTTACTTAAATCATCAGGAGTCACCCCCATGACAAAGAAAATGGTCCCGTTCGGTTTGTGGCCCTCACCCATCAGCCCGGAATTGCTTGGCCTGCGCATCCGCCTGGAAGATGTGCAATTCGACAGCGACGGCGAAACCCTGGTCTGGCTCGAAGGCCGTTCCGGGCGGCGCGTGCTGGTGGTGCGCAAACCCGGCAGCGCCGCGCGCGACTTGACCGACACGCTCAAAGTCAGCGGCGGCATCGGCTACGGCGGCGGCGATTTCACCGTTCGCAACAATGTCGTTGTTTTTGCCAGTGAAGGCAGACTCTACCGCCAAAGCCTGGATGGCGAACGCCCCAAAGCGATTACGCCCAAGTTTGGCGACCTGGCTTCGCCCGCGATTTCACCGGATGGCTCGAAAATCCTATTCGTGCACTCCTACGAACGCCGTGACTGCCTGGCAATGGTCGATGCTGATGGCGCGCGCTGGCCTGTCCAACTGGCGACCGGGGCCGATTTCTACATGCAGCCAGCCTGGCATCCCGATGGGCAGCAAATCGCCTGGGTCGAGTGGAATCACCCGCAGATGCCCTGGGATGGCTGCCGCCTGATCTTGGCCCACTTAAACGGCGCTGGCCTGACCGATGTAAAACACATTTTCGGGGATGAACAGACCCCGGTCTTCCAGTCCGAATTTTCGCCGGATGGCCGTTACCTGGCTTTTCTCGCCAACGCTGGCGAATGGGACTCGCTGCGCGTCCTGGACCTGTCCAGCGGCGAGATGCGCATCCTGGTTGAGAACGCTTCCCTGCTCGACCCGGCCTGGGTGCAGGGCGTGCGCCTGTTTGGCTGGATCGGCTCACGGCTGGTCTACGCCCGCAACGATAAGGGTTGGCGCTCGCTCTGGGCTGTGGAGGCAACTGGAGGGGAGTCCGTTCCGATTGAAACCGCCCCGTACACCTGGTTCGGCCAGGTAACGGTATCGACCAAAGGACAAGTGGCCTTCATCGCGTCCGCCCCCAAAATCCCAACCCGGGTTGTTTCGCTTTTGGATGGGAAACTGCGCGTGGAGAAATATTCCGAGGCCGAGGCCATTCCGGCGGACTACCTGCCCGAGCCACAGGCCATCGAATGGCCCGCGCCAGATGGCACGCCGGTCCACGGGCTATATTACCCACCCGCCAACCCGGCTTTTAGCGATGAGGGCCTGCCGCCGGCGATGGTCAATATTCACGGCGGGCCAACCTCGGCGCGCACGGCCAGTTACAATCCGGATGCGGCTTATTTCGCCAGCCGCGGCTTTGCTTACCTTGAAGTGAACTATCGCGGCTCGACCGGCTACGGGCGCTCGTACATGCTGGCCCTGCGCAAAAACTGGGGCCCGGTCGATGCCGAAGATGCGGCCAGGGCTGCCGGGGCGCTGGCGGCGCTGGGCCTGGCCGACCCCAAGCGGATGGTCATCATCGGCGGCTCGGCGGGCGGGTTCACCGTGCTGAACTGCCTGGTGCATTATCCGGGGGTGTTCAAGGCCGGGGTAAACCTGTTCGGCGTTTCAAACCTGTTTGGCCTGGACGAGGATACCCACAAATTCGAGGAGCGCTACAACATTTCGCTGGTCGGCGAGTTGCCCTCCGCGGCTGAACATTACAAGAAATGGTCGGCAGTCTTCCATGCCGACCAGATCCGCGACCCGCTGGCAGTTTTCCAGGGCGCGGAGGATAAGGTGGTGCTGCCCGACCAATCGGAAAACATTGTGGCGGCCTTACAACGCAACAAAGTGCCACACGTTTTTCGCCTGTACGAGGGCGAAGGCCACGGCTGGCGCAAAACAGAAACGATTATCGATTATTACCAAACCCTGAACAAGTTCCTGAAAGAGTACGTTTTATTGGCTTAATCGGCATTGGGTAAACGTATCTACTCACGGCCACTTTAAAATTAGCGATCCTCGCCCTGAGCGGAGCCGCGCGGGGTCTGCGCGGCGTAGTCGAAGGGCATTTTCCGCGTAATTCGTCCTTCGACTGCGCAAAAACCGCTCCGCTCAGGACTGGCGTGAGTAGATACGGGTAAACATCAAAACAAGGCAGTCAGTTTTCATCTGTTATTCGCCAGGCTCGGCTCAGGCCGACAGGCAAAGAGCAGTAAACTGTGAACCGGTTTTCAGCGTATAATCCTTTTGAAGAATGGAGGCACCATGAGCAATTCAAAACCCCTGATGTGGACACCCAAAGCGGGTGTTGGCTACATCGTTACCCGCCGCCCGGATGGCGGCATGACCCTGACCTTTAGCGATTTGAGCGAAGCCACCATGGCCGATTGGCGCGAATTTGCCTTTGAACACCTGCTGGGCTCCGACCGCCTGACCCGCAACCTGTATGACCTGCGCAAGGTTAAGGAAATCCCGGAAAAAGCAATCAAAATGGCGGTCGAAGTCAACAACGACCCGTCGACGCGCAACATCCGCGCCGCAGTGGTAGTCGCCAGCGAACAGGTTAAAGAAGCGATCATGAAAGTCGCCGCATCTGCCACCGGGACCGGTGTAGCCCTGCGCGTCTTTTCGGTCCTGGAAGAGGCAGAAGCCTGGCTGGCCAAGCCGCTCGACCGGATGGTCTAAAAGTTCTCATCCCGCCAGATGGCCCAGGAAAGCCTGAGCATGGAAGGGCGCCAAGCACACACCGGAACGTCACTGCACCGGCTTTTTCTCGTGTCCCTGGCGTCCTTTTGGTTTGAAAAGGTTGCCCTCACAATATGAAACCCAACACACTTACGATTGGCGCTCGCCGCCTGGATTGGGGCCAGCGCACCTATTTAATGGGCATCATTAACATCACCCCCGATTCGTTTTCAGGGGATGGCCTTGCGGCAAAAGCTGATTTCGTTGCCCAGGCGGTTGCCCAGGCCGGGCGTTTCCTGGCCGAGGGGGCCGACATTCTCGACATCGGCGGCGAATCGACCCGCCCCGGCGCGCAGGTTGTACCCGAAGCAGAGGAGCAACGCCGGGTCGAGCCGGTCGTCCGCGCGATTGCCAGCCGTTTTCCCGATGCGCTCATTTCCATCGACACGTATAAGGCCGCGGTCGCCGAAACCGCCCTGCGCGCCGGGGCGCAACTGATCAATGATGTCTGGGGCCTGCACGCCGACCCGCAGATGGCCGCCCTGGCCGCCCAAAGCGGAGCGCCGCTCATCCTGATGCACAACCGCAGCAAGCCCAACGATGCCCAGGTGGAGGCCCGTTTAGGCGGGCGCTATATCGGGGTGGAATATACCGATTTGCTGGCCGATATTCGCCGCGAACTACTCGAATCCGTTGCCCTGGCGCGCGCAGCCGGCATCCCGGATGAGAAAATCATCCTCGACCCCGGCATCGGCTTTGGCAAGACAGTCCAGCAAAACCTGGAACTGCTCGACCGGCTGGATGAAATCCGCGAACTGGGATTCCCGGTTCTATTGGGAACCTCGCGCAAATCCTTCATCGGTTACACCCTCGACCTGCCCGCCGACCAACGCGCCGCCGGCACCGCTGCCACGGTGGCCATCGGCATCGCGCGCGGAGCGGATATCGTCCGCGTTCACGATGTCGGCCAGATGGCCCAGGTGGCGCGCATGGCAGATGCAATTGCCCGCAGAGTTCCCCAAAGGTAAGGTCTATGCGCGAGTACGATAACGACATGGTACGGATGGGCATCATCCACTACAAAGCCGGGGAATATCCAGCGGCGCGCAACTACTTCGAGCGCGCCTTGATGGTGGCCAATGACCACGAAACCCGTTTCCTGGCCAACCTGTACCTTAGCCGGGTGCTGGACGATCCACAAGTCAAACGTCATTACCTTGAGGAAGCCCTGGCCATCGACCCGGCCAATTCTGAAGCGCGGCGCGAACTGGCCATTTTGGACGGCAAAATAAAGCCGGCTGAAATCGTCGACCCGGATGCCCTGCCGGCGCAGTCTGCGGAAACCAAAAACGTGCATGCAGATCGTTTTACCTGTCCCAAATGCGGCGGGCGGATGGTTTTTGACGGCGATGGCCGCACCCTGGTCTGCGAGTATTGCGCCCGCAACCAGACTCTTGGCAACCAGACGGTCGAGGAAGAACAGGATTTCATCGTTGCCATGGCAACCGGCAAAGGCCACCGCAAACCGGTCGCCATGCAAACGTTTCACTGCCAGGGCTGCGGCGCGGATTTCATCCTGCCGCCAACCGCCAAATCGGCCAATTGCGCCTACTGCGCCTCGGCGCACGTCATCAAAGGCGATCCGCGCCAACTGGTAGAACCTGACGCAATCATCCCGATGTGCTTCAAACAGCGCGAAGCGGTTCGATACCTGATTGAGTGGGTCGAGAAGAACGAAATCAAACCCCAGGGAAAAGTCCAGCCGCCGCGCGGGGTTTACCTGCCGGTGTGGACGTTTGACATTGTCGGTAACATCCCCTGGAAAGGCATGATCTACAAGAACAAAACCTATGTTGAGGTGTCAGATATCCATCCGGTTTTGTTCAACGATGTCAGCATCCCGGCGGTCAACCGCCTGACCGAGTTGGTCAAACAACTCCTGCCAAAATTGGATCTGCAAAACGCTCCTGTTTACGATCCGCGCTACCTGGCGGGCTGGCCCGCGGAAGTATATGAGCGCACCATGTCTGACGCCTCGCTCGATGCCCGCCAGCAGGTTGTTCAACACATCAAGCGGCAAATCAACATCCAGCGATCAGGCATCACCAACCTGAGTTACAACACAACCAACATTTCGATCCTGTCCTTCAAGCTGGTTTTTATTCCGGTCTGGATCACTGAATACATGTTTGAAAACCAGCGCTATAACATCATCATCAGCGGAATGGATGGCTCGATCTGCGGTGAAAAGCCTGAAACCGGCATTATTGACTGGCTGGGGAATCTATTCGGCAAGTAAATTCCCTGCAACTTTTCCAGACAGTGTTCATCTAACCTTGTAGAAATTCATAAAAACAAGCGCATTGCGCTTTTCAAAACAAGGAGAAAATACTGGTATGGAAATGATTATCGACTTCCCGGGCGGCGCGCGCGTCGATGCCCACTTCGGCCCCTACACCGTCCACACCGATCAACCGCCCTCAGGCGGCGGCGAGGGTTCGGCTCCCACCCCGTTTGCGGTCTTTCTCAGCTCGATTGGCACCTGCGCCGGGATTTATGTGCTCGGTTTCTGCCGTCAGCGCGGACTGGACAGCACCGGCATCCGCATTGTCCAGCGCATTCATAGCGATTTCAGCGGCATGATCAAAAAGGTCGACCTTGAAATCCAGGTCCCGCCGACCTTCCCCGAAAAATATCGCGACTCGCTGATCCGCTCGGCGGAATTGTGCGCGGTCAAAAAACATCTCGAAAATCCGCCCCGCTTCGAAGTCAGCACCAAGGAAGTTGTCCCGGCCTAACCGACTCGTTAGCAAAACAAAAAGTGCGTATCATCTTGATGCGCACTTTTTTAATTTCTCGTGAGAAATTACGCAAACCCCCACCAGCCAAACTCATCCCCCGGTATAATTCGGACATGCACCGTCGACTTCTGACCCTTGCCCGCTCGAGCGGGTTCATGCTCACCCTGACCATCGCCCTCGGCTGGGGCGGCGGCGTTTTGACCATCGTCCAGGCCTGGTTCCTGGCGCGCGTGGTCAACGATGTTTTCCTGGGCGGACAGCCGCGCGAGGCCGTCCTGCCCCTGCTGGGCATCCTGCTCGGCGCACTGCTGCTCAAATCGGCCTTCATCTGGGGCGCGGATGTCAGCGCCAATGCTGTTGCCCAAACCGTCAAAGCGGATTTGCGCGCGCGGCTGCTCAAGCATCTCTCTGCCCTGGGGCCGGCTTTTACCCAGGGAGAACGCACCGGCGAACTTTCCACTGCGGCGGTGGAGGGCATCGAGCAACTGGACGCCTACTTCAGCCAATACCTGCCCGCCATCGTCCTGGCCGCTTCCATTCCGCTGACCATCCTGTTTTTAGTCTTCCCGCTTGACCCGCTGACCGGTGTAGTTTTCATCCTGACCGCCCCGCTGATTCCTTTTTTCATGGTTTTGATTGGCAAGGCGGGCGAAGCCCTGACCAAACGCCAGTACAACACCCTCAGCCGCCTCTCCGCTCATTTTTTCGATGTGCTCCAAGGCCTGGTGACGCTGAAAACCCTCGGCCAGGCCAAAAGCCAGGCGCAGGTTATCGGCGAGTTTTCGGCGCGCTACAGCGATGTGACCATGCAGGTTTTGCGTGTCACCTTCCTTTCGGCGCTGGCGCTCGAACTGCTGGCGACGATCTCCACCGCCATCGTTGCCGTTGAAATTGGCTTCCGCCTGCTCTACCGCAACATGGAATTCCTGCCGGCCTTCTTCATCCTTGTCCTGGCGCCCGATTTCTACCAGCCCCTGCGCAACCTGGGTCTGCGCTTCCACGCCGGGATGAGCGGAGTCACTGCGGCCACGCGGATTTATGAGATTCTCAATACCTCTGTATCACGTGTCAGGTCCCAAGTGTCAGGAGAAATCTCTGACCAGCTCCCCCTGGCACCTCATCACCTGACACCTGACACCCTAACACTTGACGCAGTTTCTTTCACCTACCCCAATCGTGAGCTCCCGGCGCTGGATGCCGTTTCCCTTGAAATCCCCTCCGGCAAACTGACCGCCCTGGTCGGCGCATCCGGCGCGGGCAAGAGCACCATCGCCAGCCTGCTGCTGCGCTTCATTTCGCCGCAGTCCGGCCAAATCCTGGTTGGCGAAACCCCGCTCGAGCAGATTTCGCCCGAACTGTGGCGTGAGCAGGTGGCCTGGGTGCCGCAAAACCCCTATCTCTTCTCCGATACCCTGGCGGCCAACCTGCGCCTGGCGCGCCCGGCCGCATCCGAAGCCGACCTGCTGACCGCCTGCCGCCGCGCCGGGCTGGAAGAATTCATCGCCAGCCTGCCGGATGGTTTGCAAACAACCATCGGTGAGCGCGGCGCGCGACTCTCCGGCGGGCAGGCCCAGCGGCTGGCGCTGGCGCGCGCCTTCCTCAAGGATGCGCCCCTGCTCCTGCTCGATGAACCCACATCCAGCCTCGACCCGGCGCTCGAAGCCAGCCTCGAAGCCTCGGTGCGCGAACTGACCCAAGGCCGCACCGTGCTGGTCATCGCCCACCGCCTCGCCACCATCCGCCAGGCCGACCAGGTTATTGTCCTCCAGGCCGGAAAAGTGGCCAACCTGTTTTCCGGTTCAGCAGTGCTCCCGTTCGTCCAAAGCCTTTCGCAAACAGCCAACAACTGGGAAACCGCCTAACCGCCAACCGGAAAACCGAAAAACTCCTGATGAAAGAACTCTTCCGTCTCGTCTCCTTCCTCAAACCTTTTCGCCGCGAACTGGCCCTGGCTGTTCTGATCGGCTCGCTGACCATCGCCGCCAGCATCAGCCTGATGTCCACTTCGGCCTGGCTCATCTCGACGGCTGCCATCGCCACCTCCATCGCCCAGTTCGGCGTGTCGGTGGTCGGGGTGCGCTTTTTCGGCATCTCGCGCGGGGTTTTCCGCTATCTTGAGCGGCTCGTTTCGCACTCCTTGACCTTCAAACTGCTGGCCCGCCTGCGCGTCTGGTTCTACCAGGCCATCGAGCCGCTCGCCC
>JAEWVF010000057.1 GCA_023459215.1 Chloroflexota bacterium
TCAGCACTTTCAAAACTTTTGTGTATACTTTGTAGCGGTCAGTCATTTGTCTCCACTTTTTTGGTTTGGTCGCCGCAAAAGTGTACCTTATGACTGACCCTTTATTTCAAATGTACGGTAGCAAAAATTATTTAAAGATAACCACAGAGACACCGAGAGCGCGGAGTTTTTAATACGATTTCTCAGTGGGCTCCGTGTCTCTGTGGTGAAATTCCCGTTTATTACGCCAGAGTCGCAAGAACTTAACGTACAAGGCCTTGAACATCAAAATCTGGGCACGGAAAACACGGATTTGCACAGAAAATTAAAAAATCCGTGTTTTCCGTGTAATCCGTGTCCCAAAAGGTTTTATGCTCAACGAATATCTTTACCCAATCGTCAACAAAATGATCCCGCCGATGGTCAGCAGCATGCCGCCGATGGTTTTCCAGGTCAGCGGTTCGCCGCCCAGGAGTATGCCCATCAGCGCGCCGAAAAGCGGGGAGGTGAAGGCAATCGGCATAACGCGCGTCAGTGGTGCGCCTTTGAGCGCGGCATAAAAACACAACATGCCGACTGCGCCCGCCACCACGCCGCCGCCGAGAATCATCATTGTCAGCGCCTTCGGCCCGGCCTGCGGCAGGGTCTTCCACTGCGGGAAACTGACCGTCCCGAGGATGATGAAAGCCACCGCCGTGCGGATGGTAATGCCCAACTGCGGCGAAAGTCCGCCCAGGTGCAGGCCCTTTTTCTCGAAATAGCCGCCCACGCCCCAGGCGATGGCGGTCAGCAACGCCAGCAATTGCGGATTGATGTTCATGGTTTCTCTCCTTTTTTGGTTTGGCAAAATTCTACTGCAAGCGCCGCGCGCCGGGTGTCAAAGCGTTGTATGATGAATGTAATCAAAACCGGAGGAAGCCATGAACCGACCATTACGCCTTTTCGACCTGCTCTTTGCCAGCGGACGTGAACGCTGGAGTAACAACCTGTTCGTCAAGCTGGGATTGGGCTGTTTTTCCGTAATCTGTTTGCTGTGTGTTTGCTCGGGCTGCTTCCTGCTCTGGATGGGCACAACCGATTGGAGCCAGGTTCTCTTTCCTTTCAGCCCGGTTATCTTCCAACCGACCCGCGGACCTTTGGATTTTCGCCCCGATTCCCTGCCGCCCGCCCAGGTGGGACAGGAATATAGCGCCCCGATTGCCATTTCGCAAAACGAAACACCTGTTGGCGAGTTCTTCATCGCTGAAGGGCAACTGCCTGCGGGCATGACCCTCGAGCAAGTCGAAGGCGAGGATACAGCCGTTCTGAGCGGAATCCCCGAACAGGCCGGGACGTACACCTTCACCGTCAGCGTTTGGTGCTATGGGACGAACGTCAGCGGTCAAACGGGCGCACAAGAGTACCAACTGCTGGTGGAAGAATAGAATAGGGAATCACCCATTAAGTGGATTGCATTTGTCCGATTTGGTTGTATAGTATTCCTGTAAGCGACAACCTTTCGAACCATGTCAACCCGGAGGTGATTCATGTCCAACCCTGCCCAAGCGCCGGGCCTCGTCGACCAGACCGTCAACCGCCTGCAAATCGGCTGCCTGGCGGTCTTCATCAACCTGTTCCTCGGGGCGTTCTGCCTGTGGGGCGTCTACGCTGCCAGCGTGTCCTGGCGGCTGGAAAGCGCGGGCCAGACCGCGCCGGGAATTGTCACCCAGATGGAGGAAAGCAGCGACCCGGAGGGCGGCTGCTGCGTCTACTCGCCGGTAGTCGAGTTCCAGGCTGGCGGACAGACCTACACCTTCGAAAGCGATAACGCCTCCGACCCGCCCGCCTACCGGGTTGGCCAGCAGGTGGATGTGCGCTACGACCCCGCCGACCCGCAAACAGCCCAAATCGACAACCTCTTCGAACGCTGGCTGTTCCCGGTGTTGATCATCCCGGCCATGCTTTTGGCCGCCCTGGTGGCAAACTTCTTCATGGTGCGCGCCTGGTGGCGCGGCTCCAGCCTGGAGGAATGAACAGCCCGGGGGAAACAAAATCATCCATTCCACTTTTTCCAGGAGCTATGTTCCATGAAACTCAAAGTCATTTTGCTGATTGCGGCGGTCTATATGGCGCTGGTCGGCATCGGCCACCTGTTTGCGCCGATTGCCATGAGCGCCGGCGTGATCCCCGCGGATGCTTCGCCCGGCGTGGCCGCCTTCCTGCGCCACTATTCGGCCCTTTTCCTGGCGATTGCGCTGCTGAACTGGCTGGCGCGGGACGTTCCGGCCTCGCCGGCGCGCAATGCGGTTGTGGCCGCCAACCTGAGCGTTTTTGGCCTGGGCGGGCTGCTCGACCTGGCAGCCGTCCTGAGCGGAGCCGGTCCCGCCGGGCTGGTTCCGGCCAGCATGAACCTGCTGATTGCGGCCCTGTTCGTCTGGGCCGCCCGCGCAAGCGCTTGACAGCGACTGTATAATCATTTTAGCGGGCTGTTTCGCCCGCATTCGCCCAAGGAGAGAAAAATGAAAGACAACAAACTGGTACTGATTATTTTGGCCCTGTTCATCCCGCCCCTGGCCGTCTTCCTCAAGGAAGGCAAAATCACCACCAACTTCTGGATTAACCTGGCGCTGACCATCCTGCTCTTCGGCATCGGCGGCATCCTGCACGCCCTGTACGTTATTCTCAAATAGTTTTGCTTTACCAACCGAATCATAAAACGCGGCCTGCCGGGCCGCGTTTTATCCATCTGGCAATAAGTGGGAAGATTCACCCAGCTAAAGCTTCCAGTCCAAAAAACGATGTTTATGGATTCGGTCTAGATGATGGTAAAGGGAGTCGTGCTATACTTTCAAAATTCAATCACTACAGGCTGTAGTGATTGAAAAATGAACCGATCCCTGAGGTTGACTATATAAAATGAAAAACGAAGCTATAAAAATAATTGACGAAATACAAAAAATAAATATCAAAGTCAACACATATTATAGCGACTCTGAATATTCTAGCTTCTTAGACGAATTACTTGCAGGGAAGATTAAGAGTTTAAATTTTTTTCTTACCCAAATGAATTTTCGTAGTTTATCAAAAGCTATTGAAGGATTTACTGATGTCCGCCCTGGAGAAGCCATTTCAACTTTTGAATTTCTTGTGTCAAGCGTATTGCCCGAGGCAAAGAAAAAAATTGAAAGTTATAAGGCTGAAGCTAATCCAGGTATGTTGAGTCGAATAGATCGTTTTACCCTGATTGACAAAATTGCGAGGCAACTTCAATCCACAATGACAACAACGGATATTAATGTTTATCTTGGTGGCTATGGAATTGAAAATGACGGCACAACTATGGCTCAAAGCAAATGGGTATATGCTAAAGAGTTACTTTCCAAAGTCGAAGATAAAACAATTTTGCAAATTGCAGGTGATATTGGCCTCGGCGAATCGCTATCAGTTGAATTTTCAGGCTCAATTCACTTAAAAAACTTACTAAATGGAAGTGCATACGCCCATGCCCAATCTGATTTTAAGCAAGCATTACAAGATGTAGATGGTCGTCCTGACATTGCTATTGGGCTTGCTTCTACAACATTAGAAAGTATTTGTAAGGCTATTCTTGATTCATTCGGCGAAACTTATCCCAAAGACGAGAGTCTTCAATCTCTCCAAAAGGCAGTTTTTTCTAAACTGCAGTTGTCGCCTGAAAACCAAGCTGATGATGACATTAAACGAATTCTGGGAGGTTTGATAAGTGTGGGCGCCGGTATAGGAACGCTTCGCACAAAGTATAGTAGTTTCCATGGTAAAGGTCAGAAGCAATACCGACTTGGAAAAAGACATGCAAGGCTCGCAGTAAATGCACTTACGACTCTTGGATTATTTTTGCTGGAAACATATCAAGAACGTTTTTCTGATAATAAGTGAATAAAAACGCCCCCTCCCAATCGGGAAAGGGCGTATTGCTTTTACTGGTTACTGGTCTTGGTCTCGATACGCGGCAATGTCTCGATACACTTTGTTACTCGACAACCCGCCGCTACTCGACCGCCATTCAACCTTCAACCATGATTTTCGCCGCCTTGCGGCCAATCTCGACCGCAAAGTTCGTGCCGCGGTCCCAGGGGTAGACCTGGCTCATCGAGGCAAAATACAGCCCCTCGATGGGCGTCGCAATCGCCGGGATATTCTGCGAATGGTTG
>JAEWVF010000058.1 GCA_023459215.1 Chloroflexota bacterium
TTGTCATTTCGAGCGATAGCGAGAAATCTTATAGACCGAAACCAAGATTTCTCAGTCGCTATCGCTCCTTCGAAATGACAAAACCGAGGTAATTGATGGCTTCAAATAGTTTTGTCCGGTAGAGAAAACGGATTTTATCTGACCGGGTTTCGACGCAATCTGGTTTAGTGATTTACGCAAAGAGCAGTAGAATAGTACTTAATCTGTGCGCGATAAAAATACTGACACAAGTTAAGGAAGAAAGATATGTCAAATGTTATTTTGGAAATGCGCAATATCACAAAGACATTTCCGGGTGTCAAGGCGCTTGATAATGTGAATTTTAGCGTTCAGCAGGGCGAAATCCATGCCCTGGTCGGCGAAAATGGGGCAGGCAAATCCACGCTGATGAAAGTGCTGAGCGGCGTTTATCCTTATGGGACTTACAGCGGTGAGATTTATTTCCAGGGCAAAGAATGTCGTTTCCGCGATATTACCGAATCTGAAAAAGTTGGCCTGGTGATTATTCACCAGGAACTTGCGCTGATTCCGTTCCTTTCCATCGCAGAGAATTTATTCCTGGGCAACGAGACCGCCAAAAACGGCATTATTAATTGGAACCAGGCGATTTCGCGCACCAAGGAATTGCTCGAACGGGTGGGCTTGCACGAATCACCCCAAACGTTGATTACCGATATGGGCGTTGGCAAACAGCAGTTGGTTGAAATTGCCAAGGCGCTCGCCAAGGAAGTCAAGTTACTCATCCTGGATGAGCCGACCGCTTCGCTGAACGAAAGCGACAGCGACAAGCTGCTCCAGTTGTTGCTCCAGTTCAAGGAGCATGGCATTTCGTCGATTTTGATTTCGCACAAGTTGAGTGAAGTTTCCAAGGTGGCCGATTCAATCACCATCCTGCGCGATGGCGCAACGATTGAAACCCTGGATTGCCACAAAGACCAGATTACCGAAGATCGCATTATCCGCGGCATGGTTGGCCGCGATTTGACCCATCGCTTCCCGCCGCGCGAATCGAAGCTCGGCGAGGTGATTTTTGAAATCCGCGATTGGAATGTTTATCACCCAATCCACGAGGATCGCAAGGTCAGCAACAATATCAATATGCAAGTACGCCGTGGGGAAGTGGTGGGCATCTCCGGCCTGATGGGCGCTGGCCGCACAGAACTGGCGATGAGCGTTTTTGGCCACGCCTACGGGGCGCGCATCAGCGGCAAAATCTTGAAGAACGGCAAGGAAATTGATGTCAGCAGCATCGACAAGGCCATTCGCAACGGGCTGGCCTATGCCACGGAAGACCGCAAGGCCTATGGGTTGGTGCTGATTGATTCGATTAAAGATAATATCACCCTGGCCAACCTGGATGAAATTTCCAGCAGCGGCGTTATCAACGAACCGCGCGAAATGAAGGCGACCAGCGATTACCGCGAAAAGTTGAACATCAAGTGTTCGAGCATTGTGCAGCAAACGGTGAACCTGTCGGGCGGCAACCAGCAGAAAGTGGTTTTGAGCAAGTGGTTGTTTGCCGGCCCTGAAATCTTGATCCTGGATGAGCCTACCCGTGGCATCGATGTTGGGGCAAAGTATGAAATCTACACCATCATCAACCGCCTGGCCGATGAAGGCAAGGCCATCATCCTGATTTCTTCCGAACTGCCGGAAATCCTGGGTGTGTGCGACCGAATTTATGTGATGCGCGATGGAAAAGTTGTCGGTGAAATGCCGGCCAAGGAAGCCTCGCAAGAATCGATTATGAAATGCATCATGACACAATAAGAGGTGATTGAATCATGAAGACCCTTTCGGCCCTTTTCAAGAGCAACATTCGTGAATACGGCATGTTGCTTGCGCTTATCGTTATCATGGTTTTCTTCCAGTTTGCCACCCAGGGTATCCTGCTGAAGCCGGTTAACATCACGAACCTGGTTTTGCAGAACAGTTATATTATCGTCATGGCCCTGGGTATGCTCCTGATCATTGTCGCTGGCTGGATCGATCTCTCGGTTGGCTCGGTGGCGGCTTTTGTCGGCGCGGTTGCCGCGGTTTTGATGGTCAAACTGGATATCCACTGGAGCATTACGATGTTACTTTCCCTGCTGATTGGCGCCCTGGTTGGCGCCTGGCAGGGATACTGGGTGGCCTATGTCAAAATACCGGCCTTCATCGTCACCCTGGCGGGCATGTTGATTTTCCGCGGCCTGACCCTGTTGATTCTGCAAGGCGAAGCGGTTGGCCCGTTCCCGATCCCCTTCCAGCGCTTGAGCACGGGTTTCATCCCCGACTTTTTCGGCTTCGAGGGTTTTCACGTCACAACGATGCTGATTGGCGTCCTGATGGTGGTTTTCCTGGTGGTGATGGATTATCGCGCGCGGCAGAACCAACTGCATTACGGTTTTGAAGTGACCCCGATGTATTTCTTCATTGCCAAGAACGTTTTGATTTCGGGCGCGGTGCTGGGATTGTGCTACCTGATGGCTTCCTATAAAGGCTTGCCAAACGTTTTGATTGTGATGGGGGTCTTAATTGCGCTTTTTGCTTTTATCACCAGCCAAACTGTGATTGGCCGCCGTATTTATGCCATGGGCGGCAACGAAAAGGCAGCCCGGCTTTCAGGCGTCAACACCCCGCGTTTGCTGTTCCTGACCTTCGTCAACATGGGGGTTCTGGCTGCCCTGGCAGGCATGATCGTGGCAGCCCGTTTGAATACCGCTACCCCCAAAGCGGGTACTGGTTTTGAGTTGGATGTCATCGCGGCCTGCTTTATCGGTGGCGCCTCCGCCAGCGGCGGTATCGGCACCATTATCGGCGCGGTGGTTGGCGCTTTCGTCATCGGCGTAATGAACAATGGTATGTCCATCCTGGGCATCGGCATCGACTGGCAGCAGGCGATCAAAGGTTTCGTGCTCTTGATGGCTGTTTTCTTTGATGTCTACAACAAAAACAAGAGTTAACGGGCAACTCTTTCCTCCTTGACACGACGGCGCTCACTATAGTGAGCGCCGTCAAGTTTTTTATTGAAATGGATTGGAAAAATCAGGGGGTGCTGCCGCGGATGAGTAAATCGGTCTGCAAGGTGACGAAACTTTCCGGCTCGGTATGGCCATCGATTTGCGCCAGCAGAGTTTTGACCGCCAAAATGCCCAACTCGCGCAGTGGATTGGTGATGGTGGTCAGCGATGGGGTGAAATAGGGCGATTCGGCCAGATTGTCGAAACCGATAATGGCCAGGTCTTCCGGCACGCGGATGCCGTTGGCGTGACAATAATGCAGCGCCCCGAGCGCCATCTGGTCGTTGCTGACAAATACCGCGTTCATGGCCGGATACTTTTGCAACAATTCTGCCAGCGCAGATTCGCCGCTGGCCGAGGACCAGTTGCCCATTGCCCACTTGGTTGGGGTGATGTCGATGCCCACGCTTTTCAGGCCGTCCTCCCAGCCTTGCCTGCGCTGACGGGCTTCCAGCCACTCCAGCGGCCCGGCGATCAGGCCGATGTGCCGCCGCCCGACAGACAGCAGGTGCTCGACTGCCTTACGCGCCCCGCCGTAGTTGTCGATCCCGATTGTGGTGTAGTTGGGATTGGGCTGGCACTTCAGGAAGATAATGGGGGGCCGGGTGGCCGGCAACTGCGACTGGACGATCTTTACGTTTTCGTTGAGTTCGGGCGCGGCGAAGATGATGCCTTCCACCTGGTGCGCCATCAACGATTCGATCACCGGCACGATGGTGGGGGTGTCGAAACGCGGCAGTTCCTCGACAAAAAGCGCATAGTGCGATTGTTCGCACTCTTCGGTGATACCGTTCAGGATCAGCGAAATACCGACATATCTCAGCCCCGAAAGGATCACCCCGAGGGTGTAGCTGCGCTGCTGCACCAGGCTGCGCGCCACTGCCGAGGGTTTGTAGCCCATCTCCTCGATGGCCTGTTCAACGAGCTTGCGCGTATCCGGTGAGACATCCGGGCGCTTATTGACAACCCGCGAAATGGTCTGGGTGGAAACATTGCACATTCGCGCAATATCTTTGATGGTTACTTTTTGCTGGCGTTGTCTTGGCATACGGCACCTGAATTGGGAAGATGTGTCTCAACTGCGGGGACACTTTTCTCCTAAAAAATACAAAAATGCTTGTCTTTTCTATTATACCTTTGTTATAATAATATGTGAACGATAACGGTAACGATAACATGATATTGGCTCATCCCTGGCCGGTTGGGTGTGGCCGGTGTTTTTCTTGACATGATTCGGAAAATCCCAATGGACGAAAACCTAAAAAAACTATTACAGGAAGAACAGGAACTCCAATTTGGGCATTTCAACGAACTGACTGCCTGGAAGCTGGGCAGCCTGCTGGTTGAGATGGGCTTACAGCGCGGGCTGGCAATCAGTGTCGATATTACCCGCGGTGAACACCAGCTTTTCCACGCCAGCCTGCCGGGCACCTCGGCGGACAACGACGAGTGGATCAAGCGCAAGGTGCGTCTGGTCTACCGCTTCGGGCACAGTTCGTTTTACATGGGGCAGTTGCTCAAAAGCAAGGGTAAGCGCATCGAAGAGTCGTACTTAATCCCTGAAAGTTTGTATGCCCCGCATGGCGGCTGTTTCCCGGTCATCGTTAAGGGCACCGGCATGGTTGGAACTGTAACCGTTTCCGGCTTGCCGCAGGAAGAAGATCATAAGCTGGTCACACAGGCCATCCGCGATTTTTTGGCAAAGGAGCAAGCGTAATGTCACTTAATCCTGTTATTTCGCTTCTCGGACGCAGGCTGCGTTTGGCGGTTGTCGGCGGCGGCCCGGGTTCGTTCATCGGGGCCATGCACCGCCAGTCGGCCCGGCTCGACGACCGTTACGAGATTGTCACCGGGGTGCTCTCCTCGAACCCCGCAAACGCCCAACAGGCGGGACAAGAACTCGGCTTCGCACCCGACCGCCTGTATACCGATGTAAAAGCCATGCTCCAGGCTGAATCCGCTCGCCCGGATGGAATCGATGCGGTTGCAATCATGACTCCCAACGACAGCCATTTTAACTATTCGCTGTGGGCGCTGGAAAGTGGCCTCGATGTCATTTGCGACAAGCCGATGACCAATACCCTGGCCGAAGCGGAAGTCCTGCACGCCAAAGTGCAGGAAACCGGCCTGGTTTTTTGCCTGACCCATAACTATACCGGCTATCCGATGGTGCGCCAGGCGCGCGCCATGGTCGCAGACGGCCAACTGGGCACGATTCGCCTGGTGCAGGTTGAATATGTCCAGGGCGGTAAGGCGGATGAAGAGAAAGTTTTTTCGCCCGATAACTGGAAATTTGACCCGCTGCGCGGCGGCCCCTCGCGGGTGATGGGCGATATTGGCACCCATGCCCACAACCTGACGCGCTTCATCACCGGGATCGAAGTGGCCGAAGTGGCAGCCGAGATCGGCGCAATCGTTCCCGGACGCCAAATCCATGACTATGCCGGGGCCTTGCTCCGGTTTGAAAACGGCGCGCGCGGCAATTTTTGGGTGACCCAGGCCGCCGCGGGCGTGGAAAACTGCCTGCGTATCCGTGTCAGCGGCACCAAGGGCACGCTCGAATGGATGCAGGAATTCCCCCAGGCGCTGACTTTCAAGCCCTTGCGCGGCCCGTCTGAAAACCGCACGCCCAACGGCCCCGGCACTTTGCCGTTGGCGGCGCGCTGCACCCGCCTCGTGGCCGGACATCCCGAAGGTTTCCCGGATGCTTTTGCCAATATTTACTCTGACGCTGCTGAAGCCATCGCTGCCCGTCGCGCCGGAACCCAGCCGGACCCGCTGGCGTTGCACTTCCCCAACTCGTGGGATGGTTTGCTCGGCGTGCATTTTGTCGATGCGGTGATCCAATCGAGCGAGTCCAACGGGTCTTGGGTAAAGTGCTAGTTTCGTACACGGATGATACGGACGGACACGGGTAAACCAAAAAATCTAAAAAAATCCGTGTACAAAAAGATTTTCCATGACTGAACTCTCCCTCATCTTGGTTACTGGCGCAACCGGCAAAGTCGGCGCAAACTTCATTGCCCGCCTGCTGGCTGACCCGGCTTTTGACCACTTCCGCATCCGCGCCCTGTGTCACAACCGTGGCCTTGATCCGCATCCACGCATCGAGACCGTTTTCGGCTCCATTGAGCATTGTCAAACGGTCGAGACTGCCCTGGAAGGCGTCACGCACGTTGTTCATTTGGCGACTGTCAAGGAAACGCCGGAGCAGATCATGGATGTGGCGGTCAAAGGGTTGTTCTGGCTGCTGGAAACCTGTCGCACCAGCCCAACTTTTCGCCAGTTCATCCTGATTGGCGGCGACGCTGGCATGGGGCATTTTGTTTATCCCCATCCCCTGCCAGTGACAGAAACCCAGAAACATTCGGCTTATCCCGGCTGTTATGCGCTCTCGAAAGTGCTCGAGGAAGTTATGCTGGAACAGTATTACATTCAGTATGACCTGAATGGCTGCTGCCTGCGCGCTCCCTGGATCATGGAGAAGGATGATTTCAAATATCAGCTCTCGTTTGGCGAGGATGTTTTTGGCGGTCCGCGCTGGCGCGATTTGGTCGGCGCTGAACAGGCGGATGCTTACGCCCGAAGCGGAGCTGTTCCGGTGATGCTTGACCCTCAGGGAACACCCGTCAAACGTAACTTTGTGCATGTCGAAGACCTGGTCAGCGCGATTCTTTTAGCCCTCGATCATCCCAAGGCGCGCCAACAGTTGTTCAATATTTGCATGGATGAGCCGGTTGATTATGGCGTCGTGGGCCGTTACCTGTCCGAGACTCGCGGCTTGCCAACTGTGAACATTAAGACCCCGTATCATTCCACCTGGCTGGATAACAGCAAAGCGAAATTTCTATTGGGCTGGCGGCCTGAATATGATCTGCCGCGCATGATTGATGCGGCTTTTGATTACGTGCGCTCAAACGATGACCCGCGCAAAGTTTGGTATCCGGGATAAAAACGCACAAGGGATGAAACACCAAAGATTTTGCACCAACCTCCTTTGTCATCCATCCGACAATAATCACTCCCAACAATAGGAGATAACATGAATCAAACCGACATTCAATACGCAATCACCAGTGGCCGGACCGCGCTGGGCATCGAACTTGGCTCGACGCGCATCAAGGCGGTTCTGATCGCGGAAGACCACTCCCCGCTGGCCTCGGGCAGCCACGAGTGGGAAAACCGCTACGAAAACGGCGTCTGGACTTACAGCCTGGAAGAGGTCTGGGCGGGCTTGCAGGCGGCGTTCCGCAACCTGCGGGCCGAGGTGCAGGCGAAATACAGCATGCCGCTGCAAACGGTCGGCGCGCTTGGCTTTAGCGCCATGATGCACGGTTACATGGCTTTCGATAAGGATGGCAACCAACTGGTTCCGTTCCGCACCTGGCGGAACACCATCACCGGCCAGGCAGCCGAGCAACTGACGGACCTGTTCGGGTTCAACATCCCCCAGCGCTGGAGCATTGCCCACCTGTACCAGGCCATCCTGAATAAGGAAACCCACGTCAAGGATATTGCTCACCTGACCACCCTGGCGGGTTATGTCCACTGGAAGCTGACCGGCCAAAAAGTGCTGGGCGTTGGCGAGGCCTCTGGCATGTTCCCGATTGACAGCACAAGCAATGATTTCGATGCGCGAATGTTGGGATTGTTCAATGGGCAGTTGCTCGCCAAGAATGTCCCGTGGAAACTGGAGTCTATCCTGCCCAAGGTGTTGGTCGCGGGCCAGGCGGCTGGGACGCTCAGCGAAGCGGGGGCCAAACTGCTCGACCCGACCGGCGAACTGAAAGCCGGGATTCCGCTTTGCCCGCCTGAAGGCGACGCCGGCACCGGGATGGTGGCGACCAACAGCGTTGCCGTCCGCACGGGCAATGTTTCCGCGGGAACCTCGGTTTTTGCGATGATTGTGCTCGAAAAGGCGCTCTCGAGGCTGTATCCCGAAATCGATATGGTCACTACGCCGACCGGCAAGCCGGTTGCCATGGTTCACAGCAACAACTGCACCTCCGACCTGAACGCCTGGATCGAACTGTTCCACGAATTTGCGCAGGCCCTGGGCGCGGAGATCAGCCAATCCCGGCTCTTTGAGATGCTCTACCAGCAGGCGCTGCGGGCCGATGCCGATGGCGGCGGGATGCTGGCTTATGCCTATCTTTCCGGGGAGCATATTACCCACCTGGAAGAAGGTCGCCCGCTTTTTGCGCGCACGCCTGAGAGCCGTTTCAACCTGGCCAATTTCATGCGCACGCACTTGTTCTCTTCGCTGGGCGCATTGAAAATCGGCATGGACATTCTTTTTGAGCAGGAAAAAGTTCAGCTCGACCAGTTGCTCGGCCATGGCGGATTTTTCAAAACGCCCGAGGTCGGCCAGAAAATCATGGCGGCGGCGATGAATGTGCCGGTCTCGGTCATGGAAACCGCTGGCGAAGGCGGCGCCTGGGGGATTGCCCTGCTGGCTGCTTACATGTCAAATAAATCTGCAAACGAACCGCTTGAATCTTACCTGGCCAAGAAGGTTTTTGCCGCGGAAAAGGGTTCAACCATTACGCCCGATCCGAAAGATGTTGCCGGTTTTGCGGCTTTTATGGAACGCTACAAGCAAGGCTTGGCGATTGAACGCGCGGCGGTGGATACGCTGAAATCGTAATTCGATATTTGTTTGTGTTCTGAATTACGAATATCGAATTTTTGGAGAAACCATGCTCGAACAACTCAAAGAACAAGTTTTTCAGGCCAACCTTCAATTACCCAAACACGGATTGGTCACATTTACCTGGGGCAATGTTTCCGGTATCGACCGTCAGCAGGGATTGGTGGTCATCAAACCCTCGGGCGTTGCCTACGAAAACATGCAGGCCGCCGATATGGTGGTGGTTGAACTGGGAACCGGCAAAGTGCTGGATGGAAAATTAAAGCCATCTTCCGATACGCCCACCCATCTCGAACTGTATAAAGCTTTTCCCAATATCGGCGGGGTGGTGCATACCCACAGCCGTTGGGCAACCAGTTTTGCCCAATCCGGACGCGGAATTGCCGCGCTTGGCACCACCCACGGCGATTATTTTTATGGCGAAATCCCCTGCACCCGCAAGATGACCAAAGCCGAAATTCAGGGCGAATATGAAAAGGAGACCGGGCTGGTGATCAAGGAAACCTTCCGGGGCCGAGACCCGGATGCCATCCCGGCGGTGCTCGTTTACAGCCACGGCCCGTTTGCCTGGGGACGCGATCCGCTGGATGCCGTTCACAATGCGGTCGTGCTGGAGGAAGTCGCGTTTATGAATTTCCATGCCATGCAGCTTGCGCCGGGCGTCCCGCCCATGCAGCAGGAATTGTTGGACAAACACTATCTCAGGAAGCATGGCGCAAACGCTTATTACGGACAATAAAATCGTTCGGGAGTTGAGCTTCTCCCGATTTTCGCAAGTCCAACCTCGCCAGACGTTGGATATTACAAAGGAGAAATAATCATGATTGACCTGAAACAATATGAAATCTGGTTTGTGACCGGCAGCCAGCACCTATATGGCCCGAAAACGCTTGAGCAGGTTGCCACCCATTCACGCGAAATCGCGGCGGCTTTGGGCGCTTCGGCGCATATGCCGGTCAATGTGGTTTTCAAACCCGTCCTGACCACCCCGGAAGCGATCAAGGAACTGTGCCTGGAGGCCAACTCGGCTCCCAACTGCATCGGTCTGATTACCTGGATGCACACTTTCTCGCCCGCCAAGATGTGGATTGCCGGGTTGACCTCGCTCAAAAAGCCTTTTGCGCACCTGCACACCCAGTACAACCGTGAAATCCCGTGGGCCGAGATCGACATGAACTTCATGAACCTGAACCAGGCCGCTCACGGCGACCGCGAGTTCGGTTTCATCGGTTCGCGCCTGCGCCTCGAGCGCAAGGTTGTCGTCGGTCACTGGCAGGATGATGAAGTCCAGCGTGAGTTGGGCGTTTGGGCGCGGGCCGCTTCGGCCTGGGCCGACTGGCAGGGCGCCAAGCTGGCCCGCTTCGGCGACAATATGCGCGATGTGGCCGTCACCGAAGGCGACAAGGTCGCGGCGCAGATTCAGTTTGGCTACGATGTCTACGGCTACGGGGTGGGCGACCTGGTCAAGGCGGTCAACGATGCCAGCAGCGCTGAAATCGACCAGATGATGCAGGCTTACCTCGATGAGTACGATGTCATCCCGGCCCTGCGGCCCGGCGGCGAGCGCAATACCTCCCTGCGCGAAGGCGCGCGGATCGAGGTTGGGATGCGCAATTTCCTCCAGGCGGGCAACTTCAAAGCCTTCACCACCACTTTTGAAGACCTGCATGGCCTGGCGCAGTTGCCCGGCCTGGCCGTCCAGCGTTTGATGCGCGATGGTTACGGCTTCGGCGCGGAGGGCGACTGGAAAACATCGGCCCTCGTCCGCGCGATGAAGGTCATGGCCGCCGGACTGCCGGGCGGCGTCTCGTTCATGGAAGATTACACCTATCACTTTAGCGCCAGCGGCGACAAAGTCCTCGGGGCGCACATGCTCGAAATCTGCGAATCGATTGCCAAACCGGGCGCGAAGCCCAAACTGGACATCCTGCCGCTTTCGATTGGCGGCAAGGCTGATCCCGTCCGCCTGATTTTCGATGCTAATCTTGGCCCGGCCATTGGCGCCTCGATCATGGATTTGGGCCAGCGCTTCCGCATTGTTGCCAACGTGGTCGATGTCGTCCCGACCGACGCTCCGCTGCCCAAACTGCCGGTGGCGCGCGCCCTGTGGCTGCCTCGCCCGAACCTGAAAGTGGCCGCCGCGGCCTGGATCTATGCTGGCGGCGCTCACCACACCAGCTTCAGCTATGCTGTGACCGCCGAGCACCTGAAGGATTTCACCTCGATGGCCGGAATTGAATTCATGTTGATCGATGAAAAGACTGAGGTCGAGAACTTCAAGGAAAAACTGCGCTGGAACGATTTGTATTACCATTTGGCGAAGGGGCTGGCTTAATCCTTCCCGGCTCGTTCGCAAAACCGCCCGGATGTTCGCACCCGGGCGGTTTTATTGTGGGTTGGCGCGGGGTGATTGGCGGTTCGCCGACTCGGCTGGATTAGCCGGATTCCCGGAATCAAAAGTTCGGGCGCATTTTCTCACCCGAACTTTTTGATTTTAATCTTTTAGAGCGCAATCAAGCCGATGGCGATGAGCGCGGCCAGGATGCCAAAGGATTGGATGCGGTTGATGCGTTCCTTGAGCACCAGCCCGGCCAGCAGAACGGTCATGCCAGGGTAGAGCGAACCGAGCACGGCGGCCACATCCAGCCGCCCGGCCTGGGCCGAAAGGATATACATCCCATTGGCGCTGATATCCAGCAGGGCATTGGCTGGGACAATCGACCAAACCGGTTTGGGCAGGCGCAGCGAGGGCCGCGCGAAAAGAGCATACAGCAACAGCATCAGCACCCCGCCAACGCGCGAACCGACCAGCGGCCAGAGGGTGGCTTCCTGGCCGGAACGGTGAATCAGGATGAAGTACAGCCCGAAGCCAATGCCCGACAGGAAGGGCATGCACAATTCCTGCCAGCCCTTGATGCTCGGACGCAGGCTACCGTTCTCACCGGCTGAAATGGCCCAGACCGCTGCCAGGGCCAGCAAGAACCCGGCAACGGTGATCCAGCCGGGGAAGCCTTCGCTGAAACTGCCCACCAACACTGGCAGGCTGGCCGATAACAGGGCCGAAACCGGCGCGGCAATGCTCATCTGGCCTTCCGCCATCGACTTGTACAGGATGATCAGCCCGGCGCTGCCGACCATCCCGGCCAGCATGGCAAATCCCCAGCCGGTCAGGCTCATTGCGGCTTCACCTGAGAACCAGGCCGCGGCCAGAACGCCAATCATGCCAATCCACTCAGCGTGGAAAACAACTGCCAGGGCGTTGCTGGCGCGGCGCGCGGCCAGGCCGCCGGCAAAATCAGCCGCGCCCCACGAAATTGCCGCGCCGAGGCCATACAGGATGGGTAGCAGGGAGGTCAGGTTCATGATGTTCTTTTCGATTCAATAAAAAAGCCGGTTGCCTGGCTCGTTTTACCTGACCCGAGTTTGGCATAAGCCAGAATTTGTCATGTCGAGCGTAGCGAGACATCTGGCTAACGGTGGCTAAGACCTCTCAGTCGCTAAAAAACGCTCCTTCGAGGTGACAAACAGGCTGGTTTTCCTTATTTCGAACTGACGTTACCTAATGGATTAGCCCCACGGTTTCGGCAGTATTTCCCATTTCATCAGGATTTCGATGGCCATCCAGGTAATCAAAACGGATGGGATGGCGCGGCCCCAGGCTTTGGCCCAGTCCGTGGTTTTCCAGAGCAGGATGAAAATAAATGGGGTTGCCAGTGAACTGGCAATCAGGATGACCCAGGTGAGCCAGGAATGTACCCCGAAATTCGGGTTGTAGTAGGCGGTCAGTTCGGCCATGTGACCCAGCCAGACGGTCCAGAAGAAGGCCAGGGCAGCGCCGGGCGCGTACCAGTGCCGGGAATCGTCGGGGGCTTTGTAGAGGCCGAGGGCTTTTTGCACCCAAACGTGAAAATCGCAACGCGAACCGGGCCGCAAGGTCAGGAAAATCGTCAGTACCAGCACCACGCCCCAGATGGCCGGGGATTCGAACAGTTCACCGGCCCCGCCGGCTTCGCCAATGGCGGCCCACAGGAAGAGACCGGCCAGGCCGCCCAGGGCGGCATCCTGGGATGGATGCAAGCGGCGCGCAAAAAGTATCAGAGCAATGGCTGCAACGATAAAAATCCAGTAGAAAAGCGATTGCAGATTGGCGCGGTTGATGGCGCTCATCCAGGCGTGTGAGAAACCAAAATTGAGCAGGACAATCAGGTAAGCCCAAATTCCGGCAGGGATGCGTTTCATGGCTGGCTCCTGTGGGTTGTGATGAAAACAGTTTACACGCAAGAGCAAGTCAAACAACCTGTCATC
>JAEWVF010000059.1 GCA_023459215.1 Chloroflexota bacterium
TGATTTTGCGATTTTTACCGCGAAGTGCGCCAAGAACGCCAAGAAAAGCTTAAAACTTTGCGTTCTTTGCGAGCTTCGCGGTTTGATTTTTAGAGTTTTGCCGCGGCTCACTGACTTTAAGAAAGCCCCAACGTAAAAAAATAGGCAGCTTTGACGAAGCCGGTCATTTCTTGTAAACTAAAAATATCCAGCACAAAAACGGAGGAATCTCATGTCCCTGACTTATCCGCAAACCCCAACCGTTGCACAAACCGATAACTACCACGGCACCCTGGTAGCCGACCCCTATCGCTGGCTTGAAGATGTCGACTCGCCCGAGACCCTGGCCTGGATCGAACGCCAAAACGAATTAACCTTCGGCTATCTGGAAAAAATCCCGGCCCGCGAGCGGCTGCGCAAACGCCTGACCGAACTTTGGGACTATCCCAAAGCCCAGGCCCCGCTCAAGCGCGGTGGGCGCTACTTCCAATTCCGCAACAGCGGCTTACAAAACCAGGATGTTCTTTTCGTGCTCGACAACCTGGAGGCCGAGCCGCGCATCCTGCTTGACCCAAACACACTCTCCGCGGATGGCACCGTCGCCTTGAATAGCTGGAAAGCCAGCCCGGACGGCAACTGGCTGGCCTATGCCACCTCGACCAGCGGCTCCGATTGGCAAATCTGGCATATCCGCGACGTTAACAGCGGCGCAGACCTGCCCGAGTTGCTCGAATGGAGCAAATTCAGCGGCGCGGCCTGGCTGCCCGATTCGAGCGCTTTCTTCTACGCCCGTTACGATGCCCCCCAGGCTGGCGAGGAACTACAAGGCGCAAACTATTATCAAAAACTCTACCTGCATCGTCTGGAAACACCCCAAAGCGCCGACGAGTTAATCTACCAGCGCCCTGACCAAAAGGAGTGGGGCTTCGGCGCTCAGGTCAGCGAGGATGGACGCTACCTGGTCATCAACATCTGGCAGGGAACCGACGTGCGCAACCGCATTGTCTACCGCGACCTGCAAAATAACGGCGATTTCGTCGAATTGCTGATCGAACTGGAGGCTGCCTACACCTTCGTCGGCAACGACGATGGCCGATTCTACTTCCGCACCGACATGGATGCACCGCGCGGGCGTCTGATTGCCATCGACAGCGACCAGCCCGATAAGGCTCACTGGCACACGCTCATCCCCGAAGGCGAACATGTGCTCGAATCGGTCAAAATGGTCGACGACCAGTTCGTGGCGGTCATCAGCCGCGATGCCCATCATGAAATCCACCATTATCGGCTGGATGGGAAGCCGCTCGGGCAGATTGCGCTGCCAACGCTGGGTACCGTTTTCTCGAACTTTGAGTACACCGTCAACGGCTCACGCTCTGATCGTGAGCTGTTCTTCGGTTTCACAAGTTTTCTCTTCCCCCTGACCGTCTACCGCTATGACTTCGCCGCCGAAAGCTGCCAGGCCATCTTCCAGCCGCCGCTGGCTTTCGACGCCTCCGGCTACGAAACCCGCCAGGTGTTCGTACCCAGCAAGGATGGCACCCAGGTACCGCTCTTCCTGACCCACAAAAAGGGGCTGGAACTCAACGGCCAAAACCCGACCCTGCTCTACGGCTACGGCGGGTTCAGCGTGGCGCTCATGCCCGGATTCTCGATCAGCCGCCTGGCCTGGCTCGAAATGGGCGGAGTCTACGCCCAGGCCATCCTGCGCGGCGGCAGCGAATACGGTGAAGAATGGCACCAGGCCGGTATGCTGCACAACAAGCAAAACGTTTTCGATGATTTCATCGCCTGTGCCGAATGGATGATTGCCGAAAAAATCACTTCCACCGCCAAACTGGCCATCAACGGCGGCTCGAACGGCGGCCTGCTGGTCGGCGCTTGCCTGACCCAGCGCCCCGACCTGTTCGGAGCCTGCCTGCCCGCCGTTGGCGTGATGGATATGCTGCGCTTCCACAAGTTCACCATCGGCTGGGCCTGGGTCAGCGACTATGGCTGTGCCGATGATCCCGAGCAATTCAAAACACTCTACGCCTATTCGCCGCTGCACAACATCCAGACTGGAAGGCGCTACCCGCCGACCATGGTCACCACCGCCGACCACGACGACCGGGTCGTTCCCGGCCACTCATTCAAATTTGCCGCCGCGCTGCAAGCTGCCCAGGTTGGCGAAGCCCCGATCCTGATCCGCATCCAGACCAAGGCCGGGCACGGCTTCGGCAAACCAACCGCCATCCTGATCCAGGAGCAGGCCGATATGTACGCCTTCCTGGTCAAAACGCTGCAAATGGAAGGCTAAAAAATGCAAAAGAGGCCGGCCCGCGGATTATTCCGCCAGGCCGGCCTCTTTCAATTTCAGGGGTTAGTGTCCGCTGCCTTCGGTCTCTTCGCCCATATAAACTTCATGATTCGGCTCGCCCTCGACCAGCAAAAAGCCGGCCAGTCCGCGCTGCATGCGCGAGAGCGCATGGTCGACCAGGATATAGCGTCCCGGCACATCAACCGTGAACTCGACCATCGTTGCCCCGCCAGGCGGAACCAGGGTTGTCTGCACATCGGTCAGCGGAGCAGCGGTCAGGGAGGCTTGATCGTAAACCCGGTCAAAAATTTCACCGATGACATGGAAGGATGAGGTGAAATTCGGGCCGCCGACACCGAAATAAATCCGCACCGTCTCGCCCACATTGGCGCGCAAGGCATGCTCATCACTGGCCAGCGCCATTGAAGCGCCATTGAAGACAAAATACTCAGGGTTTTCATCGAGCAGCTTGACTGTGTCATCGCTCAGCGCGCCGGATGTGCCAAAGGGCTGGGCGGTATACAGCTCACCCTGCATCACATAGTACTCGCGGTCAACCGGCGGCAGGCCGCCTTCCGGCTCGACCAGGATCAGCCCGTACATACCGTTGGCAATGTGGTGCGCAACCATCGGAGTGGCGCAGTGGTAAACGTACACACCTGGGTTGAGCGCCTTGAAGGTGAACATCGTCTCGCCACCCGGCTGGGTTTGGGTCGCCACCGCGCCGCCGCCAGGGCCGGTCACGGCATGGAAATCGACCGAGTGGGCCATCATGCTGTCGGGCAGGTTCTTGAGGTGAACTTCAACGGTATCGCCCACCCGGATGCGGATAAAGGGGCCGGGAACCTTGCCATTGAACGTCCAATACTTGAAGGTAGTGCCATCCGCCAGCTTGCCAACCAGTTCCACCGTTTCCAACTCAACCACCAATTTCTCGGGGCCGCGCTCGGGCAGCGGAGCAGGCAGGTCGGCTGGATTGCGGACAATATCCACCGCATTCGGGTCGGCTGGTCCCGCAGCTGCCACCGGAGCGGACTCACCCGAACCTGTGTAACTGGCATTCGACAAATTGCTTCCCGCCGAGGCCACGCCCGATCCGGCGACGAATTTTCCTTCCATCCCGGCCTGGCGGTGACCGGCAATGGCGCAGTAGTAGGTAAAAGTGCCTTCCTTATCGACAAAAAACTCGAAGCTGATGGTATTGCCCTGACCGACCACATCCGCCGATTGAACGCCAAACTCATCAAGATAAAGGTTGTGGGCTGCGCCTTCACCGCTCGCCAGGGTAATCTTGACCGTATCGCCGACATTCGCCTTCAGTTCCGGGTTCATCTGGCCATCGATCTCGCCGCCTTTCCCGATGAAAACCATCTTGCCATCCATCAGGCCGCTCTCCAACGCATACTCGACAACGATGCCGCTCGCTGCCGGGGCGGAAACTTCAGCAATCTCCTGCGCCTCGCCTGCGATTACGTCGCCGACCAGCAAAACGCCCTTCATACCCAGTTTTTCCAGGCCCGAATCATGGTACTCCAGTGCGCCATCCTGGCTGGGCACGGTGAATGTAACCGAAGTAGTTTCACCCTGCTTCGTAATCTTGTCCGAAGTAACATTCAAGGCGGGGAAAACAATGTCGTGGGCCCCCTCACCGCTGTTGACCAACATGATGGTGATTCTTTCGCCCGGCTTGGCGCGCAGAACCGGATTAACCAACCCATTAATATCGCCGTCCACACCAAGGTAAACGAACTTGCCATCGCGCATGGTCGCAGTTAGAACATATTCGGTATTGACAACGGTTGTCGTTGGCGAACAGGCGGCCAACAGCACAAAAACCAGCAATACGAACCAAAATCGTTGAATTTGTTTCATGGGAACTTCTCCTTATAAAGTTTCGGCTCAATTTGGATAATTTAGCGCCGATTTATCCTTATAATACACCATTCCCATGGGGCCGTCTTTGCGCCAGCACAAATAACAAGGGCGACCTTTGCAGGTCGCCCTCACGCCAGATCGTCTGCTATCCTTACCAAGCCATGCGGCTCGCGCAGGATTACCCGTTCCCGTCCGATTTTCAAAATCCCCGCCCGCTCCCACTCTGCCAGCGTCCGGCTGACCGTATACAGCGTGGTTCCGCTCATCTCGGCCACATCCTGGCGGGTCAAGCGCATATCGATCAGCATCCCCTCCTCAGTCTTTTTCCCCGATTCGGCAGCCAACTTGAGCAGGATACGCGCAATGCGCTGCTCGACCCGCTCGGTCAGCAACGCCTTTTGGCGTTCCTGCAACTCGAGGATGTAGCCATGCATCAACTGCATTGTATTAACCGAGATTGCCGGGGCATTTTCCGCTAGATGGCGCAAGCGCTCCGTATCCCAGGCCATGGCCGTGCTGTTCTCTACCGCCTGGGCCGTAGCCGGATAGCCCGCGTCTGGGTTGAGCATCGCAATCCCGCCATAGGTCTGGCCAGGAGTCATCATTCGCAAGGTAATCTGCTGGCCGCTGGGGGTAATCTGAACCATCTTGACCCGCCCGGAAACCAGCACATAGGCATGCTTGGCCGGATCGCCTTGCAAAAAGAAAAACCCGCCTTCTTCCACCGAGCGCAGAATGCCCGCATCCAGCGCCTGGCGCAGGACCGCATCATTCACATCTTTAAACAAGCTGGATTTTCGAACAATTTCCTGTACATCTTTGTCCATGGAAGCATTTTAATCCAATCCGCGATAAACCCCGTGATCATTTCAAGGACACTTTAAGATTCAGCAGAATTCGCTGCAACTATTTTCCCGTCTTTGCATCAAATGAAAGGATAAAAACAAAGAACAGGGACTTGAACCGTGAATAAAAAAGAATTTATCGCCAAACTTGAACGAAATCCGCTGCCAGTCGTGGTCGACTTTTGGGCGCCGTGGTGCGGGCCTTGCAAAATGGTCAAACCCATTCTGGAAAAACTCGCCAAGGAATATCAGGGCCGGGTGGAACTCTGGCAAATCAACGCCGACCAAAACCCCGCCCTGCTGCAAGAATTGGGGATTCGCGGCATTCCCACCCTGATTGTTTACCGCAACGGCCAGGAAAAACTCCGCTCGGTTGGCGCAAAACCGGCCAATGCGCTGCGGGATATGTTCGAAAGCCTGGCCAACGGAACCGATCCGGCCCCGGCCGGGATTGCCCTCGGTGAGCGCATACTCCGCTTTGGCGCCGGGCTGGCGATTGCCGCCTGGGGCTGGAGCAGCGAAGCCAGTTGGCCCTTGTTCGCTGTGGCCGGCGTGGTGATGTTTAGCGTCGTTTATGACCGCTGTCCCATCTGGCGGGCGGTAACAACACAATTCAAAAAACTGATCAACCCCCAAAGATAAAATTCGACACCTGCTGACAAAAAGGAACCTGACTTATGCCATTGTATGAATATCACTGCAACGAGTGTGGCTCGGAATTTGAGAAAATGGTGCGTTTTTCAGAAGCAAACCAGCTTCCGGCCTGTCCCAACTGTAGCAGTTCCCAAACCCGCAAAAAGTTGTCAGCCGTGGCCTCGTTTGGGGCAAACGAATCCGGCTCGGGCGGTTACGCCAGCAATTGCAGTCCGCGCGGCGGATTTAGCTGAGCGGGATAACCTGGCGGCCGTGCGCCGTCTCCAAGATCATCCAAAAAGTATTGTGGAAACGAGGAAACCTTTATGAGTGCGTCTGGCTTTAAAACCCTGCTTAGCCTGCCCTACGAAACCGCCATCGAAAAAGTAACCGAAGCTCTCAAGGTCGAGGGCTTTGGCGTTCTCACCAGCATCGATGTCAAAGAAACGCTGAAAAAGAAACTGGATGTCGATTTTCGCCGCTACGCCATCCTGGGGGCCTGTAACCCGCCCCTGGCGCATAAGGCCCTGAGCGCCCGCCCCGAAATCGGCTTACTGCTGCCATGCAATGTGATTGTATATGAGGAAGATGCAAACAGTACGGTTGTGAATATCACCGACCCCATGGCCATGTTCAATTTCATGGACGACAACTCCCTCGAGTCGGTGGCCAACGAAGCCCACCAACGCCTGCAACGAGTGGCTGAAGCGCTGCAAAAACTGTAAAGCAAAGACAATTTTCAAGATTCAAGCATCGTTGAACAACCTTCGACGGTGCTTTTTTTATTAGACATCTTGCATAAGTCCTGAGCGGAGCGTCCTTCGACTACGGGCGGCGCAAAATACGCTTCGCCCTCCGCTCAGGACGGTGACACTTTATAAAAAAGCGAAGTCGAAGGACATTTACAAGGCAACATGTCCACTTTTGCAAGAGATCTATTCAGAAACAGGTTTCAAACAACATTCTTGACGGAATCCGGTTTCGGGCATAAAAATAACCCGCTATGAGTCATATCCGCAAACTCTTCCGCTTCATCACCCCCTACTGGAAACCAGCGACGGCCTCGCTGGTTTTATTGACCATCGTCGTTTTTTTGGATTTATCGATTCCGCGCCTCGTCCAGCGCATCATTGATGATGGAATCCACGCCCAAAATTATGACGTGGTCTACCAGACCGCCGCCCTGATGCTTGGAATCTCCATCACAAGCACGCTCCTGGCCCTGGGCAACAACTACCTGTCCATTTTGGCGGGCGAAAGCGTGGCGCGTGACCTGCGCGAAGCCATGTTCACCAAGATCCAATCGTTTTCGTATGGCAACCTTGACAAACTCAACACCGGGCAGTTGATGGTGCGCCTTTCGAGTGACGCAACCGTTTTCCAACGCCTGACGCAAGTTTTCCTGCGGATTGGCACGCGCGCCCCCCTGCTGATGGTTGGCAGTTTGATTTTGATGTACAACACCGACCCCTGGCTGGCTACCGTTATGTTGCCCATCCTGCTCGTTTCGGGCGGGCTGATTGTCTTTTTCACCACCAAAATGGGGCCGCTCTTCCTGACGGTGCAACAGCGCCTCGACCGGCTCAACAACATTTTGCAGGAAAACATCGCCGGGGCGCGGGTGGTCAAGGCCTTTGTGCGCGACGCCCGCGAAACCGAGCGGTTTGACCTGGCGAATGACGATTTTGCCGCCCGCAACATCAAAGTGATGCAGTTCATGGCCTCCATGTCGCCCTCGCTGACGATGATGGTCAACCTCGGCATTGTGACCGTCATCTGGTTTGGCGGCATCCAGGCCATTGAGGGGGATGTCACCATTGGGCAGTTGGTGGCCTTCATCAACTACCTGCAAACCATCCTCGGCCCGCTGGGGATTATGGTGATGCTCTCCAACATCATCGCCGCGGCAACGGCCTCGGCGGAGAGAATCAGCGAGGTGCTGGAAACCACCCCCGAAGTGCAGGATTCCCCCGCAGCCAAAGCCCTCACCCCCAGCCCCTCCCCCACAGGGGGAGGGAAGTTCAGTCCCCCTCTCCCCGCGGGAGAGGGGTTAGGGGTGAGGGTGGAATTTTCCAACGTCCACTTCCACTACAACGGCATTGACGGCGCGGTGCTCGAAGGAATCAATCTCACCGCCGAAGCCGGGCAGACGGTGGCGATTCTCGGCTCAACCGGGGCGGGGAAATCCACACTCGTCAACCTGATTGCGCGTTTTTACGATGTGACCGGCGGCAGTGTCCGCATCAACGGCGTGGATGTGCGCGAGCTGGCGCAATCCAGCCTGTTGGCGCAAATCGGGATTGTGCCGCAGGAGACGGTGCTGTTCTCCGGCACGGTGCGCGAGAATATCGCTTATGGAAAGCCAAATGCCAGCCTGGAGGAAGTCATCGCGGCGGCGAAAGCGGCTCAGGCGCACGGATTTATCGAAAAATTGCCGGATGGCTACGAGACGCACGTCAACCAGCGCGGGGTCAATCTCTCGGGTGGGCAGAAACAACGCATCGCCATCGCCCGCGCCCTGATTTTGCGCCCCGCCATCCTGATTTTGGACGACTCGACCAGCGCGGTGGATGTGGAAACCGAGACGAAAATCCACAACGCGATGGCGGAGTGGGCGCGGGAGGGCGGGATGATTACCTTCATGGTCGCCCAGCGCATCAGCACGGTGCTGAATGCCGACAAAATCATCGTGATTGACAATGGCCGCATCGCCGCCGAAGGCACACATGGCGAACTGATGCAATCCAGCCCGATTTACCAGGAAATCTTCGCTTCCCAGTTAGGGAATGGCGTGAACATGGAATAAAAACGAACCGCGAAAGCCGCGAAGAACGCGAAGGAAACTTAAAAATCTTAGCGCCCTTTGCGTGCTTTGCGGTTCGATAAAGGTTTTGAACTTATGACCAACCAGACATCCTCCCAACAACAAGTCCGTGCCAACCTCGCCAACCGGGGAGCAATGCGCCAGGCCAAAATTGAAAAGGCCTCCGACCCGCGCCGCGCCATTTTGCGGCTGATTCCGTATCTCGCCAAATACAAGGCCGCGCTGGCGCTGGTTTTGGCGCTCATCCTGCTCACCACGGCCCTCGACCTGCTCGGCCCGTACCTGATGGGGCGCGCCATTGATGAATTTATCGGGGATAAGCGCCTCGACGGGCTGGCGCAGATGGCCGGGTTGTTGCTCGGCGTGTACGTTGCCAACAACGCCTTCAGCGCCCTGTCCGCGTGGACGATGGCGCGGGTTTCACAATCCGCGCTGAAAGACCTGCGCCGCGACCTGTTCACCCACCTGCAAGACCTGTCGCTCAAGTTTTTCGATACGCACCCCGCCGGGGAGTTGATGAGCCGCCTGACCAACGACATCGAAGCCATCAACCAGGCCGTTTCGCAAAATGTCATCGCCATGCTGGGCAGTGTGCTGTCGCTGGTCGGGTTTGTGGTCGCCATGTTTGTGCTTAACTTCTGGCTGGCGCTGGCTTCGGTCATCGTCGTGCCGATTATGGTCTGGTTTACCGACTTTATCGCCAAATCGACCCGCAAGGGTTTCCGCGACCTGCAAAAAAGCCTGGGCGAGCTGAACGGCGTGATGGAAGAATCCATCAGCGGGCAGCGCGTGGTCAAGGCTTTTCGCCGCAACGAAACCTCAGTGGAGAATTTCCGCCGCGTTAATGCGGACGTGTTCAAGGCGGGCGTGTTCGCCAACACCTACGCCATGATGCTCATGCCGCTCACCAATCAACTCGGCAACCTGTTTGTCATCGTTTTGGCGGGATTGGGCGGATGGCTGGCCTTGCAGGGACTCGTGACCGTGGGCATTATCGCCACCTTCATCAGTTACGCGCACGGATTTATCTCGCCCCTGCGTCAGCTTGCCAATATCTACAACGCCATCCAGGCCGCGCTGGCCGGGGCGGAGCGGGTCTTCGAGGTGATTGACACGGCTCCTGAAACGGTAGACAGCTCCGGGGCGTTTGCGCTGGAAAAAGTTCGGGGTCACGTTGAATTCCGGGATGTGGATTTTTCCTACGAAACGGGACATCCCATCATCAAAAAAATGACGCTGGAAGCCCTACCAGGGCAGACGATTGCTTTGGTCGGCCCGACTGGGGCGGGGAAAACGACCATCACCAACCTGCTGACGCGTTTTTATGACATTGATGGCGGCCAAATCCGCATTGATGGGCACGACCTGCGCGAAATCCGCCGCGCCGACCTGCGCCGCGCGCTGGGGCTGGTGTTGCAGGATACGTTTATGTTTGCCGACACGGTGATGGAAAATATCCGCTACGGGCGGCTGGACGCGAGTGACGACGAGGTGATCGATGCCGCCAAAATGGCTGACGCCGACCACTTTATCCGCCAACTGCCGCACGGCTACGGGACGGTGCTTTCGGAGCGCGCCGCCAACCTGAGCCAGGGACAGCGCCAGATGCTGGCGATTGCGCGGGCGATCCTGGCCGACCCGGGGATTTTGATTTTGGACGAGGCGACCTCCAGTGTGGACACGCGCACCGAGGCGCGCATCCAGAAGGCGCTGCTCAAGCTGATGGAGGGCCGCACCAGTTTTGTGATTGCTCACCGTCTCTCGACCATCCGCGAGGCTGACCAAGTGTTGGTCATCAAGGATGGCGAAATCATCGAGCGCGGCAAGCATTCCGAGCTGCTGGCGATGAAGGGGTTCTTTTATCAGTTGTATATGAGTCAGTTTAAGGGGAATGCTATCTGAGAAAATGTTTCGAACACTGACTTTTTCACTTGGAATATAAATACACAATCACACTACCCATTTCATAAGTTTTCTGCAAAGAGTAATTGGACTGCATCCAGACAAGATGCGGGTGCTGAAGAAGGCCCTGATCTTGAGCTTCCTGTTCAGAACGTCGAAAAATCACCAGCCAAACACGCGGGGCTGCCATTGTTGCTGCATCAAAATCTGCAGAAGCGATCCAACCCAAAGTTTGCTGTGTTGCCAGGGCTAGTGTATCAGTGCTACCTCCAAGTGGATCAGCAATATAACGGTGGGGCAAATCAGGGTCAAAATAAATCGCCGGGAATGCAGTTAACTTATTGGAATGGATAACAACATCCCCAGCCTGAAGGTTATTACGGATCAGGCTATTGATTTGTGCAAACGGCGCATAAGGAAAATCATGATAAGTTAAATACTGCCAAAACCCCATCAAGGAAGCCGCAGACAGCAAAATCAACATCAACCAACGCAAAAATTTAGGGGCGGGGTTTTGCCAAAAAGCCCAAACAAGCCACAAGCAAAACATAAACCCGCTGGGCAATAAGGCCCGCTCAATGAAAACGGGCATCCATTGGGATATCAAAAAAAGAAGAGCCGCCGGAACAAAAGCCATATACATAACCCACAAACCAAAAACCGAGCGCTTCTTCACTCGAAAGGTTTGCCAAATTGCCATCAACATAATTAGTAAAGCAACAAATAAAGCAGGCCCAAGCCAGACATTCGGAACCGGCAAATTCATGGTAAAACTGAGCAAAGTCGTAAATACTCGTTCAATTCCCGGTGGCTCTGTCCAATAATTGGTTTGAACCTTAGCCAATTGACCGGGAAGATGAATAAGCCAGGGCAAGTAAAGCAAGAACCCAACAATCCCCGCTAGGGTTGTATGTTTGACAGTATTCCAATCACGCTGCAACACAGGGAAAATCGCCAAACTAACAAGAAAAACTGCCGAAAGATGGTGCGTATATTGCGCCAGGGCAGAAAAAAAAGCAAATCCCAGCCACCAAGCCCAACCTGTAGCATCTTGAGCACGCCAATAGGCATAAACCGCCAGTATCAACCAAAGAGTCATCCAAACATACATGCGGATTTCTTGAGCATAATGAATCTGGAAGGGAGAACAGGCCACAACAAAAGCAGCGATCAGCCCAACTGAATGACCCCAAAAACGTTGAGTTAATACATACGCCATAAAAATCAGCCCAAGCCCAGCTAATAACGATAAAAAACGCGCAACAAATAGAGAATCGCCAAATAGTGTTAACCAAACTGAGAGAAGAATGTAATAGCCGAGAGGATGCACATCAGCAGCCACACCTCCAGCTTGGCTGATTGTGCCACTTAACATTGCAAATATCCCCTTCTGAGAGAAAAGAATCGAGAACGATTCATCATACCAAATCGGGCGTGAAAAAATCCCGGCCAACCGTAGGAGAAAGCCAAACAAAATCACCAACGTCAGTTGACCACGCTGGCAGAGAACATCTATTTTTCTGACATCTTTATCCATACAAATATCTCCGTGGATTGATGTTGGCAATCTGGAAGAACAACTTCTCACCCAGGCGGCTGCGCAGCATAATTGAGAGTTCCCTCTCTGAAATTTTTTCGCGCTTTGACATATAAAAATCACTGCCGAACAATACGTGTTCACGGATTTTGCGGTCTTCCAGCAAAACCTTCAGGTAATCGCAATACTCGACCTGCTCCCGGTGCGGACGGGGCATGAACAGGGTGTAGGAAATGTCGGCATACAGGTTGGGATAATCCCCGGAGCGCATCATCTCGGCGATGGTCTTGCACCAGGGGACTTGCTCCTCCGGCAAATCATCGCTACGGCTTTTTAAGTGCGCTTCCCACTCCTGGTCGCCGCCAAAATGCGCCAGGCAGATTCGCAAAGATTCGAATTCCTTCAGAACCGGCGCATAATTTTGCGGCTTGCCATATTCGCGGCGTTCCTTTTCGGTCAGCCCAAAGCGCCATAAACCGCCCGGAGAACAATGGGCCATCACAGGCACATTTTCGTCGACACAGTGCTGGTAAACAGCCAACAAGCGCGCATCCTGGGGGTAATAGCCCAAATTCGGGTAAATCTTGATACCGCGAAAGCCATCCTGCCGAACGCCGGCCTTTACCTTCTGGAGAATATCCTCATGGCGGGGGTCGACCGCGAAAAACGGGATAATCTCGCGCTTTTCCTTCGCCAGTTGCAGTAAACCCTGATGCTGCTCATCAATGGATTTTCTATTTTTCCCCAGGTTTGCAAAAGTCGTATCCACCGCCAGGACAACGAATTTCGTCCCCGGCGGGTACTGCTTTTCGATTTCAGCGAAGATTTCGGCCTGGGTTGCCTGTGCGCCAGTCTCCAAAAACCTGGCCTGGCGTTCCAGAACGTCATTATCGGTTTTCGGATCGACCAGCGAAAGCAAAAACACAAAAAGGCGAAGAATCGTCTTGTTGCGCAACAAAAAACTGAGCCAGGCCCCAAGCGGAGGCCAAAAGAAATTTTTCAGTAATTCGCTCGGCGCTTCATCCGCGGTCAAGGCATGAACATGACAGTTATAAATAATTCGCTCGGTCATCTACAACTCCTGCAAAGCTGCTAATCTGCTGTTTCCATTGTACACACTTTAAGCGTGAAGAAAAACCGCCATGCGGGAATTGCCCACATGGCGGTTCGCTCAGTCAAAAAAGGATTACAGCAGGCCAGACAGATTCCCGACCGCGCCCGGTTTGGGCAGATGGACGCGCAGGATGCGCCGTCCGCGGCTGGCGAGGGCTTCGTAGTCGCCGAGGGCCTGTCCGCGCTCGAGGGTGCCGAAGGTGAGACCCTGGCCGGGGATGTCGAAATCGGCTTCGGGGTCGGAGGTGATTTGCAGGAAAACACCGTTATCGGCCCCGCCCTTGTGCAATTGGCCGGTCGAGTGCAGGAAGCGCGGCCCGAAGCCGAGCGTGGTCGGCAGGCCGGTTTTCTTCGTCACCGCGGCGCGCAGGGATTGGAGCATCGCATCCAATTCCGGGTTGCGCGGCAAGTAGGCGTTGATGGCGACATAATCGCCGGGGCGGGTCTTGGCCAGAAAACCGTTCAAGACCGAAGCGAAATCCGCAGCTTCAGACGAGACAAATTCACCTGCGCTGAGGGCGCCATTGGCGCGGAACTCGGCGATTTTGGCTTTGGCGATATCCTTGGCAATCTGGACATCCGGCTGGTCGAAGGGGTTGACTTCAAGCAGGGCGCAGGCCATGGCTGTAGCCACTTCCCAACGGAAGATTTCGCCACCCAGGTCATGGGGATCGGCCAGGTCGAAGGTCAGGACGGGATGCCCGGCAACGCGCAGCGATGCGGCAAAAGCATCGAGCTTGCCATCGAAACGCAGGTAGGCAAACAGACGGTCGGGGCCGTAGGCGGATGAATCCGCATTGTAGCGCGGCTCACCATCCACAACGACAATTCCCTTGCCGAGTTTGCCGCTCGATTCGGCAATGAGCTGCTCGAGCCAGGAGCCGACCGAGGCCAGTTGCTCATCGGCCAGGATGGTCAGTTTGTCACGCCCGGCCAGGGCGCATCCGCCCATGGCCGCGCCCAGCACCAGGCCAGGATTGCGCGCGGCGGGGACATCGGCAGCGCACTGCTTCATCATATTTTCTGCGCTGGCCAGGAACTTTTCCAGGTCGATGCCCATCAGTCCGGCGGGAACCAGCCCGAAGTGAGTCAGGGCCGAATAGCGGCCTCCCACCATCGGGTCGGCGTTGAAGACTTTGCGGAAGCCGCGCTCTTTGGCCAGTTTTTCGAGCGAGGTGCCAGGGTCTGTCACGGCGATAAAGCGCGAACCGGCCTGTTCGCCGAATTTCTGCGTTGAGAGGTGATAGAAGTAATCAAATCCGGCCATGACTTCAGCCGTGCCGCCCGATTTGGAGGCAACGATGTAAAGCGTGGTTTCAGGGGTAAAGCGGGCGGCGGTGGCAGCCACCTGACCGGGATCGGTGGAGTCTAAAATGTTGAAGGTTACAGGTTGAAGGTTGTGCTTCGACTGCGCTGTCGCTCCGCTCAGCACTTGGGGAGAGAAAACGAGCGAGAAAACTTCGGGGCCGAGGGAGGAGCCGCCCATGCCAATCAGTAGGATGTTCTGGATACCTTCGGCGCGGACGGTTTCGGCAAAAGCGTTTATCTCGGCGATGGCGGCGCGGGAAGTTTCGGGCAGTTTCAGCCAGCCCAGGCGGATTTTGATTTCGGCCTGTCCGGCGGGGTCATCCGTCCACAGGGTTGGGTCGACCTCCCACATGCGCCGGGCGGCGGATTTGGATTCGAGGGTAGAGACGGCTTCTTTAACGGCAGCCAGGATCGGGGTGGCCTGGTCCGCGGCGGATTTGCGGCGGGCTTCGAGCGAGTCGAGCAGCGCGGTAAAGGCATCGGCGAAGGACTTGACCCCTTCTTCTTCCAACTCATCGGTCACTTTTTGAAGCGAGATGCCCATCTTTTCAAGTTCGGCTACCTGGTCGCGGCATTCGTCAACATCCTCGGTCAGGGTCATGGCAGCGTTGCCGTGGTCACGGAAAGCATCCAGGGTTTGGGGCGGGACGGTGTTGACCGTGGCCGGGCCAATCAGGGTATCGACATAGAGCGTGTCGGGATAAGCCGGGTTCTTGGTGCCGGTCGAGGCCCACAGCGGGCGCTGGAAGTTGGCCTTGGAAAGCTGCAATTTGGCGAAACGCTCAGTATTGAAGGTTTCCTGGAAGACGGCATAGGCCAGTTTGGCATTGGCGATGGCAGCTTTGCCGAGCAGGGGTGAACCAGCGGGCAGTTGCGGGTCGATTTTGCTGTCGAGGCGCGAAACGAAGAAGGAGGCAACCGAGTGAACGTACTCGATGTCGCCGCCCATCAGCAGGCGGTCTTCGAGACCGCTCATGTAGGCTTCGATAACTTCGCGGTAGCGCTCGATGGAGAAAATCAGGGTGACGTTGACGTTGATTCCAGCCGCGATAGCCTGACGGATGGCGGGCAGGCCGGCTTTGGTGGCCGGGATTTTAATCATCAGGTTCGAGCGCCCGACGGTTTTCCACAGTTCTTTGGCCTGTTCGAGGGTTTTGGCGGTGTCATTGGCCAGATAGGGGCTGACTTCGAGACTGACGTAACCATCCACGCCATAGGTTTCGGCGTAGAGCGGGGCGAACAGGTCGCAGGCGGCGCGGATGTCTTCGACAGCCAGTTGCCAGAAGATGGATTCGGCGTCCCAACCGGAGAGCGCCAGCGGAACGAGGGCCGAGTCGTAGTCGGAAGTTTTGCTGATGGCGTTGTGGAAGATGGTCGGGTTGGAGGTGACGCCGCGAATATCGCCGCGGACAATCATGGCCGCCAGTTCGCCATTGTCAAGCAGGCGGCGCTGGATGTTGTCGTACCAAAGTGATTGGCCGAGGCTGGTGAGTTGCTGAATGGGGGTGGACATGGAATACTCCTATTTACAAAGAATGATGACTTTTGAAAAGAAAAGCGAAAGAATTTCGAAGAACACAACACGAGCAGATCAGGGTTTTTGGCCCAATTCTGAAATTACAGCATAAATCCTGACCGGTTCAGATTTACCGCGCACGTCAATGGCATCGAGCGGTTCGGCGGCAAAAGGCATCATCAGCGCAGCCTGTTCAACCGTCACGGCGCTGGCCAGGATGGATCGCGACAATTGCTTGGTCAAATCCTGCAAGCGGGCAGCCAGGTTGACCGTGTCGCCGATGACCGTGTATTCAATCCGGCCTTCGCCGCCGACGTTGCCAGCCACCACCGGACCGCTGGCAATGCCAATCCCAATCTGCAACACCGGCTGGGAGCGGGCGGATTGCTCAAGATTAAACTCCCTGAGCACCTTTTGCATCTGCAACGCCGCGCGGATAGCCTGGGCCGAATGGTTTGCAGCCGGGTTGAGCGGCGATCCAAAGACAGCCAGCAATGAATCGCCGCCAAATTTATTGACCAGCCCGCCATTTTCGATAACCACATCGACCATGCGACTCATATAACGGTTCAACAAATCAATCAACTGCTCCGGCGGCATCTGCTCGGAGAGCGAGGTAAAGCCGCGAATGTCCGAAAACAAAACCGAACAGTCAACCAATTGCCCGCCAAGCTTCGCGCCGTGTTCCAGCGCCTCGCGCGCCACTTCCGGGCTGACATAGAGATTGAGCAGGTTGCGCATCACTTCGGCCTGGCGCAGGCCGGCCACCATCTCGTTAAATCCCTGGGTGACGTAGCCAATCTCGTCATTGGTATCCGCCGGCAGACTGGCGCTCAAATCATTGCGCGCAACCAGGCGCATCGCATCCTGCAAACGGGTTAATGGGTCAACAATCGAATGCGAAACCAGCACCGCCAAGGCCACACCCGCGCCAGCCGCAATCAGCGAGATGACACCCAGGGCGATATACAAATTCTGCAAAACCACCTGCGGATTTTCCGCCTGGAGCAAGGCTTCGGCCCGGCTGACAGCCGTCAGCGAGAGCAGCGCCGCCGGGTAAAAACCCACCAGCACAAAGCCCAGCACCAGCCGCCACTTGACCGAATTGCGCCAGGCTCCCACTTCGTTGGTGCGTCCATCCGGGAAGAACAACCAGATCACAGGCCGCCAGGCCACATCCACCGCAAAATAAACAATAGCGGAAGTGATGATGCCGCCAACGCCAAAAACGCTGGCCAGGGCCTGCCAGGCCCCAGTCAGCATAAAACCAAACATAAACCCGGCCACGAACCACATCGCCAATGAAATCAAGGCGGTGGCAGCAGCATACTGTAAAACTTCACGCCGGGCCTGAGGGGGAACCTGCGCCGCGGAGGCGCCATCGATCAAAAGTGGGACCCACTTTGGAAAATAGCGGCTGAAATAACCACCAACCACATTTCCCAACACCAGCAAGAAGATGATCGAGACCAACGAGATCAAACCGCTCAAGACTGGAACATCGATCACCGGCGCGCTGCCCTGCGGAATAGGCTGAACCGAGGCGAGGTAGAAGAAAGTGATTACTGCGCTGAGAAAATTCGCGCCAATCACAATCACCGAGACTCGCCGCTCAACATTCTTATATTCCGCCTGGGTCAGAATAGTCATCGATTATCCCTGCTCAATCTTGCGAACCTTGCCCACCCGGCGCTGGTGACGCTCCTCGCCAGGATCATTGCCCACAAAACGCGCCGCCAGAAAAGCCGCCACAATTTCGCGCGCCGGCTCCGGGCCGATAATGCGCGCTCCCAGACAGAGCAGGTTCATATCGTCATGCTCGACACCCTGATGGGCCGAATAGGTATCGTGGCAAATCCCGGCATAAATACCCTTCATCTTATTGGCAGCAATATTCGCGCCTACGGCTGAGCCACAGAGCATGATTCCGCGCTCGGCGCGCCCGTCCAAAATGGCGCGGCCCACCTTTTCGGCATAATCCGGGTAATCGACCGCAAGGGTCGAATCCGTTCCGAGATCAAGCGGTTCGTGCCCGGCAGCCCGCACAGCCTCGATCACCGTTTGCTTGAGCGGAAAACCGGCATGGTCAGATCCAATCGCAACTTTCATTTGGAGAGCACCTCGCGGGCCTTTTGAATCACATTTTCAACTGTGAAGCCAAATTCCTTGAACAAAATCGGGGCCGGGCCGGAAGCGCCGTAACGATCCATGGAAATGATTGCGCCGGACTGGCCAACGAATTTTTCCCAGCCCATGCCAATTCCCGCCTCGACAGCCACTCTCGCCCCAACCGCGGCGGGGAGCACGGACTCACGATAAGCGGCATCCTGCTTCTCGAACAATTCCCAGCTCGGAACAGAAACCAGGCGCACATTGACGCCTTCCATTGCCAGGCGCATTCCAGCCTCGACAACCAGCGAAACTTCCGAGCCTGAAGCCATCAGAATCAGTTCCGGGGCGTTATCGCCCATATCGGCCAGAACGTAAGCGCCTTTATGCAACAGGTTCGCATCCGCAAAAAGATCACGATTGAGGGTCGGCAGGTTCTGGCGGGTCAAAATCAACGCAGTCGGGCCGTGCAGGTTGAGCATGGCCGCTTTCCAGGCTTCGACCGTTTCGTTGGCATCCGCCGGGCGGATAACGGTCAGGTTCGGGATGGCGCGCAGGCTGGCAACCTGCTCCACCGGCTGGTGGGTCGGGCCGTCCTCGCCCACGCCGATGCTGTCGTGAGTAAAAACAAAGATGGAAGGAAGATGAGAAAGAGCGGCTATGCGCAAGGGCGGGCGCATGTAATCGGCAAAAACTAGGAAAGTCGCGCCAAAGGGCCGCACCCCGCCATGATAAGCCATCCCGTTCACGATGGCGCCCATGCCATGCTCACGCACGCCAAAGTGGAAGTTGCGCCCCTCGGGGCTGGCATGCTGGAAGGCGGGCAGCCCCGTCAGCCAGGTATTGTTCGATGGAGCCAAGTCCGCCGAACCGCCGAGCAGTTCAGGAACGCTGGCGGCAATCGCATTCAAGGCTTTGCCCGAAGCGGCGCGCGAGGCCAGGCCCTTTTCATCGGTCGGAAAGACCGGAAGGGCAGAATCCCAACCTGTGGGCAGTTCGCCGCGCATCCGGCGGGCCAGTTCGGAGGCTTTTTCCGGCAGTTCGGCGCGATAGGCATCGAAACGGGCCTGCCACTCAGCCTGGAAACTGGCCCCGCGCGAAACCGACTCGCGGAAATGGGCCAGGGCATCTTCGGGGATATAAAAACGAGGCTCAACCGGCCAGCCGGCGGCTTCTTTCGCGCCGTTGAGTTCCGCATCTCCGGGCGGTTCACCGTGCGCTTTGGAAGTCCCGGCGCGGGTCGGCAGTCCATAGCCGATAACGGTACGGCACATAATGATCGAGGGCCGTTCATCCGCTTTTGCCGCCTGGATGGCCGCGTCAATCGCCTCGACATCGTTCCCGTTGGCAACAATTTGAACGTGCCAGCCATAGGCTTCGAAGCGCCTGGCGCGGTCTTCGGTGAAAGATAGATCGGTAGCGCCATCAATCGAGATGTGGTTGTCATCGTACAAATAAATCAATTTGCCGAGTTTAAGATGCCCGGCCAGCGAGGCCGCCTCGGCGGCGACGCCTTCCATCAGGTCGCCATCGGTGACAATGGCGTAGGTGTAATGGTCGATGATTTTATGTTCGGGGGTGTTGAACTGCGCTGCCAGGTGCGCTTCGGCGATGGCCATCCCCACGCCGTTGGCAAAACCCGCGCCGAGAGGGCCGGTCGTCGTCTCGATACCGGGAGTCAGGCCAAATTCCGGGTGGCCGGGAGTCAGGCTGCCAAACTGGCGGAAACGCCGTACTTCATCCAGCGGCAAGTCGTAGCCGGTCAGGTGCAGGAGCGAATACAACAACGCCGAACCGTGTCCGCCAGAAAGAATAAAACGATCACGATTGGGCCATTTGGGATTTTGCGGGTTGTGGCGCAGGTGGCGCATCCAGACGGTGTACGCCATGGCGGCTGCGCCCATCGGCAGGCCGGGGTGTCCGGAATTGGCCTGCTGAACGGCATCTGCCGAGAGAAAACGAATTGCGCTGAGAGCGCGTTCTTGCAAGTTGGTGCTCATGAGGGGCCTCTTTCAAAAATGAAATGATTGCAAATCGGTCTATTTTACTACCGGGATGGTTTTTGATTTATACTTTATCTGTTCAATTTTTGTGCCAATTTCATCGATGGAGGCTTGAATGTTCCTGGGAATCCCACTGCCACTGATTGGCTTCGCCTGTTTTATCCTGGCAGCCGTCTTTATCTTCGTAAAACCAACAGCCAATCCTGAGCACGGATTCTGGGCGAACTATGCGCTGCGCTGGTTCCATCCGCTGGCCTGGGTATTATTTGGCACAGCCGCCATCTATCAGAGAAGCAGCAATCTGCTGGCTGTAATCTTAATTGCAGCCGGGGTTGCCGTGTATGCTTTTTTTATCAAAAGCTGGTTTTCCCAGCGCGCAAAAAAATAAAACAAATTTTCGCGCACAAAACTTAATGGCCTGCTGAGCGAAACCCCTGGTGCCAATCATCGCCCCTCAGTAGCAATTCAGACCTTATTGTAGTTGTGCACGGAAACGAGTTATAGCCACACCATCCATACATATTTGCACAATCCAGCTTCTTATCGCCAATAAAACACGCTACGGTCTGTGGCGATTCATACTCTACCGGAAAGATTGCCCGGTCTGAAATGTTTTTGTTTTTCAATGACTCGCCTAATAAGTAAGACAAATATAAAAAACAAATTATTAGCACGGCAGACCCTAAAGGTTTTGCCCATGTAGAAAATTTTATATTTAACAACATTAGAACAATAAACACAAGAACTAAAGCAATATAACCAAAGCCAAATCGAAAAGCAGGGGCGGTTAGTAACCAGTATATTAGGCCAAAATACATAAACAAATATAAACCCAATAACTGCTTACCAACTTTTACCCTAAGTACAGAATACAGTCCAAACAATAATGGAGAAAATAGCGCACCCAGCACCAAAACCTGCCTGAAAAACGTTAGTTTCATAAGCCAAGGCTTAAACCACTCACTAAAAGAAAGGTTTAGCACATACTCTATCGGTTTTCCTGGCATCCTTGCAAAAGCTACAATTTCGTCGCGAATCTCGCGCACTCTTGGCAATGGCACCTTCCAATCGAAAGAAAAAATATCTATCGCAGGGAAAGGATACAGAAGATAGCCCGAAAGAATCACATATCTACCAAGCCACGGAAGCAAAATAAACAACGCCAACAAAACTGTCGCGAACAAAAACCTTCTATTTGACAAATTTTTAAGCAAGAGCAAACCGGGGATTACAAGTATTGGCAACATTGATAATTTCACAGTCACAGCGAATAGTGAAAAGATAATCGCAACAATTTGGAGAACAGAATTAAGAGCTTTATTGTTTTCATCCCAAGAATTCCACAATAATTCTAAACTGATCCACATAAACAAAATTGCGGGAACATCCGTTCCCGGCGAAGACAACTCAGATTTTGAAACATAAATCAGGAGAGGCAACAATAACAACCGAAACAAACCGCGGAGCGATTTTTTTGAAATGATTTCATGGAAACCATCAAGGAAATACCCGGATGAGATCACAAACAGGAAACCAAGCATAATATGCAAAGATTGCCCAAACAAAAAAGAAAAACTAAAAAGTGCATTAAGTAAAAGCCAGGAAGAATTAAAGGCAAGCCGAAAATGCAAGTTTGCCAGCCCAGGGATAGCGGGATAAATTTCAATCCATCGGATTGTCTGAATATGATACAGCAAGGTATCGGGGTTAGTGGATCTACCGCTAGTATTAATCAATGCATAAACAAAAACTACAAGAGCAATAAAAATTGTTGGCCATTTTAGATGTGGTTGCGAGAAAATCAAACGCACATTAACCACAGGAAAGTGCAAAGGCCAATTATGTAGTACCAAAAAAACGGCTCCAAGAAAGAATAGTAAATTTACAAACCATCCTAATGGCAAGAATAGAGACAGCCACATCCCAACAGTTGTGAGAAAGATCATTCCCAGAATTACACGGATAGAAATATGAACCTTTATATCTTGTATTTGCCCAAAAAGAACAAATTGAATCCATCTTATAATCTCAGTCCCATAAACCAGGAACAGAAAAAAAAGATAGACCCCTGTAAGTAGTGTAATAACCATCTTTCAACTAATCTCCAAGTAACACATCCAAATCATGTAAATAACGCTCCGCGATTTCTATAATTACAACATCTGGATCTGTCTGTTCAATCCAATTTAAGTTCCAAATCGTATTACCCGAATAATGCGGAATCGAGATAGTTTCTTGGAAATTCATTGATAACCACTTGGCAAGAGGAAAACCAAAAGAATCATGATACATTAGTAAACGAGGCAGGTTATCATCTTCAATCCAAGACATGAAAATCTTGCGATTGTTAACATTTAGTTCCCTGTGCATTGCCGGATATTCAAACTTGGGTGTCATCACAACCGGTTTCTCAAAAACTCGCACAGAACCAATATTATTTGGTAAATCCAGGACCTGATCGTCCCCCCAGCCAATTTCAAACTGATCTATCGAATAGGGGGTAACAGAGACAGAATCTTCCAGGCGTTTCAGAATGGCTCGATATGCGATAAACTGACCGTAATCATTCCAATGCGAATCAGTTTTTGAATAAATCAAATAGGGAAGCTCCGCATCTTTTCTCATCGAGCGAAGGTCAACAACAGAGTTAGTGGGTCCATTTTGTTGTATATAGTTTAATAATCGATTTAAGCGCGTTTCGCCGCTCTCCCGGCCAAGATGTTCGGGCACAATTTCAGGATAAAGAGTAGGTTTATCTGGAACTACCACCAACAACAAAACTATCCCCTGGTTCGCCAATCTTTGGTGCAAGGTGAACAATTTTTGTTGAATGGACACAATTTTCTCATCAGAGAAATCTATCGAATTCTGATAATTATCCAGACTGCCCTCGCCGGTGAAAATCATCCAGCCTTCTTCCCCAACCAAAACGTTGGGGAAAACCCGGTCGCCAAGCGCCAGGCGCAAGTCAGCGACAAAGGCGATTAGTTTGCGCTGACCCCAAAAAGACGAGTCAAAACCGGCAATACCGCCATCCGCGCTGCGGATCAGCAGGAAGTAAGAGGCGCCAAGAAAGAGCAAGACAAAGAAACGGGTGTACCAAGTTCGCAGGGTGGAAAGATTCATCATCAGAAAGTCGCGTAAATATTGGGGGCAAAACCGCCGGCCAGCAGCATGGCCAAGCCAAGTACGAAGAGGGCCACCAGCAGCCCGTCTTCAAGCGGTTGAAAAATAAAGAACAGGGCTGGGCGGGTTTCCTCAAGGCGAGTTCGCAGATTTCTCCAGGCCGGCCCGACAGGCAGACTAAAGAGCAGGCCCAGAACCAGCACGATCACAAAAGAAGGCTCGATAAATGGCAGCGGACTGGAATCCCTGAACGAACGAAACACCAACCCACTGGTATCCCCGGCCAGACGCCGGAAAAACTCGAGGGCAAAAGAAAAATTACCGGCGCGGAAGAAAACCCAGCCCGCCAGCACCACCGTCAGAACGTACAGATGGCGCACGGGCCGCCAAATCGATTTCAGCCAGCGGCCAAAACCACTCATCTCAAGCGCAATCGCCAATCCGTGAAGCAAACCCCAGGCCAGGAAAGTCGGCTTGAAGCCGTGCCACAGACCGGTCAGCGCAAAAACAATCAGGATGTTGATTTGCTGTCCCAAAAACGGCAATCGCCGCCGTTCGAGCGGAAAAAAAACATATTCGCGGAACCAGGTCGAGAGCGAGATATGCCACCTGCGCCAGAAATCGCTGATGCTTTCGGCGGTATAAGGCAGGTTGAAGTTCTCAGGAAGTTTAATCCCGGCCATGGCCGCCAGGCCGAGCGCCATATCGGTATAACCCGAAAAGTCGAAGTAGATTTGCAGGGTATAGGCAATCAGCGCCAGCCAGGCAAAACGAGGTTCAAGGTTGGCCATTGGCTGGTTAAAAGCCGCATCGACAAAAATCGCCAGTTGATTGGCAATCAGGGCACGCTTGACAAAACCCGCCAGCAAACGCCGGATTCCGCTCGCGATTTGCTCCGCATTCGGATTTAACTCATTCACCTGCTCGGCAAAGGGCTTGAAACGCACCAGCGGCCCCGAAACCAGCTTGGGGAAGAAAAGCAGGTACAGGGCCAGCCGGGCCGGGTCACGCTCGGCAGGAATCGTCCCACGCCAGGTATCCACCAGGTACGAAATCGCCTGGAAGGCAAAATACGAAAGCCCGAGCGGCACAGCCAGCCCGCGGGCCGCATCCGACCAATTTAACGGCAGCCAGGCCAAACCGTAGAGCGGAACCCACTTAAAAAAAGCCAAAAGCGCCAGATTCGCCAAAATCCCGGCCCAAAGCCAGGGCTTGCGACCCCGTCCCCGCTCCGCCAGAAGGCCAAAAACATACGTTAAGGCAAACGCCGCCCCCAACCAGGCCAGCGCAACCGCCTGCCCCCAGGCCAAAAAGACCAGGCTGGCCAGCAAAAGCACATAAACACGCACCCGCCGCTCACTGAACCAGTAAACCGTCAGGAAGAGCGGCAGGAAGAGAAACAGGAAGGTCGGGGTCGAAAAATCCATCGGCCCCATTATAATGGAGGTATGAACATTCATCGCCAACGCCTCGAAGCCGCCCTGCGCGGCGAAATTGCAGACCGTCCGCCGGTCGCGCTCTGGCGGCACTTCCCGGTCGATGACCAGGACCCCGAGCGCCTAGCCGCCGCCACCCTGCACTGGCAGTCAATTTACCAGTGGGATTTGGTCAAAGTAACCCCGGCCTCGTCGTTCTGCCTGAAAGATTGGGGCGCAGAGGATGTTTGGGAAGGTCTCGCCGAAGGAAACCGTCGCTACACGAAAAGAGTGGTCGCCGCGCCGGAAGACTGGCTCAAACTGAAAGTGCTGGACGCGGACGCCCCGCAGCTTGCCGCCCAATTAAAGTGCCTGCGCCTGCTCCGTGAGCGACTCCCGGCGTCTGAGCCAATCATCCAGACCATTTTCAGCCCCATGTCCCAGGCCAAGAACCTGGCCGGCGGCGAACGGCTGATCCTGCACCTGCGCCAACACCCGGAACTGCTCCAACGCGGCCTTGAAGTGATTGCCGAGACGACCCGCCGATTTATCAAAACAGCCATCGAAACCGGCATTGACGGGGTTTTCTACGCCGTCCAGCACGCCCAGGCCGGCCTGCTGACCAAAGATGAGTTCCTGCGCTTCGGCTGGGGCTACGACCAGACCGTTTTGGATTCGGCCCGTTCATTGTGGTTCAATATGGCCCACCTGCACGGCGAAAATGTCTATTTTGACGCGGTTGCCGATTACCCGGTGCAGGTTCTTAACTGGCACGACCGCGATACCGCCCCCAACCTGATCGAGGGACAAAAACGCTTTCCCGGAATCGTCTGCGGCGGGTTACGGCGCGAAACCCTGGCGCTGGGCACACCGGAGGAAATCCGGGCGGAAATCAAAGACGCACTGGCCCAAACCGGCGGAAAGCGATTCTTGCTGGGAACCGGCTGCGTAACCGAAATCATCGCGCCGCATGGGAATTTGATTGAAGTAACAAAGACCCGATAATCTCGCTAAAGATTTGTCATTTCGAGCGTAATGGTCGAGTTTATCGAGACCCAGCCAGAAATCTTAAACCATG